>NZ_QNUL01000001.1 GCF_003383615.1 Dyadobacter luteus
ATCTAAAGATAATCAATTTCGAAAAAATAAACAACCCAATAAAAGCAAAAAGAGGCTGCCCTTTTGAGACAGCCTCTTTTATTTTAAAAGTAAAAATTAACCGATTTAACGATTTCATAATGTGTTTATCCACTAAGGAATTATAACAACGGTTACTTTGGTAGCAGGTAATCACAAAAAATAGCCATATTCATGAAGAATTTACTAATCTCTACGCTTGTACTCATTCAGATGTTAGGATGTAAGTCCAATGAGCAAATTCCACAACAGGAAACAAGGAATATTGACGCGCTTTACCAGCAATTTCATGGTAAATACAGGATAGTGAGTGCAGTGAGCAATGAAGAGGTTGACGTGAATCTGGATGGAAAAGCTTCAACGGATTTACTCACTGAAATAGAAGAACTAACGATTGGAAGCTTGACAAATCCTTACTCAGAGATCAGGATTTATAAGCCATCGCAGTTGAATCCGGAGGCATCCTTCCTTTTTACGCAGGCCTGGCCGCAGCAATTTGTGAGAATGGGCAATGGAAAAGTATGGGACGGCCTGGAAATGATTGCTTACAATCCCAACTACAGTTTTGCTTATGACATGAAGGTTGTCGTTAGAAAGTTTGATTTTTCCGAAGATTTGAAACAGCTTACAGTAGTACCTGACAATTCAGAAGCGCCAATCTTTTTACAATCATCTCCAAAAAGTGTTTCTGTATTGGATGATGGTAAAATAGTGGTAACAGCCGACAGAAAAATTTACACCAGCGAAGGCGTAAAACAGATTACTGTCACAACTACATATGAGCGATTCACGATGACAACGTAATCGACAGATTGTGATACAATCCTGAAACCGAGAGCTGCACAGCGCTCAAAATGCCCGACTAACGACCGGGCATTTTTTACTTATGAAGGCACTCGAATCTATTCCATTAATTGTTAATCAATACTTTATTTCAAGCATCTGCTCTTACTACCAGACCACTTTCCCTATTTACAGCCTTGCATCAAACTCCGCCCCCAAACCAGGTATTTTTCATTAATGGGATCGTAAACAAGAAAAGCACCACGTAAAGATGCTCTTCTTGTTTTTTGCGTGATCTGACTAGCGCCATCCCAAACCTGGAGCGACATGCTCTAATATGGAAGACAGCACATGTACATTATACTCAACTCCCAATGTATTGGGTATGGTCAAAAGAATAGTATCTGCCTCCTGAAGCGCTTCGTCTTCTGCCAGCTCTTTGATGAGCCTGTCTGGTTCTGCAGCGTAACTTCTTCCGAAAATCGCACGTTTGTCCTGTTCAATCATTCCGATTTTATCTCGCCTGTCGGACTCCTGTCCAAAATAATAGCGATCCTGCTGATTGACCAGTGCGAAAATAGACCGGCTTACAGAAACTCTTGGTTCACGGTCATGGCCGGCTTTCTTCCATGCATCTTTATAAAGTCTGATCTGTTCGGCTTGCTGCACATGAAACGGTTTGCCACCTTCGTCGTATTTCAGGGTAGAGCTCTGAAGGTACATTCCATTTTCAGCCGCCCAAACTGCAGTCGCATTGGAAGCCGCACCCCACCAGATACGTTCTCGCAATCCCTCTGAATGTGGTTCCAGACGGAGTAAGCCGGGAGGGTTCGGAAACATCGGATAGGGATTGGGCTGAGCAAATCCTACACCTTTGAGTCTTTCAAGAAACTCCAGGGCTTTGCGTCGTCCCATTTCCGCGTCAGTTTCGCCCTCGGCAGGCTCATAACCGAAATAACGCCAGCCATCAATCACCTGTTCCGGCGATCCTCTGCTGATACCCAGTTGCAATCGCCCCTCGGAAATCAAGTCAGCCGCACCCGCGTCTTCCACCATATACAAAGGGTTTTCATAACGCATGTCAATGACACCAGTTCCGATTTCTATTTTGCTTGTTTTAGCGCCGATGGCTGAAAGCAAAGGAAAAGGAGAAGCCAATTGAGATGCAAAATGGTGTACCCGAAAATAAGCACCGTCTAAACCGATTTCCTCAGCAGCTACAGCCAGATCAATAGATTGTAGCAAAGTATCACTTGCTGTCTGAGCCCTGTAAGCCGGATGGTTAGACCAATGCCCGAACGATAAAAATCCTATTTTCTTCATTTAAGCGTCTTTCAGATTTTTTTCAAAATCAATTTCAAGTTTAGAAAGCTTATTTTGCTCTAAAAGTTCCTGATTGCTGCTAAGCCTGAAAGTACGCATAGCCATAATCCAGAGGCGGAAGATATTTTTCCCCGCCTTTTTGTATCTTTCAGCTTTATTACACCCTTCAGAATGACAGAAGAGCCCTTACACTCGACGGAGCTGG
This sequence comes from Dyadobacter luteus, assembly GCF_003383615.1. GTDB lineage: Bacteria > Bacteroidota > Bacteroidia > Cytophagales > Spirosomataceae > Dyadobacter > Dyadobacter luteus. The sequence goes on from NZ_QNUL01000001.1 coordinate 2,330, forward strand.
ATAGCCAGCAGGAAGAAAAATTAAGAGACTTGACCTCTCAAAGCTGGAATCTGGAGCTGGTGATTTCCGGAGCTGCGATGTTTGCCATACTTCAGCTGCCCGACTTGCTGGATGTTGCATTTGGCTATTTCCGGTTCAATATGCTGAGTCATACAACGGGGATGCTGGGCCTGCTTCCTTCGATGGTCTACAGTATCATGAAAGCAATTTGCTACGTACTTTTCGCAGCGTTTCTGACCAACTTTGTGATGAGGGCTTTCTGGGTAGGGCTGGTTGGTTTGTTAAGTGTATACCCCACCGGTATTCACTATGATCGCATCCCTTTCACTCCCCGGTATACCCAGGAAAAAATGGCTGCCAGATTTGGTTCGCTGCAGAACTATATCATAAATCTGGACCGACGCTGTAACATTGTATTCGCTGTTTCTTTTTTGATCGTTTTTATTTTCATTATCGTAGCGTTAGGCTACGTGGTGGGTATTATTGGTTATACGGTTATCCGGCCTATGATACCGGACCAGTATGCTTTTCTGATCAAAGTGGCAGCGATCGGATTATTAATTGTATATATGGCCGCAGCCACGATATTGAGTTTACCCGCTGTGAGGTCAACACCCCGCGGAGCTGAGCTACACTACAGGTTTTCCAATTTGTTACGATTTTTATATTGGGGTTTGTCTAAGCCTTTCGGATTCATCATTAATACCTTTTACAGTCATATTCCCAGCAAAAAAATGCTTCGTGTGATGGGAATGATGACTTTTCTTTTCATCATTGTAATGATCGTCAATTTCTTTACAGATTTTACAAGACAAAACAAGCAAGTATCTGTACTCAATACCCGGTTTCTGTACTCTGCACGTTATGATAGCTTATTTGTAAAAGCAGAATCGTATGACGATAAGCGTGCGGAAGGAACTTACATCGAAACCGCTTCTGTTCAATCCGATGTAATTCGTGAGCCATTTATCCGTCTGTTCGTAGCTTATCCCAAAGCACTGGATACACTTTTAACAGAACTGACCACGGCACTGGTACTGGATGGGAGCAGACCGGTACAGGAAAGACGACGGAAATATGCAACATGGAGTAGCGAGCAAATAAACAAACTGATGCAAATCAGGATAAACGATTCACTGTATACGGATCCGAAATTACTCTTTACACTTCGGGAAAATCCGGGACAACAGGGATGGCAAACTGTTCTTTTTCCTAAAAATCTGAAAACGGGTCAGAACTATCTGAACATCGTCATTCAGCCACTCGACAAGCAAAAACCTACCGAAATCGCCACAATTCCGTTTTGGTATTCAGCTGAGTAACTTTACCTTTCAACACCCTGACACGCATTTGGGCTTGTCATGTTCGTTATCCCATATACTGACTTTTGCCGTCGCCATGGCATAATTTCGTTGTTCAGGAGATTTAAGCTGTAGTTCGTCGAAAAGATAAATTAAATACAACAACATTTTCTTCATTTGTTGCAGGATTCCCGAAAGCTGATAGCTGCCTGTAAATCCGTGAGCTGATGGCATTTTAAACAGCTCGCTTCGCCGAGAACCCTGACCCAAAATATCAACAGCGGCCCATTTAAACTGCTGGAATTCTGTAATCCGGATTATCGGTAATAATGGTATTAAAATCAGTAATTTGTATACAAATCTTTATAAAAAGAATATAAATCTTTGTAATCTACAATTGTACCGGTTGATTATAAAAAGCCGGACATCTATTTCAACTCAATCACCATGGCTACATATAATCTTAAAATTAACGGAAAAACGAAACAGGTAAACGTAGACCCGGCAACACCAATGCTTTGGGTGTTACGTGATCATCTGGATCTGTCCGGAACCAAGTACGGATGTGGAATTGCGCAGTGCGGGGCTTGTACCATTCATTTGGAGGGAGTTGCTGTGCGGTCATGCCAGCTGCCTGTGTCTGTCGTGGGCAAGCAAGCAGTAACCACCATTGAAGGTCTATCGGAAAAAGGAGACCATCCCGTACAAAAGGCATGGTTGGAACATGATGTTGCTCAGTGCGGCTATTGCCAGTCGGGACAAATGATGGCTGCAGCTTCTTTGCTGAAAGCTACTCCTAACCCGACAGACGAAGAAATTGAATCCCAGATGAGCGGGAACATATGCCGTTGTGGAACCTATCTGCGGATCAGGGAAGCGGTAAAATCGGCAGCTAAGAAATAGATAATCCTAAACCGGGAAATAAAAACTTCACCATGAATAACTCAAAAACAACCTATAACAGACGCTCGTTTCTTAAAGCTTCGGCGCTTTCGGGAGGAGGACTGCTTTTGACCGTTACCTGGTTATCGGGTTTCAGGTCTGCCGACAAAATGGAGGCACTGAATCTGACTGAGCAATGGACAGAAATCAATGGCTACATACATATCACTGCTGATAACAAGATCAAACTTATATGTCCCAATCCGGAATTCGGACAAAACGTGATGACTTCTCTCCCGATGATACTGGCAGAAGAATTAGACACAGACTGGAAAAATGTTTCAGTAGAAATGGGACCGCATGACAACACTAAATTGGGCGCGCAGTTTACAGGAGGTAGTAATTCGGTGAGAATGTACTGGAAACCCTTGCGGCAGGCAGGGGCAACAGCCCGGCAAATGCTACGTGAGGCTGCGGCACAAACGTGGAATGTGCCTGTTTCTGAGGTAACAACGAAAGCGGGCAGGCTTTCACATCCGAACGGAAAATCTGCTACATATGGCGAATTCGCCGGTAAGGCTGCAACGATTCCTGTTCCCAAGGATATACCATTGAAATCACCGAAGGATTTTACGATTGTAAGAAAGCCGACGAAGAATGTTGAAGGGACTAAGATCGTTACGGGTAAGCCACTTTTCGGACTGGATTATAGAACAGAAGGTATGCTCATTGCCATGATCCAGCATCCACCGGCTTTCGGAATGAAACTGAAGTCATTCGATTCCGCGGAAGCTCTGAAAATGCCTGGTATTAAAGATGTTTTCAGCATACAATTATATGCAGACGGTTTTGAACAGGCCGGTTTCGATACACGCACTTTCAACAATCTGCTGGTTGTGGTAGGTGCCAGCACATGGGAAGTGATGAATGCGCGTAAAAAGCTGGTGGTACAATGGGAAGCTGCGGGTGACGTGAAAGACACCATGGCTGGCAGGGACGGCAAAAGGGAGGTTGTTGTTCCGGGAGCACTGGAAAGTTCGGGTTCGCAAATGTCACAAATGCAGGAGTATGCCAAAAGGCCTGCACAGTTGCTGAGAAAAGACGGAGATCCTGAAGCGGCGTTTAAAAATGCAGCGCAGGTGATTGAGCGCACTTATAATGCTCCATTTTTGGCACACAATACCATGGAGCCCATGAATTTCTTCGCCCATGTTACGGATGAGAAAGCATTGCTTGTCGGTCCGTTGCAGGCACCGGGATGGATAGAACCAACGCTTACCAAATTGCTGGGTTTGCCGGCAGATAAAATTGAAATTCAAATGACACGTATGGGAGGCGGTTTCGGGCGCAGAGCCTACGGACATTACCTTTCTGAAGCTGCGCTGATCTCAAAAAAGGTGAAAGCTCCCGTTAAACTGATTTATACCCGTGAGGATGACATGACCTACGGAATTTACCGGCCGATGTATACCGCCACATATCGCGCAGCACTGGATGCAGAAAAGAATCTGATTGCATTCCATGTAAAGGGTGGGGGAATTCCTGAGCATCCCATACATGCCAACCGTTTTCCCGCTGGTGCCGTGGACAATTATCTGGCAGAAGGCTGGCAAATTCCTTCAAACATTACCATCGGTGCTTTCAGGGCGCCACGTTCGAACTTCAATGCGGCCGCAGAACAATCGTTTTTGGATGAAGTAGCTGAGGCAGCCGGCAAGGATCCGATAGAATTCAGGTTACAGCTTTTAAAACGAGCGAAGGAGAATCCGGTAGGTAAAAACAATGAATATGATCCGGGGCGATATGCCGGAGTTTTGGAACTGCTGCGCGAAAAGTCAAACTGGAACAAGCCCGGAAACGAAAAATACAATCGCGGAGTGGCCGCCTACTTTTGCCATAATTCCTACGCTGCGCACGTGGTGGATATGGTCACCCGGGATGGACAACCGTATGTGGAAAGAGTATTCAGTGCAATGGACTGTGGAATTGTGGTCAATCCTGATGCGGCCAGAAACATGGTGCAGGGGGCTGTTGTGGATGGTATCGGAAATGCCTTTTACGGAGCGCTGACACATAAGGACGGTGTAGCACAACAAAACAATTTCCACAATTACCGTATGATCCGTAACAATGAAGCTCCTAAAAGCGTGGAAGTTCATTTTGTGGAAAATGACATAGATCCAACAGGATTGGGAGAACCTCCGTTTCCTCCGGTCTTTGGTGCAGTTGCCAATGCATTGTATAAAAACAAAGGCAAACGATTCTATAATCAGCCATTTCAGCCTGAGATTGAGAAGGCGATGTGATATACAAACAATTTTAATGGAGTGCATCCGCTGATCTGCACTCCGTTCATAAATTACTCCTATGAAAAAGACCGTATTGTTAACAGCGTGGATGTATTTATTGGTGATCGGAATCTTGTCGTGGCTTGTATTTCAATCTCCCCGGAAACCAATTGTATATGACGGGCCTCCTGCTCAAATTGACAGCACGGCACTCTATCCCGAGAATGTCAGATTAGCCGAAAAAATAAAGCCCGACTCTTCCGGCAAAAAACTAGCCTGCCTGTTGCAGCCTTTCTGAAATAATTTTCATCACAGAATTTTTATTAATAGGAAATGATTATGGCGTATTTTTGTGGCTCAGAACAGTGCTACAAGCTACAGCTTTAATCATCTGAGATTTGATATAACAATGGATTTACTACTTCAAACCAAAATTTACAATATTCTGGCAGGTCTGGCGGACGACTCCGGTCACTACGTTGTTCATTCTCGGTATTATTTTTTCGGTCAGCAAATGTATAGTTGTGAGCCGCTACATCTGAGTAAAGATACCGTCAAGGAAATTGAACTAACAGAAAACGGTATTCAATGCAGAATGAAGCTCGATTCGGATATCGGAAGCAGCAACTTCCCGATTATGATTCCGTTTGTCAACATAGAAAGAATAGTGAGACTCAATGAGCATATGGAAAAAAGCCAAAGCATGGTATGGAAGCGAAATGTTTGTTGTAAAGGGGCAAAAAACAAAACCTGTCCATCCTTTATGGCATCTCATTACGAGTATTGACAGAATGGAATCTGATACAAAGATTCAGGATAATCAATACCCTATTTATTTGCTGACGGCACGCGGTATACGGATAAGGTAAGGGCAATAACCGCCAGGCCAATGAGTACAAGGATGAAAATCGCCACCTCTGAAGCATGTAGCAGATAGCCCGACTTACTGCCAAACAAGCCCGAGCCTAATCACTAAGACAAGATTACATCCGCCATGCGCGCATTTTTTGACATACTGAAAAAAAATGTGTCCAATAATCCGGGCTACTTATTGACAAATGCATTTGTGCAAAGCATGTATTTCCTGACAACAGAACCAGACCCGGGAGATCAACAGGATTTTTTTAGTTCAGGCATTGCTCTGTATTATTGCATCAGTTTTTAATGAATTTTTGTTATTCGGATGAAGGAAAAATCTGACAATATTCCACTTCATATTTTGCCGGATATACAGTTTCTGGCTTCGGATCAGATAGTCGCTTTTGGTGAGCACCGGCCCAGCCATCGGATCAACTTTTTTGCTATTATTTGGTTCAGTGAAGACAAAGGTGAGCAGTTTATAGACTTTGAAACATATCCTGTCAGAAAAAATCTGGTGTACCTGATCTCGAAAAACCAGATACATTCTATTCCTGCAAGTCAGCTGCCTAAGGCAAGGGTGATTGTTTTCTCTACCGATTTTTTTCATCGGATCGACGAAATGTATCTTCGCCAGCTATTTCTGCCTTTTGAGAATAATGGTATTGAAATCCCTGAGGATATGGTCCAGCCTCTACAGAATCTGTTTTCATTGATGTTGCTGGAATGCGCAGGACAGTCTGATACCTCACTCTTATTAAAGTATACCACCGCATTTCTTCAGCATTTATACCGCTTCGCAGCGCACCGGCTCCCTGTGGCAAGTGGTGAGGATACCCGTATTGTGAAGCTTTTGCAACTGGTTGAGCAGCATTTTAAGGAAAACCGGTCCGCCTCTTTTTATGCCGGTCAGATTGGCTTGACTCCGAAACGGATGAACGAAATCTTACGGAAGAAGGCGGGAATCACGATCAATCAATTAGTATCCCAATTGCTTCTGATCGAGAGCAAACGTGAGCTGTTTCATGGTGATTTTTCCATTAAAGAAATTGCTTATAGTCTTGGATTCACCGACCAATCCTATTTCGCTCGTTTTTTCAGAAAACATACTGGTATCACTCCGGAGTTATTCAGGCGACAGGCTCATTTGTAAGTCTGAACACCAGCTAATAATATCAAATGTTCAAATTGTGCTAACGATCGGTCAGATTGTGCGCCTGTTTGAAAACGCGTTTCCCGACCTTTACATCATCACATTTAAGATGAGGTAACATGAAAAAGCTAGAAAATAAAGTAATCGTAACTACAGGTGCTGCTATGGGACTCGGGTATGCAACCGCTCTTGAAGCCGCAAAAAATGGTGCTCAATTATCACTTATAGATTATAACGCTGAATCGCTCGAAAAGGCAAAGGCAACCATTGTGACCCAGTATCCGGAAGTAAAAGTTCTGACCACTGTGGCGGACGTTTCGGATGAAGCAGCAGTAAAAAATTATGTCGATAGCACAGTTTCCACCTTTGGTAGGATAGATGGTTTTTACAACAATGCCGGTATAGAAGGCCGACAGGCTTCTATGGTAGATTATGACCTGGATGTTTTCAAAAAAGTGGTTGACATTAATCTGATGGGTGTTTATTATGGTTTGAAGTACGTTATTCCTGTCATGCAAAAACAGGAATACGGAAGAATTGTTAATGTGGCTTCGGTGGGAGGAATTCGTGGAGTGATGAACCAGACTCCTTACGTGGCAACCAAACATGCCGTTTCCGGTATTACCAAAAATGCAGCTTTGGAATATGGAAGATACGGAATCCTTACGAATGCAATTGCCCCGGGTGCAATTCTGACACCTATGGTTGCAGAGGCGTTCAAACAGGTAAATCCTGCTGACCCGAAACAGGCTGAAGATCATTACGCACAGTCTAATCCGACAAAACGCCTGGGTCTTCCGGAAGAAGTTGGGAAATTAGTTGTATTTCTGCTCAGCGAAGACTGTAGCTATGTTAGCGGTCAGATCATTGCCATTGACGGCGGTCAATCCAACTCTTATGGTAATGTTTAGAATACCATAATTTTATAAACAGGCTTCTCTCGTTCAACTGGAAGAAGCCTGTTGCGATAATTATTAATGATCTCTCGAATTAGCTAATAATAATCCGATGACTTTGACAGTATAATCTTCCTTCTGGATTTTCACAAAGGACAGCCTATTTCCCAAATATGTCCGTAAGGATCCCGCAGCTTCCCGATCTTCCAGGATTCCTCCAGAGTTACCGGACAAATCTGAATCGCTCCCGAATTCACAGCTTTATCGAAAATCGTCTCAGGATCCGGAGTGGTTAAAATCATACGTACAGGTGAACCTCCGATTGTTGCCGGACTATAATTGCCGTACTCCGCTTCCTCATCTCCAACCCAAAACACCGAGTTTCCTATACTCACCTTCGCCATAGTTTTACCATCGTTGGTATACTTAAAAAGCTCAGTAGCTCCCATAGCTTTTACATAAAAGTCCACTGCAGCCAAAGCATCATGTACGACAAGGAACGGTACAATTTGTAATTGCGAATCAGCACTCATAGTTTTTATTTTATTGTAGGTTGGTCAATTCGAACTTTCCGAAGGTGCCCGATGTAAGCTGCTAAAATGCGACAGGAACCTCTCCAAAATTAAAGAATAAAGACTTAGAAAAATAATATGACTACACGGCCATGATCGTATGGACAGGAAGATGCACTTCAAAATTGACTCTGCGTTGTGCGCAAGAATTAACAAAGAAATTAAGGGAGGAACAAAATAGGTTTGGTTCATCGTTTCCGGCCTGACCTCATTTCAAAATTGTCAAAATTTAAAAGTCCAAGCAGCCTATTAAATGCTCAGATGAAGCCGATACAGAGACCAGTATTCACAATAGCGATTTTAGCTCTGAGGCCGTTTGAATATACTAGCCTTAGCTGATAAAGACTCTTAAATCGGGAAAATCTTCAATAGATCATGGCAAAACATCCCCATCAAAGTGTGTTTGAGACCGTACCACGCCAGTAGCCGCTATTTCTGATTTCATGGCTCTATAGTTGTGAAATGCCTAAAAATGTGCCTGGAACGCCGCAGCTGGTACCATTATTTCAGCCTTCTGACTGGTATGCTAAATTATGTTTCACGTCGGCCTGCCGACCTAAATTTACCAGACTTGACAGAAGATATCAACACCTTAGAAAACCATGAACTTGTGAATGCGTCCCCGGATCAGATCTTCGGGGACCTGTTTGAAGCTATTCAGTGCAGTCATATTTTCGACGACTCCAAGACATTTGCCGATGCAATCCCGCTTAACGATCCTGAGCAGATTTGCGCACAGTATCAACGCGAAAAAGGCCAGACCGGATTCGAAATAGCTAAGTTCGTAATGCAGCACTTCCGCATCCCGGAGCACATAGCATCAACATTTGAAGCCAATAGGAAAGAATCTGTCTCTAAACACATAGACAGGTTATGGCCTGTTTTAACCAGACAACCTGATCAACAGGAGAGGGGCGGTTCTTTAATACCATTACCAAACCCGTATGTAGTACCGGGAGGGCGTTTTCGGGAAATCTACTATTGGGATACCTATTTTACAATGCTTGGTCTGAAGGAATCAGGCAAAACGGATCTGATGGGAAGTATGATAGAGAACTTTGCTTATCTGATAGAGCAGTTCGGCTTTATCCCAACAGCCAACCGTACGTATTATCTGAGCCGTTCGCAGCCTCCCTTCTTCTCGCTGATGGTAAAGCTTTATGCAGACTCCGAAGGAGCGGACGTGCTTTCACGGTACCTTCCGCATTTGCAACAGGAATACGACTATTGGATGCAAACCCCGGAGGTGGACGAACCCTTCACAGCCTACCGGCGGTTGGTGAAACTGCCGGATGGTGCTTTGCTTAACCGCTACTGGGATGATATGGACACGCCAAGGCCCGAGTCCTACATTGAAGATATAGAGCTGGGGGAAATAGCGCATCAGCAGTTCGCAACGCCGCCCCGGGATACATACCGGCATATCAGGGCAGCAGCAGAATCGGGCTGGGATTTCAGTAGCCGCTGGTTTGCAGATAAAAACGACTTTTCTACGATCCACACAACTGATATTTTACCCGTGGATCTGAATTGTCTGATGTATTTTCTCGAAAAGACCCTGGCAGATGCCTACCTGCATACAGGCGATAAAAAGATGCATTTGAGATATGAACAAAAGGCAGCCCGGCGTGCGCTGGCAATTGAGACCTACTTCTGGGACGAGCAGAAACATTTTTATATGGATTATGATTTCAAAACCCGTAGTGTCACCAGCCATATAACTCTTGCCGGCGCATTTCCCTTGTTCTTTAAACTTGCATCCAATCATCAGGCCAGGTTTGTGAAAGGATACATACGGTTGAATTTTATGAAGTCTGGTGGTCTTCTGACCACAAACGTAGGCTCTGGACAGCAATGGGACTCGCCCAATGGCTGGGCTCCTTTGCAGTGGATCGCCTACAAAGGGTTACGTAATTATAACTTTCACCAGGCGGCGGATCAGATATCAGACGAATGGCTGGGTCTGATTGAGAAAGAATTTAAACATTCGGGTAAGATGCTTGAAAAATACAATGTCTCAGATACCAACCTGATCGCCGGGGGAGGTGAGTACGAAGTGCAGGAAGGGTTTGGATGGACCAACGGCGTATACCTGAGAATGAAAAATAAAAAGTACATGAAGGAGATACAGGCCTGATAGATTTTTCAAAGGTTCTTAATCAAAAAGCGCAGTAACAATATGATGTTGCTGCGCTTTTTGATGGGCTGCATAAGCTGATCGTTGCGCCTTTATTGCATATCAGCCCGTATCAGCCCGTGGCGTGCAGGTTTGCATCGGGACAGGCAACTTAAAGTGTTTCGCCTCCCGGTGTGGGGCTGGTTGCGGTCCAGCCACCGTCGATTACCAAAGTTTGGCCTGTAATGTGTTTGGCCGGCGATGAGAGCAGAAAGAGTGTTGCTGCAGCAATGTCCTCTGGTGTCGCTACCTGCCCCAGAGGTGTGACATCAGACCACGCATTTTCATATTCCTGATCACCCATCGTACGCTGGGTCATCGTCGCACCCGGGGCAACACAGTTAATCCTGATATTGTAGGGTGAAAGCTCTATGACAAGGTTTTTCGCTAGCATTACGATAGCTGATTTGGTCATTGCATATGCACTTAAATGGCGGTTGGCCTGTTTGGCATTCACCGATGACATCAGTACTATACTGCCGCCTGTGCCCCGGTCACGCATCCGGTTGGCAACGGCCTGGGCGAACATGTAAGTGCCTTTGATATTTACCTGCATCATGCGGTTTAAATCCTGTTCTTTAAATTCAAGAAATGGTCCTGATACAGTCATCCCCGTATTGGCTATGCCAAAATCGATTCTTCCAAAATGGTCGGTGGCATTGTTTACAATTCTTTCAATCGTTTCTGTTTCTGAAGAATCTCCTGGTACAGCTATGCAGCGCCCGGCGCCAAGTTTGTTAAGCTCCTCTGCGGCTTTTTGGGTGGAATCTTGCTCCAGACTATTCAGGACGACATGACTGCCATTGATAACCAATTGTCTGGCAATCTCGAATCCTATTCCTTCGCTGGCACCTGTAATAACTGCTACTTGCTGATCAAAAAGAGTGTTATTATGCATATTATCAGATTTGATTATGTTAGATGTAAACCTTGTTTTAAACGTCCGTTTATCATTTAACGAACTTGTTTTTAAGAAGTTACTTTCTTAGAGACGGGTAATTAGTGCCGTCCATCCGGTCTGATGACTCGCCCCAAGGCCTCTTGAGTGATCGCCGTCAAAGTGTTCATAGAATAAAATCAGGTCTTTGAAATGAGGATCTGTGGCGTATATTTTATCCTCTCCATGACAAGGGCGTTCGCCATTTTGATCCGGGCGGAAAGCGTGCCAGAGTCTGTCGGAAAGAAAGGCTGCCGCGTCGGTAAGATTCCCGGTTTTGCCACTCCCAACGGGAAGTTCTATCTTCACCTGGTCCTGATAATAATTGCCGAATTCTTTCAGTGCCCTGACTATAAAGAAATTAAATGGGTACCAGACCGGGCCCCTCCAGTTTGAATTTCCGCCAAACATGTCATTGTCAGATTCTGCTGGAGTATACTGAATACTGTTTACTGTGCCGGCAATCTCCATGGAAAACGGGTCAGTATAAACTTTGGATAGTGAACGGATACCTCCTGGCGCAAGCAGTTCATCCTCGGAAAAAAGAAATTTGCCAAGCCGCTGTAGTTGCTCTGCTGACAGCAGGGCGAACAATATGGATTCTTTGTGCTGATCTTCGTCAATTACGCAGTAACACGCGTTCTCCGATTTCTCTTTATGCAGATAGTATTGGATTTTCTCGTAGAAGGTTGGCAAAGCGCGCGCTGTCGCAGTGTCAATATTCATTACAGCAAATAGATTGGCGAGGCCTACCAATGAGCGGATAGGGATGGGTATCATCTCACCTTCGGGTGTATGCAGGACATCGTAAGCAAAACCATTATTGCTTTCCGGATCGTTGTCATCAATCCATAGCCTGGCAATGTCTTGCAGCCCTGCGCTGATGCGGATGTATTGATCCAGATAGTAACAGCTGAGCGGCTGAAAAGTTTCAGGGTCATTTTGAGCCAACTCTACCGCGATACGCATCATTGATAGAGAATAGGCCGCGACCCATGCCGTTGCATCAGCCTGGTCTAATGTACCTCCCCCTGGTATAGCATGGCTGCGGTCGAATAAACTAATGTTATCCAAGCCTAGGAATCCTCCCTGAAAAAGGCCGTCCTGCTTGCCGTTGGCTTGGCTTAGCCACCACTCAAAATTAGCCTGCAGCCTTTCAAACATTACGGAAAGAAATTTGTAGTCTCTCTTGCCGGTAAATTCCAGTTCCTGTTGGTAAAAGACCCATGCAATCGCTGCCCTAAGCGGTGGATTGTTATCTGAGAAGTTCCATTCGTACGCAGGCAACCTGCCATCAGACGCCTGATAGCGCGGGTCAGTATGCAAGTATAGCTGTTGCTTTGCAAATTCGAGATCAATGCTTTCGACAGCAATAGACTGGAATGCCTGGTCCCAGGCAGCAAACCAAGGATACTCCCATTTATCAGGCATGATCATAATGTGCTTTGCGTTCAGATGCTGCCAATCGGAGTTACGGCCTTGCCAGCGCTCATTGGGCGGAACCTGCCCGCCCGGATCTCCTGTAAGCCACCGGTGCACATCATAATGATAATATTGTTTCGACCACATCAGACCGGCCCAGGCCTGTCTTTTGATCAGCGCGTCATCAGGCGTGTCAGCTTCGGTCAGCTGCCCATAGAAAATATCAGCCTCCTGTTTTCGTTGAATGAAAATACTGTCGAATTCATCGTCTTGTACGACTTCCCCGTTGCTGCTGAGCCGTAACCGGATTTGTGTAGACTCTCCGCCCTGCAGATTCAGCTTGTAGACAGGTGCGCACTTAGTACCTTCAAGATGCTGGTCAAATGGCGCATATTGGCCACTGATGACCGCATCGTGAAATGCATCTTTTACAAAGACAGATTCATTCGGCTGGCCGAACACCCGCTCAGAATTTGTTTCGTTGTCTGTCATCAGCACCGCGTCCGGAGTCTGAAAGCTTAGCGTATAAGAGCCCAGATTTTCATCCGTTATCTCAACTCTATTGCCAGCGAGTCTTTTGATGGCGGGTTTACTCGTTTCGGGGTAAAACCTCCAACGGTTTCTGAACCATAGAGTCGGCAGTACATGAAGTGTCGCGGGATGATCTGCCCTGTTATGGATCGTAAGCTTAATTAATATGTCATCGACATTTTTTTTGGCATAGCTGATATTGACATCGAAATATTCTTTATTATTAAAAATACCAGTATCCAATAGCTCGAATTCGCGGTCTGCTGCACCGCGGTTGGCATTCTGTTCCCTCAGATACGCATATGGGAACTCGTTCTGGGGATATTTATACAGCATTTCCATGCTGCTGTGCGTTGGAGTGTTGTCCAGATAATAGTATAACTCCTTGACATCTTCTCCATGGTTACCTTCCGGATTTGTAAGACCAAACAACCGCTCTTTCAGGATAGGATCTTTGCCGTTCCATAGTGCAACGGCGAAACATAGTGTCTGGGTCTGATCTGAAATGCCTCCCAAGCCATCTTCTCCCCATCTGTAAGTGCGCATGCGGGCATGTTCATGCGGGAATGATTGCCACGCGTCACCGTTTTTGCTGTAATCTTCCCTGACGGTGCCCCACTGTCTTTCGCTAAGGTAAGGACCCCATTTGTACCAATTTTCCTGGTTGCTCCATTGACGGGAAAGTCTGTGTTTTTCTACGTTTTCGTTTGTCATCTATAAGAGATTAAATAAACCTTGAATGGTTTACGTGTCTGAAACATAGTAGGAATGCCACAAAAAATCTTTGCCAGAATTTACAAGTACTTCACCTCATAGGCAGATTAGAACCACTCTTGCAATAATTTGTCAGTGGGGCCTGTTTTTTCATCCGGATCTGGTGCGTGGTACGGCATTAGGCTGAAAAATGAAAGACTATACCTTCTTTTCGTACGAAACAGCCGAGGCCTTGCACTTGTCTGAGAAGGAAAAGCAGGTGCTTTACGACTGTATTCAAAAGATTCGTCTGGGCAGTGATAAGAATATTATTGAGATCGCATATGAACTGGGTTTCGGATACCCTCAGTATTTCAGTAAGCTTTTTAAAACATGGCTTTATCCTACCTGCCGGATTAAACGGAATAGCTCATCCTTCTTTAACGGCTTAGTGAGGTATCCATTCAGGAATGGGTAATTTTTAACTTGCTGTGTATCTGTTATACTGTCTGAAGAGCTCAGAATGTAAACCGGGATGTTATTTACAAACTCAAATTTATCCCTTGATAAGGCATCCAAAAGCTCCCAACCAGTCATCACGGGCATGTTGATGTCTAAAAATAATACATCAGGAAGCAGTTCGGGGCTATATTTGTTTTCCCGGAAATAATCCAGTGCTTGCAATCCGTCTTCAAAGGTCTGGAAGTCAATCTCGCCAAAAGGAAAGCTGGCTAACATTTTTCTTACTATGTAAGTGAATATCTCGCTGTCTTCGACAAGCGTAACTCTGATATTTTTCATGCCTGGGGCTTGTGTAATTTGTTTTTCTCGAATACAATAGTAAAAACTGTACCTTCTCCTAACTGGCTTTCTACTACAATGTTTCCGCCAAATTTTTCAATTTGATATCTTGTAAGAAACAGCCCCACGCCTGGCCGGTCGTTCTGTTTGAAAGTTGTTTTAAATTTGAATAAATGCAGGCCTTCTTTCGTCATGTCTATGCCTTTTCCATTGTCGCGGAAAATCAATTTTATATAACTACCGCATTCATATGCCTGTAGATGAATCTGGCAATCTACCTGTGGCCTTATGTATTTAAGTGAGTTACTTACAAGGTTATAAAAAATGCTTTGAAGGTAAGTCTTCACATACTGTATTCCGGTAAGCTGAAAGTCGGTTGAAATCTTTACCTTATCAAAGTCATAGCCCTTGTTAGAGAGGCTCCCGATGATGTCTTGCAGGATATCTTTAAAATAACACAGCTCAAATTCAAGAACTGTTGCCTTTCTTACGTCCAAAACTTGGGTAAGGTCTTGCAATATCTGTAGTAGATGGTCACTACTTTGAGATAAATATTGTAAATACTGTTCTTTTTCCTCAGTGTCTTCACAGTTTTCCATCTGCTGTAGGAGCATTGCAATGTTACTTGCCGGGCCTTTCAGATTATGCGCCACGATCTGATCGAATTCCTCAAGCTGGCGCAGGTTGTTTTCAAGGCGATTGTTGGCCAAGTCAAGTTCGGACGTCTGATGCTCTAAAATCTCCAGCTGGCGTTTGATCTGAGAGATGTCTTCTATTTGTGAAACGAAAAAGGCAGGTTGTTTATCGGCATTCTGAACCATTGACACAGTCAGCGAACACCAGATAAAGTGTCCCTGCTTGTGCAAATACCTTTTTTCCATATTATAGCTATCAATATTCCCTTTCACTAACTCGGCAAGGTAGGTCAGATCTGTAGAAATATCGTCAGGGTGGGTAATTTGCTGAAATGTTAGATTCTCCAGGATTTCTGATGGGTATCCAAGTATCTTGCAAAGTGTTTGGTTGACATTCATAAACCTGCCATGGATATCTACCAATGCTTTCCCAATCCCGGAATACTGGAAAGCCTGATTGAATTTTTCTTCACTAATTCTTACCTCTTCCAGTATATTCATCCATCCGGTCATGTCCGATCCAATGCAAAGGATACGGTCAGGCTTGCCATCAGACTCATAGCCGGTTACCACCGATTTAGCATGCAACCAGGTGTAGCTGCCGTCAGATCTCTGTATCCTGTAGTCCTGCGTATATAACTTATCATCTCCATTCAGGCATTTTGTCAGAACATAGTTGAACGTATCCAGATCATCCGGATGTATCCTGTTTTTAATTTGATCTATTGTAATTTCAGTTGTATGCAGATCCAATTGTTTAGCCAGGGAGCCAGATATGGAAACCGAGTGTTTGGTCAAGTCCCAGTCACACAGCAACAAATCAGCATTCTCAAGGACAAACTTCCACCGGATGTCCATTGCTTTGAGTTGCTCCTTTGCTCTTTTAGCCTCTGTAATGTCGGAAATGTTTACTAAAAGGTTTTCATGTGACGCGCTGATAGGTCTTGTTTTCAGCTTGTACCAAGTTCCTTCATGAGACGTGAATGGAGCCTGATACTCCATTTCACAGGTTGTATTGGTCCTAAAAGACTTTTGAATTGTAGATCGGAACTGATCGGCGAGATCCTCTGGGAATAACCCGTATACAGATTTTTCAGTCATTTGCTCCAATGGGAAGAATAGTTTTTCAGGCAAATTGGTCCAGCCATTGAGTATTTTGCCACTCGGAGCTATTTCAAACAAAATATCATCCATTGCCGAAATTACTGAGTGCAAGTGCTTTTCTCTCGTCTGGCTGTTAAGCACACCCTGTACATGAGCAGTAACGTCTGTAATAGTAATCAGTACCTGAGGTATTTCTTCATTTTCTTTCAGCAGCAGGTCAGAGCTTACAGAAAGCCACCTTTCCGGATTCTGTCCAATCTTCAAGCCCATAGTCACGTCTTTAAAGTTGGCGCCTGTGACAAGAGTTTTTGCGTAGGGAAGCTCAGTTAGTTCATAAATCCCCCCATCTTTTGGATGATGGAATGCAACGAGTCCATCCATCTTTTTACCTATGACAGCAGCTGCTTTTAGGCCAAGTAGGCTGGTGGCGGCTGGATTTATGAAAACAACCTGACCTTCTTGATTCAGAAGCACCATACCGTTGGGGGAATGCTCAACTATTGCTTGATAAAAATATTCCAAAGTTTAACTTGGGGCTATGGTGAACGAGGTAGCGGCAAGATATGAACTTTCGAAATCATTACTATAGGCTTAATACTATGGCATTGTAAGTTTTGTAGAAATTAGTTTATTTACTTCGACCGATGTACGCTTCTGCTGTACTGATTTTTAGACAAATGTCCACGGAAGATGCATAATACGGGGATTATGATCTAATGATTTTAAAAGTAACACATGTTACCCGATAGCTCACTTAATGGCCGTATTGCTTTCTGGGGTACTTTTGGCCGATCATATTTAGGTTTGTAGTGTAACCAAATAGACAAATTAGTTTCTTTGCAAGATCCTGCCTTCGCTTGAAGTTGATAAAACTATTTCTATTTTCGCCACTAAAAGGCCGTATCATCCCTAAAAGAAATTTAATGAGATTAATCTTTACGCTGCTGATTACAATTCTATTTTTTTCTTGCAAATCTGGTGTATCTGTTGGGCCGGAAGACGGATCGTGGGCCGATAGTGCAGCAGAACATGCTATGAAAATGATGTCTTCAAGTAAACCTGAGATGTCGTTAGAATATCTGGATTCGGTATATGCTTCAAGAACAAAGGTAAGTGAACAGGCACTGTGGAAGATGTATCACTCCAAGATGAACTTCTACACTTACTACCGTCAGGACTTTAAATTGCGTTTGGCATATATTGATAGTATGATTTCGGTTAGTGAAAACAACAAGGAAATTATGAGCTCCGAGTATGCGCAATCACTTTACCAAATGGCATCTGTTCTGAAGGATGAACAGCGATATAGTGAAGCATTTAAATATTACTATAACGGCCGGTCGTTTGCTTTGGGTGTATTGGATAGTTGCAGCCTGAGTGATTTTAGTAATGCTCTTGGCATTATCCGTTTTCGACAAGGTGATTTTGTCAAGGCGATTCCCTATCTACGTCAGGCGCTTTCCGAAGCTGAAAATTGTAAATCTTCCTCTTTTCAATATTCCTTTATTCTGCCCCAAAGTATCCGGAATTCAATAGGGCTATGCTTTGAAAAGTCAGGGCAACTCGACTCAGCAGTGCATCACTATCAAAAAGCTTTACAGTTTATTCTGTCGCAAAAAGAGAATCATCCCTCGAGACAGGATTACATTACTGTTGCCAGAGCGGTAGTAGAAGGAAATCTTGGCGGAGCTTATGCATCAATGGGGCAGTTTGAAGAGGCTGAAAAACATTTGAAACTAAACATTTCACTCAATGACAGACCTGGTTTTGGAATTGAGGATGCGCAGACCGCAAAGGTCAAATTGGCCAGACTTTATCTTAAAATAAATAAAACCACGCATGCCAAGCAGATTTTATCTGAATTAGAGCAGGATTTAAAAGCGGGTAGGGGAAAAAGTAGGTCCCACCATGAGATATGGAACGATTGGTATTTACTTCAATCTCAGTATTTCGAGCAAAAAGGGGACTACAGTAGGGCCGTACATTTTATGAAAGATTACCTTCATCATAAAGATTCGTTGGACTTTGTCCAGAGAAGTTTAAAAGGCATTGATGTAGAAGAGCTTCTGCGCGATCAACACAGGAACTTCCAGCTTCGTCTTCTACAAAAAGACAATGAGTTGAAATCCAATTATCTGACGAGCCTGTCCATTATTCTGGTTATGGCCGTTGGTGTTGCAATTGTTATGTATCTGAATTCCCGGCGCTCTAGGAAAAATCTTGAAAAAGTAGTTGACCTGAATGCTCAGCTACAGAAAGCATTCAGTGCGCTGGAGATCAGTCAGAAGGAAAACACCAGGATTGTAAAGACCGTGGCTCATGATCTTCGGGGGCCGCTTGACGCTATTACTTCACTAATAGATATTATGTCGGAAGAGCCAGGAAGATCTGGTGATGATGCAGAAGTACTCAACGTCATAAGAGGGACCAGTTCTCACTCGTTCCATTTGGTAGACAGCCTTATGCACTTAAATCTTACGGGGAAGCAGAAGTTATTGAAAGAGAAGACTGATCTAGCTTTGCTGATAAAACAGTGTGCCGATATGCTTTCGGTAAGAGCAAACGAGAAAAACCTTAAAATTTCTCTTGAACTTGCTACTGTTTACGCTCATGTTAATTATGAAAAAATGTGGCGTGCAGTTAACAATTTGATTACAAATGCTATAAAATTCAGTAAAGCAGGCACTTACATTGTCGTTAATCTCGAATCTTCCGATACGGAAATCGTTCTTAAGGTTACAGACAACGGGATTGGCATCGCTCCGGAGGTCGGAAATCAGATTTTTGATTCTTTCACAAACGCAAGGCATAAAGGAACCTCGGGAGAGGAGTCATTTGGTCTGGGTCTTTCTATTACAAAGCAAATTGTTGAGGCTCACGGTGGAACAATTAGATATAAGAGCGAATTAGGAAAGGGGACGACTTTTTATGTGAGAATTCCCAAAATGAATCCCTTGGTAGAGCATACACCTCAATAGAGTAATTGACTGTTGGTTAAGACCAATAATTTTTTCACCAGCTTCTTTATAGGTGTTGGGTCTGTAACTCTGTTACAACTCCACAGAGCAGCTGTTGCTATCAGCAGTGTAAGTAAGTTTTTCATCATTAAAATATTTGAATGAATTAATATAAGCCGGGCTATTTTTCTGGTACTGGCTGTTTGACACTGGAAACAGAAAGCAGGGTTGCATGGGTAGGAAAATATTTTTTTGTACCATACATAGTAGGTATGGAAAATCCTAACGTCTATTTTCGCCAGATACGCTTCTTAGCCCAAAAAGTTAATCCTAAAACTGGATGGAGATTCACCCGTTTTGTTTTGAAATAATCTGCTGAAATACGCCGGATCGTCGTAACCGAGATCGTAGGCGATTTCTTTTGCGGTAAGGGAGGTATGCGCCAGTAATCGTTTCGCTTCCAGAATAATGCGGTTTTTGATCACTTCATTGGGTTGAGGCAAACCCAGGCGGTTGAACTTGTGTGTAATTGTTTTCGGCGCCATACATAAAAAATCTGCGTAGTCGGCGACGGTATGTTTCGATTTATAATGCTCTTCTACCAGCCGGGTGAACTTGCGGAAAAATTCAAGATCGTTTTGCTGATCAGCCAATTCATTTGTCAAATGTTGTCTTTTCCATGACCGGGTCGCCCTGATCAATAACTGTTTAAGATAAGTACGGACCATCTCTTCCAGAGAACTGTCATTGAGTTGGAACTCCTGGATCATCTCTTTAAACAAACCACCAAGAAAAGCATTCTCAGCTTCCAAAAGCTCCACTTTGGGCATGTTCCGGATGTTGTTGAATAGCAAACCGTCACAGGCAACTTCCTGATCATGGATCTGTATGCAGTAAAAATCACGGTTGTAAAAAATGAGATATCCGCTTTCGGGACCAGCCTCTTCTAATTCTAAGTATTGATTTGGGCTGATAAAAAACAGCGTCGGCTGCTGTGTTTGATAACTGGCAAAGTCTACTTTAAGTTTGTAGGCAGCGGGCAGATATAGAATTTTGATGTATTCCTTGTAAGCAGGTCCATTGATCACATCCGTTTGCTGCTGACTTACATGCAGCAGTCCCAACGTCTTTAAATTGTTGTTGAAAACGGTTGTATTCATGGCTAAACAGGGTCGTGGCTGGCAAGGTTTCTTTTTGTCTCAAAATAGGAAAAAAACCTGAGAAGCGATGATTTGCTTCACAGGTGAGATCATTTTTTTAGTTTCTGGCAAATTTTTCAAGCTCAGCATTGAATTTATCCATTTCCTCCAGGAATAACCCATGCCCGCCTTTTTCAAATTTCACTA
Source organism: Dyadobacter luteus (assembly GCF_003383615.1). Lineage (GTDB taxonomy): Bacteria > Bacteroidota > Bacteroidia > Cytophagales > Spirosomataceae > Dyadobacter > Dyadobacter luteus. The sequence continues at coordinate 22,882 of NZ_QNUL01000001.1, forward strand.
TATAAGATCCTTTGATGGCCTTGTTTAACAGTTCGGCTTGAACAAAGTCACACAATTTGTCGTTCACGCCATGGAATATCGCTACCGGCATTTTGATTTTTGGCAGCACAGGACGAAGATCCAGATCACCCAAAGCCATAATAGCTTGTGTGGTAGCGTATGGTGATGCATTCAGGTTGATACTTTCCAGCCATTTGATAGATTCTGGCGAAAGTCCGCCCTCTTGTCCCTCAAATGCTTTTCCAAAACCTGCAACAAGTTGTTCGCGATTGGTTTTAGTTTGCCTGATCAGATCGGTTGCACCTTGCTCGGTAATGCCGTAAGGATGGCCGTCGCGTTGTTTCCACGTAGGACCAGTTGCCCCAAACAAGGCCAACTTCTTAATGTGGGCACCATTGTATTTGGTTACAAAGTGAAGGGTTACAGCGCTTCCCATTGAGAATCCGCCGAGTGTTGCATTTTCAATTTTGAGTTTTTCTAAAACCACTTTGATGTCGTCGGAGAACGTGTCGAAGTCATATTTCCCATAAGGTCTGTCTGATTTTCCAAAACCTCGCAGGGAAATGCCGATGACTCTGAAACCCTTCTCAACCAAGTACTGGTATTGATATTCGTACATCTCGTTGTTCAGAGGCCATCCGTGGATAAGTACAACAGGCTGACCTTCACCCAGGTCGATCACATGCAGTTTTACATTTTTCTCTACTTCAATATATTCTTCTCTCCCGAATGATGCGGGTTTGCGTGTTTGTGCGAAAAGGAATTGGCTTTGGATAAAAGTAAACATGAAGGCGATAGTCAGTGCAATAGTTTTCATCTGAGCAATAATTTTGAATGTTTGAGTTAATCTGTTAACCGTTAGCAGATTGTCGTTCCGTTTTGACATTACAAAGGTGGCAGTTCTGGCAGGTCAGAAGAATGGATAAAAGGCAATGCGTCTTGTACATTTTTCCCTGATAAAATCAGGGGTTTATAAAGAGCCGAAAGTTGGTCTAATCGCTGGTAGAACGACTCTGACTAAGGAGCAGTGATGGGCGTCTCGCTGTATTGGTAACAACTCTTGCCAGACTGAAAATTTTAACAAACAGTAAGAAATGAATCCAAACCCATGCAGGCGACTGGCGGGCATTAAAAATTTGTACTACCGGTTTGGACAGGTTTGAGTGCGTATACAACTTATCGTTCTTTTTGTTTTGTAAACATTAACGTTTTTCAATTTAGACGAACCCGGATGGCACGCTTATTATAGGCCGACATTCATTCAAATCAAAACACAATCACCATGGCGATATTATCCATTGTAAATCAAAACTCCTGTGAAGAAGAATTTTCGTTGCGAGAGGTGCCATTAAAAATTAATGGTAAGCTGGTTAATTTACAGCTCAGACCCTGGGTTAGCCTTCTGGATGCACTAAGGGAATATGCCGGTTTGACCGGCACCAAAAAAGGCTGTGACCATGGACAATGCGGAGCGTGCACAGTGCTTTGCGATGGAGAACGGATTTTGAGTTGTCTCACGCTGGCGGTGATGAAAGAGGATGCTGAGATTACAACAATCGAAGGTGTAGGGACAGAGAATGAGTTGCATCCATTGCAAAAGGCATTTATTGCGCATGATGCTTTCCAGTGCGGCTATTGCACACCTGGCCAGATATGCAGTGCCATAGGAATGCTGAACGAAGGCAAAGCGCAGAACAGAGAGGATGTGAAGGAACTCATGAGTGGAAATCTCTGCCGCTGCGGGGCCAACAGCAATATAATCGACGCGATAATGGAAGTAAAAAACGAAACGATATGAATAATTTCACTTATTCCAAAGCCAGTACTGTACAAGATGCGGTGAATCGTGTGCAACAAGGACCAGAGGCGAAGTTTGTGGCGGGTGGCACAAATCTGATAGACCTGATGAAATACCACGTAATTACTACAGACGCGCTTATAGACGTCAATCATGTAGAGGGGTATCACGCTATTGAGGCCAGAGGTGAAGGTGGAATCCGGTTGGGTGCATTTATGACTAATGCAAAAACGGCCTACCATCCGATTATCGAACAGCAGTATCCTTTGCTGTCCCGCGCGATACTGGCCGGGGCATCCGCCCAGATCAGAAATATGGCAACTAACGGAGGTAATTTGTTGCAGCGTACCAGGTGTTACTATTTTTATGACGTAAACACGCCTTGTAATAAACGGGAACCCGGATCTGGATGTTCGGCAATAGGCGGATATAACCGTATTATGGCCATTTTAGGTGCCAGCGAAAGTTGTATTGCCGTTTTTCCATCGGATATGTGCGTGGCGCTTGCTGCATTGGAAGCAAAAGTGAATATCTCAGGACCCCACGGAGACCGCAGCCTTGCCTTCACTGATTTTCATCGATTACCCGGAAACACGCCAGACATTGATAACAACCTGAGCCATGGCGAAATCATAACAAGCATTGATCTGCCGTCGAAAGGTTTCTCCGACAATTATTCATACCTGAAACTCCGGGACAGAAACTCTTATGCGTTCGCGCTCGTCTCTGTTGCAACTGCTCTGGAGCTGGAAGACGGGATTGTCAGGGAAAGCCGGATTGCCTTAGGTGGTGTTGCACACAAACCCTGGCGGTCAGCAGAGGGAGAAGCTTTTTTACAAGGTAAGGAAGCCACAAAGGAGAATTTTACGCGAGTTGCAGAGATTATTCTGACAGGCGCAGCAGGATACCAATACAACAGTTTTAAGATTGAACTGGCAAAAAGGGCAATCGTTCGCAATTGCATGATGGCATTAAACCCCGAAACACAATTACCAGGAGCGCAGCCGTCCCGGTAACTGGTTATAACAACACGCATCTTGCTAAAATATTAAAGTCACTCTGCCAACATCAACTGGTTGGCGCATCAAACTGAAAATATGTCCCTTACAGCATCAATAGGTCAGCCGATAAGTCGTCTCGAAGGAAATTTAAAAGTGACTGGAGCTGCAAAGTACTCCGGCGATTACAATGTCGCAGGACTGCTTTACGGGCATGTCATCAACAGCACCATCACCAAAGGAAAAATAGCGCAGATCAGCACTGTTAAGGCAAAGGCATTGCCTGGGGTGATACAGGTTTTTACACATGAAAACAGACCGTCGCTTGCCTGGTTCAATCAGATGTATGCCGATATGGATGCTCCGCCGGGCTCGCCGTTCAGACCTTTGTACGACGGGGAAATAAGGTACAACGGACAGCCGATAGGGCTTGTGGTAGCTGAGACTTTTGAACTGGCCAGATATGCTGCTACGTTAGTCGAGGTGCTTTATGAGAACGAAACTTTCAGCACGAATCTGGAAGAAAATGTTGCTGACGCACACACGCCTGCTTTGGGGCTGGCCACCATGCTCAAACCGCCTCCACCGAAGCCCACAGGAGATTTCGAAACTGCATTCGCAGAATCTTTCGCTCAGGTAACCGCCGATTATTCCCACGGTACTGAGCACCATAACCCGCTGGAATTATTTGCTACAACGACCATTTACGAAGGTGATGGTAAACTCACCATTTATGACAAAACACAAGGGACGGTTAACAGCCAGCTGTATGTAGGAAATGTTTTTGGACTAAAATACAAAGACGTACGGGTGATATCTCCGTTTGTGGGTGGAGCTTTCGGGTCTGGTTTAAGGCCACAATATCAACTGTTTATGTCAGTAATGGCTTCTTTGGAATTGAAACGGTCGGTGCGCGTAACATTGGACCGTAGCCAGATGTTCACTTTCGGCCACAGACCGCCGACCCTTCAATCAACTCGTTTTGGGGCTGATAAGGATGGAAAGATTACGGCTATGAACCATTCTGCCATTGCTGAAACCTCCCGGTTTGAGGATTATACAGAGGTTGTGGTGAACTGGTCGCATATGCTTTACCCGGCACCCAATACACTGATGGAATATAAGCTGGTCAACCTGGATGTTTACAGCCCTTTGGATATGCGCTCACCCGGTGGCAGCACTGGTCTGCATGCCATTGAGAGCACCATGGATGAACTGGCGTACAAACTAAATATTGATCCTCTACAACTCAGGCTGATCAATTACAGCGACAGAGACGAAAGTCTGGATAGACCTTACAGCAGTAAGGAGCTGAAGCAGTGTTTTCTGCAGGGTGCAGAAAAGTTTGGCTGGGCCAACCGCAACCCTGAACCGGGCAGTATGCGGAATGGAAATAAGTTGATTGGTCACGGTATGGCAACCGGGATATGGGAAGCAAATCATCTACCTGCCAAGGCGGAAATGATTATTACAAAGGAAGGAAAATTGAAGGTCAATAGTGCAGTGACTGATATTGGAACAGGAACGATGACGATCATGGCACAGATAGCAGCGGATGAATTTGGTTTATCTGTGGAAGACGTTGTTTTCTCTTATGGGGATAGCAAGAAGCCTTTTGCGCCGATACAGGGAGGTTCGTTCACTACATCTACCGTAGGGTCAGCCATAAAAGCAGCTGGGAAGGCTTTGCGTAAAAAGTTGCTTAAAAAGGCTGGGTTAATGGATAATTCCGCGTTTAGGGGAGTACCGATTAGTGAAGTTATTTTTGATAATGGTTATATCATTTTAAAGAACGATCCGGAAGTCTCGGTTTCTCTCAGGGATATAATTTTAGCAAACAAGGGGAAAGAAATCAAGACAAATAACCTTTCAGTTCCAAATGTTTTTAAACTGAAAAAATACTCACGTGCTGCACATAGTGCGGTTTTTGTGGAAGTAGAAGTAGACCAGGAACTTGGCGTTGTCAATGTAACAAGGGCACTTACTGTTGTGGCCGCCGGCAGGATTATCAACCCTAAAACGGCACGCAGCCAGATTTTGGGAGGAATGGTGTGGAGTATCAGTAAAGCATTAAGAGAAGAAACCATTGTTGATCACGGCTTGGGGAAATATATGAACCAGAATCTGGGTGAATATCATATTCCTGTCCATGCCGATATTCACGATCTGGATGTAATTTTTGTTGAGGAAAATGATACTATTATTAATGAGTTGGGGACAAAAGGAGTAGGGGAAATCGGACTTGTGGGAATGCCCCCCGCCATTGCAAATGCCATCTACCATGCCACGGGAAAAAGAATAAACCAGTTTCCGATTCACTTTGATAGTTTGTTGTGAGTGACAGCCTATTTTCAGAGAGATATACGAAAACCACAAGACTGGCTGGATGGATTGTAAAACCCGGCCAGCCAGTCCTGGAACGTGGTGAAATGGTCGCAATACTGAACACATCAACCTCCTGTTAACGGCAATTTTTCAGATTGCGAAACCAAAATCTCAATTTTTTTTCACCAGGCGAATAGGCGCTCTTGCAGGTGAAATTATATGGTTATCTGACATCCAAATAGAATTCGGATTCTTTTTTCGCCCAGTCTGTGGAAAGCACATTTTTAACAGTTTGCTGATACTCGGTCAGCGATGCCGGCTTTGTTATAAAGCCATTTGCACCCAGCGTTCTGGACTGAGATACGTAGTGGTCCATATTTGAGCTGGATAACATCACTACCGGCAATGTCCAACGCTGCTTTCGGATTTCTGCAAGACATTCAAAACCGTTCATAAGGTGCATATTGATATCCAGAAAAATAATATCAACATCCTGGATTTGGGTCAGCAATGATATCGCATCCAGTCCATTATAAGCCAGTTTTAAATCTATTGTTATTTGAAAATCGGAAATTGCCTCTGTAAATACCAAAATATCATCTTTGTCATCGTCTACCAGCAATATTGTTAGAGTCTGCAAACTAAACGACTGGCTAAAAATGTCCATAGGGTTTTAAATGTTTTATATAAATGTGAAAACCAGCGAATTCAAAAGCTGGAAATAAAATCGTACCTGTTCGGTGCACCTGACTGCTTTTAATACTGCAATTTTATTACGTCAACAGTTAAATCCACTTTAAAGTGCTCGTTGATCTCATTTTATCAGCCAGTAGAACAGTTTTAACTATCATCATGAAAATCTAACCTTGTCCAACCATCTGATCTGAAATCAGAAAGCTTTGCCGATCGGCGTCCGGTCAGCGACTTTGCCTTGAAGAAATCTAAGGATGATTAGGACTCAATTCAAAGTGGGAGCCTAAGGAGTAGGGAAGTGATTTGCCTGCTTGCTTAATCCCGGCGATCCCACTTCTGCGGCCTTAATCATTTGGCATACCTTTTTATCAGCTGCTGCGCAAATCGCATTTTGCCCATCTATCCACTCAACCGGTCCAATGCCAAGCCGCAGTTGAGATTTGAATCGCTGTCAACTGGTTTTTATTTTTTATCCATTATCCAAGTTTTTAAACACATGCTCATCAACAGCTAATGAAAACAGAAGATATCGAACCCTGGGACTGGAACAGGATCATTTTTGGAGAGGCACCCGTGGAATTTATGGCTGAAGTATTTATCCGAACCTGCATCATTTTTCTTGCATTGCTGGTCATCGTGCGGTTAATGGGCAAGAGGATGGGAGGGCAGTTAACGATTTCAGAATTGGCCATTATGGTAACACTCGGAGCTATTGTTTCACCGGCCATGCAAATCCCGCAACTTGGCGTGCTGATGGGCGTGATGATTTTACTCTGCGCATTGATTTTCCAGCGAGGGCTTAACTCTGCCGAATTTAAAAGCCAGAAGTTTGAGCAGCTCAGCCAGGGAACTTCGGGCATGGTGGTAAAGGATGGAGTGATTTTATTGGAAGAGATGGCGAAATCGAAGATATCGCAGCAACAGCTTTTCTCAGCACTCAGGGGCAAGGATATTTACAATCTTGGTCAGATAGGCCGGGTTTACTTTGAAGCCTGCGGTATCTTCAGTATCTATAAAAAAGAGGAGCCAATGCCTGGTTTACAGATATTTCCTCCAGGCGACGAAGGTATCAATGGCTTCTCACAAAAAATTGTTGAGGGTGCTCGCGCTTGTATGGTTGGTGGGGTTGTCAAATACGAATTCAATGAAAGTGACTCCTGCATCAATTGTAATTCAAATGCCTGGATACTTTAATGGTCTGATTCAAAAACTGGATTACATCAAAGCACTTGGTATTGACGCAATCTGGCTGGCACCGTTTCAGCCAACTCCCGGGGAAGATGATGGCTATGATGTGGCTGATTATTATGGCGTCGATGATAGGCTGGGCAGCAGCGGCGATTTTGTGGAGTTCATGCATCAGGCAGAAAAGTGGGGAATCAGGGTGATTATGGACCTAGTAATCAACCATACTTCGGATCAACATCCATGGTTCAAAAACTCCAGACAAAGCAAAACCTCTAAATACCGCGACTGGTACGTGTGGTCGAAAAATCGCCCGAAGGATGCCGACAAAGGAATGGTTTTCCCTGGTGTACAAACTGAGGTATGGACAATTGATTCGCTGACTAAAGAATATTACAACCACCGCTTTTATGATTTTCAGCCCGATCTGAACTTTTCAAACCCGTAGGTTATGCAAGAAAGTCAGCGTATAATCGGCTATTGGCTCAACCAGGGTATTGCGGGTTTCAGACTCGACGCAGTTCCGTTCTTATTGAAGTGCCCAAAACGCGCAGTGAAAAACCCAAACTCGATTTCGACTTTTTAAAGGATATGCGTCAGTTTGCCCAATCCCGAAAATCGGATGTGGCTATTCTCGGATAAGCGAATGTAATGCCTGATGAGAATGAAAATTATTTTGGCAAGAATGGAGAAGGTATACAAATGATGTTTAATTTCTATGCTAACCAGCACTTGTTTTACGCGTTGGCCACAGGAGATCTGAAACCATTTAAAACGGCGATTGAAGAAACAAAAACGATACCGGAAGCTTCTCAATGGGCACATTTCCTAAGGAACCACGACGAGATCGATCTGGGCCGGCTCACTGAAAAGCAGCGTAACCAGGTTTACAAAAAGTTTGGTCCGGACAAGAATATGCAGTTGTACTACCGGGGGATTCGCCAGAGAATGGCGCCTATGCTTGGCAACGACCGGAAACATCCGGAACTGGCTTACAGTCTTTTGTATTCGCTGCATTCGCATGGAGCTGGCTTGGTGCGGCCATGCAAGCGACTGACCTTCATTTCGGAGTTGTGAATGCGCCCGGTCAGCGTTATCATCCGGCAATTATTGCGCAGGCAGTGTCCGCGCTATGCGAGATGTTTCCGCGCCGTTTCTGGATTGCTGTGGGCAGCGGGCAATTTCTTAATGAGCACATTACCGCTGAAAAATGGCCTTCAAAAATGGATCGTAATCAGCGGCTAAAAGAATGTGTCGATATTATGCGGGCACTCTGGGCGGGTGAGACTGTTACTCACAACGGGATGGTGGATGTTTATGACGCAAAACTATATACGCTGCCCGGTTACATGCCGTCGATTGTTGGTGCCGCACTTACTACGCAGACTGCAAGATGGGTTGGTGGCTGGGCAGATGCGATGATCACAACTTCACGTCCGCAGGATGAACTGAAACAAATGGTAGATGCATTCCGAGAGGGTGGAGGAGAGGGCAAGCCTGTATATCTTAAGGTACAGCTGTCTTATGACATTACCATGCATAAAGCGGTGGAAGGCGCTCACCAGCAGTGGAAAAATAATGTGTTTTCGTCCTCGCTGTTATCGGATATCCGCTCACCGGTTGGCTTTGATGCCGCAGGGGCGATGGTGAGGCCCGAGGATATGAAAGCAGGTGTGCGGATTTCGGATAGTGCTGATCAACATGTGGAGTGGCTATCCCGGGATATAGAAGCCGGGGTTTCGGAGCTTTATCTACATAATGTAAATCTGAATCAGTCGAAATTTATTGACGATTTCGGGGCCAGGGTAATTCCGCAACTGATCCTTCCCGGGTGAAAACCTTATGCCATCAGTAAGGTTAAAATTAACTAACGAATAGAGCTGACTAAATCCAGCCAGCTCTATTCGTTAGTTAATTTACCTATTCTGCACTCGCTTGTTCGTTCACATACGACTCTGCAAGCTCAGTCAGCAGGTGATCTGTCTCTCCTTCCTGATCAAGCGTTTGCTGTAAAAGCGTAGCTGCGTCTTCGTAACCAAGAGTCCGGGCAATGTTGCGAAGCGTACCGTAAGATGCAATTTCATAATGCTCTACTTTTTGAGCCGCCATGATCAGCCCGCAGTCACGTACCAAAGTTCCTTTTTCCGTGCTTTCAATGATTTCGTTGGCTTCTGCGATCAGTCCCTCCATGGCAGCACATTTTTTTGCCTGCGCTTTTTCCCCTATTATTTCAAACACTTGCTCAACTGTGGCAACATGCTCCTCTGTCTGGGTCTTGTGAAGATCGAAAGCAGATTTCAATTCTTCCGAAGTAGCATTTTTTGAAAGCTTGTTAAGTGCTTTCGCCAGATTTTTCTCAGCCCAATAGATGTCTTTAAGGCCATCTACGAACAATTCTTTTAACTTTTCACCGTCTTGTTCTGTAATCTGTTTTTTTGCGGTGGTTTTACTTTTAGTCGTTTTCATACAATGATTTTTTAAAGTTAAGCGTTGATTTATCGCTGCGTCACTAGCAAATTATCGTGCCATAAAGACATGTAAAATACCTTTTGACTGCATTAATAAAAAACAATTTTTCATTCAGGATTTACACTTCAATTTTCCTGAGATTTTCCCGTGCCGGGTCAGTATCTATCCACATTTTAGCAACCTATTTATTGTCCTTGTACTTGAATTTCAAAAAGAGCATGGCTATGTTGAGGCATATTGTGAATAGGTTCGTTGAGATGATGGGAATATCTTTTTTGTCGAAACCATAATAAACCCACAGCGCGTTACCGGTGAGCAAAACAATAAACATGGTCATGGATACTTCGCTCGCTTTTTTCTTTTTGATCGTCGTTACCAGCTGCGGTATCACAGCAGAGGATGTGCAAATACCTGCAACCAAACCGAGGCCGTCTATAAATTCCATATCTTAATCATTATGTTGTGAGTGAACAGCCTGACATTTTAGTACAACCACACTGTGGGCAATTACAGGCAGGGTATCGGTATTGCAGATTGACTGCTTGCTTTCACCAATAAAATTTTCGGCGGTGTTAATTACAATACGCCATTCAGATCCGCACTCTTCATTTGGAAGGGCAAAATCCACATCCTCGCCTCCCGTGTGAAATATTATAAAGAAATGATCATCCTGTATTCTGTTGCCCTCCGGATCTACGCACCTGATACCTCTTCCATTAAGAAACACTCCGAAGGATCTGGCAATATCATCGTCCCATTGCTGATCGGGAATCTGGTGACCATCCGGTTTAAACCACATAATATCCTTTACATCCGAACCGGCAACAGGCTGGTCCTGGAACCAGCGGCGACGCCTGAAAGTAGGATGGTCCTGACAAAAGCGGATCAGGGATTTAGTGAAGGCAAACAGATTTAAATCGGCATTTTGCCAGTCGAGCCACGATATTTCATCATCATGACAGTCGGCGTTGTTATTTCCGTTTTGCGTCCTGCCGAATTCATCACCGGCAACCAGCATAGGCACGCCTTGTGAAAGGAACATGGTAGTCAGCAGGTTTCGTTTTTGCCTTTCACGAAGGGCGCTGATATCCGGATCATGGGTTGGCCCCTCTGCACCGCAGTTCCACGAGTGGTTATTGTTTTCGCCATCCTTATTGTCCTCCCCATTGGCTTGGTTGTGTTTCTGATCGTAGCTCACAAGGTCGTTGAGCGTGAAACCATCGTGTGCGGTGATCAGGTTGATACTGGCCGTAGGACGGCGGTAATCATTTTGATACAGATCAGGGCTTCCGGTAAAACGGTTTGCAAATGTTGTCATTTTGATATCTCTGCCCCGCCAGAAGTTTCGGATCTGGTCACGGTAAATTCCGTTCCATTCTCCCCAGCCAACGGGAAATTTTCCGACCATGTAACCATCTTCATTTATGTCCCATGGTTCGGCTATAAGCTTGACCTGTGAAATAATGGGATCCTGATAGATGATATTAAAAAATGAACTAAGCGTATCTGTGTCGTGCAAAGTGCGAGCAAGTGCTGAGGCAAGGTCGAAGCGAAAACCATCCACATGCATTTCAGTTATCCAATAACGGAGGCTGTCCATGATCAAGGCCAGTACATTGGGAAGCTGTACATTCAGTGTATTGCCCGTACCGGTATAATCCATGTAGTGGCGCTTCTGGTCATGCACCAAACGATAGTAGGAAGCATTGTCCAGTCCTTTAAACGATAAAGTTGGCCCGAAGTGGTTGCCTTCTGCCGTATGGTTGTACACCACATCCAGAATCACCTCAATTCCTGCCGAATGCAGCTCGCGAACCATTTGCTTAAACTCGGCGACTTGCCCGCCTGGCTCTTGGCTGCTGCTATACCTGGCGTCAGGAGCGAAAAAACCGAGCGTGTTGTATCCCCAATAGTTGGTAAGTCCTTTTTCAAGCAGGTGTTTATCCTGTACAAAATAATGAACAGGCATAAGCTCCACAGCTGTAATGCCCAATTCTTTAAAATACTTTATGGATGTCGGATGGGCGATAGCGGCATAAGTGCCGCGAATATCTTCTGGGATAGCTTCATGTAGTTTACTAAACCCCTTCACATGAACTTCATAAATGACAGTGTTGTGATAAGGAGTGTCCGGACGCTGGTCATGCTGCCAATCAAATTCAGGATTAATAGCCACAGCTTTTGGCATGAATCCGGCACTGTCAGCCTCATTGAAGCTTAGATCTTCCTGTTGACTTCCAATATGATATCCAAAAACCGAATCGTCCCATTCGATATCCCCGGTGATCGCTTTTGCATAGGGGTCAAGCAGTAATTTATTGGAGTTAAACCGATGCCCGTTTTGTGGTTCGTAAGGACCATGAACCCTGTAACCGTAAAGCTGGCCTGGCGTAAGTCCAGGAACATACACATGCCAGATATGATGGGTCACCTCCTCAATCTTAATTTTAACATGCTCATCAGACGCGTTTTTATCTTTAAAAAGGCAGAGTTCCACCCCATCGGCATTCTCCGAAAAAACAGCGAAATTAATGCCCTTCCCGTCCCAGGTTGCTCCGAGAGGATATGGTTTTCCCGGAAGTATTTTTATCTGTTCATCCCCTGTTGATTCCAAAAGTTCATTTTCTATTCGCCTTTCCATAACGCTGATTATTTGTGATTTTTAATGTGTTGAGTTTTGTTGGCCGCAAGCAGGACTTCTTATGCGATATCCTAGTGCTTTGCCAAACTTTTCAGCGGAAACTTAACTCATAGAATTTCCCGCCGCATTGACACTGATGTGTTAGTACGGCGGGGAAAAATTCAAGTTGCGATAAGTTTGTTCGGTCACGTTTATGCAAAGTCAAAAAGTGACCAGCATAATCTATTCATCATCTTTGTCGTGTCCTTGGGTCTTAACAATCTTGTTGTAAACCCCTAGCAATAAGAAGGGGGCAGCCCATTGACCCACAAATAAAGCGGTGTGCTTTCTTCCTGCAATTTTCAAAGCGAGCGATGCACCCATGGCACCCAACGCTGCCCAAAGGAATACATCCGATGGTAATTTTGCCGTTTGTTCTTCAATAGCTTCGGCTACTTTGCCTTCACCATGTGTGGCGTCTGTCAGATTTTCCATGTTCGTTTAACTTTTTAGTGAGGCGCCTAATCGCTAAAAATCGTACCTGCTCACATTGGGGAATATGTGATTGGCGTAGTTGATCAGATCTGATCAACTACGCCACCCTTGTACCAAAACAGCTGTGAAAACAAACTACAGGACTGGGATAAGCAAACCAGAGACTTCTGGCATAATTCTTATTGAGCGATGTCGGTTTTTTACCTGATAATTGCCTTACATATGACTACGACCACGCCAGAAGACTTGCTTTGTTTTTCCCACCTCAGGTGGGATATTGTATTTCAGCGCCCACAACATTTGATGACAAGGTTTACTGAAAGAGGAAATGTCTATTTCCTGGAAGAACCCGTGTTTGACAATCCGGACACACCTTACATTCCCCTTGAGAAAAAACAGCCAGGCTTATGGGTTTGCCTGCCTCATTTGCCTGCTGGCAGCTCACCTGATGAGGTGATCATCATGAATAAACTGCTGCTGGCATTTTTTGAACATCGTGATTGCAGTAAATTTATCTTTTGGTATTACACACCAATGGCCTACGAGTTTTCGGGGATGTTTGGTCCTGCAATGACCATCTACGACTGCATGGATGAGCTGGCTGCATTTGCTTTCATGAGTTTTTGTGCTGGAATGCGCCCATGCCAGATCCCCGCTGGCGTGGCCTTGCTGAGTTGCTTCAAGCAGCTTACCTCAGGTACCAAAAGCCTTTTATGCTTTCAGAAACAGGTCATCCTAAGGAAGACAGGCCCCTTTGGATTAATATGATTTCTCAGGAATGCGCTAAATTTCTCGAACGAAATCTACCACTACTGGGCGTTTGTATGTATCCTGTTATCGACCGGCCTGATTGGGATCATACTGAAATCTGGCACCACTCCGGTATTTGGGACCATGACTTTGCCAGCAAATACAGTCGCGTTTTACACCTTGAATCCGCAGTTGCGATTGTGAATGGACAGCAGCTTATTTCGAAAAGTCAGAAAAACAAATTTGCCCGCCTGTTGATGCGGTACTTCTGAAAGAGGAGAGTTACCGCTTCACATCTGCTATTCTGCTATTTTTGATAAAAATTGGATACATTTTGTTATCTGTTCTTTTCTCTGAAAGCCGATAACGTCAATCCAAAAATGATATGCGCAATGACCAGTTGGGTATAGAAACCTTTCCTGTCAGTTTGGGGAGGATTGCGATGGTTTTTGAATAAAATATCCCATGAGACCACCCCGGCTCCTCCAGCTAATGTGCCATACAAAAGCCCGTTTGCAGCAGACGGTCGTTTATTTGCGGAACCCAAAAGCAATTTGTAAACCACTGCAAAGACGACTCCGGTGAGGTAATGCAATCCCCACCCCGAAAACGCTGATGCTTTTTTGCTTGTTTGAAAAGTCTTTTTTACAAAGTTTCCAAGCAGCTTGGGCTCTTCGAAATTTTCGCCTTCTTTTTTCGAAATGCTGTAGCTGAACAGTGTCATTGTGGATGTGGCCACGATGGAACACAATAAGGTATTTCGAACTGATTTCATTAGAGATTTTAGATAAATGTGAAAGGTAGAATTCTATTGATTCGCTGTCCTAGAAAAATGTGTGCCATTGACAGTTGGTACAAAAGAGTCTCCGCAAGCAGGAGTGGAGGATGATTTAAGCAGGGCACATTACCAATCTATCTACCAGAGATTGTAGGTACGGGCAGGGTAAACATGATCCTGCAACATTAGAAAAAAGCGGTATGAGATTAGCAATCGTTGTTTGAGTTGTACCATTAAGGGGATAACAATTACTAGCTTGACCGATGGTACTTTTATCTTCGTCGACACGTTACTTCTTGTTCAGTCAGCCTGTGTTCGTCTGACAGTATATATTTAGCCCGGGAATATTGTTTCACTGCATCTTAATTTGCAATACAGCCGTGACGGTAAAGTTGGCATCGATGGCTAGAGTTAAAAAGGGGAGTGAACACTCGCTTCACCGAGTAGTGTTAGGACGATGCAGTTGAGTGTCTCCTTTTCTACTTAAAGTCGCATCGACATTAAGATGGCAAATTAACCAATAGAGAAATAACGCAAATAAGATAAAAAAAAGATATATCCATTTCAAAGGTGTTTTAAAAATTAGATCGAATCGATCTAACATATCATTCTTTCTTAAATCTTTGTCGGATGGAAATATCCAGCGCATAGCGAAGGGGATAGTTAAACGATTCAAGAGCCGAGTAGTTATTCATCGGTGCTTACTGACTCAAAGTTGATAAGAATTTCCTGTAATCTCAAGGTTTCGTTTTTGACGCTCACTTTGGAGATGTGGCGATAACGTAATTCTCCCATACAACTACAATGCCTCGCTTGCCAATAAACCGAAAAGTGTCTTGCTGGTTTGCGATCTTCGGATGGTATTTGTAATCTAGGACGATATATTAAGATCTGGCTCCTAATAGCCAAGCGGTATATTATTGAATCATTGCCATTTTGTTAGGCGTTAGGAATATCATTCTCTTGAGATGATATTTATTTCAAAAAATAAAAAACTTACCGAATTGAGCAGTATGTCAAGCTATGGCTTCGAAGTTCAAGTAAATGGAGAACAGTTGTGCAAGGCGGGAATTGATACCGATGGCCACGTCGTTACGTGCATACTCGATTCATTGCGCCGGATAAACGAACCAGATGAAGTACGTCTTACAGTCTCCGGACTTAATTCGGTTTCAGGCGAATATCCGGAATGGGTAAAACAGGAATTGAAGGAAGGGGACACTATTACGATCAAAGTAATAACCCAAGATTTCGATGCTCCCGACAGGATACGACCGACCATTTCAAAAGAGATGATGCTCGAAAATAAGTTACAATATTATTATAAATTGCGAGAAGAATTGAAAGAGCATCTACTGTGAAACCCCGGATTAGGCTAAGAGTTACCCACGGATTACAGCAAAGTTCACGTTAGAAAAAGGGCAGCATCCAGCAAGAAAAATCCATATTTTCAGCTTCTGAATAGATTTTCAAAAATACCAAGGTATTAGTCCAATCATAACCTCCGTTTTGTTTTAACCAGCGCTGTGAGACCTATTGTATAACTAACAATATGATAAACAGACAACCTCTGTGGTCGTAAAAGCTCTCACGAATGTGTACAAATGGATAAATGCAACAATTTCCACAACATTATGACTTGATCCAAAACTTAGCTGAATCTGATATCCAGGGAATACTATGGGTGCACGGTGAGAGACTTTCAAAAAAAAAGCGCCCTTTTGAGGCGCTTGTGATCCCGCTGGGATTCGAACCCAGGACCCATACATTAAAAGTGTATTGCTCTACCAGCTGAGCTACGGAATCATTATCGGTTTATTTTGAAACTGTTCGACTTCAGTTTTTGTGATCCCGCTGGGATTCGAACCCAGGACCCATACATTAAAAGTGTATTGCTCTACCAGCTGAGCTACGGAATCATTGTTGATTTGCTGTCCAACACAGTTGTCTGTCCCAAGGGCCTTGAACCCTTACCTCTACACTGCAACTACCTGCAGACTTGTATTGCTCTACCGACTGAGCCAGGGAAGAAGTGTATTTCTGTTATTCAGAAGTACATTTTTTAATTTTTCTTATTTCAATGAATCTCACAATTTGTTGGATTAGCCGTTGCGTTTTCCTTAATTGCGATGCAAAAGTAGAATTCTTAAAAGTATAATGCAAATCCTGTTCAATAAAAAACTGTCAATTTTCTTCCTGACTACCCTTTTTTCTTTCCAAAATCCGGTAATTTCAGCTAGTTTAAAAGAGTTAAAATCTGCTGATTCTCTGTTTGCTATGGCCAAGTATACGGAGGCAGAAATTTTGTACAAAAAAAATTTTCAAAACAACGAAAAAAATAATCCAAACCTGCTTTTGAAGCTGGCCTTTCTGTCAGAAAAGAGAAATAATTACACTTCCTGTCTCTATTACCTAAGTAAACTTGCCCTTACAAAACCTTCCAGAGCTCTTTTTGAAAAAATGGATAATTTGGCGAAAGAGCAAAATTTAACTGGCTATGAATTCGACGATTACAATTATTTTATAATTTTTTATCGCCGATATGGGGAGTACATTCCAATATTGCTCCTAACTTTGGGCGCATACATCGTTTTTATTATGGTATTAAAAACGAAACGGCACGAGTCAATTTTATGGATTCATAAGGTCTCTACGCTGGTGTATCTGCTGATCATTCTTGCAATGATAAATGCTCCATCACTATATAGAACTGCTGTAATCGCCAGTGATAACACATTTCTCAGAGAGGAGCCTTCATCGGCATCGGGAGTGGTGGAAGTGGTAAAAAAAGGTCATAAGCTCACGTTGTTCGGTTCTGTGGACCATTGGAACAGAGTAATTTGGAACAATAAAATCGTTTATATACGTAAAAATGACCTATTAGGCATCTGAACTATGGATGCTGGTATTATTTTTGTAACTGATAAGTTTATATTTAGTTTTAAGGGTTAACTTTTTTTTAAATTAATTGATGTATGAAAAAGCCGATGAAAAGTTTTTTACTGTTTATGATGAGTATTGCCGTGCTGGGTTCTGTAATGTCCTGCAAAGAGGAAGGACCTCACAAGGATGATATTGTGAAATTTACAGCAGCAATCAACGTTCAGCCAGCTGTGGGCACAGGCGCTTTTGAATACAATAAAGTTACCAAAGAACTTACCTACAACATTTCTTATAGTGGTGTAACACCAACAGCTGTAGCGATCAACAGAGCTGATCCGGGTTGGGAGAGAGGTTCTGCTTTGTTCCCGCTGTCAGGTTTCTCAACTTCTCAGGTAACAGGCAAAACGCGTGCACTTTCGGACGTTGAAGTAACTGCTTTGCTGGTTGGTCAGCTTTATGTTAACATCACTACGGCAGCGAATCCTACTAAAGAATACCGCGGACAAATTCTTCCGGTTGAATAAATCAACAAGAGTTTAAAACGAAGAAAGGGGCCATTTAAAGGCCCCTTTCTTCGTTTTACTTCTTCTTCTTTTTCTTCCTGCTTCCTTCGTAATCTTCCACTTCTTTCATAAGCGCATTCAGATCGTAGGTGGTATCTGCGGTGAAGTCTAGTGTCTCTGAATAATCCTGAGACGTTATTTTAACTACTTCCACAGGTTTATCAAGATAAACTTCTATTTCTTCCAGCAAAGCTTTCTCTTCCGGGCTACAGAACGACACTGCAAGCCCCTTTTGTGTGCCTCGCCCTGTTCGCCCTACACGGTGAACATAATTTTCAGGCTGCTCAGGTAAATCATAGTTAATCACATAGTCGACATTGGCAATATCAATTCCGCGTGAACTGATATCCGTCGCAACCAATACCTTCACTTTACCACTTCTAAACTCGTTTAATGCGGTCAACCGATCTGCCTGTTCTTTGTCGCCGTGTAAAGTAGCACTTTTTAATCCCATCCTATCCAAAGCACTGCATACCCTTTCAGCTCTCACTTTCGTTCTCACAAAAACCAATATCTTGCTTTCCGGATTTTCCTTGATGACCCTTTCCAGGAAAAAGCGTTTGTCGTCCATACCCACGAAAGCAACGGAATGGGTAATATTTCTGGCAACGGGATTATTAGGGGATATCTGAATACGTATCGCATTCTTCACCAGCGAATAGGCAAGCTTCTTAATTTTCTCATTGATAGTAGCAGAGAAAAACAGGGTTTGCCTGTTCTTGGGCAGGTGCTTAACAAGGTCCTGAATATCTTTGATAAAGCCCAGATCCAACATATGATCGGCTTCATCCAGCACGAGCATTTCAACCAGATTTAATTTAATGTGTCCCTGACTTACCAGGTCAAACATTCTTCCTGGTGTAGATATAAGCACATCAATACCTTTTTCGAGCTGAGCGATCTGAGGGCCTTGTTCCACGCCTCCGAATACACTGAATGCCTTTACTTTGGTATGCTTTGCAATTTTTTCAAAAACCCCTGTAATCTGTATAGCTAACTCTCTTGTGGGTACCATCACCACACATTTGATCCCTTCTGCTCTTGACGACACCTTTCTGCTATTCAAAACATCCACAATAGGAATGGCAAAAGCGGCAGTTTTCCCAGTACCTGTCTGTGCTATCGCAAGTACATCTTCACCCTTTAAAATAGCAGGAATAGCTTTAAACTGAATATCGGTGGGTTTCTTAAATCCGGCCTCGACCAGGTTTTTCTTTATCTCACTCGCAATGCGATAATCTTCAAATTTCATAAAAACACGTTTGCAGGCAATTGGTGTTCGCCTGATCTGATAAATAAGACTGTAAAGATACAGTTGTAATCGGGCATTTTATGGTTTATCCGTAAATGCCCTCATGGCTCGTAAAATCGGATACGGTTTTTCAATGCCATTAACTCTTCGTTCAGAACGCCAATTTTTTCAAGCAAAATATGAACAACCTCAATACCCTCCGGTGTCAGATCCAGTTCGTCATGCAGCCTGATCATTCTTTCAATCTGAGTTAAATGAGGGATTTTCAGGTAGCTTATCTCGCTGACAATCACAGTTTCAATCATCCCCATCGAAATCAAAGACTCTATAAATGGCTCACTCACATTGTAGTATATGCAAAACTTATCGGTGGCAATCAACTGATCCTTTTCCATTGCTACGAAGGTTTAAGATTTTGATAATTCCGTGAACAGTTCCTTCTGTTTATCAGTAAGATTAGTGGGAATCAAAATATTAAAGGTGATGTATAAATCTCCGAACTCACCGTCCCGTTTGTATACAGGGAATCCTTTTCCTTTCAATCTCACAACAGCGCCATTCTGGGTTTCCGGCTTAACAGGAAGTTTCACCTTCCCACTCAAAGTTTCTATCACCAATTCACCTCCCAATACGGCCGTATACAGGCTGATATCTTCTTTTACATGAATGTCATTCCCGCTTCTTCGATACCTGTCGCTCGCGGAAATGACAAATGTGATATACAAATCACCATTCGGGCCTCCATTCGCTCCAGGTCCGCCATGTCCGGCGACTTTTATTGTTTGTCCGTTTTCAACTCCTGCAGGAACCGTAATCCTTATATTTTTACCATTGACCGTAAGCGTTTGCTTGTGCGAAGTATAAGCATCCTCCAGATTAAGCTGAAGCTCAGATTTATAATCCTGCCCTCTGAACCGGGCCTGACGTCCGCCATAACCACCGGATGATCCAAACATAGATTCGAAGAAATCTGAAAAACCGCCGCCTTCATTTCCTGAATACCAGGAACTCTCCTGAGCACGCGACCGCGACTGACGGGCGCGTTCATATTCCTCGCCGTGCTGCCAGTCTTTTCCGTACTGATCATATTTCTTCCTCTTCTCAGGATCACTCAGCACTTCGTTGGCTTCGTTCAATTCCTGAAATTTCTTTTGGGCCTCTTTATCGTCAGGGTTCAGGTCGGGATGGTATTTCCTTGCCAGCTTCCTGTACGCATTTTTAATTTCTTTATCGGTTGCTGTTTTTTGCAAACCGAGTATCTGATAGTAATCGACAAATGACATCGTTTATAAGCTGTTGAGTGACGAAGATGATGAACAGAAGAATATTATTTTCTATCAAGCATTTGTATGTACAAGTCTTCTACTTTTTTCCTTGCCCAAGGCGTTTTGCGCAAAAACTTCAGACTCGACTTCACACTGGGTTCAAATCTGAAACTGTTTATATTAATATGGTACCCCATTTGTTCCCAGCCATAGTAGTCAACCAATTCGTTCAGGATGGTTTCAAGTGTTTTTCCGTGTAAAGGATTGTTGGGCTGCGTCGACATCTTTTTCTGATTGATATATAATTTACGGTAAAATTCATTAGAATTAATAATAATTGTGCTTAACTATTAGTTCAAAAATACGAGCTTGTTATGGAAAAAGTAAAATGGGGGATCATTGGCTGCGGGAATGTAACCGAAGTAAAAAGTGGTCCGGCATTTAATAAAGTAGAAAATTCGGAGTTGGTTGCCGTTATGCGAAGAGATGCAGGGCTGGCTGCAGACTACGCCCGTCGTCACCATGTGCCCAAATGGTACGATAATGCCGACGCATTGATTAATGACCCCGAAGTTAACGCCATATATGTCGCTACACCGCCCGATACCCACGAGCTATATGCCATCAAGGCGATGCAGGCAGGTAAGCCGGTTTATGTAGAGAAGCCCATGGGTAGAAATACTGCTGAATGTCAGCGCATGATTGATGTAAGCGAAAAGACAGGTGTTCCGCTTTTTGTTGCCTATTACCGTCGTGCAATGCCTTATTTTCAGAAAGTAAAAGAACTTGTTGATAGTGGTTTAATCGGAGATATAAGGTTTGTCCACATTTCCCTCCAATGGCAGCCCCATGAAGAAGAAACTGGTAAACTTGTAAAAACACGATGGCGTGTCGATCCGGAGATATCTGGTGGCGGGCATTTTCATGACCTTGCATCTCATCAATTCGATTTCTTGGAATATGTCTTTGGTCCAGTGAAATATGCCAGCGGAATCACAGCGAATCAGGCAGGGTTATATACCGCAGATGATATTACTGTTGCGAACTGGGAGTTCGAGTCGGGAGTGCTAGGCACTGGGAGTTGGTGTTTTACAGTGAGCAGGGAACAGCGGCAAGATGAAGCAAGAATTATGGGGTCCAAAGGACAAATCATATTCTCATTTTTCGAAAAATTTGATATCACCGTTATTACTGAAAAAGGAACTGAAGTATTTAAGATTCCGTATCCGGAACACGTTCAACAACCACTTATTACACAAATCGTAGGAGAACTCATTGGAAAGGGGCAGGCTGTAAGTACAGGAAAAACGGGTATAAGATCCAATTTAATCATAGATATGATCACCGGGAAAGCATGATGTTGATGTAAAGCCGGAGCGGACTCAAATTAACATCACATTAGGAATACCAAAATAGGAGTCATTAAGTTATTTTTACACCAATCATTTTAAACCAAAGGTCATGGCAAAAGGAAAAAACCTCGATAAAGGCAGTACGAAAAAGGAGCCTGAAAAAAACCTGAAAGAAAAAAGAGCCGAGAAGAAAGCTAAGAAAGACGGTAAAAAGGATTACTAGCATTCATAAAAAATGGCAGTCACCTGTGTGAACTGCCATTTTTTATGCTCAATATATTTCGCGGTTGGTTTTGTACTTGGCCAATCGTTTCTTAGAGCGGACAATTTTAGAATGAATTTTATTCTTTTCAGCGGGTGTCATCACATTATCAGCATTGGCCTTTTCTATAGCCAGTTTGATGATTTCCTGTTCTCGTTTCAGTTTACCATACTCGACTTCGGTCAGTTTTCCTGATTTCCTGGCGGCATCAATCTGCCCGTTCAATTTCCGAAGTTCTGCATTGAAATTCTGACCATAGCTTTTTTGGCCTGCTATCAGTAACGTAACGACAATCATTGTTTTCCAAAAACGCATCATTCCAGGTTTATATGTAACATCACTCGTAACCTTTGCCTTTCAGGTCAAGAGCAGCCTCGTTTTTAAGAATCGCTATAAAGTCTGTATGCGTCATAGGCTGACTAAACATCGGAAAATCATTTTTGATGGCATTATCGTGCTCCTCCTGGCTTAAAGTTGCACAACAATCGGTCAATGATATCACATTGTAACCTTTGTCGTATGCAGTCCTCATAGTAGATTCTACGCAGCAATTGGTCAAATATCCTGCCAGTGCAATGTTTTTAATACCTCTGCTGCGAAGCACGAAATCCAGATTGGTACTCGCAAAACCGCAGAAACTTCTTTTCCCTTCGATGACTATTTCACCGGACAAAGGAGCCAGAGGCTCTGCGAATTCGGTTCCCCAGGTATTTTTCTTGAAAGCCCCGTTATCTACAACACCCTTCATAATTCCATAAGGATTGGGTGTCACCTCATGGTAATCGTCGGTAAAGGAAATGGGTACATGTATTACATTAATTCCTGCCTCCCGCGCTTCCTTCACAGTTTCTGCTGCATTATTAAGCATATCGGTTGCATCCATCACACCCTTCACAGCGCCATGAAAAATACCCCCTTCGGTGGTAAAGTCATTCTGAAATTCGATCAGCACAATAGCTGTTTCACTTGGGTTAAGGCTCATATGATTTGGATTAGTGGTTAGTAGTTAAAGTAATCTAACGGTTATATTAACATAAAACATTGTCAGTTTCCGGTTTTAACACTAAAATAATCTCTTCAACAGCATTGAAGCTCACAATCCATTGTTCTATTCTGCTCTAAACTGAGGAAGAAATTACTCAGATAATCCAATGAGCAGATACGGATCATGAGATAACAAATGATTGATTATTAGATTACTTAATCATTAAAATGGGATTAGCAGCAGCCTGGAATTAACTTTTATATAACAAATATGACATCAACTCAAAAATCAGAAAAGATGAAAAAGATTCTAATTAAGGCATTGTGCATGGCAGCAGTTGCTATGGGAGTTTCTACAACAAGTTTCGCTCAGTTTTCGATAGGATTACAAGGCGGAGTTGCCAAATCTAACGTTGAAGATTCAAAAACGATTGCTGGTGGAGGTCTTAATCTTCGTGTATTCGCTTCACCTCAATTGGCAATTGGCGTTGCCGGAAAGATTTATGCGGATGGAAGTAAGTATACCTTTGCCGGTCAAACCTTCGAAACTACGGGACGGGTTACACCAGTGACAGGTACCATCGATTATTTCTTCACAACTGGCGTTGTGAGACCCTACATCGGAGGCGATGCCGGGGTGTACTTTTCAGGCTATGATGCCAAGTACAACGGCAATACCATTTTGGAATCACAAAAACACAGCAATTTTGGAGCTGCGCCGCGGGCGGGTTTCGTATTTGCCTTTGGAAACCTTGGAATTCAGGTAGAGGGGATTTATCACTTCGTGTTTGGAAACAAAAATTACAGCGCTAACACAGGATCGGCTAATAACATTGATTTTGAATCCACTTCAAAATTCGGAGGTGTTAATGTCGGATTAATTTTCGGTCTGGGAGGAAAGTAGACACTGAAAAACGTCATTTTCACAAAAGGGTGCTCAAACGTGGGCATCCTTTTCTTTTTGGGCAAATCAACGAAAGGAATATACCTTTGCTGCAACAATTATTGAAAGTCCAATTATGTCACCAGTGTCGTTCGAAGGGGATCTTTATCATTCCGGTTCATTCTTTGAGCAGGTCACGCAGTTCTGCAACGGAATAGGATTCGCATGGGAATCCGGTACGGTAGCGGAAAGTAAATTTCAAGCTGTTACCTTGTTCAGGCACTCGAAGAAAGTACTTACCATTGTACTGATTGACTACAATAACTGGTTACTCTCCGAAGCTCTCAACAGATATGAGGTTGCATTTGAATATGTCTCAGGCATACGGCAACAAGGGACAAGCGCTGTGATTTTATGGGAAGATCAATGGGTTAACTCTCAAAAGATTGTTATTTCAAGAGTCAAGGCGCTTCTTGGAATTTCGGTACGTATTCCTGGCAGACTTACCTATCAGGCGCGCATTGATAAATCCTCGGCAGATTCATTTTTAAATCAACATCATCTGCAAGGCAACGTATCCTCTAAGTATAGGTATGGATTATTCCTGCCCGTCCGCTACTTCAGAGTGTTACCGGAGGATTTCAGTATTAATGATCTTAACAGCGATCTGCTGGTGGCAGTAGCAACATATAGTAATGCCAAAATATTTCCACGTGATGGATATTCTCATCGTTCCTGTGAACTTATCAGGTTCGCCAATCATTGTGATACCACAGTTGTGGGTGGTATTGATAAAATGGTCAAAGCGTTTGTTACAGAATTCCAACCGGATGACATTATGACCTACGCAGATCTGGAATGGTCCGATGGTGCTTCCTACCAAAAACTGGGATTTGAGTACTTCTCGCACAGAACTGCCATATCTTTTTTCCTGAACATGCAGGAGCACACACGGCATACTTCAAATCTCGATGTAACAGCTGGCGTCTTTCTACCCATCACCAATGCAGGAAGCAAAAAATTTGTAAAAAGAACTAAAAATTGAAACCATTATTAGTCATTCTCGGACCAACTGCCTCGGGCAAGACAAAGCTCGCCGTGAAGGTTAGCAAGCTTATTCATGGCGAGATAATCAGCGTTGACTCACGACAGATTTATCGTGGTATGGATATCGGAACGGGAAAGGATCTGCATGAATACACGATTGACAGAATTGATATTCCTTATCATCTTATTAATATTCGTGATGCCGGTGAACAGTATAATGTAAATGATTTCCATCGCGATTTCTCAAAAGCCTACGCCGAATTAGATGATCGCGGCTCAACTACAGTGCTCTGCGGCGGAACAGGCTTCTATCTTCATTCCATACTGACCGGCCACGCTTTTAACGCTATACCTGTAAATGAGGAACTCCGATCACTGTTAATTAATTTATCAAAAGAAGAATTGACCGATCGTTTCCACACCTATAATACCGAGTATCAAAAATTAGCAGATACTTCTACCCATAAACGGCTAATACGCGCCATTGAAATTTCACAATATCTGACGCAAAACCCTGAGTTAGCTCAGGACTGGAATCAGTCCGTAGAAAAACCAGAAGCCGTCATTTATGGTTTGAACCCTCCGGTCGAGATTCGCAGAGAAAGAATCTCTGCCCGGCTCAATGCAAGACTTGCGGAAGGAATGATTGAAGAGGTAGAGCGTTTGATGGCCTCCGGTTTAACTCCGGCGCAGCTGATTTATTATGGTCTTGAATACAAATACATTACCTTATATCTGACCGGTCAATTGAGTCTTACCGAGATGAAAGCCCGACTGGAAACAGAAATTCATCGTTTTGCGAAACGGCAAATGACATTTTTCCGAAAGATGGAAAAAGATGGTTTATACATCCATTGGATCAATGCCATGATGGAGACAGGGGAACAGTCCGAATTTGTCGTCTCACATTATGAAGAAGCAATCAACCGATTACATTAAAGTACTTTAACCAAAATCCATTTTTAACTCAATGAACCGAAAAATAAGCAGCTTACTATTGCTTCTTCTCCTTACCATAACTGATGCTTACCTGCTGTCGCATCCAAATCTGATCGGACGACTGGGTATTTTGATTTACAAACACACTTATATCAAGAATTTTCCAACGGCACTTATGACCGTTTTTTTGGTTGTAGGCATCTCATTATTAATATGCGAAGGGGTTCGCAGGTATGCAGGTCTTAAAGCGCAGTTAATTTGTTTTTCCTTGTTTTTAATTGTTTCTCTCGTCTGGCTGGCTTATGTTTACAACACGTTTTCTACGTTTTCTTATCGTATTACGGGGAAAGCCTTCATCTATGGCGCTCATTTACTGCCGGTAATACTGGGTGGAATGTATGCGAGATATCTTGTTAAAGCATTTATCGACAACTTTAATAAGCCGGAGCAGGAAAAAGTACAGGAACCGGCCGGGCTACCTGGCAACACACACATAATTCGTTAAGCGAACGAAATTTGGTTTTCAATAGAATAGTATTATTAATCCTTTGATTTGTGAAATAAAATTGCTAACATCTTGAATTTTTACAAATAAAACGGAGATAATAATAGAAAGTACAGCGTTTTTTAAGATATTGCAGCTTGTGTTTTCCGCATCTCTATTCGTATTGATAATCCGAATTAACACAAATTTAATTTTGTTGAGCAGGTAATTTTCAGAGTTTTTATTCCTTTGTCTTACCATGAAATCATCAACACTTTATTAACATTAACATTTTTATTTTATCTAATTAATATGTCCCAAATAGCTGAATTAACCCTTGAAGGTAAAACTTACCAATTCCCGATTGTAGAAGGTAGTGAACAGGAGAAAGCGATTGATATAGCGAAACTGCGTGATCAAACCGGATATATTACAATTGATGCCGGCTACAAAAATACCGGTGCAACAAAAAGTGCAATCACTTTCCTGGATGGAGAAGAAGGCGTACTGAATTACAGGGGTTATTCAATTGAGGAACTAGCAGAAAAATCGTCATTCCTGGAAGTATCGTATCTTTTGATCTACGGAGAACTTCCTACGACACAGCAGCTTGCTGATTTCGAATATGAAATAAAAACGCATACGCTTGTTAACGAAGACATGCGTAAAATTTTTGAAGGGTTTCCGGTGAATGCGCACCCAATGGGCGTTTTGTCGTCGCTGGTAAGTGCAATGAGCGCTTTCTATCCTGAAAATGCAGATCAGGATCCTGAAGAAGTAACACAGCTTCATATCATCCGCCTGCTTGCTAAACTTCCTACAATTGCAACCTGGTCGTACAAAAAATCACAGGGGCATCCGGTTAATTACCCTAAGAATGACCTTGACTACTGCTCAAACTTCCTGAACATGATGTTCTCTTTGCCAGTAGCCAATTATGAAGTAGATCCTGTTGTCTCAGCAGCCTTAAACAAATTGCTGATTCTGCATGCTGATCACGAACAAAACTGCTCGACTTCTACAGTAAGACTTGTAGGTTCTTCTCATGCAAATATCTACTCATCTATCTCTTCCGGAATCAGTGCTCTTTGGGGACCACTTCATGGTGGTGCTAACCAGGAAGTAATTGAAATGCTTGAAGCGATTCGTCAGGATGGCGGAGATACGCAGAAGTACATTGATATGGCAAAAGATAAGACCAGCGGATTCCGTCTGTTTGGTTTTGGACACCGTGTTTATAAAAACTTTGATCCACGTGCCCGTATCATCAAGAAAGCTGCGGACGATGTATTGAACAAACTGGGTATTAATGATCCGGTTCTTGAAATTGCACAACAACTGGAAAAAGCAGCTTTGGAAGACGAATACTTCGTGTCACGCAAGCTGTATCCAAACGTGGATTTCTATTCAGGCATTATTTACCGTGCTTTGGGCATCCCTACAAATATGTTTACAGTGATGTTTGCAATAGGCCGTCTTCCGGGATGGATTGCACAGTGGAAAGAAATGCGTACCAACAAGGAACCAATCGGTCGTCCACGTCAGGTTTATACAGGAGCTCCAAAAAGAGCGTTTATTCCGATCAATGAGAGATAATTAAAAATACAAAATACTTGAAAAAGCGTCCTGAGATCTTCAGGGCGCTTTTTTTGATTTTAACTCTTTATTTTTCAATACATTAACCTCAAATCTACTCAATCAACGTATTTTTAAGTTAATAAATGTATAAATACGTTGTATAACTGAAAAATACGTTATACATTTGAAATATGGAAGCTTTAACCAAAACAGAGGAGAAAGTGATGCAGATTTTATGGGATCTGAAAAGCGGATTCGTGAAGGATGTCATCGACAGGCTGGGAGAGCCTACTCCTTATAATACCATTTCATCACTCATCAGAATTCTGGAAAAGAAAGGTTTTGTAGGGCACAAAGCTTACGGAAAAACACACGAATACTTTCCTGTTATTTCGAAAGCAGAGTACCGAAAGTTTACCTTTCAAGGGTTTCTTTCCAACTATTTTGAGGGAGCGCCGGAAAATGTGATATCATTTATGGTGAAAGAGGAAAATATTGATCCTGATGATATTCAGAAAATGCTGAAGATGTTGGAAAATAACGATAACAACATAGAGAAAAATGATCAATAGCTACAGCATCTGGTTATTACAAGCCTCGTTGGGTATCGGGATGCTCGCAGTTGTATATGAGTTACTGCTCAGAAAACTTACTTTTTTCAACCTCAATCGCCTTTTACTGATAGCCGGACTAATCTTTTGCCTGATAATTCCGCTAATCCCTTTACCGTCACTGGCTGGTCTTTTCAATCACGAGACAGTATCTCACTATCAGTTGATCATCAATCCTTATCAACTCGTACATATAGATACAGACCTATCTGTTGACAGTAATTACGATCATTCCTTAAAAACAGATATCCTGGGTATTGCAGGAATCTTACTGTTGTCAATGTACATTGCCGGGGCAATTCGTAAAATGGTCATGCTGCTTTCGGCACTAAAGTCAGTTCTCGAACTGCAACGAAATTCCCGGCTAATCGCACACGAAGGCAAGATTCGAATATACCTGCAGAACGAACTTCCTACCTTTTCCTTTGCCAATAGCATTTTTCTGCACGAAGACATAGAACAACTCAATGAGCATGAAAAGCAATACGTGCTGCTTCACGAAAAGACACATATACGACAGAAGCATACACTTGACATTCTGCTTTATGAGATTACAGGGATTGTTTTATGGTTTCATCCGGCAATCAAATATTTGTCAGATGCATTAAAAGAACTGCATGAATATCTGGTAGACAGCCACATAGCATCGCACGGAAAACCTGTATCCCAATATGGCTTACTATTGGTGAAACTTGCCTCACAGAAGTCTAAAGGGCCAGGAGTAATCAACTCCTTTTCAAATACAAGCACATTAAAACGTATTGAAATGTTAACTAAACCAAAATCCAGATCTATGCAAAAGCTCAAATTTCTCGCAATGTTACCATTAGGTATACTGTTAACAGCCGCCTGTTCCTTTATGCAGCCGAATGAAGAGTCCAAAAGCGAAAAGCCATTCGAAACTGATACAAACAACTCAGCCTTAGAAAATTCAATGAGAATTGGCAAAATAACGTGGCAGGGTAATTCCAAATTTTCTGCGGCAGAGCTATCAGACATGCTTGGTGTGAAGCCTGGAGACTTCTATGATTCTACGAAGATATATGATCGCATTTGGACGTACAGCAATGAGGGAATTGCAGCCAGGTATATGAATGACGGATATTTGTTTTTCCGTGTAGATGTATCAGACAGTGCCGTACAAAATAAGGTGAATCTAATCTTTGAAGTAAATGAAGGCCAAAAGGCTAGAATCGGTAAAGTGATTGTAAAAGGAAATCAGAAGATAACAACTAATGAGGTTCTAAATCTTATCGGTATCAAGGAAGGAGAACCATTCAACAGGTCGAAGCTTATCTTAGCTCAAAAAGCGCTTGCAGAATCGGGATACTTTGATGCAAAGAATGTAAATATCAATCCGATACCCGATCATACATCATTTGCTAATAATTCAATCGGGAAAACAGACATCGAATTTGCCGTGAAGGAAATATAAGTCATCGCCCCGGGTATGCATGAGCCGGGGCAATAGTTCGGTTTAAGGAGAAAGTCTCTCAATTTTCCAATTATTTTCTTCTTTTTTTGTGTACGCAAGTCGATCGTGCAGTCTGCTTGGCCGTCCTTGCCAGAATTCCATATAGGTAGGAATCAATCTGTAACCACCCCAGTGCGCTGGCCGCGGTATATCTTTACCCTCAAATCTGGCTTCAAGCTCCGCATTGGTAGCCTCCAGCACCTCGCGGCTTGCAATAGCTGCACTTTGGTGTGACACCCACGCGCCGATCTGGCTGCCTCTCGGACGGCTGCTAAAATATTCGTCCGACTCCGCTGCACTTACTTTCTCAACGATCCCTTCGATCCGCACCTGCCTTTCCAATTCTTTCCAGAAAAAAGTTAAAGCCACCTGTGGATTTTCTTCTATTTCCTGGCCCTTCTTGCTTCCATAGTTGGTGAAGAATTTAAAGCCTGAATCTATGTCTTTTAACAACACTATACGCGCCGATGGTTTTCCTTCATTTACGGTACTCAGCACCATGGCATTCGGCTCTTCCAAACCGGAAGCCAGCACTTCCTCAAACCACTTTTCAAACTGTTTTAACGGATTAGTGTCTAAATCTGACTCCTGAAGTCCTTTCAAAGTGTAGTCACTCCTGATATTTGCGATTTTATGGTTCATTTCCGATGAATATGTTCAATGTTAGGATGCCAAAAGTAGCCAATTCATTGGAAAGATTATTAGATTTGTAATCAATAAGACACGTACTTACGAAACACGAATCACGATGGCACAAGAACAAAACGAAGGGGTCGAAAGCAACGAGCAGGAAGACCTGACACCTAAAACTATTGATACCCTCGATATTGATCTTAACACTGAGCTGGCTGAGGAACACGAGGAAGAATCTGCATCTGATGTAGATTACAGTCAACTATCCAAAGAACAACTTGTGAAGTTACTGGAGAATGAACTCGCTGCTGTTCAGGGTGAAGGTTCCAAACCTGCATTGCTCAAAAAAGCTGAATCCGTGGTTCGTGAAATACGTCCGGTACTTGATCAGATTAAACAAACGGAACGGGAAAACGCCCTGAAATCATTTGTGGAAGAGAACGGAGAAGAAGATGGTTTCGAATTTAAATACGATGCAGATATACAACGTATCGATGCGCTGGGAAGAGAAATAAGAGGATTGAAAAATGCTTACTATCAGGGGCAGGAAAAAGAAAAAGAGAAAAACTTCAATGTAAAAACTGCGCTGTTGCAAAAGTTGCGTGAGTTACTTGAGGACGAAGGCTCAAAAGAAACCGACGCATCCGGACTTAAGTCGAGCTGGGAAGAGTTTAAGAAGATTCAGGAAGAGTGGAAGAATGCAGGTAATATTGCCTCTCCGCACAATGGAACACTCTGGGCTACCTACAATGCATTGATAGACAGATACTTTTCGAATAGAAATATCTATTTTGAATTGAAAGAACTCGATCGCAGAAGAAATGCTGAGTTGAAGGCAGAGCTTTGTGAGAAAGTGGAAGACCTGGGTAAATCACTGGAAAATCGTCCGATGTCCCGTGAAATCCTTAATGATGCCAACCATATTTTTGAGGAATACAAACACCTTGGACCTGCACCGAAGGAAGATCAGGAAAAGCTATGGCAGCGTTTTAAGGTAGCTATGGATGTGCTTTATGATGCACAACGTGAGCAATTTGCCGAGCAGAAAAAATCCATGCAGGAAAACTATGAGCAAAAGGCAAAAATCTATGATCAGATCGTTCCTTTTACCTCATACAATTCCGGAAGTATTAAAGAATGGAATGCCAAAACAAAAGAAATTATGGCATTTCAGGATCAATGGGTGGCGTTGAAAGGCATTATGCCAAGAGAAGAAGGCAAGGAGCTGAGTAAAAAATTCTGGGCGAGTCTTAAAACCTTCTTTAACAATAAAGGAGAATTCTTCCGTCAGCTGGAAAGTAAGCGCGAGCAAAATCTGGAACAAAAGAATCAATTGTGTGAAGAAGCTGAAGCTATATTGGCATCCGGCGAAGACAGCGCTTCCAACACGCAAAAAATTATAGAGCTGCAGAAAAGGTGGAAAGGAGTAGGACAGGTTCCTGAGAAATTCAAGGATACCATCTACGATCGCTTCAAAAAGGCTTGCGATGCCTACTTTGACCAGAAACGTGCGAAAAACAAGGAAGTTGAAGAAGGCTTTGAAGAAAACCTGAAAAAGAAAACTGACCTGATCGAACGCATTGAGGCTGCTGCTAACGATAAAGTAGAATCAACGTTAAATCTCTTATCCGCGTTCAAGAGCGAATGGTCTTCTATAGGATTCGTACCGAAAAAGGATATGCAGACGATTCAAAAGCGCTACATTGGGGCAATAAATACCTATGTGAGTGCGATTGGACAACTTTCAACAAAAGAGAAGGAGCAGGCTGTACTGGAAAGCGAAGTAGAGCTTGTTCGTGACGGAGGTGATAGTAGCCGCAACCTTGTACGTAAAGAAGGTGATATACGTCGTAAAGTTACGCAACTTGAAAATGACATATCTTTATGGCAAAATAATATTGAGTTCTTCGCGAAGTCGAAAACGTCGGATAAATTGAAAGCAGATTTTGAAAGAAAGATAAATAATGCCCTGGAGCAGCTAAATGAGCTGAAACACCAACTATCTATAATTCAGGAAGCTATCTAAATTCGAAAAAAAAATAGTAAAAAAGCCTTTCAAATACTTGCGTTTGTTATTCCGTTACCCTACTTTTGCACCATGATAACGGAATAACAAACGGTATCAAAAAGTAAAAGGCCTCCATAGCTCAGCTGGTAGAGCAACTGACTTGTAATCAGTAGGTCGTTGGTTCGATCCCGACTGGAGGCTCAAATTTTTACTTTTTAGATTCAAAAGTTACTCATTATCAAGAAGATAGAGGCCTCCATAGCTCAGCTGGTAGAGCAACTGACTTGTAATCAGTAGGTCGTTGGTTCGATCCCGACTGGAGGCTCATCAAGAAAAACCTGGCAAGTTTTGTCAGGTTTTTGTCTTTTAGACCTTAGCAAATACAGCTGCGCTAAACGTATCATTCCGATACAAATCAATCTTTTAATATTCTTCATTTAGTCAGCTGAGATTGCCGCGTATAGTCATGGCACGATTTGTGCTGTTACTAACCTGAGTGCATTCCGCTCTAACAAATTCTATTTAAGGTCCAGCTTGCTTTTCGGGCCATTCATCCTATTTCTAATCAAACGTGCCTGCTTCTGTAAGCACTTTGAACATTATGAAAGATTATAATAATTCAAAAAATTCCGGAAGACTAATCATTGTTGCCTATCGACTACCTTTTAAAATTGTTCAGGAAGAAGACAAATCCAGACTTGTGCAAAACTCGGGGGGATTGGTTTCTGCGGTATTATCGCTTGTGAGTGAACAAGAGGATTCGATCTTCAATGCAACCGAGAAAATACAATGGGTTGGCTTTAGTGAAAATTCTCCTGAAGAACTGAAAGGGCAATCCATGACAAACGAATCTTTCCAGGCTCATCCGGTATTCATCTCTGATGAAATTAACGAAAATTATTACGAAGGTTTCTGTAACAACCTTATTTGGCCGCTCTGCCATTATTTCCCTTCTCTGGCACGTTTCGACGATGCCTACTTCGACGCCTACCAAACTGCCAATAAGCTCTTTTTTGATAAGGTAAATGAAATCATCCAACCGGGAGATGTGGTATGGGTGCAGGATTATCAGCTCATGTTATTACCTGATATGATCCGCCAGCAACATCCGTTAAACAAAATCGGCTTTTTCTTTCACATTCCTTTTCCTTCCTACGAACTTTTCAGAATGCTTCCAGTCAATTGGAGAAAAGCTATTGTAGATGGAATTCTTGGAGCTGACGTTGTGGGCTTTCATACCAATGACTATGTCGAGTACTTCCTGAAAGCTGCAAGACTCGTTTCGGGCTATGGAAATAAGCTCCATTATATCAACATGAGCAACCGAATTGTTAAGGTCGATTCGTTCCCGATCAGCATTGATTTTGCGCAATTCAATAATGCATATGACACCTCTGAGGTGATATCAGCCCGGGAGGAAGCGAGAAGTTCTCTCAAAGAGAAAATAATATTCTCGGTGGACAGGCTCGACTATTCGAAAGGTATTTTACATCGACTACAAGGTTTCATGCGGTTTTTGGAAAACCATCCGGAGTGGCATGAGAGGGTCTGCTTTGTGATGGTAGTTGTTCCTTCCAGAGATACGATTGAACAATACCAAAATATGAAGATGGAAATTGACCAGACAGTCGGAGCCATCAACGCAAGTTTTGGTAATATCTATTGGCAGCCGATCATTTATCAGTATCGTTCTATGAGTTATCATGAACTGGTGGGGATGTACACTGCCAGTGATATTGCACTGATCACGCCTGTCAGAGATGGGATGAATCTGGTATGTAAGGAATATGTTGCCAGTCGCAAGGACGAACAGGGTGTACTCATTCTAAGTGAAATGGCCGGAGCGGCTGAAGAGCTGGGAGAAGCGCTTATTATAAATCCACTTGATAACCAGGGCATTGCAGATGCCATCAATGAGGCGTTGTTGATGGAGCCTGAGGAGCAACAAAAACGCATGAAAGCCATGCGTGAGCGGATTCATGACTACGATGTGTTTGCATGGACCAATGATTTTTTTACCCAAATGCTTATGTTAGAACAAGAACACGAGAGATTAAAGCAAGTCTTCCTGACTAATAAAGGAATCGATAATATCCGTAAGGCTTATGAAGCTACATCCAGAAGGATATTGTTTTTCGATTATGACGGTACGCTGGCACCGATCGTTCCGGATCCGGCCAAAGCTATCATTTCCGAAGATATAAGAAAGTTGCTTCTTGATATTGCTAAACGGGATACTGTAGTAATCATCAGCGGGCGTGACAGAAGATTCCTGGATATTCATTTCAAGGATTTGCCTGTTCATATCATTGCTGAGCATGGTGCTTTGATTAAAACGAAGGGTAATGACGAATGGACTCTCAATGAAAGCTACGAAGAGAACTGGAAAGAAAGTATCAAACCAATATTGAATATGTATGCCAAAAGGTGTCCGGGTGCTTTCGTAGAAGAAAAAGAGACTTCACTTGCCTGGCATTACCGCACAGCCGACGACAAAGAATATGCAGCACGGCGCGCGCAAGAGCTTTCATGGCAACTGAAAAATTTTATACAGCCGGAACTCAATCTACAGATTATTGACGGCAATAAGGTGGTAGAGGTGAAGAAGACTGCATTCAATAAGGGAACAGCAGCGCGCAGCTTTGTTGAAGAGAATGATTACGACTTTATTCTCGCGATCGGTGATGATACCACGGACGAAGATATGTTTGAGGCCTTACCCGATACATCCTATACGATCAAGGTAGGGGACGATCTGTCGGCTGCCCGGAACCACATTCGGAACCAGGAGGAAGTGTTTCACTTTTTGAGCTTCATGGTTTCGAGTCTTCCTGAGTAAATGAAAAATGGGGATTGCCAATAACGGCGATCCCCATTTCATAACGTTGAGTAGTAGCTGAACCTATTAGTGAGAATCCGCCAAACTTTCCAATTTTACAAACTGGCATACATAACCACTCGATTTCAAGGCTGCTTGTATTCTTCTGAAATCGGATAGGTCGGAGGTTAAGGTGAGAATGAAATCCTGAAAATCGTAAGCCCAATGTTTTACATTGAGTTGCTTAAGGCAGTCGTGCAATCGCTGAAACGACCGGCTATTTTTAAGCGTAGTTCGAAATGAAATTTTATATGTTGTGCTCATCAATGTAACTGTAAAATTTATCCTTAAATGATATTCAAAGATGCATTCTATTTATAATAATTCCAAATAAAAATAATTGATTTTCTTTATTGGAAGTAAAAAATAAAAGCTTCGCACCGGAACATCCGAAAGTTGCGAAGCTTTTACTTAAAACAGATTAAGCCAATATTATTTTACAGAAAACAGTACACTTCAATGTGAAGCTCGGTCGTTTCCAGGCATTCACTACCAGATCAAAATAAACTTTGATACGTAATACAATTATCCCAAACTAAACCAGAATACGTCTGCTTCTTGCGGCAATTTCCCATTCTGCAACTGAGTTATTGTTCTCAATCACCGTAGCATAATTGTGCAGAGCTACCGTCGGGCAGATATGATAGGGGAGAGCATAGCAAACTTTGCCGATCTCTATCTCTTCCCACTGATCAAGCCCCACTTCCAGTACACCATGTTCCTCACTCTGACTAATTACTTTGTAACCGTCCAGATTCAGAATTTTGAATCGCTTTTCAATAGGATTTTCGGCAGCCACAGCTTTATGACCTAAATCAATAGTTATAATTCCTGGCTTTGGCTTCGAAATAACTCTTGTAAGTAACAATGCGGCGTGATCGAAAGATTGCTCAGGAAGTTTTAACTGATAGCCCCAATCCCAAAGCACATTGGTTCCAGGGCTAAGGTACACGTCAGGTCTTTGCACATGAACTGTAAAGGACGGAGAACCTCCCGCAATAACCATGGGCTGTAAGCCTTCCTGAGATACGAAAGTATTCAACAGTTCACGAACTGTATCAAACGCCTGATCAACATGACTCTTACGCTCAGCAAAATCAGAATCCCCGATATGACCGTCATAAACATGAACACCTGCAACAATCAGGTTCTTAAATTGTTGAAGATTACTCAAAAGCTCCGGTAAGGCATCATCTGTAATATGCCCGGTACGATTCATGCCGTTGTTGACGTCAATGAATACAGACAGCCGAATATCGTTCTCCTCAGCGAGCGCATTGAACGAGTGAGCCGTATTTTCATTATCAACCAGGCAAAAAAACTGAACATCGTTATAAGCTTTGGTCAGCGCAACAAGGCGTTTTTGATTGGGGCCAACCAGCTGGTATGCCAGCAAAATCCATTTAGCACCAGCCTGAGCGAGCATTTCTGCTTCTGCAATAGTGGCACATTTGAACTTGGTTATCCCTTTTGCCAACTGCAGTTGTACTACTTCGCCGCACTTGTGGGTTTTGACATGAGGAATCAGCCTATCCGGACCACCAGCAATGCTGATCATCTTGTCAATATTGGATTCTATTCTGGCTTTGTAGAACAGGAGTGAAGGCGATAGAATATTATCGGTGTGGTCAATTTGATACCACATATGGTAATGAGAGTAAAGTGAAAAGATAGTGTAATGCTTTAAAGAAGGGACTTCTAAACTTCAAGTTCAAACATTGCCTCTATTTCTACCGGAATATTATCAGGTAAGGAGCCCATTCCTACTGCACTGCGAACACCGATACCATTTTCCTCACCCCAAATCTTAGCAAATAATTCGCTGCAACCATTGATAATATAAGGATGCCTTTCAAAATCTGCAGTACAGTTCACCATACCCAGGATCTTCACTACACGTTTAATTCTGTCCAGACTTCCAATATTTGCTTTCAGGGTTGAAAGAATTGTAAGTCCAACCTGTTCGGCTGCTTTTTTCCCTGCTTCAATATCCATATCCTCACCGATACGACCGATGATCAGAGAACCATCGTCCTGCACCGTTCCATGTCCGGATACATAAAGCCAGCGTTCGTCCACAATCAGGTAAGGTTTGTAAACTCCCAAAGGCTTAGGGGCAGGCGGAAGCGAAAGACCTAGTTTTTCAAAATTTGATTCGGCGCTCATAAGTTAAATTTCCTGTTGATATAATTTCAATAATTCTAAAACCTTAAATAAACAAATTTAAAATGAGAACGCCCACGAGTCCCATAATAGAAACAATCGTTTCCATTACTGACCAGGTCAACAGGGTGTCTTTGATACTGAGATTGAAATATTCCTTAAAAAGCCAGAATCCACCGTCGTTTACATGGGAGAACATAAGGCTGCCAGAGCCAATTGCCAAAACCAGCAGCTCGGGAGAAACGGTAGAATGAACAAGTAATGGAGATAGAATTCCTACGGTTGTCAACCCGGCAACAGTTGCGGAACCAACACAAACTCTGATAATCGCAGCAATTCCCCAGCTCAGCAGAAGCGGAGAAACAGCAACGTCTTTCAGACTTTCCGCTATATAATTGCTCACTCCACCCACCGTCATTATTTCTTTAAAAACCCCTGCACCTGCGATGATCAGCAATATTACTGATACACCTTTGAAAGCTTCTTCCATCGATTTTGTAATCGCTTTCATGTTCATCCCGCGTGTTATTCCAAGCGAATAAGCGGCGAATAGCACAGATAGCAACATTCCAAAATAAGGTTCAGCCAAAAGTGCAACAAGGGTATTACCAGGCATCACACTCTTCAGGGCTGACATACTTGTGAGCAAAAAGACAGGAAGAAGCGCAGTTACAATACTGATACCAAGTCCCGGTAATTCATGAGATGGACGTGGTTTTACA
Organism: Dyadobacter luteus; assembly: GCF_003383615.1. Classification (GTDB taxonomy): domain Bacteria; phylum Bacteroidota; class Bacteroidia; order Cytophagales; family Spirosomataceae; genus Dyadobacter; species Dyadobacter luteus. The sequence goes on from NZ_QNUL01000001.1 coordinate 60,974, forward strand.
TTAAACAGATCTTCGTCTGGTTTAGGCTGAAACTTTTTAAGTGTTTTACCGAAGACAGGTCCGGCAATGGCTATAGCAGGAATAGAAACCATTAAACCATACAGCAAAGTTTTACCCAGATCAGCATTCAGCTGACTTGCGATTGCAGCCGGCGACGGGTGAGGAGGAAGATAACCGTGCGCAACCGACAGGGCGGATAGCATTGGTACTCCTATATATAAGAGCGGTAGTTTTGCAGTAGCGCTGATCATAAAGATGAGCGGAATAACAATTACAAAACCGGCATTGTAAAAAAGTGGAATCCCGATTACAAAACCCGCTAGCGCCATTCCCCATTGAATATTTTTGGTGCCGAAAATACCGATCAGCGCATCGGTTATCCTTTGAGCTGCTCCGCTATCAGCCACCATTTTACCAAGCATTGCTCCAAACCCCACAATCAGAACCAGATCTCCCAGCGTGCCGCCAACTCCTTTCTGTATAGCTTTTCCGATAGTCGCAACATCCAGTCCGCTTGCAAGTCCCAGACCGATTGATATTAGAAGAAATGAAATAAAAGTGTCAATTTTTAGCCATGCAATAAGCAAAACAAGAAGAATGATGGCAAGAAAAGTAAGTAGTAAAGGCATTATCGATAGGTTTGAAACGTGAACTTCCTACTATAAGAATAGAGTAACCGAAATTTAATGCTCAGGATGCATTTAACTTTTTCTTAAATCACTCTAAGCGTCGAAAGCGCTGTATCACACCAATATACAATTGACAGCCTGAATAGGCTTCAAATAGTTTGTCCAAGTGCCCAAAAATGACGAAATTTGAATCCTTATAACTAACTATTTTGGATTAATCACGTGAGGCTTGGTATAATTCCAATTTCTCACATAAATTCTGATTCTTTTCTGATTATCTATGGCAGAATCTCCTGGTGAAAACATTATTCCCATCAATATTGAGGAAGAAATGCGTGGTGCGTATATCGATTATTCGATGTCCGTTATTATTTCCCGTGCCCTTCCTGACGTAAGAGATGGTTTAAAACCTGTACACCGCCGCGTTTTATATGGTATGTCCGATTTGGGTGTTAATTACAACAGAGCCCATAAAAAATCTGCGCGTATCGTTGGTGAAGTATTAGGAAAGTATCACCCACATGGTGACTCATCGGTGTACAACACCATGGTACGTATGGCTCAACCGTGGTCATTGCGTTACCCACTTGTTGACGGACAGGGGAACTTCGGATCAGTGGATGGTGACAACCCCGCTGCAATGCGTTACACAGAAGCACGCCTGAAAAGGCTGGCTGATGAATTATTAAACGATTTGGGTAAAGACACTGTTGACTTTCAACCCAACTTTGATGATTCACTTTCTGAGCCGTCTGTCCTTCCTGCCAAATTCCCCAACCTCCTGGTAAACGGTTCTTCCGGTATTGCTGTCGGTATGGCTACCAACATGGCTCCGCACAATCTTTCCGAAGTCATTGACGGAGTTTTGGCTTATATCGACAATTCCGAAATTACTATTCCTGAATTGATGGAGCATGTAAAAGCTCCTGACTTTCCAACGGGTGGAACAATATACGGTTATCAGGGAGTAAGATCTGCTTTCGAAACGGGGCGTGGAAGTATCATTATTCGTTCAAAAGCGAATTTTGAGGTTTCCAAAACTGGTAAGGAACAGATTATCATTACCGAAATTCCATACATGACCAATAAGGCCGCAATGATTGAAAGAATTGCAGGACTTATTAATGATAAAAAATTAGATGGAATCTCTGACATCCGTGATGAGTCGGACAGAGAAGGGATGCGTATCGTTTTCGATTTGAAAAAAGATGCGATTCCTAATATTGTATTGAACCACCTTTACAAATACACTCCGCTTCAATCTTCATTCGGCGTAAACAATGTCGCCCTTGTAAAAGGTCGTCCTGTTCTGCTGAACCTGAAAGATCTGATTAAACATTATGTAGAACACCGTGTCGTTGTAATCACCCGTCGTACTGAGTACGAACTTCGTGAAGCAGAAAAACGTGCACACATTTTGCAAGGATTGCTGATCGCCCTGGACAACCTGGATGCGGTAATCAATCTGATCAGAAACGCGCGTGATCCGGAAACTGCGAAGAATGGCTTGATAGAGCAATTCGGGTTAAGTGAAATTCAGGCAAAAGCAATCCTTGAACTTCGTTTACAACGTCTTACAGGTCTTGAAAGAGAGAAAATTGTAAAAGAGTACGAAGAGATCATGGCTTTGATCACTGACTTGCGCGATATTCTTGCTAATGAATGGCGTAAGTTTGAAATCATCAAAACCGAGCTTGCCGAAATTAAAGATCGTTATGGTGATGCCCGTCGTACGGCTATCGAATTTGCTGCAGAAGAATTCAGCGATGAAGACATGATTCCGGATGATGAAATGTTGATCACTATTTCTCATGAGGGATATATTAAACGTACTCCGCTTGCAGAATACCGTACTCAAACAAGAGGTGGGGTTGGATCACGTGGTGTGAAAACAAAGGATTCTGATTTTACAGAACATTTGTTCTCAGCAACTATGCTCAACTACCTGTTGATATTTACAGAGTATGGAAAATTATTCTGGATGAAGGTTTACGAAGTTCCGGAAGGAAGTAAAACTTCAAAAGGCCGCCCGATTCAGAATCTTATCAGCCTGGAGAACGGTGATTCGATACGTTCAGTAATTAATGTGAAGACGCTGACTAATGAGGATTATATCAAAAATAACTACCTCATTATGTGTACAGAACAGGGAACTATCAAGAAGACTTTGCTCGAAGCATATTCCCGTCCACGTACCAATGGTATCATCGCAATCTCAATCAATGAGGGTGACAGACTGCTGAATGTTGCACTAACCAACGGTGACAATGATATCGTTATCGCCTCAAGTGCGGGTCGCGCAGTACGTTTCAACGAAACAGGAGTGAGACCGATGGGAAGAACTGCAGCAGGTGTGCGTGGTATCAACCTTACTGACTCAGGTAACAAAGTGATCGGTATGGTATGTATTAGCCGTGAAGATGCTCAATTACTGGTTGTTTCAGAAAATGGCTTTGGAAAGCGCTCAAATATAGATACTTACAGAGTTACTAAACGTGGCGGAAAAGGAGTTTCGACCATGAATGCAACTGATAAAGTAGGTAAACTTGTAGCTATTCGTGAAGTTACGGAGCAAGACGATTTAATGATTATCACCAGAAATGGTATAGCGATCAGAATGAGTGTCCTTGACATTCGCCTGGCCGGAAGAAACACACAAGGTGTGAAACTGATCAGATTGAATAACAGTGACGAGATCACGTCTGTTACAAGAATCCTGAAAGACCCTGACGAAAAACAAGCAGAAGAATTTGATGAAGATGGTAATCCAATCGTGGTAACATCGCCTGACATCATTGCTGTTGACGATCAGGAATTAACCGAAGGAGAATCAGAGGAAACTTTTGAGGATGATGAAGAGGCTGAAGATCAGTCAGAGGAGGAAGACGCCGATGATGAGGTATGATTTTTGTAGAAATTGCAATTATTGACTTATATTTAGCTTTTCGAATTATCAATCACAATAAAAAGTAAGGATATCTATGAAAAAAGTGTTTTTTGTTTCAGCACTGACTCTTGCAAGCTTTACTGCATTTTCGCAGGATGCTTTGAACAAGGCGATGGTGGATCAATTTCGTAAGGATAAAGAGAAAAGTGATAAGGATGTATCGGATCCGAAAAATAGTGCAAAAGCTACCTTCTGGATGGAAAGAGCTAAGTTGTATGAAAATATAGCAATGTCCGGATCAGAGGTAGATTCAAGTGCTGCCAAAACTGCGCTTGAAGCATATAAAAAAGTGGTTGAACTGGATCTGACTAAAAAGGGTGAGGCTGGTAAATCATCGAAGGAAGCAACCAAAGCTTTGAATGGGGAAGAGGGTACTTCACTTTTTAATGCTTTTGTAAAGCAAGGTGCAGAAAAGTATCAGAATAAAAATTTGAATGGTGCTTTGGAAATGTTCCAATTGGCCCAGGAAGTTAATAAGAAAGATACAACTGCTGCACTTTACGGAGGTATTGCTGCTCAGCAACTTGAAAAGAAAGACGACGCAAAAACTCAATTTGCCACTTACATTAATAATGGTGGTAAAGATCCAAGCGTATTTTATGGCTTAGCACAACTTTATCGTGGAGATAACGATTTCGATAAGGCGATCGAAACTCTGAATAAAGGGTTAGAAAAATCTCCGGGAAATAAAGATCTTAAATCTGAGATTGTTAACATTTTACTGGCATCTGGTAAAGAAGACCAGGCTATTGCAGAATTAACTGCTTTAACAACTTCTGATCCTAAAAATGTTCAAAATCTGGTTAACCTTGCTATTCTGTATGATAACACCAATACAAGAGCAACTCAGAAAATTAAAGAGCTGAACAATAAGCTTGGATCAGGATCCAACAAAGCGGCCAATGCTGCCAAAAATCTGGAATCTGAAAAAGGAAAGATCGAAGTATTTGACGGGGAGATCAAACGTATTTCAGCGCTTATCAAAAAGCAACCAAAAAATGCCGATTTGAAACGCCAGCTAGCTGATGTGACCGGAAAGAAAAAAGAAGCAATTGCTGCGGTAGCAACTTTGGAAAGTGAAGCAAAAGCTGCAGCTGAATCTTCAGCAAGCACTGATAAAACTGGTCTGGAAAAAGAACTAGCTGATCTGAAAGCAAAACAAGCAAATGCTTCTTCTAAAGCAATCGAAAGCTACAAGAAAGTTCTTGAACTTGAAGCTACCAACTACGATGCGCTTTACAACCTTGGTGTTTTCTATTTCAACGAAGCTGTTCAATTGAAAGGCGAAGTTGATAACATGAACATGACTGAATATCAGCAAAAAGGTAAAGAAGTTGAAGGTCGCGTTTGTGGTAAATTCCAAAAAGCAAAACCATTCTTCGAGAAGGCAGTAGCAGCTAAGGATGAATCAGAAGCAAAAGAAAACCTTGCAACTGTAAACAGCGTACTTGAACAATTTGCAGGAAAAGGAATTACTTGCGTTGAGTAACGATTTCTAAGGCAATTAAAAGGGGAATATCGAAAGGTATTCCCCTTTTATGTAACCCTGTATTCTATTTAACATAATATAAATTATATAACAAATATATTACCAAGATGGCTTAAACGTTGTTCTCTGTAAGGAATCAATCGCATCCACATACGCCGAAATACCCGAATGTCATGAAGTTGCTAATGATTTTCGAAATGAATAGTTTCATTGATCTTTGAATTAAGACATTTTGGCAAACTCAACCGGCTTGATATAGGCTGTACAAAAATAACAAATTCAAAATATGAAAGTTTACTTTCTAACCCAAGCTCAATCACGCAAATGTCTGACACTAAAGCATGGAGCTGATTCAAGAGATACTTGATTAATCCAAAACGCAATAGATCATTCCGACTGAGCAGCATATGCATTCGTTTAACAGTAATTAAAAATACATGGCCAGATTACTGACTTTTATAAGATCTATAATCTGACCATTTTTCAGAAAGTCCGACACCTCTTGTGTTTGGGTAGCAAATTCAATATTCTGGCGAGATACAGCTCTCCTGTAATTCCAAGCATTCTATTTAACATAATATAAGCATAGTCAGCTCTCAGATTTCAATAGACTGCACCAATGCCGTCAACATTTATTTCATTTAAACGTCAGAGTGTTAAATTCTTACTGTTGCACGCCTACAGTACTGAATAATAATAAGTTACAATATAAAAAGTGTATAAAAAAAATTACCCCTGAAATCCATTTTACAGAATTTCAGGGGTAAAAATCCTACATTTAAGCCTATCAGGCTACATCGCAGATCTCAACTCCTTGCTTTAAAGATGCCAATTGATCTGCTCTTTTTGGTATAAACTCCTGAGCCACAAAGCCTTTATACCCAGTTTCAACTATTGCTTTCATAATTGCGGGATAATAAAGCTCCTGCGTTTCATCAATTTCATTTCTTCCAGGAACACCACCAGTATGGTAATGGCCAATGTACTTATGATATTTTTTGATCGTCGCAATCACATCGCCTTCCATAATCTGCATGTGATAAATATCGTACAGTAGTTTGAATTTTTCAGAACCAATCATTTCACAAAGACCAGCGCCCCATTCAGTTCTGTCACACATGTAGTCAAGGTGATTTACTTTACTGTTAAGTAATTCCATGATCATGGTAATATTATACTTTTCAGCAGCAGGCATCAGTCGCCTTAAACCAATCGCACAATTTCTCATTCCATCTACATCCGACATTCCACGTCTGTTGCCAGAAAAACAAATCACCGTTGTGTAGCCAGCAGCCTGCAACTTTGGAAAAAGTTCTTCATAACTTTTTACCAGCTCGTCGTGGTTTGCCAGATCATTAAAGCCTTTCTCAATTCCCATTCCAGCGCCGTTTGGCAAAGCACATGTCAATCCATATTTTTTCAGAATCGGCCATTCATCAGGTCCCAATAATTCGATAGACTTGATTCCCATTTTCTTACACTCTTGTGCAAAAGTTTCCAAAGGAATTTTGCCATAGCACCATTTGCAAACTGAGTGATTTATTTTCCCTTTCAGCTCAGGCCCAAGAATAGTTTCAGCTTTTGTAATTGCAGCCGTTAAAGACTGAGGTACAACCACAGCGCCCGAAACTGCTGCAATTCCTTTGATCAATTGTCTTCTGGAAACGTTAGATTTCATATTCGTTATCAATTTAAGCAATGTCACAAATCTTAACTGCCTGAGTCAGTGATGCAATGTCGTTCCCACGACTCGGAACAAACTCCTGCCCTACGTATCCTGTGTAGCCTGTCTCTGCAATTGCCTTCATCACAGCAGGATAATATATTTCCTGAGTTTCATCAATTTCTTTTCTTCCAGGCACACCACCCGTATGATAATGAGCGATATACTTGTGGTACTTTTTGATTGTCGCAATCACGTCACCTTCCATAATTTGCATATGGTAAATGTCATAAAGTAATTTAAATTTTTCAGAACCTACCATTTCACAAAGTGCTGCTCCCCAGGAAGTGTGATCGCACATATAATCTTTATGATCAACCTTACTGTTTAGCAACTCCATCACAAGAGTAACATTGTACTTTTCCGCTATAGGAATTAATTTCCTAAGCCCGGTTGCACAATTGCGAAGCCCGTCCAAATCACTCATTCCCCTCCTATTTCCTGAAAAACAGATAATCTTGTCATATCCGGCTGCCTGGACTTTGGGAATTACATCTTCGAAACCTTTGATCAATGCTTCATGATTTGCTGTATCACAAAATCCTTTATCCAGGCTTCGTGTTGCACCTTCACCCCAGGGCAAAGCGCATGTCAATCCATTTTTCTTAAGAGTTGCCCATTCATCAGGACCACACAATTCTATGGATTTAATTCCCATTTTCTTCGCTTCCTGTGCCAGCGTGTCCAACGGTATTTTACTGTAACACCACCTGCAAACAGAATGATTTATTTTACCATTTAAGGTTGTTCCAAGCGCCTCCTTGTTTTTGGAGAAAACCGAGGTGAGTGATAGTGGAGTCATTACCAGGGAGCTGGCTGCAATTTTTTTGATGGCTTCCCTCCTTTTTGAATTCAATGTCATTGTTTGATAATCTTATTCTGATGTGCTTATAATTTCTGTGATTATTTCGGAGCGCTAAAATAGCTCTAACTATCTCCTTTTCCCAAATAGATAAAGAAAAGGAAAATAAAAAGTGGTGCCGAATTGGAATGCGTATCCAATAACCAGCACCACTTAATAAGTCAAATTATCTGTTTTCTACTCTACTCCTTTTTCATTTCCCAGTCTTTTTCTGGGACGCTGATGCTTCAGTATAAATAGGATTATTTTTATTTCCACCAGACATCAGATACGCTACCAAATCTCTGAGTTCGTTTGGATTCAAACCGTTGATAAGCCCAGGGAGCATCACCGAGACAGTTGAAATTTTAGAAGATACTACATCTTTCTTATTCAATTTCCGGATTGTTTTTGAATCAAACGGATTCTGAGCAATATAATAGAAATTGGCATCCTCATTAATCTGACGTCCCACTATCGATTCATTGTCTTTCATCGTGTATGCGATAGAAGCGTACTGATCTGAGATAGCATTGTTAGGCTCAATAATAGCTTCAAGCATATCCTTCGCAGAAAATCTCGTCCCCAACTGTGTCAGGTCTGGTCCTACATCCGCACCGGATCCCTGAATCGTATGGCAGCGATCACATAAAACTGCGGAAAATATCATTTTTCCCCTCTCAAAATCCCGGTTACTCAAACTATCCTGTACAAGTGCAACAGCATCAGGGAGTTTCCAGCCACGACCCGGGCCTTTGGGGGTGTAAAGTTTAACGAGATCATTTCCATTTCCGGTCAGTAACTCTGCTCCTGAAATTTTATTATAATGTGCATATCTTTCTTTCGGAACATTTTTCAATGCCAACTGACGAGCCTTATCAATAAAGCCGATGTAACTTCTACCACCCTGATAACTAAATGCTTTGTGAAACCAGGCAAAGTATTTATCTCTCAGTTGCGGAGTCCATCCGGTTTTCTGACTGCTTAGCACGATAGCATAAAATGTCTGCTGTGCCGGAGGCATTTTTTCGAGAAGTCCTGCCAGATCTAAACCATACTGCGGGTTTCTCAAAATGAGATCTGCCGAAGCCGTCACCATTTCATTGTCCTTATCGTCAAACTGCTCATTCTTTTCAAGTAATGCCAAAGTTTTTTCAATCACCTTCGGAGCTTCCAGATTAACCAGAATTTTACTAAAAAATCTGTTTAGTATCGGCGATTCAGATGGGTACTTGGGATTCAGATATGCAATCAGTTTTGCTTTGGTGGCAGCATCAGGTTTACCAGTTCTATACAAAATAACTTCAATTGTTCTTAACAAATCCTGTTTCTGAATCTGGTTCAAACCATTGTAATTGATTGTCGTAAGGTTACTGAGTAGCGGACCGCCTACTTTCGATGAATCTCCCTGACGCCCTAAAGCCAAAGATCCATAAATAAGTGTTTGGGGATCTTTCTCTGCAAAAACTTTATCACTCCACTCACTAACAGGCTGATGTTCAACAGCAATGCGTGCTGCGTATCTCAGGAAACGATCACCACTTTTCAGCAGTGGCCACGCAGCCGCTATTGCAGCAGGATCCTTTTTAGCATGAAACTTTTCAATGTCAGTTCTTTGCTTATGCTCTTTTGTTATAACAACTTCTGCTTTGTTGGAACCAGCCGGGATGTTTTTATAATCTTCATAATACACACGATATAAATCCGATTCCAGTCTCCGTCCACCCGTTAAAAAGTAGAGAGCACCATCCGGTCCGATTACACCATCGGTTAGTGGCAATGGCGCACCAGATAAAAATTCTTCGTGATCTGCGGAATATGTCGATCCATTTGGCTTCAGGTGTAAACCGTGAACAATACCAAAACTCCAGTCAAATGCAAGCAGCGTATTTTTATACTTTGCAGGAAATCTCGCATCCTGAAGATAAAGTAAGTTCGTAGGTGAACCCTGACCTATGTTCATAATCGGTGAAAGATTATCCGCAAAAGTAGGTGACCAGTTTGCAGAACCCGTTCTCCATCCGTATTCCGCTCCGCTGGTTGCATGGCATACACGCGTCGGCCGATACCAGGGAGTTCCGAAATCCCATTCCATGTCCGAATCATAAATGAACAAATCACCAGCTTCGTTGAAAGCGATATCGTAAGAATTGCGATAACCTGCACTTACCAATTCCCAATTTTTCCCTTCCGGATCTGTGTGTGCAATCCATCCTCCCGGAGCATTCCGATCCGTTGCATGACCTCTCGGATCTTTGATCCATGGAAACAAATTGTCATTTTTCCAGTTGTCCATTAACAGATACGTATCCATCTTAGGCAGATCCGTAAAATTCCCTGCTACGACATACAAAGATTTTTTATCCGGAGAAAGAACAATACTATGCGGACCGTGCTCTCCTTCACCTTTTAACGCTTTGATCAATGTAATTTTGTCGTACTGATCATTATTGTCAGTATCCTGCAACCGGTACAAGCCACTGCCCTTTGGGAATCTTGGATTTTCCCGGTTATTGATCATGACATACAAACTGTTGAATGCATACAAAAGTCCATGTGCATAACCCATTGCTATTTTTGCTGTATCACCTTCAATCTTAAGTTCTTCAATAACCGGTTCCGCAGTCTGACCGATTTCCGGCAATTTCATTCTGAACAAACTTCCATATTGATCCGAAGTGATCAAACGACCTTTGTCATCAAATGCCATTGAAACCCAGGACCCGTTTTTGGATTCAGACGGGCTGTACAAATGTTCTGCTTTAAATCCGGTTGGTAATTTAATTTTATCAACCTTTGAGCCCGGTGGCCTGTGTTTGGCTGGTCGGTTGCTAATCAAAATTCCGCTTAACACACCCACCGCTATCACCAATGCGAGTGTTATTGGAAGTCTGTACCATTTTTTTTGATTGTACATTTTACAGTTCAGAGTTTAAGTATATAAAATTTTTAAAAATCAGCTTCATGGCACTCTCTTTTATTATTAAATAAAACAAAATAAAACTTAGAATAGTCTGATTTTACAATTATAGGAGTTATCGCTCAGCATACTATCCTGCTGTGTCGGGTTCAGGGAATATTTAAGTAGATTCTAATAGACATACAGTTCAGGTACACATTTGAAAAAATTACGAAATAAAAAAATAATAAACGAAAACAATATTACTAAAAAATAGTAAAACCGGCAGATCACACTTACGAACTGCCGGTTTTCAAATAAAAGCCTCTACAGCCCGGTTTAGAAATGTGGTGTCAGGGCAGCTTCAACCGCTGGTAAACCGTAATAGTCGTCCAGGACAGTAAAAGCATTGTTTGGCGGCACAGCTCCCGGAGGAAAATAGTACGCTGCCGGATTGGCTTTTACCTTTGCTCCGTATGCTCCAATAATTTCCTTCACTCGTCCTGTCCTGGTAAGGTCGAACCAGCGTTTGTTTTCAAAAGCAAGCTCTACACGTCTTTCCTTGAAAATAGCCTCACGCATCGCAGTCTGACTGGTTGCTGTGGTAGCAGACAAACCTGCCCGGGTTCTCACCTGATTAATATAGGTTGCCGCTTCAGCAGGCTTACCTTGCTCGTTAAGCGCTTCTGCCAAAAACAATAATACTTCCGAATAACGATAAACAGGCCAGTTCTGACCAGTATTATTATGCAATGCATGTGTCCTTGCATACTTCTTGATATAAGGATATCGCTTGTTAGTAACCAGACTTCCGCTCAAAGTCACATAGCCAATTGAAATATCCTTACGTTTATCTCCTTCTTCGTAAGCTGCGATCAGGTCCGGCGTCGGGATGTTGTTACTTTCCTGAGAAAGTCCCTGAGGATTGGCAGTGCCTACAATCGGACTTAACTCTTCCGATTTAATAGGAGCAGGAAGAAAGCGATAAATTTGATTTCCGTTAAATCCGGCAGCTCCTTCCATATACTGTATTTCAAAAACAGACTCCTGATTGTTCTTATTTGAGCTGGTAAAAGAGAATGCGTTGTTGTAATCCGGCATCAGCGTATAGCCATCGTTCGTGATCACCTCTCTGGTAAGTCTCTCTACATCAGTCCACTTTTTCTGTGTCAGATATAGATTGGCTAATAAAGTTTTCGCTGCTCCGGAGGTTGCTCTGCCTGCTTGCTGCTTCGCTTTATTGAGCAACAGAGTACTTGCCAACTCTGCATCTGTTTTAATCTGAGCGTAGATATCTTCAGTTGACGCCAACGGTTTGGCTGCATCCTCACGACCGGTTACCGGCGTCAGATGCAAAGGGACTTTCCCGAATAACCGCACCAGATCGAAATAAGCAAATGCACGCAGAAACAGTGCTTCTCCTTTAAGATTGCTTTTTATAGCCGAATCAAAGTCAGCCTGATCAATCGTAGCAAGCACCTGATTCGCCCTGGCAATAATCAGATAATTGAGACGATATTGAACAAGAACGTTGTCGTTTGGAGTCGTTCCATTTGCGGTCGGTACTGCAAAATCAGCTACGTTCTCAGTCGCATCAACCGCTCCAAAAAGCGTGTTTCTAGCGTAATAGGTATTATCTGAATGCATTTCCTCTAATACCCATGCACGTTCATTAAACATCTGACGCAATGGAGCATAAATAGCGTTAACTCCCTGCTGAAAGTCCGCCTGCGTTCGGAAAAATGTTTCTGTAGTCAGTTCTGTTTCAGGAAGAACGCTAAGGAAACCCTCGTTACAACCTGCCAAAGTCAATGCTAACATGCAGGCTCCTATATATTTTATTTTCATATCTGATCTGATTTTATAAATGATAAACAGCCTGGTTTTAGAAGTTGAGATTTACACCCAATGTCCAGGTACGTGGAACCGGATAGTTTGAGAAATCAACACCCTGACTCAGGTTACCACCATCACCATTTCCATCCGCCTGTGCACTTGTTTCAGGGTTAGGTCCACCGGTATAATTTGTGAAAACCCATGCTTGCTGAACGGAGCCATAAACCCTTGCTGACTTAAACACTTTATTAACTTTCCCGATATTGTAACCCAATGTGATATTCTTAATCGTGAAGTAAGAAGCTTTGGCTACAAAATGAGAACTGTTCCAGTCGCGCTCAATACCGGTATAATTTCCGCCATTGTTAGTAGCACCGAACTGTCCGCTACCTGGTGTGATGATCGTTGTTGCCACTCCTGTACCGTTGGCATCAGCTACATTTTTAACTCTGAAACGATCTTTTACTCCGGCAACCATATTGAATACTCCATCAAGATTGGCAGTACTATATAAATGCCTTACCCACAGATCGTTACCATGAGAACCAGAACCTACAATCGAAAGATCCCATTTGCCATAGCTCAGGTTATTCACAATTCCATATGTGAATTTCGGGAATGGATTACCGATGATAGTCCGGTCATCATTGTCACCACCGTTCGTAATCCTTCCGTCACCGTTCACATCCTTGAACTTCACAGTACCGATCGCTGAACGACCCGGAATAACAGGCGAACTGGCTAGCTCTTCCTTACTCATATAAAAACCTTCTTTTTGCAAACCATAGAACATACCGAATGGCTGACCAACCTGCGTGATATGGAATGTACCATATACTCTGTCGATGCCCGGGGCCAGGGCCAACACCTTGTTTCTGTTAAAAGCAATGTTGGCATTCGTTGTCCATTTCAGCTTTCCTTCCAGATTTCTGGTGGTCAATGCGATCTCATGTCCCCACAGTTTAATCTCTCCGATGTTGTCAAAGTAATTGGCAAAACCCGACTCCTGAGGGACCTGAACAGCATACAGAAGGTTGGTAGTTCTTTTGGAATAAAAGTCATACACCAATTGGATACGATCATTGAACAAACCCAGATCCAAACCCAAATCCATTTGTCTTGTAGTTTCCCAGCTCAGGTTCTTGTTGGCCAATGAAATTACGCCTGCACCGGTTGAAACAGTTTCTCCGAATACAGCATTAAGCGTATTACTAACGCGCGCATATTGGGTATAGTTACCGATATTGTTGTTCCCGATTACGCCAATACTTCCACGAATCTTTGCAAAAGAAATGTGGCGGGATGTATTCAGGAAATTCTCATCCGACATTACCCAACCCGCTGATGCAGAAGGAAAAGTACCCCATAACTTTTCATTTCCAAATCTGGATGAACCATCAGTTCTCAAAGCTGCCGTGAACAGGTACTTTCCTTTGAAATTATAAGAAAGACGTGACAGGTAAGAAGTAAGCTTCCATTCACTCACACCATTGAAAGATCCAGGACGGTTCACATTTACCGCACCCTGAATTGTTGGTAGGCGATCATCCGCGTAAGTGTCTGTTTGTATACGCTCAAATTCCTGACGATATCCCTGTTGCGTAAAACCAGCCAGTAATTCGAAATTGTGCTCACCCAAACTTTTGTGATAAGTAGCCGTATTCTCGTTCAGCCAGCCTGTATTTGTCAGAGCCTGACGGATGGATACAGCTGTTGTAGGTATTGGGACGTTAATCGCACTGGTCGCAGTAGAGGGATTGAAGAAGAAAAATCTGTTGTTTTCGAATTCAATGTTCAACGTTGATCTGATATTAAGACCTGGCAACGGGTTAACCTGTAAATAGGTGTTTCCCAGAATCTTAACATTCTTATTTTCGTTTGTCAGTTCATCTGCAGCTCTCACCCAGTTTGGATAAGCATAAATATTCCCCGTGCTTTCCGGGAAACGGTTGAATTTGGTCAGTTCGCCGTTTGCATCTCTGATCGGCATCACCGGCCATGTGTGCAGCGCATTGAACAGGATACCAGTACCACGGTCACCATCGGTTCTCGGTGTGTTATCATAAACATACTGTGGCGCAATGTTGAATCCTACCTTTACTTTACTTGAAAGATCGTAGTCCGTATTCATCCTCAGCGAGTAACGCTTGTAGGTATTGTTTCGCACAACCCCTTCCTGGTTGAAAATCCCACCAACCAATGAAGTCCGCATGTTTTCCTTACTGGATGTCACCGAAATATTATAGCTCTGTATGGGAGCCCTGCGCAGTACCGCATCATACCAGTCGTTATTTTTTCCTTCATAAATGGAAGGATCTCTAAACTCCTCAGGAACAGTCTTATTCTCGTCTTCGTAATATTCTTTCTTAAACTGAGCAAACTCAACAGCGTTAAGCATTTTCACCCGACCTTTCTGAGGCACGTTTTGTGTACCGTAAAATGCGTTCAAGCTCACATTCGTCTGACCAGCTTTGGGCTTTTTAGTGGTAATAAGCACTACCCCATTCGCCGCTCTTGATCCATAAAGAGAAGTCGAAGCCGCATCCTTAAGAATAGAAATATCCTCAATTTCATCGGGGTTCATAGCTCCGATATTACCCGTAATCGGGAAACCATCAATTACATAGAGTGGATCACTACCTGCTGAAACCGATACCTGGCCACGAATACGTACTGACATCCCCTGCCCCGGTTTACCTGTCGTCTGGTTGATCTGTACACCAGCAAGTCGTCCCTGCAATTTCTGTGTTACCTGCGAAACGGGAATATCTTTCAATTCCTCACTTTTCACAGTTTGAACCGAACCAGTAATTTCCTTCTTAAGCTGACTACCATAACCAACCACAACCACTTCTGTAAGTGCTTTGGAATCAGCATCCAGTTGAATATTTATGGTGGAATTGCTACCAATCGAAACTTCTTTTGTCAGATAACCAACAGAAGAAATTACCAGCGTTCCGCCTGCATCAGGTACGCTCAGAGAGAAATTCCCTTCCGCGTCCGACACAGTACCAGTGTTTGTACCCTTCACAAGTACGCTTGCACCCGGCAAACCTTCACCATTTTCATCGGTAACCTTACCGTTGATGGTTTTATTAACTACAGAAATCTCACGGGAGTATCTTGCTTTTGTTAATAACGGTTTACTTTCGGCATAAGAACATAGGGCAAGCGTGGCCATGCATGTAAGCCAAAGCATTCTCCCCCTGTCCCTCATTCCTGCACTCTCATTGAATAGTCCAGATTGAATCATAAAATTGATAGGTTTAGAAAATAAAAGTTTGTTTAAGTCGCCCGGAGGACGTTTAATTTTCATGGTGAATATTACATAGGCTCAGATTTTGGTGGATTTGATATATAGTTTACTGGAGATTATTCTGGTATAGTGAAAGCACAGACCTGAGGTCCGTTTCAGGATCTGATTGATGGGAGGAAATGTCGTTTAGTATAAACATTGGACTGATAATTCGATACATATTTGTATAATAATACCTATTTAAAATAGTATTATTCGCAATAGTAGTTCTATTCTGAAACGAGACTATCCTGCTGTGTCCGGTTTTTACAAATATTTTTAAAATAAGTTTTTATTGAACTATATCATGTAGTGAATCAAAATGGAGTGAGGTTTTGCAAGAATTTGAATTATTCAAGCATAAAAAAACCGATTGCGCAGGCAACCGGCTGATTAATTTTAGATATCTGCAGATTCATGCAAGTAAATCAAGCACAGCTTTGCCTTTCCCGTCCGGAGTTGTGTAAAATGGTCGTTTCTCCACCTCGTATTGCGTGTCCTCAGCTATACCCAACGCGTGGTAAATTGTCTGATGCACCTGATCAATTTTAATAGGATTTTCAATTGTCTTACACGGCCTCTCATCTGCCGTTTTGCCATATACAAAACCTTTCTTCACCCCTCCTCCAAACATCAACATCGAGCATCCGTCTGTAAAATGCCGGTGCATTCCATAGAATTTCATGTCGGTGAGGATATCCGGTTGGGCTACCTGCTCCTGTACTTTTTGATCTGGCCGGCCTTCAACCATCATATCCCTGCTGAACTCGCTTGCAAGGACAATCATCGTTCTGTCCAGAAGACCTTGTTTATCCAAATCCTTTACCAACTGAGCAATTGGCCCATCGATCTGACGCTTCATTTCAACAAGCCGCGTGTTGCCATTTTCATGAGTATCCCAACCTTTAAATGGTTCGTATTCGGTAGTTACACTTATAAAACGAGCCCCTTGTTCAGTTAACCTGCGGGCCAGCAGGCAACCTAAACCAAATTTTCCGGTATTATAGATGTTATAACTTTCTTTCGGCTCGGTACTCAGATCGAAAGCTTTTGATTCTGGCGAATTCAATAATGCGTAGGCTTGCTCCATTGATCGCTTCAAGGACTCTCTCTGATAATCGCTGCCAAACTCTCCCACCGGACTATTATTGATCAACTCATTATATAACTGATTCCGTCTCTCAAAACGTTTGACATCCATACCAACGGGTGGTCTTACGCTGTCGAGTCCCTGCGTAGGATCAGGAATAAAGAATGGTCCGAACTCATTGCCCAGAAAGCCGGCTGTATGAAATGCTTTCAACTCCTCGGCCTCACCAACAGTAAATCTCTGACCAATATCGATGAACGCAGGAATCACCGGATTCTTCGGTCCAAGCTCCTTTGCGATCCACGAACCTATATGGGGCGCCGCCACTGTTTGAGGCGGCTCATAGCAGGTATGCCAGTGATACTGGTGTCTAGAATGAAGAATGTGCCCCATGTCTGCAGCAACATAGGAACGTATCAAAGTTCCTTTGTCCATCACATTTCCGATAGATTGCAGTCCCTCTGAAAAGTGTATTCCGTCAAGAATTGTAGGGACAGATCGAAACGTACTCAGCACGCGGTTCCCTTCAATACCAGTCTCATAAGGAGTAAATTTTTTGGGGTCGAATGTTTCAGTATGAGCCATCCCTCCTGCCATCCAGAGCAAAATAACCGTGTCGGCTTTCGAATTGGATCCTGGTTTACAAGCTGATAAAAGATTACTTACCGGTGATCCTGCCGCCAATGCAGCCATAGTTGCGGCACTTGCCCGTTGCAGAAACTCTCTTCTATTCCAGTTCTTGTTCATATCAAAATCTTAACATATTGATTATCAATCACAACATATAAAATGTAATATATTTTTAAAAAGTATTATATGTACTTATCTTTTTATACAAATAATTGTTTTATTAAAGTATTAAAAATATTTACAGTAAATTATTATTAGACTTTTAAAACATATAAAATGAATTATACATTATAAATGCTTTATACATTTTATACTAATATATGAGTTGAAATTCAGGGGTTAAAGCAATAGCCCAAACCAAATCCTGAATCCCTTCCTCTGTAGGTAATTTCCCTACTATTTTTTTAGCTGCTGTCAGTTCCTTCGGCACAGGTTTTCTGCCTAGCGTATTTTCATACAGTGCATCAATGAGTGCATCCGAAGTTGGATATTTGCTCCGCCAATGGGTTGAACCCTTTTTTAAGGTTTCTGTAAATTTCGATCCATTGGTTAGCTCCAGTGCCTGTAACAAGTTAGCCTGAGACATCCGGCTTGTACTTACCGTCTCTCTGTTGGGTCGTCCCAAAGCGGTTAAAAAAGGATCATTCTTAACCAAAGCTGCGCGGGGAAGAATTTTATTCTTTTTCAAATCTTCTGGCAGTAATTTGTAAACGATCGCAGTATCGGCATACATGGGTTCAAATGAAGCACTGATCGCATCACTGAATTGTTCCGCCGTCATCCGCTTTCTTGCCATACCGGTAAACCTGTAGGATTCCGACATCATCTCATCTGCTTCTTTTACGGAAGAGGAAGGTAGCTGATAGGTTCTGGATGTTACAATCGTATAGATAAGTTTCTTCATGTCATAACCGTTCGCTGCGAAATCGGACGCCAACCAGTCCAGTAAATCCTCGCTCCAGGGAAGGTTATCCATCATATCTACCGGCTCCACTATTCCTCTGCCGAGCAGCTGCGCCCAAATCCGGTTTACCACTGTTCTGTAAAGTCTCCCGTTTTTAGGCTGCACCAGCATATCGGCAAGTTGTCGTAACCTCAACTCTGTATCTTTCGTAACACTTATCTCCCCTAATTCAGGAAATAGCATCCTCGTACCAGCGATTTTTCCTGTCGGTTTATCGCACCTGTTGATTTCAAGAAGAGTATCGGCAAAAATATTCGCGAACGCATAGGCGTCATCCAGTTTCCAGTCACTGATAAAACTATCATGGCATGACGCACATTTAAGGTTGAGCCCTAGCAAGACTTGAGATACATTCTGTGCTGCCTGCATTTCTGTACGCTGACTGCTATTGATGGTACCGCGCCACTTAATACCTTTTATAAAACCCTCAGATCCTTTCACAGGACTCACCAGCTCTTTCACAAGCTGATTGTATGGTTTATTACTTTCGAGAGACATGTACAACCATTTTGTAATATCAAATCTACCACCAGTAATATACCCCGTACCCGAGTAATCGTTTCTCAACGCATCATTCCAGAAAGAAAGCCAATGCTGAGTATACTGATCATTCCTTAACAGCAACTCACTGGCCAATCTCTCTCTTTTATCCGAACGCTTATCTGCCAGAAATGTATTTACCTGCAAAGGCGTAGGAAGCAAACCTACAATATCCAGATATACCCGACGGATGTAAACCTTGTCGTTCACCAATGGTTGCCATTCTATTTTATTCTTTCTGAAATATGCATTTACAAAACGATCAACGGGCTGTACAATATCTCCACTCGCCGGAGGTATTTCAGGATTTCGAGGTTCCAGTCGTGCTACACGGTAAATACTTTTCTCCTTACCATCAGGCCATTTGGCACCTTTTTCAATCCAAAATTTCAGTATTTCGACTTCTTTGTCCGTCAATCTCTTACCCTTCGTTGGCATAGCTTCTTTATGACCTTTGGGCAATGTAATCCTTCGGATCAGTTCACTTTTGTCGGGTTGACCCGGCACGACGACAGCACCGCCTTTTCCGCCCTTCATCATTAATTCCTTTCCGTCCAGACGTAAGTCTCCTTTCGACTTGGCTTCTCCATGGCAACTGTAACAGTTATGAGCCAGGATGGTTCTTACCTGTAAATTGAGATCCAGAAGCTGCTGCTCGCTTAACGCTCCATGATTAGTAAGTACAAAGTCTGTACCGCCAGCGCTATCCTCAGCACTTTGTTGGTTGGGTAATACGCTTGTCAGGTAGTCATCCCCATGTGTGAGCATTGCACCATAGTGTCCGGCAATAGTTACTCCCAATACCGTCAGCACCAAGGCACCTCTATACGCTTTGATGTTATTTCTCTGTAGGAAGAAAGCTGTTACTCCTGATAGGATTGCTGTTGCTATCCCCGCCCATTGATGAATATCCAATAACGGGGCACCATAATCTCCATTATCTGCCAGCAGCAATCCCAAAATCGCTGCGATTATGGCTGTAGTTGTTCCAATAAATATCAGAATCCGACTGGCACCGCGTAATGCATTATTTCCTTTACGCCAGTCTATGACTTCGAGCACCAGTGCGACACAAAGCAGGCTTATCGGAAAATGAACAAGGAGCGGATGTAGCCTTCCTAGAAATTGCCAGAGCCAGAAGGTTCCGGTCGATTGTAAGAGCATGCACATAAAAGAAAACTTGAATAGGTTCAGGACATGGTTGATATACAGAGTTACCTGTAAACAATGGTATAAGTGAAACACCCCTAATTCTTTACTTAACCCCAACACCAAAAAGTACGTGGAACAGGACTTCTGGCTGGCTAACTTTTACATCTTCCAAACCCCGATGTGGCAAGTCCCAAGTAAACAACTACTTAGAAAACAAATTATTGATATAATATAATTAATAATTGTAATTTTATAATAATATTCCTTCTCCTCTATGCAATCAACGTATGAAAAAGCTATTAATCATCTTCATGCTGCTTGCAGCATTCCCATTACTCGCAGACCACATCGTGGGAGGCGAGTTACGATTGAGCCACACTGGTAATAATCGTTACAACATTTCTCTTATTCAATTTTGGGACGGAAATAACCTCATCATTCCCACCAATACAACCGGCGGAAACCGCGATAATAGTGCAGTTATTTTTATATATAATAAAAGGACGCGGGCTTATATGGATCAGGTAATAGCACAATACATTTCTACGGATGATATCCCCTATCAGAACAAGGCCTGTGCAATTTTTAAATCTCTTCATACTTCTGTGGGAGTCTACGAGGGAAGCATTTCGCTTAGCCCACAGCGGTATAATGATCCTGACGGATATTATATGGTATGGGAACGATGTTGCAGGAATTCAGATATTACTAATATTAAAGAGCCACAAACCAACGGAATCACAGTATATCTCGAATTTCCGCCGGTGAGTATCAGCAATTCTTCTCCACAGTTTCAAATACCAAATGGACAATACATCTGCACGAACAGAGATTTTACCATGAATATGTCTGCTATTGATAGTGACGGAGACGAGCTCAGGTATGCTCTTGTCAATCCACTGCGAGGGCACACCAGCACACGGCAGTCCAATGGTGATAACACAGTGAAAAGTAGCTACCCCGAAGTGGAATGGTCCAATGGTTTTTCACTGCAGAATGTAATTTCGGGAAGCAAGCCTCTCCGGATCGATCAGAATGGTATCTTATATGTCAATTCCAATGCAACCGGACTTTTTGTATTTGCAATACAGTGTGAGGAATACAGAAACGGTAAAAAAATCGGGGTTGTCAGAAGAGAATTTCAACTGATGGTAATCGACTGTGACGACGAGGCGCCAGATGTACCCGTGGTGACAGTCAGCGATTTGCCTGTCACAAACATAACTATGTGTTCAGTTCATGCGGTCACACTGGCGATAAAACAGGAATCCGACTGGACCTACCAATGGCAAAAAAACGGATTTAATATTCCCGGTGCCACTGCTCCCAATGTGACAGTGAGCGATACCGGAAGCTACTCGGTGATAAAGAGTTACACAAAGAAATGTACGCGCGACACTACGTCGGCACCCGTTCGAGTGCGACTGCAACCACCTCCGCCAATTGAAATCACATCGCAAGAAAGTAGTATTTGCCCAAATGAAAGGATGCTCCTCACGGGCTCCATTAATGATCCTGAGCGATTCATTTACCAATGGTCCCACAACAACGCAGTGGTAGCCAGCTCGATCAACGAACTTGTTATAAACCAGCCGGGTAATTACAAGCTGATAGCTCAGGATATAGAGTCTGGCTGTAAATCTGAAAATTCAATTTATATCTCACCCGGCGAGTTGTTAGTAACACTACCGGATACCATTACCGGAAATGAAGGCGCTGACATTTCGATACAGCCGGATGTTTTCCCTGATCATGGAGGCAATCAATTCTCATGGACAACAATTGCAGATCCGGGTTTTTCTTTGTCAACAAAAAATATATCGGTGAGTTTGGCTGAAGATACAGAATTTACGCTTGATGTATCCTCTTCATCAGGTTGCCTCGCCTCTTCATCTGTTTTTGTTAAAATCCTCAGTCCTATATACATTCCCACCGCGTTCACACCTGATCATGACGGAATAAACGATACATTTCAGATCTTCAATGCCAAAGATCGTGTACAGGCAGTTACCATTTACAATCGATGGGGACAGGTCATCTTTCGGTCAGAAGGATATAAGGTTCCCTGGGATGGTACTTTTCAAAATGCCAAAGTAAGTGCCGGAAGTTACCCTTACATTATCCAAACCAACGAGACAATTTACAAAGGTGAACTCCTGATTATCCGCTAACTCAACCATTAGGATTCAACTCCTGAAAAGTACCGTCGGAATAGAAAACCATAATTTTTGTAACTGTCTTTCCAAGCACCTGTGTTGTTACGGGAGGCACAGGTTCCGGTGAAGGTGTTTGTACCGCCTTTACCTCTTTCTCCGCAATAATAGGCTCCGCTTTTTGCTGAGGCTCTGTTTTCGTTTGAATGAACTCATTTGCTACTACTGGTTGCGGAACTTCAGAACTAAATTGAGGCAAATCCTGATCGTCCATAATCCAGTTCATTCCTAAATCCGGAAACCTTTTTATTATTTTCTGCACGATGTCCAGGCTAGGCTTATTTCTCCCAGCCAGAATATGAGACATGCTTGAACGCTGTATTCCAATTTCATCGGCAAAAATAGACGGCGATATATTCTTACCTGATAGTATCAGTTTAATTTTCTTACTTAAATCCATGTCTCAAATATTGAACTATGTAAATTGTAACACAAAACTAGTATTTAGTTTCATAAATGACAAAGCGTGCAGCGATTTATATAAGTAAATTGTAATAATTTATATTATTAAACTATATTGAATTACAAAAATAAAGCAGCACTGTAAAGTGCTGCTTGTAAATGAGAGCTTAATTTAGAATTTTACACCGCTACGCCATTGTCGCGCAATGCATCATTCAGAGAAGTTTTCAGATCAGTGCTTGCCTTACGCTTACCAATGATCAATGCACATGGGACCTGATAAGTACCCGATGCGAATTCTTTTGGGATAGAACCAGGAATTACTACAGAATCCTCCGGAACAAATCCTTTATACTCTACAGGCTTCTCACCCGTAACATCAATAATTTTGGAACTGCCGGTAATCGTTACACCTGCTCCAAGAACCGCTCTTTTCCCAACACGTGCACCTTCAACGACGATACATCTGGACCCTATGAAAGCTCCGTCTTCAATGATTACAGGAGATGCCTGCACTGGCTCTAATACACCTCCAATACCCACTCCACCGCTCAAATGAACATTTTTGCCTATCTGAGCACAGCTTCCTACAGTTGCCCATGTATCAACCATTGTACCTTCGTCCACATATGCACCGATGTTTACATACGAAGGCATCAGGATAACTCCTTTTGAAATATAAGCACCATAACGGGCTACCGCAGGAGGTACAACCCTCACCCCTAATTGCTCATAACCTGTTTTTAACTTCATTTTATCATGGTATTCGAAAATACCAACCTCACTCACCTGCATTTGCTGTATAGGGAAGTAAAGAATTATTGCTTTTTTAAGTGCTTCGTTCACTACCCAGCTTCCATCTTCCTGAGGTTCGGCAACTCTTAAGCGTCCTTTATCCACTTCTTCAATAATTTCGGATATAAGTGATACTACCGAAGGATCCCTCAAAAGCTCACGATTTGACCATACTTCTTCGATCTTACTTGCGAAGTTCATATTAATTAAACTGTTTAATGAAATATATTTAAGTTATTGATTTACAAAGCAATTAAATTACAAGACAGAATAAATATAAACCCATATTATTCCTTACAAG
The DNA here is from genome assembly GCF_003383615.1 of Dyadobacter luteus. Classification (GTDB taxonomy): domain Bacteria; phylum Bacteroidota; class Bacteroidia; order Cytophagales; family Spirosomataceae; genus Dyadobacter; species Dyadobacter luteus. The sequence continues at coordinate 84,720 of NZ_QNUL01000001.1, forward strand.
AGCACCTCTAAACAGACGTAAAATTCATCATTTAAAGATGCCGGCACGGGCGGATTATGAATTCCGGTAGCTCCCATATTGCTCACTGCAAATATTGCACCAATTCTTAAGAAAAAGCCGTTTTTAACTTAATTTCATTAAATATGCTTTCGTTTGATTTTTAACCACATGTCCCACGTCCATTGGTTTCCTCAGGCAATATTGGTACACAGACCTTCCCCGGAACTTTTGACATACCATTCTTTTTCTTAAATTTGCTCGTAAGAAATAACAAAATCAAATCTAGACATGTCTACAGTAAAAGTTGCAATTAATGGCTTCGGGCGTATTGGACGCCTTGTGTATCGTCAAATCTATAACATGGAAGGCATCGAGATCGTAGCTATCAACGATCTTACAAGTCCAAAGGTTTTATCTCACCTTCTTAAGTATGACACAGCTCAGGGCCGTTTTGACGCAGACGTTAAAGCCACTGATAACTCTATCGTTGTAAACGGTGAAAATATAGTAATCTATGCTCAAAGAGATCCTGCTCAAATTCCATGGGCTTCTCACGAAGTAGATGTAGTACTTGAATGTACTGGTTTCTTCACGAGCGCAGAGTCTGCAGGTGCACACATTACTGCAGGTGCTAAGAAAGTTGTAATTTCTGCTCCTGCCACAGGTGACCTTAAAACTATCGTTTATAACGTGAACCACAACATCCTAGACGGTTCTGAAACGATCATCAGCGGTGCTTCATGTACTACCAACTGCCTTGCTCCAATGGCGCAGGTTTTGGAAGAGAAGTTTGGAATTGTTAACGGTTTGATGACAACTATCCACGCTTATACTAACGATCAGAATACTCAGGATGCTCCTCATCCAAAAGGTGATTTGAGAAGAGCTCGTGCAGCTGCTCAGAACATCGTTCCTAACAGTACTGGTGCTGCTAAAGCAATCGGTCTTGTATTGCCTTCATTGAAAGGTAAATTGGATGGATCTGCTCAGCGTGTTCCTACTCTTACAGGTTCATTGACTGAATTGACTGTTGTTCTTGGAAAAGAAACTACTGTTGAGGAAATCAACGCCGCGATGAAAGATGCAGCTAACGAAAGCTACGGATATACAGAAGATGAAATCGTGAGCAGCGATATCATCGGAATCAGCTACGGATCTTTGTTCGATGCGACTCAAACAAGAGTTCAGAAAGTAGGTGATACGCAATTGGTAAGAACTGTTAGCTGGTATGACAATGAAATGTCTTACGTATCTCAGCTGGTACGTACAGTTTATTACTTCGCTAAATTGATCAAGTAATCAATCTGGTTTCTTATAAAAACAGGGCTTCGGATGTATTTTCCGAAGCCCTGTTTTTTTGTCGGTATATATTAAAATCCGGATCCTGGTATTATCTCAGCCTGGCCTTAATGTATTTAATCGAATAACCCTTCCCTACGAAAATCTGCTCATAGTGCGTTTTAACACCGTAATGTTCAGTAAGTAATTCAGATTCGTACAGGTTATCCGTATATTCAAGTATCTCAAAATGCGCTGACTCTGAAATGGTTTCCAAACTGTATTCATACAAAAACGAGCTGTCTGTTTTTAAATAAAACATTCCGTTGTCTTTAAGGAACCGGGAATACATATCCAGAAAACGGTTATTGGTAAGCCGCTTGTTCTCATCCCTGTCGCGTACCTGAGGATCCGGATGAACCAGCCATATTTCGTCCACTTCCTTTTCTGAAAAGAACTCATCAGAATACTGTATCCCTGTTCTCAAAAAAGCTACGTTTGTTAAATTAGCTTCGCTGGCAGCCAGGCTCCCTCTTGCAATTCTGTCGCCTTTGATATCGACACCGATAAAATTCTTATCCGGAAACTGCTTACCTAACCCGATGGTATATTCCCCTTTGCCGCAAGCCAGTTCAAGTACGATAGGATTCGCATTTTTGAAATATAATTCATTCCATTTACCCTTTACTGTAGTATAAAGCGGCTTCTCTGCCTGGATCACATTATCGGCCTGAGCACTGAACTCATAATGTGCCAACTTTCTTCTTGACATTTCTTAACTCTGTATTAATTGTTAACTATAAATTATCGAGGTCGGCCACTACGAACGTACTGCCTCCTACGTAAATGCAATCTTCAGGATCTGAATCGGCGATGGCAGCATTAAGGGCATCATTTACGTTAAAGTAATAATTTCCCGTCAGTCCAAACCCGCTTGCGAGTTCCTGTAATTTCTCAGCCTTTAGTGCTCTTGAATTAGTTGGCTCCGTAAAATAAAAAATCGCCTCAGAGTGCATCATCGCCAGCATAGCAGAGATATCCTTGTCTCCAACAAAACCAATCACGTAGCGGTGTTTTTTTGCAGTTAAACCAGCGAATTGCTTAAGTGTTTGCGTTAGTCCCGCTACGTTATGAGCAGTATCGCAGTAAATGGCAGGTGAATCACCGAGTTTTTGCCATCTGCCTTTCAACCCTGTAAGAGTAGTCACTCTCCTTAATGCACTGTATACCGCAGAAGATTCAATCTGAAGACCACTTACTTTCAACAGTTCGACTGCCTGGAGTACTCCGGCAACGTTTTTGATCTGATAAGATCCCACCAGATCAATTTCCAGATTCGGGTAGGATACTTCGGAATGGTCCGCCGGCCCGGCGTTGACAACCGAAAGGCCATTTTGCATACCGACATTTTCAACCCTGATTCTTTCAGAAGCAAAAAAGACAGGTGCCTGCTTTCCTTCAGCAACAGCCTTAAAAACTTCGGCTGTTTCCTCCTGGTACTCGCTCACCACTACCGGCGTATTCTGTTTAATAATTCCTGCTTTTTCTACGGCGATTTTCTCCAGTGTATCACCAAGAAACTGTGTATGATCGAAACTGACATTCGTGATCACTGAAAGTTCGGGCAGGATTACGTTTGTAGAATCCAGCCTTCCGCCCATGCCTACCTCTATAACCGCCACATCCACCTGCTCGTGCGCAAAGTATGCGAAAGCCATGGCTACTGTAACTTCGAAGAACGAAGGGCTTAATCTATCAATGTTAGATAAATTACCAGCAATAAAATCAACTATGTAATCCTGATTGATTTCCTTACCGTTTATCCGGATTCTCTCCGTAAACGATTTAAGATGAGGGGATGTATACAGCCCAACCTTGTATCCCGCTTCCTGTAAAATGGCAGCGAGCATATGTGAAGTACTTCCCTTACCGTTGGTTCCACCAACGTGTATTGTCTTGTACTTATCCTGAGGGTTATCAAGTATTTTACAAAGTTCAAGCGTAGTAGTAAGGCCCGGCTTATAAGCACGGGCCCCTATATTTTGAAAAACCGGAAGTCTGCTGTACAGGTATTCAATCGTTTCCTGATAATTCATTCTTTTTTAACGAGAGCGTATTTTAAAGGTGATAGTACCTGTAGATTCATCAGGTACGTTTGCTGATTTAGGAACAAAGACAATCGCTCTTACTGCGTTCTTATATTTATTAATAACAGCATAGTCAGTAACTGTCGAGTTCTGTTGGATGATACTTTTTACTCGTCCGTTACGATCAACTGTGATCTTGAATGTAATATCTCCGGTAACATCAGAATTATCGTCAACCACGGGTCTGCCGCTCATTCCGAATCCTGACAGGTTCAGGCTTGTCCCGGCACCATTACCACCACTTCCCTCACCCTTGTAGGTCTTAGAAAACAGGCTTCCTGTTTTGGATCCCTTGTCACCTACACCATCGGCATCATCTCCATTGTTATTTCCTCCAATTCCGGACTTAGTTCCGTTGGTACCATTGCTACCTGACTTACTGCCCGAAGACTTCGTAAACAAAGCGTCTTTGTTCACAGCTTTTTCCGGAGCAGGTTTAACAGCCGGAGCTGAAGAGGTTGCACTACCCGTAGATTTCTTCGTCTCAGTTTTCTCAGGTGCTTCAACAGGACTTTCGGTTTTTGAGGTGATAACAGGTTTCTCCGCAACCGTCTTGGTCGGCTTGGTTGACTCTACTTTAGGTGGTGTAGGAGGAGTTGGTTTAGGAGTAGCAACAGACTTCACCTTCTTCACCTCGTCAGCATCCGCCTTCATATTCTCAGCAACCTTGGAATCATTAGGTTTATTAAAGGTCTGAATATCCCCTTTCCCCACTTTACTGGTACCGTAATTGACCTCCACAAAAAGTTCTAGTGGCTCAACCTTTGGAATAGAGCTACTCAGTCGTATAAAAAAGAATAAGCCAAGAATAGCCAGGGTAATCCCTACGGATAAAGCCCACGACACTGCAATTCTCTGACGATCTTCTGCCTGTAATACAATCATTGTATTTTGATGTTTGTTATTTGGCTCAACAACGTAAAATTAAAAACTTTCGTATAAACCGCAAAGAGGAAGCCTAAGGCTCCCTCTTTACCAATTATATAGCTTTAACGCTAAATTACTTCATTTTTAAAACCCACCCAGGCTCACCGATCACTGATTTGAGTTTGCCTGATGCAGCATAAGCCTCATTTTCAGCATCGAAGCCCTGGACAGCTACTGTAAACTTTTTACTGTGTTTTCCTGCTGGAAGAACTATCGCATCTTTGAAACCTTTCCCCTGCAAATCTTCCTTTAAAACAGTAGCACGCTTCATTCCATTAAATGCTCCTGCGATCAGGTAAAATTTCTTTTGCTCCGTAACAGGCTCAGGTGCTGGTGTTGTTACTGCCGGAGCAGCTGCTGGTACAGGTGTTACAACTACAGGCTCAGCTACTACAGAAATAGAGTCAGCTTTCTTCTCTTCTGTTACTGTTTCACCAACAATTGGTGCAACTTCCACTATTTCTTCTTCTTTCTGAACAGGATCTACCAAAATCGTTTCTTCCTTCTCAGCTGAAAAATCAAATGGATTTAAAGTGCTCTTATTGTTACCGGAATTTGAGGTTACCAGAAAGAAACTTACATAAACCATCAATCCTGCAAGCATAGCGGCCGATGCCCATCTTACCCAGTTCACGCTGCGAACTTTTCTTGAATCCAGTTCAAGTACTTCAACATGATGCTCTTCCTCTGCAACCTGAACAGTTTCTACTTTAACAGGCTCAGGTCTCTCTATCATTTTTACCGCAACCTTCGAAAAGCCATACCACTCGTCCTTAAAGCAGTTGATTACATTGGGTTCGAAAACCAGCTTGCCTTCAACATTCTTGTTAAAGTGACCTATCCCTTCAATAACTGTTTGCCCTTTGGTAACAAGAGTAGATTTCAGGTTCTCAGTATATTCCTTTATCCGTGCTATAGCTTCCGAATGAGAAATATTCTCTTCCCTTGAAATGTAGTTAGCCAGGAAGCCATCGTCCAGTTTCAGAAACTCGTTAAATGCAAGTTTTTTAACAGGTGGCGCAAATATCCCTGAATTTTGATCATACACAGCCGGAACCTGCCTTGACAGCAAAGCACCGAATCCGGGAATAATCACGAATTCATAATCACTAACTAATTTCTTTATTACCGTTTCGACAGCAGTCATGCAGTACTTGTTCAGATGTATTTGGCGAAATTAAAAAGAAAATGATAATCCTCCAATAAAATTTAGACCCTGCTGAGGATAGTACTGATATCTCTGATACTGCTTCCCAAGCACGTTATTGATGGCCACAAAGGCAGAGAAGTTCTTGGTTAACAGATAATCTATCTTAAGATTCAGATCGGCGATAACGGGTAGTTTTGTAACTACGCCAGACTGAAAATTTTTCGCTTTTATACCTCTTTGTGTATAAAGATCTGCTGTTACAAACAGTTTTTTACTTACCGTTACGGCATTGAACCAGTTCAAAGTAAGGTCCGGACGATGCCATACTTCTTCCACAACACCTACAGAATAATTAAAGAAATTGACTTTTAATGATGTCTTGAAAATTTCGTTGAAGTTATAGCCTGCCTGGCCGGAAATCGTCAGTACATTCGTTTTACCCGGATCATAGATGATGGAAAACTTTGACGTATCTGCAAGTGAGTTGTTGAAATTATAGAAGTTGCGATACCTGGCATACGACACTTTTCCTTCGTAATTAAAGCCATCCGCTTCTCCTTTCACACCAGCATACATATCTCCTGTCTTTTCGGTATTGGCAATCAAAACGTTAGCCCCCAACCATTGATTCTCGCTCAACATACTCTTTAACGTATTTCTTACGATATCTCCGTTATAACCAGCGAAAATGTGCAGACCAGAAAACGGTGTAACATCAAAATTGATTAACGGAAATGCCTTTGTTCTGTTAATTCCGAGTTGGTTGTCCGTTTCGTTTACAGCATTCAAACCGGCAGTTACCGTGAAAACGTCAGATGCGTACTTGAATGTTGGTTTTACTCTGAACAGGTTTCGGTTGTAAGTAAGCCTGTCAACGCGCTGTGAAAGGAACGCATCCGCTTCAAGCAAGGCATAAAACGACTCAGAAATCGGTACAGCAGCGGTCAGCTTTGTCCCCCAATCCAGCTCAGACGCGTTGTAACGGTCTGTCAAAGTATTAAGACTTGTCTTTACAGAGTAATCAACGGCCACGGAAGCATCTGTATTCTCAAATCCCAGGTTGATGCCAAACTGATTGATTGTCTGGCGGAGACTGTCTCTGTTTACAACCACTCCTTCCGGCTGTGGCTTGTATCCATAGAAGTAATAATTTTTCCTGTCGTAACCCAGGGACGCTTCAACTTTGTAGGTTTCACGAATGTATTTTCCACCCACTTTCAGATTTGTTGCTGCATTTGCCGAGTTTTTGCCATCCACCGGACCATTTGCTGCCGAAAGATGTTTGAGCTGCGCAGTGAAGAGCAAATCATCAGATGGTCTTGCTCCTACGAAACCTTCACCAAGAAACCGGCCATAATTACCCGCTCCTAGTTTAATGTAATTGTTTAACACGCCCGGCATTTCAGATCTTTCCTTTTCATCTGAAGATACGCCTACTGCCGGGGTAAGCTTGGGCGCGGAGATATTAATGTTCGGATCTAAAATCTCATAGTTCACCTTCTTCTGGCCGGCCTGGCCCTGAACAGGTTGAACCTTATCATATATACGCGCCGCAGGGGCAAACTCAATACTTTTCTCTTTTACAATTTCGTATGTCTGGCTTTCGATTTCCCCTCTCTGTGCGATGGCAAAGTTGGAAGAAAATCCCAGAGTTAAAATGAATAAGGAACCTCGCAATATGCTTGAATTCATCATAATAGTATTTTTACTTTAACGGAGTTAATGGTCTATTTCGAAATCTGAGCCAACTTTTCTTTGGCTAGTTTAACGGCGTCTTCATCATCAGAGTTATCGATGATAGAGTTCAGGGTTGCTTTTGCCTGCCCCATTTCATTTAAGCCAACATATACCTCAGCCAATAAAATAAAAGAGCGTACGCGCCAGTAATCATAGCCCTCGAAATTTTTCGCCATTTCAATTATTGCAGCCTCCGCTTCCTTGTATTTTTTCGTTTTATGAAGGATTACCGCATTCCAGTAGCTGGCTTCCGCCCCATATTCATCTTTTGAATTAGCTGCTACTTTTTTAAACTCCTCCACCGCTTTGGTCATATCACCTTTATCATAAGGCACTTTACCTAAATACAACTGCGCTTTGCCTAATCCGCCCGGAATAATATTTCCTGCTGTAATCACTTCTCTTGCATAATACAGAGTTGAATCATAGCTCTTCAGCGTATAATAATTGTCCATCAACCCAATCCACGCCTGAGCCTGTTCTTTTTTACTCTCTGCATTTCTGAGCAGAATACGGAAATTGGTAATTGCATTGTTATGATTACCTCTTGCTATCTCCAGTTCAGCCGAGCGCTGTGCAGCAGCTGCAACGAAGGTAGATCTGTTCTCCTGCACAACTTTACTGAAATACTTTAATGCCTCAGCCACATCACCGGTTTTATCATAAGATGAACCAATAAAGTAACGGGCATCATATTGGTGCTTACTTGCCGGATATGAATTCAGGAATTCAAGCAGTGATTTTTTAGCATTATCGTATTTTTCAGCATAATAAAGGTTTCGCACGTTGTCGAACTCCACTTCTTCCAGCTTTTCGTTTCCGGGATTGTTCTTACGTACTACACCCAGAACCTGCGTAAACTCCTCCGGGCGCCCAACTGCTGAATAAGCCTCCTGAATACCTTCCAAGGCACTGCTTGCCGACTGTGAGTCAGAAAATTCAGTCAATATCTTTTTAAAATCGACAATTGCCTGCTCATAAACCTGCAGGTTATAGTAAGACTGGGCTCTTCTCAGCAAAGCTGCAGGAATGAGCAAGCTTTTAGGCTTTTCATTAATCATTCTCGTGAAGCCCTTCACAGCAGCTGAATAACTTTGATTCTGGAAATCAATATCGGCAATCTGGAAATAAGCATCGTCCAGGTAACGCGACTGAGGGTATGAGCTGATTAACAATTCAAACTGACGGCGTGCTTCAGCCTCGCGATTCATGTACACATAAGCTCTCGCTTTCTGGTATGTAGCATAATCTTTATCCGATTTTCCGTTGATAGCCACCTTCTCATAAGTGCGGATAGCTTCATCATAATTTTTAGCAGCCAGGTAACAGTCTGCCAGACGTGCATGCGCATCTTCTATGATCTGCGTATCGATACCATTCAGGTTAGTTACGAAATCTTTAAAATACCCCAGTGCCTGACTATATTTTTTCTGATTGTAATAAACGTACCCAAGTGCATACAGACTCTTGCGTGCATAAATACCAGCCTTAGGATTTTTAGCAATCTGGTTATAAAGTGCTACTGCCTCGTCGGTTTTCTTCAAACCATAAACTGACTCAGCCTTATAAAAGCTAGCCGAATTATAAATTTCCTCATCAATAGGAAATTTCAGCGACTTGTCGAATAGCGCCACAGCTGCATCAAATCGTTGCTGGTTAAATTCCAGCACGCCTTGATTGTAAGTAAGTCGCTGGTAAGTACCATTTATTTTAGTATTTCGTTTAGTAAGACTTTCAATATATCTGATAGCAGCGACATTATTATTAGCACCGGAATATCCTTCTGCTACTAACTCCGTTGCCTCTTCAATATGTTTGCTTTGCGGAAATTGGGTCATGAAAGCATTGAATTCCTTAATGGCTTCATTATTGTTTCCGGTCTCCAACTGAATCTTAGCGTGATTATAAGAAGCCTCTTCTTTAACAACCTGATTGAAATCCAGCTTTGCAGCATCACCTAATGATGTTAAAGCAAAGGTTGAATTATTAGTCTTTAAGTAACTGACTCCTAGTAAGTAAGAAGCATACTGCGATACAGAATCCTTGCCCGCTCCTGTATTCTTTAACACTTGGATTGTTCCATCGTAATTATTACTGCGAAAGAGTGAATGACCATAGTGCAGAGCAATCGCGGGAGGGATTGTCCCAGATTTCATTTTGTTATAACGCTCGTAAGCTTTTACGGCTGCAGCGTAATCTCCTTTCTCATAATAGACCTCTGCGACATAAAGTGCAACGTCATCCAGTTTAGTATTTCCTCTTTGCTGGGTCAACGTCTTTTCTCCGTATTGCAGCAACTGGTCATATTTCTTTTGTTGGTATAAAGAAGAGATAATCCAGTTGGGAACTTCATTTTTATAATAAGGATGGTTCTCAACCCGTGCAAAATCCTGATAGGCTTCGTCGAAATTGTTTTTCTGGTAGTTGATTACCCCGGCATAAAACGATGCGTCTCCTGCATTGGCAAAGGAGGCATCTGTCTTTACCTGATTGAACAGGGGAAGAGCTGCATCAGGCTGCTTCGTATTGTAGTACGACATGGCGAGCTGATACGTGTTCTCTGTCTTTTTAGCATTGTTTCCCGGCAAATTCACAGCCTTGCCCAGGTAGGTTATCGCTTTTTCGTATTCTCCTCCCTCATAATAGTATTTACCAAGGTCTCCGTAAATCTGCTGAGCCTTAGGATGCTCCCGGTGATTTTTCACGAACCTGTCAACCTGTACTTCCGCTTCCGGATAATTCAGATAAAGACCCGTAACTGCTATGTAATACTCTGCAGTTACCTTGTTATAATCACCTGTACTCAAAAGTTTATCCTCTGAACTAAGATACTCTCCAAATTCCTGCCTGGCGGCCACAAAGTTGGATTTTTCATAATATTCAAGGCCATTGCGAAAGTGTGCATCAGGCTCGGTAATTCCAAGCGTACTCTGAGCAACGGCAGCGGACGCACCAAAAGCTAAGTATAACCCAAAGGAATAAGTGCTATGTTTCAGAAGCATAGGGGTTGGTTTGATGAATTGTTGTATTTTAATCTTATTTTTCGACATATAAGGACCAATGTACTGTTGGGAAAACACCCTGGTATCAGAACTAAACAGGTATCTAACGAAAACCTCCTCAAAACCGTATACGTAGTATGCGAAGGTAGTTTTTTATAATAATGTGTGTTAAAAAATCACTTCATTTCTTAGTAGTGTAGCCTGAAACTGCCCTCCCATGCTGTCAAATGTTTGTGCCACTGCTCTGAGAAACGGTTCATCAATACATTTCTCGATTTCTTCAACGGTTTCGACCTCATATTGATCGATTTTGTAAGTTTGTTCAAACATTCCGGTTTCAACTTTGATAATATACTTGTTATTCCATTGGTATATACCAATCTTAAAGTCTTTGCTGGGTACGTCTTTAATATATCTCATTACAAATAATTTTTCTCAAAAGTAATCATTTAAGCACTCTAATGAATTTCCAATTTTTAAACAGATATTTGCTAATTATTTTAGTAATAACTTCGATAGGTTGCGGTAATCAAAGAAAAAAAGATGCAGCTGATTTTTTTCTAAAAGCCAATCATGCATTTCAACAAAAGAATTATACCGAAGCTCTGAGGCTGTATGATGAAGCAATCAACAAGAATCCGGATTTCGCAGACGCTTATATGAATAAAGGTATCTGTTTGATGAAAATGAGTCAGCCTGCAGATGCCTATGAGATTTTGACAGAAGCAATCCGGATTGATCCTACCCTTACACAGGCAAATCTCGTACGGGCAGAAGTGGCGCTCAATTTGGGCAGAACCGCAGAAGCTGATGCTGATTTAAAGCTAATCGAAAAAGACTATAAGGACTCTTCACGGTATTTTCTGATCCGGGGAGATTTGTTTCAGGCAAGAAACGAATCGGCCTTATCTGTTTCAGACTATGACCGCGCAATTACTCTGGACTCAACTAATACAGAAGCTTTGGTCAACAGAGGAGCACTGTACTACAATCAGGCAAATTATGCACTGGCACAGCACGACTTTCGCAGAGCACTTACTATTCGTCCCTCGCAAATAGAGGCATTGAATAACCTTGGACTCATCGCGATCCATCAGCATAAACACGATGAAGCGCTAAGATTGTTTGATCAGATATTATACCTGAACCCTGCCAACGCATTGGCTTTGAATAATAAAGGCTATACCCTTCTTCAGTTGGGACGCCTGGATGAAGCTGTTAAACTGATCGACAGATCGCTGGATATCATGCCGGAAAATGGATATGCGCTACGCAACATGGGCATCTATCATATGAAGTCGGGCGACGTTGAGAAGGCTTTAGCAGAATACAATAAGGCCATAGAAATAGCTGAACCTGTTGAAGAACTGTACGGACTTACAGGGCAGGCTTATTTCAAAAAAGGAGACTCTTCCAATGCATGCAAAATCTGGAAGCAAGGTTCAGTCCTGAAAGATGCGCTGGCTATTTCAGAACTGAAACTACATTGTAAATAGCAATTTTTCAGGCTAAAAGCTGCTTAAATTGTTTCCAGATGACCCGGTTTTCCTCAGGATCTGTGAAGATCTCAAGTAAGCAAGTGTTGTCGCAACTTCGGAAGGCTGCCAGCTGAGTAGCCAGATCCTCCATTTGATGGACAGAAAAATAAATCAAACCCGCATCTTCAGCAGTTCTTCGGGCTGTATGCAGGTGTCGGGTTTCAAAATATTCTTCCAGTTCAGGCTGCCTGGCAGGGCCATCTATCATCCGGAATATATTCCCCCCTCCATTATTGACAACTACAATTTTCAGATTTTCGGGTAGAGACTTGATCAGCAAGCCATTTCGATCATATAGAAATGAAACATCGCCGATAATCAACGTAGTCGGGCAGGAATTGGTCAATGCTGCACCTATTGCAGTACTGAGCGAGCCATCTATTCCACTTGTTCCCCTATTGCAGAATACGCTTACAAGATCCGGTTTGCCTAGTGCATTTACATAACGGATAGGCATACTGTTACCCACATGAAGCTGCTCTCCGTCAGCTAATTGCGATAATACAGCATCTATCGCCGTTAGGTCAGTTAACAGAGTTTGATTTAGAAGAAAATCTTGAATTTTTCTTCGCACCAATCTTTCTTTTACCAACCACTTCTCCAGATAACCGGCATCATTGTCCGGCTCCGAATTCTCAGTAAACAGCTGATAATCAATTTTTTCAAATAATTGAGAAAAGAAATAATCCGGATCGACAGCTATTTGTCTTGTTACTGATTGTAACGGATCTGCCCATACTCCATCGTTACCAATATGCCAGTGATTTTTAGCTGGGTTCCTTCGTAGGAAAGTCTTAAGCTCTTTGGAAACAAACGATAATCCGTAGGTAATCAGCAAATCAGGCATCAGATCGGCATCATCGTTACCGGAGAGTATCAGGTCATGATGTGAAATGAATGATTCGTTGCCAGCCAAATTCGCTATACTATCTGCCAGAACAGGCACTTGTAATTCATCTGTTATCTTTGACAATGTCTCGTTTAGCAAAGCAGAATGAGCGCATTGCCCCCCGGCTATTAGTATCTTCTTTGAGTCATCCCATTCATCAAGTAGCTCGTTCCATTGACTCACAGAAATCAGGCGATCAACAGGAGTCTGGTGAATCAAACGTATTGATAGAGAAGGTGCTAACACCTCCCCTTCCGACGGGTAAAAGGGCTCTCTTATCGGAACATTTACATGTACAGGTCCCAATGGAACCTGAGCGGCCAGATTAACGGCTTCGTTGGCAGATCTGTTAATTGCCCAGATAGAATCTGGATGACTATAATCTGAGGGCAATTCAAAGAATTTCTTTACATGCTTACCATAAAGTTCTGACTGATAAATTGTCTGTCCATCAAATTGATGCGTCCATTCCCTGGGCCTATCGGCGGTGAGAATGAGAAGAGGTATTTGCTGAAAAAAAGCCTCTGAAACGGCAGGTGCAAAGTTATATCCTGCACTTCCTGATGTACATATCAAAACAACCGGTTTGCAAAGCTGTTGCGCCATTCCCTGTGCTATAAAACCTGCCGAACGCTCATCTATTACCGGATGTATCTGAAAGCCTCCATGGCGTGAAAAAGCGAGTGTAAGTGCTGCACTGCGCGAGCCTGGTGAAAGCACTACGTGCCGTACGCCATGCAAGTAAGTCAAAGCAGCGAGATCTATTAATGGTTGAAGTATTGCCATTCTGATTGATACAAAAATAGCCTCTTCCGAGGCTATTTCATTATTCAAAATTACGGTGGGTTTTATCCCAAATAAGTTTTCAAAGCCTTGCTTCTGGAAACGTGACGCAATCTTCTGATTGCCTTTTCCTTGATCTGACGAACACGCTCGCGGGTAAGATTGAATTTTTCACCAATCTCTTCCAGTGTCATAGCATGCTCTCCGTTCAAACCAAAGTAAAGTGCAATTACGTCAGCCTCTCTCTGCGTAAGTGTACAAAGTGCTCTCTGTACCTCTTTTCTCAACGATTCATTTACAAGACCGCTGTCAGGCTTGTCTTCAAGATCGTTTTCAAGAACATCCAAAAGGCTGTTTTCTTCACCCTGAACAAAAGGGGCATCCATTGATACGTGACGACCTGAGATTTTCATAGTATCAACAACCTCAGAGGATGATATTTCAAGTACCTCTGCCAATTCCTCAGGAGAAGGTTCACGTTCAAATTTCTGTTCAAGCTCGGAGAAAGTCTTCGAGATTTTATTCAAAGATCCAACACGGTTCAGTGGAAGACGTACGATACGCGACTGTTCAGCCAATGCCTGAAGAATGGACTGACGAATCCACCATACAGCATAGGAAATAAACTTAAACCCTCTGGTTTCATCGAATCGTTGCGCTGCCTTGATCAGACCGAGGTTTCCTTCATTTATAAGGTCACCCAGTGAAAGACCCTGGTTTTGATATTGTTTCGCAACAGAAACAACGAAACGAAGGTTCGCCTTTGTCAGTCTTTCCAGTGCGAACTGATCACCATCTCGTATTTTTTGAGCTAACGTCACTTCCTCATCCGGCGTTAACAAATCAACCTTACCGATTTCCTGCAAATATTTATCTAATGACTGACTTTCTCGGTTGGTAATTTGCTTACTGATCTTTAGCTGTCTCATCTACATTCTTATATTAATATGTATAAATAACGGCATGATGTAATGCCCTCGTTTAAAAAACACCGTTTTATGCGTTTTTGTTCTCTGGCTTAGGAAGTAAAACCTTTCTTGACAGACGATATTTCCCTGTTTTCTTGTCTACTTCAACCAGTTTAACCTGAACCTCTTCGCCAACTTCAAGTACGCCATCCATAGTTTCAAGTCTTTCCCACTTAATTTCAGAAATGTGAAGAAGACCGTCTTTACCCGGAAGGAACTCAACGAACGCTCCGAATGGCATAATAGATTTTACTTTTCCGCTGTAAACTTCGCCAATTTCAGGTACAAGAATGATTCCCTTGATACGAGAAACTGCTTTATCCATTGAAGTCTTATCAGCAGAGAATATACTCACGAAACCAGCACCATCCTTTTCTTCGATGGAAACAGTAGCACCGGATTCTTTCTGAATATCCTGAACAACTTTACCACCAGGTCCGATTACTGCACCAATCATTTCGCGGTCAATCTTAATTACGACGGCGCGAGGCGTGTGAGGTTTCAGATCTGCACGACTTTCTGTGATAGTTTTATTCATTTCACCCAAAATATGCAGTCTGCCGGCTTTTGCCTGAAGTAATGCTTCAGTCAAAACTTCAAAAGAAAGACCGTTTACTTTCATATCCATCTGGCAGGCAGTAATACCTTTTTCAGTTCCGGTTACTTTGAAGTCCATATCTCCAAGGTGATCTTCGTCTCCAAGAATATCAGACAAAACAGCATATTGACCTGTCTTTTCATCAGAGATCAATCCCATTGCAATACCAGATACAGGCGCTTTAATTTTCAAACCTGAATCCATCAATGCAAGTGAACCTGCACATACAGTCGCCATCGATGATGAACCGTTTGATTCAAGAATATCAGAAACGATACGAATTGTATATGGATTATCTTCAGCAGCAGGAAGTACTTTTTTCAAAGCACGCAATGCCAGGTTTCCATGTCCCACTTCTCTGCGACCAGGTCCGCGGTTAGGCTTCACTTCTCCAGTTGAAAATCCAGGGAAATTGTAGTGTAGCAAAAATTTGCTGTATCCGTATTTAAGCGGAGTGTCAATGATCTGCTCGTCATTTTTAGTTCCCAACGTCACGGTTGTAAGTGACTGCGTTTCACCTCTTGTGAAAAGGGCGGATCCGTGAGCGTTTGGCAAAAAATCGACTTCAGATGCTATAGGGCGAACTTCATCCAACTTACGACCATCCAGACGTTTTCTTTCGTCAAGAACCAGACGGCGGGATGCTTCCCAAACGATATCATTAAAATAACGTTTTGCCAAAGCGCCGTTTACTTCTTCCTCTCCTATGCTTTCAACGAATTCTGTCCATACAGCTTTAAAACCATCTTTACGGACGTTTTTATTTTGTGAACCCAATTGAGTCACTGCATAAACTTTATCATAACAGAAAGCTCTTACTCTTGCTTCCAGTTCTTCATCCTGCTCGTCACCTATGTATTCTCTCTTTTCAGTTTTACCTACAGCGGCTTCAAATTCTTTGAGAGCAAGGCACTGTTGCTTAATCACTTCATGAGCAAGTCTTAGTGCTTCGATTACCTCTTCTTCGGTTGCCTCTTCCATCTCCCCCTCAACCATCGCAATATCATTGTATGTAGCGCCCACCATCAATTCAAGTGTGGCTCTTTCAAGCGCTGCGGAACCTGGATTGATAACAAACTCTCCATCAATTTTTGCAACACGTACTTCCGAAACAGGTCCTCCGAAAGGAATATCAGAAGCAGCAAGTGCAGCGGAAGCAGCAAGTGCAGCAAGTGCGTCTGGCAATGCCTCTGAATCTGCTGAGATAAGAACTATGTTTACCTGTGTTTCTGCATGGTAATCATCAGGAAACAAAGGACGTAACACGCGGTCAACCAAACGGCTTACCAGTACCTCGTGGTCAGATAGTTTCCCTTCACGACGCATAAAACTTCCCGGAATTCTTCCGGCAGAAGCGAATTTCTCCTGATAATCAACAGATAGTGGTAAGAAATCCAGTCCTTCCTTTATATCTTTATTAGCAACAACCGTAGCAAGCAGCATCGTATTTCCCATACGAACTACTACAGAACCATCCGCTTGTTTAGCTAATTTCCCTGTTTCAATTGTGATTTCTCTCCCGTCCGGCAGAGTTATAGTTTTGTTAACTATATTAAATAGCATAAAATATGTGTTGTTTGAAAACCGCTGAACGCCGTCCAGAAAGTTACTTTTGATGAAATTCCTGCAAAGAAATCAGGGAACTGTCTTAGTAGAAGTTCCCTGATCGATAATTACTTACGTATGTTCAATTCGGCAATAATCGCACGGTAGCGGTTAATGTCGTTTTTGAAAAGATAGTCTAACAATCTTCTACGCTTTCCTACCATCTTAAGCAAGCCTAGTCTGGTATCGTTGTCTTTTTTGTGCGTTTTCAAGTGCTCGTTCAAATAATTGATACGGTACGTGAAAAGGGCGATTTGTGATTCAGCAGAACCGGTGTCAGCACCTTCTTTTTTGAATCCCTTAGATTCGAAGATCTCTCTCTTCTTTTCCGCGGTTAAATACATGATTGTAACGACAGATTAAATTTTTTAATATATAACTTACAGCACCTTGCTGCAAATAAGGTTGCAAAATTATGAATTTTTTCTTTGAAATGAAAATATATTTCAGTTATGATGGTATAAGATTTCTTTTACGAAATCTACTTGTCCATTTATCCTTAATTCTTTTGAAATACATAACATACACGTCTTTCTCAAAAAGCCTCGAATCACTTCTGGCTCTGTCAATAAAATAGAGCCCTGTGAATAACAGGATTGTGTTCGCCAGCCAGGCACCGATAGGAACCGCAAGTATCCCCTCTTTCACCCATTTGTCTCCCTGATTGGTGAGTACATACAAAAGGATAAAAAACACAATTGAAATCAATACCGGAACGCCGAATCCACCCTTTTTAATGATGGCACCAAGTGGCGCACCAATCAGGAACATGATCAGACAAGATAACGCCTGGGTATATTTGTGATGCTTTTCCAGTTCATATTTGTTGGCATCTTTCAGTCGCGTCTGCAAATAATCCGCCTGGGAGTTGGCATAGCTCAACATACCTCCGGAAGCATTTTTAGCTGTTGTTAAAATATCCTTTTTCAAACTATCGCTTACCTGAACAGTCAACAAAGAGTCTATCCATTTCCCGGGTTTGAGTGTTTTGTCTGTATTAGTCCTGTAGTTATAAGTGTAGTATTGCTGACTATTAGGAATAAGTTCTTTCTTTGTCTGGTCATAAGCTCTTCTGAGCGAATCGGCAGTTTTTGTCAAATCACCGATATTCTTCATAAACTCATGGTATTTGAACTGTCCTTCATCCGTCCTCTTCATTCCGAAGGAAGATAAACTCTCCGTCAGCTTATAATGTTTGAAAGCATCGCGCTGAAAATTGTGTACCACAGCAGTGGAAGCCGAAGGAGAAGAAATATATGATCCTGACGCCCCCGAGTTTACCACCTCCGTGTAATGTGTACCATTGTAAAGCTCAATAACCAGATACCGGTTTTCATTAATGGAATACATACGACCCGAGTCCGCCAGAATAATTTCCGTATTACCCAGCTCGTAGGACCTGTTGGAATGTTTGTAGATCACCATCCCGACCAGCTTACCATTGTCCTCCTTCTTGTCTACCTTGATACTATACCCAGGCAAATCATTATAGAAAATTCCATCCTTGATCTTCAGCGTCGCCTTTGCGGTTTTGATATCATATAACAGACTGTACCCTTTCAGATTCGCCCAGGGGGAAACCCTGTCGTTGAAGAAAAAGGAAAATATACTGATTCCGACAGCGATGATAAACAGCGGAGCCATAGCCCTCACTATAGATATACCCGCACTCTTAATGGCAGTAAGCTCAAAAAACTCTCCCAGATTACCGAATGCCATCAGGGAAGACAGCAGCATAGCCAAAGGCAAGGCAGTCGGGACAGTTATCAGACTGAAATAGAAAAACAAACGTGCGTAATCTATCAGTCCAAGATCCTTTGAAACAAAATCATCAATATAAAAAATCATGATCCTCATTAGAAAAACGAAGACCACAACCGACATTGTAATTATAAAAGGTCCCCAAAAGGACATAAAAATAAGCTTATCAAGCTTTTTCATCAACTCCCTACTATTTCTCTAAGATTGTCTAAAAATCCGTCCCAAAGTGAAGCAAGCTCCGCTTCATCCTTATTCTTCGAATAATCAACGATTCGAAGAAACGTTGTCTGGGTTAACTCACTAACTTCAAGTTTTAGTTCCACATGATCATTATCCAGATCATCGTCACTGGTGTGCTCAAATTCAAATTTTACCGCCTTATTAATACGGAGACTTGTCTGTCTGACGATATGACTTTCGCCATCCCATTGGAAGTCAAACCGATGATCAGGTAAAACAGTCACCTTCTCAGCATACCATTGTTCTAAACCCGACGGTGTGGATATATAAGGAAACAATACTTTAGGAGATGATCTCAATTCATACTCAGTTACAAATTTATACTTTTCCATACTGTCAAAAAGAAATAGGGTTAGCAAGAACCAGCATACGCCTTATACACGGATTTAAAAGTTGTAATATAGCATAATTCAATTAGATAAAGCAGCATAGTTCACTTCGCTTTTTCTTCAAATATTTTTTTTAACGAATATTTTACCAAAACGATTGCATGTTAATATTATTTAACATACTTTTGCACCACGATTACGGCGGGGTAGCTCAGATGGTTAGAGCGTAGGATTCATAACCCTAAGGTCGGCAGTTCGATTCTGCTCCCCGCTACAAAGGCACCTCAAAGGGTGCCTTTTTTCTTTTACAGAGAATTTTATTCCTCTTCTTTTAGTTTATCCTCTGGACGAGTCTCCACCAGCTCGCACAAATCACCACATCATGAAACTATTATTACGCTACCTAAGCAATTATAAATTGCTTATTCTGCTGGCACTTTTGCTGGCAGCTGTTAACCAGATATTCTCATTATTAAGCCCTTACATTCTTGGTAATTATCTGATTGACCCATTCGCAAATAAGGCTAAAGAATTCAGAGACAGCGGGCTGAATAATGAATATTTCAAAGGAGTAGTAATCGGTTTGCTGCTGCTGATCGGTACTGCCATGGTTTCACGTATCGCCAAGGCTTTTCAGGATTATGTAGTGAATGTTGTCATTCAGAAATTCGGTGCGAGCCTTTATACCGATGGCCTGAAACACGCCCTACGCCTGCCCTTCCAGGATTTTGAAGATCAGAGAAGCGGGGAAACTTTATCCGTTTTACAAAAAGTGAGAGCCGATTGCGAAAAATTCATTACCAATTTCGTGAACGTCCTTTTCGCAACCTTAGTCGGAATCGTGTTTGTAGTCATCGTCGCATTCAAACTCAGCCCAATGTTGCCACTGATTTATCTGATTGGATCTGTAGTACTGGCAGTACTTACAAGCATTCTGAGCAGGAAAATCAAAGGAATACAGAAAAACATCGTGAAGCAAACCACCGCTCTGGCCGGATCTACGACCGAATCGCTACGTAATATCGAACTTATCAAAAGTCTGGGCTTAACCTCTCAGGAAATTTCGAGACTAAATACCACTACGTTTAAGATACTGAAACTGGAACTCAATAAGGTTAAAAGTATCAGGTCTATCAGCTTCATACAGGGAACATTCGTTAACTTCCTTCAACAGTGCATTATGTTCGCCTTGCTGTTTTATGTTTTTCATGAACAGATTACAGTGGGACAAATGATGATGATGCAGTTTTATTCTTTCTTTATTTTTGGTCCGTTGCAGGAACTTGGTAACGTAATCCTTTCCTATAGGGAGGCTGAAGCTTCTTTGGGAAATCTGCAAACACTGCTCGCAAGACCTGTAGAAAGAAAGCCGGTCAATCCTCATATTATTCATGAAATCAATGCATTACGATTTGATCATGTGCATTTTCAACATCAGTCGGCCACCCGGCCCGCACTGGAAGATATTTCCTTTGAAGTTAAAAAAGGAGAAACTATTGCGTTTGTAGGTCCTTCAGGATCGGGCAAAACTACCCTGGTAAAATTGCTTGTCGGTTTGTATCACCCTATCAACGGGACGTTGTTTTACAACGGCTTAGATGGCAATCTGATTGATTTCGATGAAATGCGTCACAAAATAGGTTTCGTAACACAGGATACGCAGTTGTTTTCGGGAACAATTAAAGAGAATCTTTTATTTGTCAATCCCGAAGCATCTGATGAACTGATCAACGACGTGCTTCACAAAGCAGCTTGCTACAATCTGCTGGCAAGAGCAGAAAATGGCATCGAGACAGTAATCGGTGAGGGAGGATTGAAACTTTCTGGCGGTGAAAGACAACGTTTGTCTATTGCACGTGCGTTGCTAAGAAATCCGAACCTGATGATCTTTGACGAAGCAACTTCTGCTTTGGATTCACTTACAGAGGAAGAAATCTCTAATACGATAAGAAATATTACCGACCAGCGTCAGCATATCACGGTGATGATTGCACACAGGCTTTCAACCATTATGCATGCTGATCGTATTTATGTACTCGAAAAAGGCAAAATTGTTGAAACGGGTAGCCACACTACCCTGCTGGCTGAAAAAGGCCTCTACTATGCAATGTGGCGCCAACAGATCGGAGAACGCAAGGTGGAGGTAGTTGCCGTATAATCGTGTTATCTATCCCCGGAAACTGCTTTTTCGGGGATAGATGTCTTGCTTCTAATGAATAATCTTGAATACAAGCTCCTTCAGTAATTCTGATTCCGGAATCGACACTCCGTCCAAACCTTTCATGCGCGCATCCGCTTCACGAAGATACTGAATCACATTGGCCGCTTTCGCCATAGGGTAGTTGCGGGCAGCATGGTTATAATCTTTGACAAAAAAAGGATTCACTCCCAGCTCTGCGGCAAGTCCCTTTTCCGATTTATCCTTACTTGCGTGCGTTAAAAGTACTTTTGCGTAAAAATTATACAGGATAATCAAAATCGGAGCCAACGGATTATCCTTCGAATTGGCTGAAAAATACGCGGCAATACGATTTGCTTTCAATGCATCACGGTTTGCCAATGCTTTCTGAAATTCAAAAACATTGTATTCTTTGCTGATTCCGATAAACCGCTCCACCGCCTCTGCATCAATACCCTGATCGGGATTAAGATTAACCATGATTTTCCTGATCTCATTGGTCAATCTTTTCAGGTCGTTGCCAATATTATCGACGATCATCTGGATTGCCTTCGGGCTTATTTTCACGCCTTCAGACTGACAGAACGAAGCCACCCATTCAGGTAACTTATTATCATACATCTTTTTAGACTGAACCACCAGCCCATGCGTATTGAAAGCTTTGATATATGATTTGCGTTCATCGGCATTACTTTGAAAGCAGAACACCAATACTGTGCTGCTCAGTGGATTAGAAGCATATTCCTCCAGGCGCGTTTGCTGTTCCTTCTGTTCTATACCGCCCAGCTTGTTAGCATCCTTTACCAATACAAGCTGTCGTTCAGCCATAAAGGGGAATCTTCTGGCGTAACTCAGTACGCCAGCCACATCCGTATCTTTCCCGTATAATATAAACTGATTAAAACCTTTCTCCGACTCCGGAACAACACGTTTTTCGAGTTCTTCAGCAATACTATCAATATAAAAAGGCTCATCTCCATGCAGGAAATAGAGCGGTTTATACTTTTTACTTTTAATTTCTTTTAAAGCAACATCAGGCGATTGAGCCATAGGTACTAATGATTCTTATTGTTAAACTGATTATGTTCTGCTATGAAGCGCTCAGATTCCACTTTAAGTTCAGGGAAAAAGGTCATAAACTTTTCCTCGTAAAATAACTCATTGAACCTGAGCTCGTTCACCGCGTCTCGGATAGGAGCCATAAAACCTGCTCTGCGCGACATACGGCTAAAGGTCAGATCAATACCTTCAAATGAATTGTAACTATTGAGCCAGTCCTGCCGTATCATTCCCCTTGCCATCGGTATCATTTCCTCGGGAATCAGATATTCATTCTTTTCGATCAGGCTATACATCCGGTGCGAATACTTCCAGAGCGTTTCATTGCAAAAGTCCATAAAAAACTTCGCTAAAAAGTAATCGAAGTAAATATCAACGATAATTCCTGACAGTCGACCATGCTTTTCAGCAATCTTTTTCCTGGCCTCGCGTACGATCGGATGTGTATCCGTGAAGGAATCTATAAACCGATGTAATCTCAGTCCCGCTACATACTCCGGATTCCAGTCAGATGTTTTTTCCTCCGTGAGAAGTCCTTTTACAAAATCCCCGACAAAATTACCCATTATAATTCCTTCCCTGTTTCCTGACAGTAATAAGTGTGCTAAAAAGTTCATTTCCCTGATATTTTAATAAAATAGCTGTACGTTTGCTGCCACAATGGCTACTGCCAACCACCGGGAACAATTATTTTACAACAATCAATATTTTAATCAGACAAGCAAATGAAAGTTGAAAAAAATAACGTGATTGCGTTAACATATAGCCTGCGCATTCCCGACACAGATGGCGAAATGGATGTGGTAGAAGTAGTAACGGAAGAGGATCCGATGTATTTCATACAAGGTATCAGCGGTCTTCCGGAAGGCTTCGAAAACCAGATAGAAGGACTTGTAGTGGGTGATACATTCGATTTCACTGTAGAACCCGAAGAAGGTTATGGTGAATACGACGAAGAAGCTGTTGTTGAATTGCCAAAACAGGTATTTCAAATGGAAGACGTGAACCAGGATGAGCTTCTTCAGGTCGGCAATCTTATTCCGATGACCAACGAAGACGGAGAACGTATGCACGGTCAGGTTTTAGAGGTAAAAGAGGAAGTTGTAGTAATGAACTTCAACCACCCGCTCGCAGGAAAAGAAATGCACTTCGAAGGACAGATATTATCTATTCGTCCTGCAACTGCAGAAGAAATCAGCCACGGTCACGTACATGGCGAAGGCGGAGTGCATCACTGAGGAAATTAGGAGTTATAAATTAGGAATGAAGAATTAGCTGTGGTTGATTCTTCATTCCTAATTCTTAACTTTTCATTTATAATTATAAGCCTACGGCTTATAATGCTCCACTTCCACTCCGAATCTCTTCAGGAACTCCACTCCTTCTTCTACGGCAATACCTTTGTATGCGGCGTAAGAATGTAAAAAAATCACCTTTTTGATCTTCATTGTATAAATTACTCTTGCACACGCAATGCACGGGGCTAATGTGACAAAAAGAGTGGAACCTTCAATATTTGAACCATTTTTTACTGCAAACAAAATTGCATTCTGCTCGGCGTGCAAAGCAAGCGAGCAACTGCCTTTTGCATCACGCGGACAACCCGTTTCCGGAAACTCTTCATCGCAGTTGTGTGTACCGGCAGGTGGCCCGTTGTAACCTATTGATATAATTCTCGTATCTTTTGTAAGTACCGCACCGACCTGAGCTTTGATACAATGTGAACGTTGCGCAAGATTTTTTGCCAACTCCATAAAAATATCATCAAATTCCGGCTTAAAATTCGTTGTAGGTAATGTCATTGCGGTTATAAACTTGAATTGAGCTGCAAACTTAGAAAAATGATGATTTGGATTCAATATACATTACTGTCTCACATTAAAATGCTGCTGATCCCGGTACTTATGCTACTATGCGCAAGACCGGTATTTGCACAGACAAATAAGGTAACACTCAAACTGCAGAAACAATCTCCTGCCCTGCTTAAATCCTATAAATTTTTTGTTCAGGAAGTCGAAGACAAAAGAAAATCGCCAGGTGCCGGGATTGGTCGTGTGATCAGCGGTGGGCAGGAAGCGTCATTATCTTTCGCCTCTTCAATCGAAAAGGAAATGCTGACACATTGGTCGTTCACGGCTCCCAAAAATAATCAGACTTATCTTCCTCTTTACATCACAGTTAAAGATTTCAGGATCAATGAAAAAAAGGCTGGGCCCAACAAGGTTACAGGTGAAATCACCTTAGATGTATCCTTCCGCTGGTATAGGAATATGCAGCCAGTTGAGCTCACCAGCTACCAGACTTCCGCCAATTACACCCGGCCGGAGAACGATCCATATTATGAAAAAATAGCGGAACAGATTCTCAATCAGACACTTGTTCATTTCACCAACTGGATGAACACGAATGCAGGTAAAACGCCTTCACTGGCCCGAAATCTGGTATTGGTCTTTAAGGAAATCAGAAACAGGAATGACAGGGATACTGTCTTTTACGACTCTGCAAGACCGCTCATCTGGGCTGATTTCCGCGGACAGAGCAGCAAGCCCGGAAGCCGTTATGCTGCCGCGGTTTTTACCAGCTTTGCTTATGAAGGAAAATCCTATCCCAAAGGCGACGACCTCGTTGTAGAAATAGGACTTAAAATCTTTATGGTAAAAAGTATGTCCTGGGGCCGGCCTGAGTCACGGAATGCAGGCACACTCCGGCACGAGCAGCTTCATTTCGATGTAACCCGTATTGTTGTAGAACGGTTCAAGAAAAATCTGATCAAAGCAGAGCTCACAATAGACGATTTCGACAGTGAAATACAATATCAATTTCTTGAAACCTACCGGGAAATGAATCGGGAACAGGAGGCTTACGACGGAGAAACTGGTCATGGTTTAAATGCTTCGGCTCAGGCAGCGTGGGACAGAAAGATTACGAGTGAAATTTCGGGTATTTATTCCGGAACCCAGTAGGCTTTTTCTGACAGATCATAGAAAGGAATCTGATTAGCAAGCAGATATTCCTTCCATTGATCTGCTCGTTTGTATCTGATCTCCCCTCCCAGCATCACCAGCGACTGTGATGAAATATCGTTAGGTGGCATACCGTTCGTCACGACCTGATAATCAATGTTGCTGTCCCGAATAAATTTCCCTCTCGTGAAAAGTCTGCCATTCCACAGGGCAAGTTCCCCATATGGGCACTTTAGAAATGCCGGGGCAGCATCGTTCAATTTATCTGACTGGTACAGATATACGGTATTCAGCACACCATGATTGATTGCATAATTTGCAATGCGGAAATTATAAGCATCCTTATCATTCACAAAAGCACTGTCGCTCATAACATAAAGCTGATCACCATTTTTGAAACTTACAACGGAATGTCTGGGAATTGAATGAATAATTGCAGCCGGTGAATAGAAAAGCTGTACGCTTTGCGAAACAGAATACATTACAAAAATGACTGTGAGAAACAGGCTGTATTGAAGTATTTTTAGTTGCCTGCTTTCCAATGAGTACCATACAATGAGCATAAGCAGGTATAACATAACAACTTCAAGATGATCCAGATGCAAATTTGTGAGGACGTATCCCGGCAAATACTTAGGAATGGCCACTGAGATGTTTGTCAGGTAAGCAGAGAAGTATACGGCCTGTTCTGGTAGAAACTGTAACCATTCGATCGGAATAATACTAACGAGTAATAACACCATCGAAGCAGGCAGCAGAATATTTGTAAAAAAGATGACAAATGGATTGACAAGCCAGAAATAAGTCGGGAACTGGTGAAAATAGTATAAGCTCAAAGGAAAGGTTGCCAACTGAGCTGCAAAGGACAACACCGTAATTTCCCACAAAAATGCACTGATACGACCAGTCGGTTGCCATATATCCGCAATCGGCTTATAGAAGAGAAAAATGCCGGCCATAGCCAGAAAGGACAGCTGAAAACCAATGTCGAATAAGGCATGCGGATCAAAAACAAGAATCAAAAGAGCCGAAATGGCCAAGGTATTGACAGACTGCTGCTTCCGGCTGAATGTTTCAGCAATTACGAAAATGACACACATCAGTGTGGCGCGCTGAACAGATGGAGGTAAACCAGTAACCAAAGCATAAAATCCGAGACTTGCCACGATTAATAACAGATAAATCAATCTTCCTCCAGGCAACTTTTTTACCCACCCCAGTAACTTACTCAGCACCAGGAAAATAATAGCCACGTGCATCCCGGACACAGATAGAATGTGTACTGTACCTGAAATTGTGTAATTATCAACCTGTTCTGATCTCAGATCGTCTCTGCGCCCCAGCAACATGGCTTTTACCAAACCATAAGACTCGTCATCCTTAATCTGTTTTCTGAAAACCTGATCGGCCCAGCCGGACATAGAAAAACTCCAGCTACGAAGTTGAGAAAGACTGTTATCGGAGTCAATGATTTGATAGGTTCCATTCTGCAGATAATCCACCCATACTATTCCTTTGTTTCTCAGATACAGAGGGTAGTTAAATTCATCCGGGTTGAGTGGCTGAGATGGACGATCCAGAGAGCCGATCACCAAAACACGATTGCCCGGCTGTGGTACAAGAACCGCATCAAGAGGAATAGTCATCAGCGCCTTTATGTCGCAGTGATTCCAGTTAGTGCCGGACTTGTACTGATCAATCCGAATTTCGTATCGAAAGTTCTTTGTACGCTTTTCCGGTAGAGAGCTAATTATGGCTGTATATACCTCGCAATCTTGTTTTTCAAAAAGCGCCTGATCCTGATCTAACCAATCGTTTTGAAAGGACACTGCCAGTGCACCTGACAGCAGGAAAAAAAGCAGGATGAGACTCCCCTTGGCCTGTCTCCTCAGAAGCACAATTGTAACCAGAGCAAATAGAAGAGCACATGTGGCTACTTCCAAAATCAGTAGCGTAAGATGTGAATCCCGAAAAAAGTATTCTCCAAGAAGGACTCCTGTCATGAAACTCAGGACAGGACTTACAAACGGCGTACGTGAAAGCATGTTATCATCTGACTAATAAACGTTTACTTACAGTTTCTGAACCGCTGGTTACACGAAGAATGTAAACACCGGATGGTAAGTTTTTCACGTTGATATAAGTCTGATTGTATGTTTCGCCGATCATTTGGACACCCTTGTCATTGAATACACTGAGGCGAAAATCAGCATAATTGGGAGTATAGACATTGGCCTGAAGATAATCTCCCACGGGATTGGGATACACTTCAACAGAAAGCCTGTTTTCTGTACTTGTAGCATACGCAACTAACTGAGCACGACGCGGACTCACAGCCAGGACGGCATGCATTCTTTTCTTCTGATCATTTGTAAACACGCTCATGCAGCGATCAGGAGAATAATCCATGTAATTCTCAATCATGTTGCGCGATGGCCTGCCCTCGCAGTTGGAATACACCTCACCGCACACAGGTGTATCGGGTAGGTAAGACGTTTCCGCCCTTGGTGTATCGTCGCAATAATCAGTTCCGCAAATTGTACGTCCCCAGATATGCAGCAAACCCAACCAATGACCTATTTCGTGTGTGGTGGTTCGTCCAAGGTTATAAAAACTACTTGTATTTGCAGGCTGATTCCGGCCAAAATACCGCCAGCCAATAATTACACCATCAGTTAAAGGATCAATCGCCTCATCTTCACTGGTTACAAGCCCGTTGGTTTGAGGATTGATTTCTGTTACCGTCGGACTTTGCGCGATCCCCAGATATTCAGCTGAAAGCTCGCAAACCCATATATTCAAATACTTATTGGTAGCCCACGGAGGTGAAGCTTTGGCAAGTTCTTTATCTGAAGTTTGTACGCTGAAAGACTGCCGGGAATCGTAGGTTCTTACGACGCCTGCCAATTTGAAACGGATACCAGTATCTACAGCATGCGTCCCTGTATAAAAACCCTGATAACCTGATGTATTGCTGTAATCTTCATTCAGCGTTTCGATCTGACTGGCGATTTGCTCGTCGGAAATATTGCTGTTATTGGCACCACCAATTTGTCCGTCACGACGATTATGCACCACATGCACTACCACAGGTATCGTGACAACAACATCAGAAGCAATGCGAAAGTTATTTGATTTTTGATATAGATGATCCTGAATCGCCTCCTCCGTTTTCTCTCTGATATGAAGCAGTGACGGATTATTACGGATCCGTATAGAATCAAGATAATCAGTAGCGCAGCGTTTCAGGGGAACTTCTGATTGCTGCGCTACCAGAGAAGTAGCACAAAGTGCTGACAATAAAACTGTCAGAAATCTACTACTGCTCCGATTTTTCATAAGCTGCCAATATATCACGAACAAGACGATGACGAACCACATCGGATCCATCCAGCTCTACAAAACTGATTCCCTTAATCCCCTTCAAAACCTGAATAGAATCCGTTAATCCCGATTTCAGATTCTTGGGTAAATCAATCTGAGATTTATCGCCGGTAATAATTGCCTTTGAACTTGGCCCCATTCTGGTCAGGAACATCTTCATCTGCATAGGCGTTGTATTTTGCGCCTCATCCAGCAGAATAAATGCATTGTTCAATGTTCGTCCACGCATGTAAGCAAGGGGAGCAATTTCGATTACGCGTGACTCCAGATACAGCTTCAGCTTTTCCGGGGCGATCATATCATCAAGCGCGTCATAAATCGGTCGTAAATACGGATCTATTTTTTCTTTCAAATCGCCCGGTAAAAAACCCAGGTTCTCCCCTGCTTCAACGGCAGGTCTGGTGATGATGATTTTCCTGACCTCCTTGTTTTTCAATGCCTTAACTGCAATAGCTACAGCCGTATAAGTTTTTCCTGTTCCCGCCGGTCCAACTGCAAACACCAGATCAAACTTCGAAGCCCTGTCAACCAGCAACTTCTGATTAGCCGTTTTTGCTTTGATAACCAGCCCCTTGTTACCATATATAATTACGTCATCATCGTCCTCAGCAGTTTTGGAACTGGCCGGTAGTGTGACTCCGTTAAGATAAATCCTAACATTCTCCGGAGTTATTTTTCCATACTTCTGGTAATGAGCGATCAGTGAATCCATGACATCAGTAATTCGCATGATCTCCGGCGCGGTGCCCTGGATCCTGATTTCGTTACCTCTTGAAATTATTTTACTCCCGGGAAAAGCGGTTGCAACTTCCTTGATATTGGAATTGTGTATTCCAAGAAAATCGACCATTGAAATGTCTTCGAGAGTGATGATTTTTTCCAGCAAATGAATAATTGGTTTAGTGTTTTATAAATATTGTAAAATTTAGTAATAATAACCAAGATTTGCCACAAATGGGTTCTTTCTATAGCTTCACCTGTTGCAAGAAAAAACTATAATCTGAATCAAAAACTGACAAGTGATTCATAATCAGCCCTTCCATTTTTTATATCCGGCTCAAAAAAATACTTGTCGCCTTCTCCTTTTCTCACTGCCCTGTTATGCTTAATTTTGTGGTAATATGGAAAATAATAATTCAGCAAAAAACGCTCCCCGGCAAGCTGCTTCATCGCGCAGGCCTGGCCCTGCCAGACTTACTGGCAATGACCAGAACTTCGGTAAACTACCTCCACAGGCTGTTGATGTGGAAGAAGCTATTCTGGGAGCATTAATGATAGAAAAAGACGCACTGACTGACGTTGCCGACATTCTGAAACCAGATAGTTTCTATAAAGAATCGCACCAGCGAATTTACAGTGCCATAATTACGCTTTTTGCTGATTCCGAGCCTATAGATATGCTTACGGTAACCAGTAAGTTACGGAGCACCGGTGAACTGGAAATGATAGGTGGCGCAGCTTATATTATGGAGCTGACGTCGAGAGTCAACTCGGCTGCCAACATCGAATTTCACGCTCGTATCATTTCTCAGGCAGCCATCAAGAGAGAACTTATCAAAATATCTTCAGAGATAATACGAGATGCTTTTGAAGATACTACTGACGTTTTTCGGCTTCTTGATAAAACTGAACAAGCTCTGTTCCAGATATCTGAATCCAATATCAAGAAGAATTATTCGGATATGGGTGCTCTCATGCGTCAGGCTCTGGAAGAATTGGATCAGAAGAAAAACAATACAGACGGACTTACAGGTGTTCCCTCAGGTTTCAGCGCTCTGGATCGTTTAACATCCGGATGGCAAAAAACTGAATTGATGATTCTGGCAGCACGTCCAGGTATGGGGAAAACGGCTTTCGTAGTATCGTCCCTACGCAACGCAGCGGTGGATTTCAATATTCCTGTTGCCATATTCTCTCTCGAAATGTCCTCGGTACAGCTGGTGAACAGGCTTATCTCTGCTGAGGCTGAAATTGACAGTGAAAAAATCAGAAAAGGAAGTCTTGCACCACATGAATGGGAGCAATTGCACCATCGTATTCACAAGCTGACCAACGCGCCGATTTATATTGATGATACACCAGCTCTTAGTATTTTGGAACTGCGTGCCAAATGCAGAAGGTTAAAAGCTCAGCACGATATACAAATGATCGTGATTGACTACCTCCAGCTGATGACCGGGGATACAGGGGGTAAAGGTGCAGGTAACCGTGAACAGGAAATTGCGATGATCTCACGCTCTCTGAAAAACCTTGCCAAAGAACTTGACGTGCCGGTAATTGCCCTGTCTCAGTTGAGTCGTGCAGTGGAAACGCGCGGTGGAGAAAAAAGACCTCAGCTATCAGATTTGAGGGAATCAGGTTCTATTGAGCAGGATGCCGATATGGTAATATTCCTGTACAGGCCTGAATATTATGGCATTACGGAAGATGAAGCAGGAAATTCGGTAGCTGGTGTTGGTGAGGTAATTCTTGCTAAAAACCGGGCTGGTTCTCTGGATACAATTCAGTTGAGATTTATTGGTAAGTATACCAAATTCGCAGATCTCGATGCGCAGTTTGCGCCCGCACCTTATGCAGTTGACAGGCCCATCGTGACAAACAATCCGATTGCATCCTTTGAAAGCGCATCGCCCGCGGCAAGTGGAACGCTGAGAAGCCGTGCGAACGACCTCAGTAACTTCGATTATAAAGGCCCTAACGACGAGCCTCCGTTTTGATGGGCTTTGGGTAAAGGGCAGAGAGAGAGAGGCATGGGGTTTAAGCAATGCCCCTGCCCTTCTCCCCATGCTGGTAATCAGTTCCTTTTCTCCAGCAGTGCAATGTTCTCTACGTGGTGCGTATTCGGGAACATGTCTACAGGTTGCACTTTTACAACTGCATAATCGTTCGCCATTAAAGCTAAATCCCGCGCTTGCGTTGCGGTATTACAGCTCACATATACGATACGGTCAGGAGCTGCTTTCAATATTGTTTCTACAACCGGCTGATCCATCCCTGCACGCGGAGGGTCAGTGATAATCACATCAGGTCTGCCATGCTTTTTCAAAAAGCTTTCATTCATAATATGACGCATATCACCGGCATAAAATGAAGTATTGGTAATACCATTGATCTGCGAGTTAATACGCGCATCTGCAACAGCAGCTTCCACATATTCCACACCTACTACCTTCTTAGCTCTTCTTGCCACGAAGTTAGCGATGGTTCCTGTTCCAGTATATAAATCATACACCGACTCGTTGCCAGTCAGTCCCGCATACTCGCGGGTAATATCAAACAAAGTGTAAGCTTGTGCCGAGTTTGTCTGATAAAAAGATTTAGGGCCAACCAAAAACGTCAGATCCTCCATTGTTTCACGGATCGCCTTTTCTCCCGCGTAATGAATCACTTCCTGATCCTGGTAGGAATCATTTCCTTTCAGATTTACGATATAGTTGAGGGAAGTGATTTCAGGATGGGTTTTAAGCATATATTCCATCACTTTTTCAATCGCTTCGTCGTCCTGTGCTCCGAACTGGACAATCACCATGATGTCGCCAGAATTGGCTGTACGGATAATCACGTTACGGAGTGTACCTACATTAAAACGTACGTCGTAGTAAGGAATGCCATGAAGCTCTCCAAAATGGTGCAACGAGTTCCTGATTGTGTTGGAAGGATCAGGCTGAAGATGGCAATGATTAACTGTAAAAATCTTGTCGAATCTTTTAGGAACGTGAAAGCCCAGCGCATTTTTTGTAAACTGCTCACCAGAATTCATTTCGTCCTTCGTCAGCCAGCGCCAGTTCGAAAACGTAAATTCCAACTTGTTACGATAATACTCTGTGGATGGAGCAGCCTTGATCTCATTAATCGTCACATTTTTGATATGACCT
The DNA here is from genome assembly GCF_003383615.1 of Dyadobacter luteus. GTDB lineage: Bacteria > Bacteroidota > Bacteroidia > Cytophagales > Spirosomataceae > Dyadobacter > Dyadobacter luteus. The sequence goes on from NZ_QNUL01000001.1 coordinate 117,132, forward strand.
ATCCTTTCAAAATGGTCAACCACCTGCTGCCGCTTGAAACGCAGCTGGTGTTCATAGCCAATATGCTGCCACTTACAACCACCACACACAAGATGATGCAGGCAATACGGATCTGTACGTAGTGATGATTTGGAATGGACTTTGGTTACAATCGCCTCTTTCAGTTTCTTTTTTGTTCTGACGACTTCCAGATCTACAATGTCACCGGGAGCAACATTGCCTTCTACAAAAATAACACCGTCCTCAGATTTGAATATACATTTGCCTTCTGCCGCGAAATCAGTAATTTCAACGTGCTCATACTTATTATTCTTAGACATCCTTTTTATTAATATAACCTAAACCGAATAGTTATCCGGAAAACCTTTACTCCTTCTTAGCGGCCATGAAAAATCAGTTTACTCTCCTTTTTCTGATTCTCCTTTCCTCATTATATGCACAGGCAACCCATATTGTTGGCGGTCAATTGTTTATTACCGAAAACAGGAATTCCATGTATAATTACCGCATGGGGCTAACGATGTACTTCGACTCCAGGAATGGGAATCCCGCAGCCGAAGATTCGGTAGTTGTCATTTACATATTCCGAAAACGTGACAACGTGCCTGTTGCTTATTTTCAGGCTCCAAAAATAGAACGAAAATTGGTCAGTTACACCAATCCATCCTGTGTAATATCAGATTTGCAGACATATAGTATCACATATGCACTGGATGCAATTGTAAATACCGAAAGTTTTTCCGATCCCCAGGGTTACTACATGACCTGGGACAGATGTTGCAGAAATGGCACAATTACAAATATCAAAGATCCGGGAGACGCAGGAAGCCTGTTTTATCTTGAATTTCCAGCGCTGTCAAGAAACAATGTAAAATTCAATAATTCATCGCCGGTATTTCCTTTGATTGAGGGTGATTATGCCTGTATCAACACGCCGTTCAATTTCAATTTCGGCGGCACAGATGCTGACGGCGACAGTCTGGTGTATACTCTCATCACGCCCATGCAGGGATTTTCAACGAAAGAGCAACCAAGTGCTCCGGGACGTGGATCCTCCAATTTCCCCAGATTAACTTTCGTAGATGGGATTTCCATATCCAACGTAATCCCCGGTCCAAAGCCCCTTACCGTAAATAGCAGAACAGGAATGCTTTCGGTCACGCCCGGCGCAACAGGACTATATGTATTTGCAGTTCAGGTAGATGAATACAGAAATAAAGTGAGAATCGGTTCGCTTACCAGAGATTTCCAGCTTAAGGTCGTGGACTGCCCCAAAATGGAGGCTCCCACAGTACTATACAGACCAGCCGGTAAAAACATCTTGTATAAAGAAAATGAGATCATTACTTTGACAAAAAATGACCCGAATTGCTTCGAAGTCATGGTTGTAGATCCTTCACTCAACGACAAAATCAGGGTCTATGGAAGTGCGGTAAATAATACCAGAGACTATTTCAGCCTGCTTCCTGCCGAATTTGCCACCACTACTTCAAAAGATACTATGCGCTTTGAAGTATGTCTGGACGACTGTTTCGTAACCTATGGCAATCGGCCGATCCGTCTCGAACTTGTAGCGGAGGATGCCAGTTGCCCTACCCCGCTTACAGATACGCTTACAATTTACATTCGCCGGGAAAACAGCAACAATAATCCGCCGGCCATTACTACTTCTTTACCCTCAGACTATGTGAATGTCACCGCGGGCGAGCCGGTCAATTTCACGGTATACGGGAAAGACATTGACAAAGATGAGCTGGAGCTCTACGCACGTGGTGCGGGTTTTGCGCTTACCAGCCAGGGTATGCGCTTTCAAAAAGCGTCCGGAAAGGAAACTGTACAGCAAAATTTTTCGTGGACGCCCCCCTGCCACGCACGTAAAGGAGACACACTCGCTGTCGATTTTATACTTGAAGACATGCGATGCGAGGGCAATCCACTCCCTGTGTCAAGACCTGTTTATTTTATCGTTCAGGAATCGCCAAATACCCCTCCGTCCATTTCCACAGATCTTTCGTCGCAAAACATTTCATACCATATTGGTAAATCGGGCACAATTCAATTCAATGTAACGGCTATGGACGTTGATACCAACGCGATCAGTTTAACGGCGACAGGCCGGGGATTTGACCTGCATGATGCAGGAATGGCTTTCGACAACATCTCAGGTACAAGATCACTTACGAGCCCATACAGCTGGTCGCCCGAATGCCGGGTGATGCAGGGAGAAAACAGCCGGGTATTCTTGATAGATTTTATCGCACAGGATAAGAACTGTGCATCAGCAACAGATACCACCACGGTAGAGCTTACCGTTATCACAGACGATACTTTTGAAATGCCGGAAATACCGAACGTGATTACGCCCAATAACGATGGCAAAAATGATTGTCTTGTCCTCAGAAACCTGCCGGTTGGCAACTGTGATAATCAATTCAAACAGATTGTTGTCTATAACCGTTGGGGAAAGCAGGTTTATTTTACCGATCAACCGGGTCAGAACTGGTGTCCTACCGACTTAAATGCAGGGCAGTATTATTATCTTATCGAGTATACCGCCAAAACCTTTAAAGGCGGACTTACGATCATCAAATAACATTTTACTCAAACATCTCTATTATGTCTTTTTCTTCGGCCCATTGGGCGTTTTTTCTCGCCCGTACAGCTGTAGCCATGAGCATGTTCGGACATGGACTTGTCAGGTTACCCAAACTGGCAGGATTCAGCAACTGGATGCTTTCCAAATTTGAGAATACAATGCTTCCCGCCTCATTGGTTATTCCTTTCAGTTATGCACTGCCCATTGCAGAATTTTTAACAGGCATTTTGCTCCTGGTCGGACTACTCACAAGGCAAGCCCTTATAGCCGGCGCTTTTATAATGATACTGCTGATCTTTGGTTCGTCCATGCAGGAAGACTGGGGCGCCATACCCTCTCAAATGTTACACACAGCCTTCTTCTGTACGCTACTTTGCTTTACCGATTCTCACAATCTAATATCTCTGGACAGCAAGAAAAAAGTATAATAAGATACGTACTTAAAATACATATGAACCTGTTAAATAGTATTAAAATTACAGTACTATATAACAGGTTTTAAAGTATACACCTTTAAATACTTTTTATACATATTAATTGTATTAGCTTATTAAAAGTATAATATCCCATATAAATGCATACAATTATTATGTTTTATACAAAGAATAATAATTAAAAGTATAAAATGTATTAATAGTATTATATTATTTAAGTTATAACTTTCTGTTTTACAGACATATAAAAAACATATCCTACTGTTAAAGTTCGTCGACAACCCACTCACTCAATAATTTACGAGCAAAAAATGAATTCAATATCAACTACCGGTATTGAATATTATCCCATGTTTGCCAAATTTCAACCTTCTCTCAGCATCCAAAACAATAGCCGTTCGCGGCGTTTCTGCAATCTAAAATCAATTTACTGACTGGCAGCCTAAGCAACATTTCCTTAACGGAGCTGCCTTTTAGTTCCCTTGCCCCCTAAACATTGGCTTCTGTTTCTAATGCGCAGAGAGCAGCAATAAGTAGCCTTCGCAAAAAAATCCTGTTAAGCAGAACTTAATTTTTATTCAGAATGTATTCATACTGTAACAAAAATAATTACAGTATGAGTAATGGAAGGTTTGCCATTTCAGTACATATCCTGACACTTCTTGCAAAGTTTCCCGAGGAGTGGCTTTCATCAGAATTTCTGTCTGGCAGTATCAATATCAACCCGGTGCTGGTGCGAAAAGAACTGAGTAACCTTCGCGAAAAAGGCTTTGTTCTTAGCAAGGAGGGAAAAGCTGGTGGATCACGTCTGGCTCTGAATGCGACGGCAATCCGGATGGCAGATGTATATGCTTCCGTACGGCAAACTGACTTACTTGGCAAGGCTGTCAACCAACCCAATCCTGATTGCCCCGTTGGCAGGCAGATCAATCAGCACCTGAATGCACTTTATGAAAGTGCTGAGAAAGCGCTGACCGAAAGTCTGGCACAAATGACACTTGCTGAATTCTCTGAAAAATTTAATTAATCATTCAAATCACATAAATAATCGTAAAATGAAAATTGCAATTATCGGAGCCACCGGTTTCGTTGGGGCCCACGTATTAACTGAATTAACCAGCCGCGGACACATTGTAACGGCTATTGCCCGCAATGTATCCAAAATCGATGCCGGCAGCGACCTTATCAACGCTGTGGAGGCGGATATCGCAGACGAAAATGCTTTAGCTGAACTGCTGAAAGGGCACGATGCTGTGGTAAGCACCTACAATGCCGGATGGACAAATCCCGACCTCTACAACGCATTTCTGAAAGGATCTAAAACGATTCAGGCTGCAGTAAAATCATCCGGTGTAAAACGTCTTTTGGTAGTGGGTGGAGCAGGAAGCCTGGAAGTAGCTCCGGGGGTTCAGCTTGTAGATACGCCTCATTTTCCCGAAGCCTACAAAGCAGGCGCTTCTTCAGCGAGAGACTACCTCAATATACTTAAAGAAGAAAAGGATCTCGATTGGACTTTTTTAAGTCCGGCTATTGAAATGCACCCGGGAACATCAGGCGTCCGAAAAGGTGTTTACCGTACAGGTCTTGACAACCCTGTGGTAGATGAAAAGGGAAAAAGTGTTATTTCTGTCGAGGATCTGGCAGTAGCTATTGCTGACGAAATCGAGAAGCCTCAGTTCGTTCAAAAGCGCTTTACTGTATCTTACTAATCATATTGTATGAATGCTAAATACATTAAAAATGTATTTAGCATTCATTAAGTTTAATACTTTTTATACTTTCACAACATACTAGACATAAAATTAATATAATAAGAAAAACATACAAATACATACTTAACTTATTATACACTAATTACTTTTAATACTTTTATTTAGTATTTAACATATAAATAGTATATTTTATAAAATATTAATTATCAATAAGTTAAACGCAAAAACAACCATCATCTATATTCTTTAAACAGCGTATCTGCTTATTTCTGAGAAACTAAGCTCCATTGATTTACTCTCAGATAAAACCCCTTCTCAGCTAGCCACCAAACCTGATCGTCGTGAGCAGCAGAATCTTTTATTCTAATCTAGCTGTCATCGATATTTATTCCGTGTATTAGTCATCTGATAGCGATTCTGCATTTCTCTGAAAATTCTCCAAAAACTTGTGGTCCGTGAATGTACATGTTTGGGCACGAATCAAAGCCGGTGTATACTTCTAATTTTCCTTGTTTACAGTTATAATCAATATTGTATTAAACAAATAATAATCAGATTCAGAAAAGTGTCGGTACGAAGCAGTAGATACGAAAGAAGAAGTGTTTCAACATGAAAGAACTGACTTGATACGTAATGGTATATGCTATAATATGGCACGATTTTTCTATCTTATAAGGTATAACCATCAACTGAAATACTATGAACAGAAAACTCGTTGCCACCACCTCTACAGCCATTCATGCCAGCCCGGCAGACATATGGCAGGCGCTTGTAGAACCTTCAATGATTAGTCAGTATTTACATGGAACACATGCTGAATCGGAATGGAAAGTAGGAAGTCCGATTACATTCACCAGCGAATGGCAGGGCAAGTCTTATATTGACAAAGGGACGATTCTTGAAATCAATCCGGAACGGGTATTAAGTTATAGCTACTGGAGCTCCATGTCCGGTACCGACGACTACGAAGACAATTATGCGCACGTCACGTATCATATTTCGCACTATGACGACGAATCTACGCTAACAATCACGCAGGACAATCTGGAAACAGATGAAGATGTGGTAAAGGCTGAAGAAAACTGGATGATTGTAGCGGGAAAAATAAAATCGCTTACAGAGAAATCGACGCATTCCACTCATTAAAAAACAAAGTCTGACAGCTCAGATAGCTAGCAGACTTTGTTTTTCCTTTTTTGTCAACCAAACTTCTCCGAAAGAATTCGCTTTCGATAGGTAAAAATCTCATTCACTTCTTTTCTCACCATGATGGCATTGGCAATATCGCCTAATATACCGAACGGAACTTTGTAGGTCAGGATATCTTCCATCAGCACACCGTTCTCAATTTGTTTAAAATGGTGCTGATGATGCCAGAATGCGTAGGGTCCGGATCGTTGCTCATCAATGAAATATTTCAATGGCTCTACGTGCGTAATTTCAGTACACCACTTCAGAGGTATTCCTAAAATCGGCCGAACTGTGTAACGAATAATTTGTCCGGCATAAATATGATTTCCGTGGTGACTGGAGGTTACCTTAAAATCCATGTGGGGTGGCGTTATCTCTTTCAGATTAGACGGATCAGAAAAGAATGCCCAGGCCTCTTCCAATGATACCGATAGCTCCTGCCTAAAATATAACTCCTCCACTGTGATATTAATTTATGGTTTCCTGACTGTTTACGACAAACCCTTCATGCTTAATCCAATTCTCTTCCTTCCAAGATCCACCTCTGTCACTTTCACCTGAACCACTTGCTGCAGCCTGACCACTTCATTCGGATCTTTTATAAACTTATCTGCCAGTTGGGAAAGGTGCACAAGTCCATCCTGCTTCACCCCAACATCAACAAATGCACCAAAAGCAGTTATGTTCGTGACAATTCCCTGCAAAACCATGCCAACTTTCAAATCTTCAGGTTTACGAACCGCACTATCAAACTCAAATTTCTTAAATGTCTCTCTCGGATCTCTGGATGGTTTTTCGAGCTCCTTAAGGATATCCTGCAGCGTAGGAAGTCCAACAGAATCTGTGACATATTTAGAAGGCGTCAACTGCTTACGTAACTCGGGCTTTTGAAGCAAATCTTTTACTCCCGCATTCACATCTTTTGCCATTTTCTCTACCAAAGCGTAACGTTCGGGGTGAACTGCGCTGTTATCCAACGGATTAGTTCCATTTTCAATACGCAGAAAACCTGCCGCCTGCTCAAAAGCTTTGGCGCCCAACCGAGGTACTTTTAATAATTGCTGCCTCGATTTAAAATTCCCGTTCTTTGCCCTAAAATCGACGATATTCTGCGCCAAAGCAGGTCCGAGCCCCGATACATACCGAAGTAAGTGCTTGCTGGCCGTATTGAGATTTACGCCTACGGAATTCACGCAGCTTTCCACGACTGTATCCAAAGCATTTCGCAATAAACTCTGGTCTACATCATGCTGGTACTGCCCCACTCCAATTGACTTGGGGTCAATTTTCACCAACTCGGCCAAAGGATCCATCAATCTTCGTCCAATTGAAACCGAGCCTCTCACTGTTACATCCTTATCAGGAAACTCATCCCGTGCTACTTCCGATGCTGAGTATATGGAAGCTCCCTGTTCACTAACCATAAAAAGTCCGATCTGATCAGTTAACTTCAGACTGTTCAAAAGCTTTTTTACAAAATCTTCCGTCTCACGTCCTGCAGTTCCGTTACCGACCGCAATCGCTTCAATCTTGTACTTATCAATAAAAGAAGCGATAACACCTGACGCTTCCTGCCCGCGATCAAAAGGAAAAATGACTTTGTCAGCAATTAAATTGCCCTGGTTATCCAGCACAACCGCTTTGCACCCCGTACGATACCCTGGATCAATAGCAATTACATTTTTCTGACCTAGCGGCGATGCCAGTAACAATTGTCTTAAATTCTCGCTAAAAATCAATATCGCTGCAACATCGGCCTTCTCCTTTGAAAGGTTAGAAAACTCATTTTCTATAGAAGGCTTCAGCAACCTTTTGTAACAATCCTCAACAGCAAGTACCAGCTGATCCTTGCAGGCATCACTGCCCCTTACAAACAGTCGGTCCAGGCTCTCCAGAGCGTCGTCTTCATCGGGAGCGATATCGATACTTAAAATTCCCTCCTCTTCCCCTCGTCTCAAAGCCAGCAGCCGGTGTGAAGGAATCCGGGAAAGTGCTTCAGTGAATTCAAAATAATCACGGTATTTAGCCCCTTCTTCCTCTTTCTTTTTCTTAACCTTAGAAGTAATTATCGCGTTTCGCTGAAACAGGCCGCGCATGCGTACGCGTGCATCCTGGTTTTCATTAATCCATTCCGCAATAATATCTCTGGCCCCTTGCAATGCTTCATCTGATGAAGCCACATCTCCCTTTACAAACGCTTTTGCCCCACGCTCAGGATCGGCTTCCCTACCTGTAAAGATAACCTGAGCAAGAGGTTCCAATCCCTTTTCGATGGCGATAGATGCACGTGTTTTTCTTTTCTGCTTGTAAGGCAAATAGATGTCTTCCAGCTCTACCAGCGAAAACACAGCTTCGATCTTTTTTTGAAGCTCAGGGGTTAATTTACCTTGTTCGGTAATACTCTTTAAAATTGCCTCCCTCCGTTTTTCAACCTCCTGCTGTCTTTGCCAGGCATCCTTGATTGCACTTATTTGAACCTCATCCAAGCCACCTGTAACTTCCTTCCGATATCTGGCGATGAATGGTAATGTAGCACCCTCTTCAAAGAGTTGTATCGTATTTCGAGCCTGTTTTTCAGAAACTGAGGCTTGTTGTGCGATAAGAATGTAATTCATGTTCTAAAGTATATGGTCTGAAATAATTCAGACAAAATGACATATTAAATATTGATAATCAATTATATAACCAGTGAATTCAATCAATATCAATCGATGTAAAATAAGCTAACAATAGTAAATTCTGTCATAGGACATTAGTTAACGTTCTTTCTTTGCAAGAGCGCCATGTAAAACCCATCATATCCGTCCCTGGCTACCGAAGTGCGATGATCGGATATGAATTTCCATTGAGAACCGAACTTCCTCATAAAGCGCTTCACCTGCTCTTCGGACTCTGATGGCAAGACGCTGCATGTGGCATACACCATCTTTCCTCCCGGCTTCACCATTTGCGAATAGGTGCTGAGAATGTGCCACTGAACATTTCGTATTGATTCCAGGAAAGCCGGCTTCAACTTCCACTTACTGTCCGGATTCCTTCTGAGTACACCAAGACCGGAACAGGGCACATCTAATAGTAGTCTGTCGGCTGTTTCCGCGAGCTTCTCAATCACTCGGTCAGAATCGATGACCATAGTGTCAAGGTTCTTAACGCCGTTGCGAGAAGCCCTTCTTTTCAGCTCAGATAGCTTATATGATTCGATGTCCATAGATAAAATGGAGCCTGAATTTTTCATCAGTGCGGCCAGATGAAGCGTTTTCCCTCCTGCTCCGGCACATGCATCAATGACACTCATATCAGGCTTAACGTCCAGGTAAGGGGCAATGAGCTGCGAGCCGGCATCCTGTACCTCTATAAATCCGTTTTTATACACATCCATTCCACCAATATTCCGGCGTTTCGTCAGTACCAGCGCATCGGAGACATCGAAAAGCTCCTCTACATTTTCTTTACCAAAAATTTCAGTGACTTCACCTTTATCGGTTTTCAGCGTATTTATACGCAAAACAAGTGGCGCCTGCTTATTCAATGCCTGCAATTCAGCGTCCCAGGCATTACCAAGTTCCTTCTCTCCAATCTCATCTAGCCAGTCGGGGATTGATTCGGCTATTTTGCGGACAGCCATTCCCTGGGCGTACAAATCCAATACGTGCTCCTTGTTGATGGACGCAAATTCCTCCCATTCAGGTAGATCGCCTGAAGGGGGTAACTGAAGTCTGAGTGGCTTGATAATCTGCCAGCAACCAAAAAGAACCCAAAACTCTTCTCGTTCGGTAGCCCGCGTAATGCCAGATACGTATTTGACTAATCTCCACCACCGCACCATTTCATATACGTTCTCCGCAATGAAGGCTCTGTCTCTTGCGCCCCATTTCTTGTTAGATTTCAGAACCTGCTCCACAACCCGGTCGGCCTGCTTGTCTTTTACAAATATATCTGTCAGACTGACTACTACAGCTTCTGACAGCCCTTTATATAGCTTCAATGTATGTTTTAATGATTATTTTCTAAAAACCTTTTAATAACAAAGGTCGCCAAAAATTCCTCCAAGTTGAGAAAATGTATTCAAATCCTTCAAAGGCATACTTTTTATAAATTCATTATCAAGTTGAAACAGATGACAATCAACACTAAATCAGTTTAAACGGCATGTAAAAACTGCCTCTCACAATTGTATTCACATTGTTCTCCTGAGGTGACTTCCTGAGAAAGTTCTTACAACAGCATTAGAATTTAACGGCAGTTTTACATTTGCTTTATCTTGAAATAATTCTGTTTTAGTATTATCAGAACATCTGTTGTATATTGCGACTTACATTGCAGTATCAGTTTGAATTAATTGAAGTATCAGCTCTCGATACTGCAAGAGAATACTTCAAAAAATTACATTTTTAACACTTGTAAAGTTTTCTAAAGCTGTTAGAAATGGAATTTGATTGCTGAATTTAAGAGAAAGTTGATAAATCGAGATTGAATAGATACAATTGTCCTGATTTATAAAAACATAAATTTTCAAATATTTAAGTTAGCCAAGAAACCTGACTCATCTTTACCCCGTCATGCAAAAGTTTGTACTCTTTATTCATTTTATCCTTTTTTCCTTCTCAGCTATTTCACAGAACAGTCAGGGAGACCAAATCATCGGTGAATGGTTGAACGAAGATAAAGACGCTAAAATTGAGATATACAAAAATGGCACGGCTTACTTTGGGAAGGTGATATGGGCGACTGAGCTACTGGAAGCAGATGGGCAAACATCCAGGAAGGATACTAAAAATCATGATGAGAAACTTCGCGGTCGTAATCTGATTGACAGTCCTCTACTTCATGATTTTGTGTTTGTCAATGGAATCTGGGATAACGGTACTTTCTATGATTTCAGAAGCGGCAAAACCTATAGCTGTACCATTAAAATGAAAAACAACAAACTGGAAATACGCAGCTATGTAGGTGTTTCGCTGTTTGGTAAAAGTACATTTTGGGAACGGCTGGAGTAATAAGCCACACCTTTAAACGTCATCGCTATACTAAACGATAGTGGAGTTTTAAGTGTTTCCAGTAATACAAAGCTGTCATAGTGTGTTGTTTTCCCACAGACAATACAGCTTATGACAAATATAAAAATAGGAATTCTTGACCAATCCGTTGTCAGACAAGGATCTACGGTTACAGAAGCAATTCAGGAAACAGTACAAACTGCCATACTTGCAGAAAACCTTGGATACAGCCGCTTATGGGTATCCGAACACCACAATTCCGCATTTATTGCCGGCTCTACTCCCGAGGTTTTGATGGTTAAGTTAGGCGATGCAACCTCACATATCCGTATTGGCTCGGGTGGGATTATGCTTCCTAATCACAGTGCTCTCAAAGTAGCGGAGAATTTCCGGATGCTGGAAACTTTGTTCCCGGGGCGCATCGACCTTGGAATGGGCAGAGCACCAGGTACTGACAGAGTTACCTCATCCATTCTAAATCCCTCCAACGATTTTAGTGAGAGCAGTTACCTCAGACAACTGGAACATCTTCAACACTTTTTCCGAGATACAGCAGGAACAGAACGGGGATTTATTTATGCCACTCCTCAATCTCCGACTATACCTATGCAATGGATTCTGAGCTCCAGTGGCGGGAGCAGTAACATCGCAGCACGATTCGGTATGGGACTGGCTGTCGCGAAGTTTATTAACGGATTCGTAACGCCGGAAGTAGTTGAAACCTACAGGCGTAATTTCCGTCCCTCCGATCAATATGCAAATCCTCATGCTATTCTTTCCGTATTTGTTTTGTGTGGCGAAACTGAAGAAAAAGCTGCTGCGATGCGTAAAATGATGGATTATATATTGGTGGAATTCGAAAGAGGAAAATTTGGTCCCTTCCCTGATATGGAAACAGTTCAAAAATACCAGTTCAATCCCGGCGAACTGGAGCGTATCAGATATAATAGTGGCAGAATTATCTCAGGTACAGCGGAATCAGTAAAAGAGCAACTGACCAATCTGGCGGCCAGGTTTGATGTTGATGAGATCATCATATCTACCATGGCCGCAACTGCTGAAGACCGTTTCCGTTCGTTTGAATTGATTGCAGAAGAATTTGGCTTGAAAAAATCTGCGGCTTAGTTCTATTTTTGCGGTTAAGAAGCACATCGGCTTCCGGCTAAACCTGAAAACTATGCCTGCGAATCGTTTCGACCGGATTATCGCTATTCTTATTCAACTCCAGTCACGGAAAATAGTCAGAGCGCAGGATTTGGCGGATCGGTTCGAAATCAGTCTGCGTACCATTTACAGAGATATTAACACGCTTGCCGAGGCAGGCGTACCCATCAGTGGCGAGGCAGGTGTAGGCTATTCATTAATGGAGGGCTACCGCCTGCCTCCTATCATGTTCACTAGAGAAGAAGCGCGTACCTTCATCACAGCAGAGAAATTGATGGAGAAATATACAGATCAGGCATCAATTGATTTGTATCGGTCGGCGATGTATAAGGTGAAAGCGGTATTACGAAGTAATGAGAAGACGATGGTCGAGAACCTCGAAAATCACATACAAATCCGTAAAAGTAATTTCGCGTTCAGCCCTTCCAATAATAATACACTAGACGCTTTATTGAAAAGTATTACCGAAAAAAAAATCGCCAGAATAAGCTATACGGCCATGGGGTTGACTGAGGCGGGTGATCGGTATATCGAACCTGTAGGTATTTATCACGAGTCAAACTTCTGGTATACAGTGGCTTTTTGCCACCTGAGAAATGCGTACAGGAACTTTCGCTCGGACAGAATCATGAATATTGAACTCTCAGCGCGATCATTTCAGCATCAGCATGCTCCGCTGGATCAGTTCCTGAATCAAGTTCGCGATGATCACAATTTACAACTCATTGTATTACAAATAGATAGATCTATCGTCAATTATATTGGTAATCAAAAATATTACTACGGATTCATTTCAGAAAAAGTGGTGGGCGATTATTGTGAAATGTCATTTTTGACAGGCCATATGAACAGTTTTGCACGTTGGTACCTGATGTTGGCTCCTAATTCGAGGATCGTCCAACCTGATATCCTGAAAACCCACGTTGCCGACCTCATTGCCGGTATTACTGATCAACTTCATGATTAAAAGTTCTCAGCTTCCATGGCTGTGAAAGAAATGATTCTTAATATTGATAAAATTTAATAAATTATATTTAAAATAAAAGACTATATAATCTATATTCTTTATAGTATTATCTATTACTTTTGAATCATTTCCCATTAAACCTTTGAATCGTAATGAAATTCGAAACCTTGCAACTACATGCGGGACAGCAGCCCGACCCTGTAACCAACTCGCGTGCAGTACCTATTTATCAGACTACTTCCTATGTGTTCAACAATGCTGAACATGCAGCCAATCTTTTTGCACTTAAAGAATTCGGAAACATCTACACCAGGATTATGAATCCTACTAACGATGTTTTTGAAAAAAGAATAGCGGCACTTGAAGGTGGTGTGGCAGCTTTGGCAACAGCATCCGGACATTCTGCGCAGTTTTTGGCGATCAATAATATTACCACCGTTGGCGACAACTTTGTTACAACGTCTTTTCTTTACGGCGGATCTTATAATCAGTTTAAAAATTCCTTCAAAAATATAGGAGTTGAAGCGCGGTTCGCTGATGGTGACGATGTATCCAGCTTCGAAAAGCTGATTGATGATAAGACCAAGGCGATTTATCTGGAAACTATCGGAAACCCGAGTTACAGTATTCCTGATTTTGAGGCTTTTGCTGCCTTGGCCGCTAAATATGATCTCCCCATCATCGTTGACAATACATTTGGCGCGGCAGGAGCGATATCGCAGCCTATTAAACATGGTGCGCACGTGGTGGTGCAGTCTGCAACAAAATGGATCGGCGGACATGGAACATCCATCGGTGGTGTCATCGTAGATGCAGGAACTTTTAACTGGGGTAATGGAAAATATCCTCAATTCACAGAGCCTTCTCCAAGTTATCACGGTTTGGTATTCAATGACGTTTTCGGGATTGGAGGGCCATTTGGTAATATCCAGTTCATCATCAGGGCGCGCGTAGAAGGATTGCGTGACTGGGGGCCGTCGTTATCACCTTTTAACTCATTCCTTTTCCTGCAAGGCGTTGAAACACTTACGCTACGTGTAGAAAGAATCGCTGAAAATGCTTTAAAAGTGGCGAAATGGCTGGAGCAGCATCCCAAAGTAGAGAGTGTGAACTACCTCGGTCTGGAAGGCAACAAATACCATCATCTGGCAAAAAAATACCTTACAAGAGGCTTCGGAGGTGTACTTTCATTCACCCTGAAAGGAGACAAGAAAACCGCCGAGAATTTTGTAGACAAACTGGAACTGATCAGTAATCTTGCCAATGTCGGTGATGCGAAAACGTTGATCATCCACCCGGCATCCACCACCCACTCACAGCTATCCGACCAGGAGCAGCTGGCGGCTGGTGTGCTGCCAACGCAGCTGAGATTATCTGTTGGTATTGAACACATTGACGATATTATTGCGGATATTGAAAAAGCGTTGAACTAAGAGCTTTCTAATCAAAACGGGATCCTGAACAGATCCCGTTTTGATATCACCTCTCCTACTCAGTAATGCCTTCCAAAGCAAACAGAAATGCATATTGCAAGGCCACCTCTTTCAAATACTCAAATCTTCCTGAGGCTCCTCCATGACCAGCCTCCATATTGGTTTTCAAAAGAAGTACACGGTTGTCCGTCTTCAGTCTCCTGAGTCTGGCAACCCATTTTGCAGGCTCAAAATATTGCACCTGACTATCATGTAAGCCCGTTGTAACAAGCATATTAGGATATGCTTTAGCTTCCACATTATCGTAGGGAGAATACGATTTCATATAGTCGTAATACTCTTTTTCAACCGGATTCCCCCACTCATCAAACTCATTGGTTGTCAAAGGAATAGATTCGTCCAACATCGTAGTAACAACATCAACAAACGGGACATCGGCGATAATTCCATTCCAAAGATCGGGACGCATATTCGCAATTGCTCCCATCAGAAGCCCGCCAGCACTACCTCCTTCCGCATACAAATGCTCCCGACTTGTATACTGCCCGGCAATCAGATACTCTCCGCACGCAATGAAGTCGGCAAACGTATTCTTTTTATTGAAAAGCTTCCCATCTTCATACCAGTGACGTCCCATTTCCTGCCCTCCACGCACGTGGGCAATGGCAAATACAAATCCACGGTTCAACAGACTTAATCTCCCCGAACTGAAGCCTGCATCCATACTATTACCATAGGAACCATACGCATAGAGCAGCAAAGGTGCCTGCGCATTTCTTGTGAAGCCTTTTTTGTAGACCAATGAAACAGGAACACTTGTGCCATCGTGCGAACTGGCATACAGCCTTTCTGTAACATACTCATCCGGTTCATATCCACCCACCACCTCCTGGCGCTTTTTCAGTACTTTCCCGCGACTGATCATATCGTAGTCGTATACCGAATTGGGAGTTGTAAGCGATGTGTAGATATATCTTAAAGACGAACTGTTATACTCAGGATTTGAGCCTGTATAAGCAGCGTAGGCTGGTTCACCGAAATCTACATGATGCTCTTCTGCATTGTTTTCATTTCTGATTCTCAGCTGGATCAGTCCGTTTTTACGTTCTGTAACAACAAGGAAATCTTTAAAAACATCAATACCTTCCAGCAAAACGTCTTCCCTGTGCGCTATCACCTCTTTCCAGTGCTCTACACCCGTGTTATCCAAAGGTGTTTCCATCAGCCTGAAATTCAATGCATCTTTATTGGTAACAACTAAAAAACGGTTGTTATGGTGTTCAATGTCATAAAGTACATCCTTCATACGAGGCTGAAATACCTCAAACGCTCCTTCAGGATTATCAGCATTCAGAATCAGGTACTCAGATGACATAGTCGCCGAAGAAGCGATGACGATAAACTGTTCTGATTTGGTTTTCCCTACGCCAATGTAATTACTGTTATCTGTTTCCGTATAAACAACCACATCCTGCTCTTCACTTGTACCGAGCGTGTGACGTTTGATTTTCTCGCTGAGTAGCGTCTGAGGATTCGTCGCGGTATAAAACAATGTCTTGTTATCGTTCCCCCATTCAGAACCTCCGCTGGTTGGAAAAATAGAGTCTGAAAGTAGTTCGCCTGTTACCAGATTTTTCACATGTAACGTATACTGGCGACGGGAAACTGTATCCACTCCATACGCCAGTAGTTTGTTATCCGGACTGATATTAAATCCAGCCACAGAATAGTAGGCATGCCCCTCTGCCATCCGGTCTACATCAAGCAGGATTTCTTCCTCCGCTTCCAGCGATTCTTTCTTGCGACAGTACTTAAAATACTGCTCTCCCTCCTCACTTCTGGTATAATAAAAGTAACCGTTGCTATAGACCGGCACCGACTCATCTGTCTCTTTTATCCGTGATTTCATCTCTTGATAGAGCTCGGATTGCAACTGATCGGTACCCGCCATCATAGAATTTGTGTAGTCATTTTCGGAATTCAGGTAGGAAACGACCTGATCACTATCCGGTCCTTCTCTGAAAAAATCGCCCATCCAGTAGTATTCATCATTTCTCAAATCTCCATGACGCCCAGTTTCGAATGGTTTTTCTTCCGCTACCGGTGGATTTAAAACCGGCCATTGATATGCTTGTTTCACTTATTCTGTGGTTTTTAAGTTAATTTTATCTAAATTCATTTTTATAAAAATCTTATTTTCAAACAATTAAGTATTTAATAATAATACATATTATATTTCATATAAGTACATTACTTTACAATCATTTAATATTTTTAATAAATATAAATTGTATTAATAATATTATAAGTATTAATATTTTATATAATACTTTAAGTTTTATATGTACTAAAAGTTAAATACTTATTCTACATATTTACCTATTAAAAAATTAAGTAATATTTATTAGTATAAATATTTTAATACATATAATATTTAATAATACTTTTAATAAGTATAAAATATATAAAAAGTTGATTTACAAAATGTAGTGCATCTTTCCATAATCCTCCTGCACATACATTATATTTGAATTTCGAAATTAACAGTTCTTATGGATAAACCGGTTCACAAGCTTTTCCTGCTCGACGCTATGGCGTTGATCTATCGTGCTCATTTTGCTTTTATCAAGGCACCGAGAATCACCTCGAAAGGCTTAAACACCAGTGCCGTTTTTGGTTTCACCAATACGTTGCTGGAAGTATTACAGAAAGAAAAACCTACACATATCGGCGTGGCCTTTGATACATCGGCGCCCACTTTCAGACATGTGCAATATGAAGCCTACAAGGCCCAGCGCGAAGCCCAACCCGAAGACATAACGGTAGCCATTCCATTGGTGAAAAAATTACTTGAAGCCATGTGTATCCCCATCCTGGTACTCGACGGTTTTGAGGCGGATGATATTATTGGCACAATTGCAAAGGAAGCATCGCGGGAAGGTTTCGAAGTATATATGATGACGCCGGACAAAGACTACGGTCAGCTCGTGGAGCAGTATGTACATATATACAAACCTGCATTTATGGGCAAGGGCGCCGAAGTATTGGGCGTACAGCAAATACTTGATCGCTGGCAAATACAGCGCATTGATCAGGTCATTGACATACTCGGACTGATGGGTGATGCAGTAGATAACATTCCGGGAATACCAGGTGTGGGAGAAAAAACCGCGCAAAAACTCATCGCAGAATACGATACAATCGAAAACCTCCTTGAACACGGAGCTGAGATCAAAGGAAAGTTAGGGGAAAAAGTACGTGAATTTGGTCACCAGGCGATTCTCAGCAAGCAACTGGCAACAATAGACATCAAAGTACCAGTCCCATTTGATGCAGAAGATCTTACCGTTTGCGCACCGAATACCGAGAAAATCATCGCACTGTTTGATGAGCTGGAATTTAAAACGCTTCGTCAGCGCGTACTGGGAACTTCCGCTCCCGGGACAGTGGCCGCTCCGGCACCGGCTGTTAAAACCAAAGTTGCACCTAAAACAGGGCAAATGGATCTCTTTGGAAATCCAACAGAAGAAATTGGACATCAGCCTGCCATTGTAAGTGAAAACATTGCCGATCCGGACGGCGCAACCTATGATGGAGATGCTGAAACTGCATTGCCAGTTACCAAACGAACCATCGATAACACTTTTCACCGTTACCATACGGTGGATACACCGGAGCTGGTGGACAGTCTCGTTCATTATCTGAGCTTACAGGATGCAATTTGTTTCGATACCGAGACTACCTCGTTAGATGCCGTAGATGCAGAGCTTGTAGGCATTTCGTTTGCTTACACAGCTGGCGAGGCATTTTACATTCCTGTACCGGCAGACCAGGCTTTGGCTCAGGAAATTGTAGAACGTTTCCGTCCTGTATTTGAAAACGAATCCATTGAAAAAATCGGGCAAAACATTAAGTACGACCTGCTGGTACTGAAGAATTATGGCATCGATGTAAAAGGGAAACTCAGCGATACAATGCTTGCTCATTATCTGCTGCAACCAGACAAGAGGCATGGAATGGACATCCTTTCAGCTTCTTACCTGAACTACGAACCGGTATCAATCACTTCGCTCATTGGCAAAAAAGGGGTCAAACAAAGTACAATGAGGGATGTGGGCATACCAGAAATCACTCAGTACGCGGGCGAAGATGCGGATATTACGCTCCAACTTCACCACATTTTCAGTAAACAACTCCCAAAAGCACAGGCTGAAACACTCTTTCGAAATGTGGAGATGCCATTGGTGAAGGTGCTTGCAGATATGGAAAGTACTGGTGTGAGGCTGAACATTAGTGCTTTGAATGAAATGTCTGTGGTGCTAGAGAGCGACATCAGACAAACTGAATCCGAGATTTTTGAGATTGCCGGACAACCTTTCAACATCAGTTCTCCAAAACAGCTTGGCGAAATTCTCTTCGACCAGATGAAACTGATTGCAAAGCCTAAAAAAACCAAAACGGGCCAATATGCAACCGGTGAAGAGATTCTGTCGGAATTGGAAAACGACCATGCCATTGCCCGCAAAATTTTGGATTACAGAGAATTGCAGAAGCTAAAATCGACTTATGTGGATGCACTGCCAACACTGGTGAGCCCTCGTACAGGTCGGATCCATACTTCTTACAATCAGGCAGTAGCGGCAACGGGAAGACTTAGTTCCACGAATCCTAACCTTCAGAATATACCAATTCGTACTCCGCGCGGACGGGAAATCCGGAAAGCTTTTGTACCTGACAATGAAGATTTTCAGATACTTTCTGCTGACTACTCCCAAATTGAGCTGCGGATTATGGCGGCATTCAGCAAGGATGAAAGTATGATCGAGGCGTTTAATCAGGGACGCGACATCCATGCCACCACAGCCAGCAAAGTATTTAAGGTACCTCTGGAAGAAGTGACTTCTGACATGCGCCGCAAATCTAAAATGGTCAATTTTGGTATCATTTATGGTATTTCAGCGTTTGGTTTGAGTCAGCGCCTGTCTATACCAAGAGGTGAAGCTGCGGAAATTATCAAGGCGTATTTTGAAGAATTCCCTGCTGTGAAAGGTTATATGGATCAGGTGATAAATGAAGCGCGTGAAAAAGAATACGTAGAAACCATATTGGGCCGCAGAAGATACGTACCGGATATCAATTCACGTAATCAGACCAATCGTGGCTATGCTGAGCGAAATGCTATTAACGCGCCCATACAAGGTTCTGCTGCCGACATGATCAAAGTAGCCATGATCAATATTCACGATTTCATTGAAAAAGAGAAACTGAAATCGCGGATGATACTACAGGTACATGATGAACTGGTTTTTGATGCACACCGTGATGAAATAACTTTCTTAAAGGAAAAAGTGGATGAGCTGATGCAAAATGCCATTATCCTACCTGTAAAAATGGAGACGGGAATAGGAATCGGAGCCAACTGGCTGGAAGCGCACTAATTTGCACAATTTGGAGATGAATATACGAAAGGACCGCAGCGTAGCGGTCTTTTCTATTTATAAAGCCAGACAAACCTGATACGCACGTTTTCTTTCCGTATCTGTCTTCATCCCCTGCTAAAACTTCCTAAAAAATCACGGTATATTCGTAAAAAAAGTACGATATTCGGTCTTTAATTGTGAACCTTACACTTAATAAAGCTCAATGCAAAGTTTGATTCAGAAGTTTTCCCTGCTCCTTGCTGCCTGTCCGTTAGCGGTTATGGCTCAAAGTGGAAAAGGTAACTACACCCCGCTAACCCTTAAAGATCTGAGTGGATTTGAAAAACCAGCCTCTAACTGGTCTCTTCAATCCGGTATCATTATCAACCCGATATCTGCCTCTAAACCTAAGCTGACTTCCGGCGATGGTATTCTGATTGGTACGCCCGGCTCTCCTATTACGTCGGTAGTGAAAGCATCCGACCTGAGATTATCGCTGGAATTTATGGTATCACCTGGTGCTGAAGGGTATCTGATCCTGCCTGGTAACCAGAAAGTCAGAATTGGCGATAGTTCAAAACAAACTGAAACCAATTCCTCAACAACCGGCTACCTGGGTCAGTTTCCCACCCAAAATGCAGCAAAGTCTCCGGGACTGTGGCAGCATCTGGATCTTGCCTATGATGTATCCGTGCCTTTGCAAACCAGCTCTGCGCGGCTTAACCAGCTTACGCTGAATGATTTAACAGTTTTAGAGACAGTGTATCTTCCCGTTCATAGCCCTGTTACAACCGCCCAGCCCATCGGACTTGAAGTAACAAAGGGAACTATAGCATTCCGTAACATTGGTTACCAGCTTTTGGCAAGCCGTAAGCCATTGGCACTTGAAAACCTAAAATACAAAGTGTATTCCGACAAGTGGGATAGCAAAACTTACACTAAACTGGATCATGAAGGGGCGTCGCCTTTCCTGACGCAGGAGGTAACAAACGGTATGCGTGAATTTCACTTGGTTTATGAAGGCGATATTGATGCCACAGAAGCCGGCGAATATATTTTTACAACCATTTATCAGGGCAACATGTTTTCGCTTGACGTAGATGGAAAAACGATCATTGACAAAACAGAAAGCTCTTCTCAGGAAAGTCACTCCGGTGCGGTTAACCTAAGTCAGGGTAAACACAAATTCAGAATTCATTATTCCCGTTTTCCATGGAGACAGCCGGCTTTAGGGTTGCGTGTCGAAAAAGCAGGCATAAGACCTTACGATTTGCATGCACTTTCTTCTCTGCCCGAACCTGAACCGAAACCATACATCGCGGTGCAGCCTGAGCAAAAGACGGAAACGGTACGATCATTTGTTCAGCTGGATGGTGAGACAGCCAAACGTACCCATTGTATCTCTGTAGGCACTCCGCAAGGCTGGAACTATACTGTTGATTTGAACCGTGGAGCATTGCTGCAAGCATGGAGAGGTCAGTTTGCCAATGTGACGGAGATGTGGTACGAACGTGGCGAACCTCAACTCCTATTCCCGGCCGGCCTTCGTGCTTCGGTATCAGGAAAGAGCAGTATTGCTACCTTGTCTCAGCAAACTGCAGCGTGGCCTGATTCCTCAGACATCAACTTTTTGGGTTACAATCTTGACGGAAACGGAAATCCCGCATTCCGGTATGCAATCAGCTCGGCAGTAGTAGTTGATAAACTGACACCAACTGGCAACGGCATAAACCGGACTTTTCAACTGGAAGGAAAGCCATCGCAACCTGTGTATGCTCTCGCCGCAAGTGGTAAAAATATCGTAATGATAGAAAAAGGGCTTTATCAGGTAGATAACCGCTATTTTATCCAGATAGACAAAAAATCCACCGCTACAATCCGGCCTTCCGATGGAAGGAATGAACTTGTGTTGCCTGTTACAGGAAATACTGGCTACACCATGTTCTGGTAAATCGCGATAAATTAAACTTTGACTCAATTACGATTTCTGATCAATGAAAAATATACTTTTGACAACCCTCATCACTTTTGGCTATGTTGGCGCACAGGCGCAGTCAGCCCAGAAAAAGGAGGATGATTACTACCGCATTATTACCATCCCGATTCCGGAAAATATCAAAATGGAAGTGGGTGGACTACAGTCATTACCAGATGGCCGTCTGGCAGCATCGACCCGTCGTGGTGAAGTATGGTTGATATCAAATCCCTATCTGAAAGGTGACGGACGCCCTTCTTTCAAGCGGTTTGCCTCCGGACTGCATGAACCTCTCGGACTCCTGTACAGAGGCAAGGACTTCCTGATTTCTCAACGTGGAGAGGTAACACGCCTGGAGGACACCAATAACGATGGCGAAGCTGACGTTTACGAATCTTTTGCCAAATGGCCTCTTTCCGGTAACTACCACCAATATTCATACGGACCGGTGAAATTACCAAACGGAGAAATGATCGTTACCCTGAACCTTGATTGGGTTGGTAAAGGAGCGAGTCAGTCCAAATGGAGAGGCTGGATGCTTAAACTGGGGGAAGATGGCAAACTTACGCCTTACGCAACTGGTCTTCGCTCTCCATCTGCTTTCGGATCTTACAAAGGAGATATATTCTACACTGAAAACCAGGGAGACTGGGTTGGTTCAGGACGTATGACCCATCTTGAAAAAGGCGACTTTGCAGGAAACCCTGCCGGATTGAGATGGAGCGGAGAAGAAGGTTCCCCTGTGAAACTGAAACCAGAGGATATTCCCGATACTGGCGAGCCGCTTTATGACGTTGCCAAAAGAACTCCGGGTCTTAAAGCACCTGCAATCTGGTTTCCTCACACGATCATAGGTATTTCTACTGCTGGTTTTGTTGAAGATGCAACCAATGGCGCATTTGGTCCTTTTGCAGGGCAAATGTTTGTGGGTGATCAGGGACATAGCATTATCTCACGCGTAGACCTTGAAAAAGTGAATGGCGTATGGCAGGGAGCAGTTTTTCCTTTCCGCGAAGGTTTTATGTCTGGTATTCTAAGACTGGAATGGGGATTGGATGGCTCTATTTTTGTGGGGCAGACAAGCCGTGGATGGTCAGCTACAGGGAAATCTGAGTTTGGCATCCAGAGACTTGTGTGGACGGGAAAAATGCCGTTTGAAATGAAGAATGTGCGTTCTATGCCAGACGGTTTTGAAATTACATTCACAAGTCCGGTTGACAAGGCAGCCGCTGCAGCACAGGATGCTTATAAATTGAGCAGCTTCACCTACAAGTACCACCACACCTACGGTAGCCCGATTGTGAACACCAATGAAGTGCCACTGAAAGGAATCATCGTCTCAGAGGATGGTCTGAAAGTGAGACTGGTTGTAGATCCTGCTGTACTTCGTAAAGGCTATGTGCATGAAATTAAGGCAGATGGTGTGCGTGGTACGGAAGGAAATGCGCTATTGCATAACACAGGATATTATACTTTGAATGAAATTGCCGGTGGTGCACCAGCGAGTAGCGCTCAGTTCACAACGACAGTGAAAGCAGCCGTTGACCACAGTGCCCATACTATGCCGGCCTCGGAAACAAACACTACCGCTGTGACTGCAAAACGTACAGCTGAAATGCCTGCAAGCTGGACTAAGCCTGACCAGGTGATTATCATCGGAACCGTTCCGGGATTGAAATTCGATATCTCTGAAATACAGGTGAAAGCAGGCAGCAAAGTGAAAATTGTTTTTAACAACAACGACGATATGCTTCATAATCTGGTGATTACAAAACCGGGAACAGCCAATGCAGTGGGTGAAGCAGGTCTGAATCTCGGTTTGAAAGGTTCGGAGATGCATTACGTACCCAATAGTGCCGATGTTCTGTTCCATAGCAATATCGTAGAACCGGAAAAATCGGAGTCGCTGTACTTTGTAGCACCGAAACAAACAGGTACTTACCAGTACGTTTGTACCTTCCCCGGACATTATTCACTGATGCAAGGGAAATTAAAAGTTACCAAATAAGCAGTAATTGCATAGTATCGACCCCGGTTTCGAATCAATTTTCTGGTTGGAAGCCGGGGTTTCGTTTTGATGGATGGCTTGGTAAAACGAAATACTGACTATTTCATATTCAACACCTACGGGGTTGCCGTTCAGACAGATACACCTTTCCTCTCCCCGGGTTTTACCCGGAGCTATTCAAATTGAATCCCTCTGGGATTCTTTCTCCTTGCCAGATACATTCTGTATGCTACCGCACTTTATGCATACAAAAAACAAGTACAGCAACTCTGGTAAGGATTACCGTACAGATCGACCATCTTTCCTCCCCCAGGATTTCGCCCGAAAATATTCCAATTGAATCCCTCTGGAATTCTTTCTCCTCACCTAATACGCTCTATGTATGCTACCGCACTTTATGCATACAACAAAACAAGTACAGCACCCCTGGTAAGGCTTACCGTGCAGATCGACCATCTTCCCCGGGTTTCGCCCGGAAATATTCAAATTGAATCCTTCTGTGATTCTTTCTCCTCGCCAAATACATTCTGTATGCTCCACACTTCTATGCATACAACAAAACAAGTCCGGAGGACTTGAATACGAATAACGCCGGGTGAAACCCGGAGACACAGCCAAAGCTAGCTCAACAGCAACCCTGGTAAGGGTTGAACATCAACTAAACTGACACCCTACATTCTGTTTCCCAAGTACCATACGACATTCTTCATCAAAGCATAAACAGCAAAAAACTGCTGTAATCGCATAATTTTAGTATTTTGCAATCTTCACTCCCCACTAATTTATGAAGAACATACGCAACGTACTATTCTACACAATTACCATCGGAGCACTTTCGGCACTACTTTACTGGTTTATGATCCAGGGACAATTGCTCGAAAATCCGGTGCTCGCATCCGCACAAAAAAGCCAGAACCTGTCATCGTTCGATCAGTTCACAGAGACGCTACTTCACGACCTTACCAACCCGCTTGCCATACTGCTTCTACAGATTATCACCATAATCCTGACAGCCCGAATATTCGGTTGGTTTTGCAGAAAGATAGGGCAGCCGTCAGTGATTGGTGAAATCGCTGCTGGTATCTTTCTGGGGCCGTCTGTAGTCGGCATGTTTTTTCCAGAATTTTCGGGTTTTCTGTTTCCAGCCAAATCACTTGGAAACTTACAATTCCTGAGCCAGATAGGCCTCATCCTGTTTATGTTTATAATCGGGATGGAACTTGACCTGAAAGTGCTGAAAACTAAAGCGCAGGAAGCAATAGTGATCAGTCATGCCAGTATAGTATTGCCGTTTTCGTTGGGTGTAGGTCTGGCGTTATTTATCTACCAGGACTTTGCTCCTGATAATATCAACTTTCTGTCCTTTGCTCTTTTCATCGGTATTGCACTGAGTATTACGGCATTTCCTGTGCTTGCCCGTATCGTCCAGGAAAGAGGTTTGTCTAAAACGCGGCTAGGTATGATGGTGATTACCTGCGCTGCTACAGACGACATTACTGCATGGTGCATACTGGCAGCGGTGATTGCAATTGTAAAGGCCGGCTCCTTCGTCAGCTCTATATACACTATGATCCTTGCTATCACCTATGTCCTGTTTATGGTGTACGCAATAAAACCTGTACTGAAAAAAATTGGTGATCATTACAATTACAAAGAAGGACTTACCAAACCCGTGGTTGGCGTGTTTTTCTTAATGTTGATAGGTTCCGCTTATTGCACGGAGGTGATTGGTATACATGCATTATTCGGCGCCTTTATGGCAGGCGTTATCATGCCGGACAACATCAATTTCCGCAATATTTTTATTGAAAAAGTCGAAGATGTATCAATGGTCCTACTCCTACCCTTGTTCTTTGTCTTTACAGGTCTTCGTACGCAAATCGGGCTGATCAATGATCCCTATCTTTGGCAAATCACCGGCTGGATTATAGCAGCAGCCGTGGTGGGTAAATTTATTGGAAGTGCTATGGCTGCCCGGTTTGTGAAACAAAGCTGGCGCGATAGCCTCATTATTGGTTCGTTGATGAATACGCGCGGACTGATGGAGCTGGTTGTGCTGAACATCGGCTATGACATAGGTGTCCTTTCTCCTGAAATTTTTGCAATGATGGTCATTATGGCATTGGCTACAACCTGTATGACCGGCCCTGCTCTGGATTTGATTGACAGATTTATGCCGGTTGAATTGGAAGCCAAAGAAGATCAAAACAAGAACTCAGGATTCTCTGTCGCTATGGCATTCGCAAGTCCGCTCGGAGCGAGAAAAATGCTGAAAGTGACAAAGGCGTTACTTGCTCCGGAGGCAGAACAGCAAGTAACGGCACTTCACCTCACGCCCAGCAGCTATCTCAACCACACCAATACGGAAGAATATGAGCAGGAAACCTTCCATCCTGTTTTGGACGAAGCCCGAAATCTTCAATTACCCGTTACCACCCTTTTCAAGCCCTCCCAGGACATTGAACATGATCTGATACAGACAGCTAACCATGGTAACTACGATCTGTTACTGATGGGAATTGGCCATAGTGTATTTGAAGGGACATTGATTGGCAAAGTACTGGGTATCACCACAAAAATCATTAGCCCGGTGAGGCTCCTGGATACCATTACAGGAAAAGACAAGCTCTTCCATCAGGATATATTTGACGAACGTACAAGCCACATCATCAGGTCGGTAAAAATCCCGGTTGCTCTGCTGATTGACAAAAATCTGACGAAGGTTCAACAGGTATTCATACCCTTGTTCAATGCAGGGGACGTATTTTTATTGGATTTTGCTCTAAGAATGTCTGCAAACGCGGATATTCAAATCACGATCATTGATCCTTCAGGGTTACTCGACAGCAACTGGCAGGCCCGTCAATCTATAGAAGTCATCGAAACCTCTGCTCAGAACAAATTAAAGCTACATACTGAAAATGCTCTGGAAAAGGATTTTCTGCAGCAGCATGACCTGATGATCATCAGCTACAGCAGCTGGAAACAGGCCGTAGAATCGCATAGTTTATGGCTTTCATTTTCTCCGTCTGTACTGGTGATCAGGAAGTAACTTCACAAATTTTCCCCTTGGCATCCACCAGTCAGTTTTTAAAGGGGAGAATTAATGTTTATTTTACATCAAAGACAGCATCGAATACTCATTTATGACATCAGCCATCGGAACAAACGTTTTAAACAAAATCAATAAACAGACTTTACTTTTTTTCCTGCATAACTTCTTCATCAATGTTGGTACTACCCTGGTATATGTATCGGCCAATGTATTGTTGCTGGAAAATCATCCCGAATACTCATTGCCATTTGCTTATATAGCCGCCGCTCTCACGGTCATGCTGGCTGGTAGAATTTACGAGCACTACGAGCATCATCTCGCATTGAGGAAACTTAGTCTGGGAACTATGTCCGCCGCCTTGTTTATGGTTGCGGTAGTGATGGTACTGCTAAGCATAGGACATGGCATAGCTACTGCAATTGCCATTATGGTGGGCTACAGGGTAATCTATCTGCTTATCAACCTGGAATTCTGGGGGCTCTCTGCGCTTGTTTTTGATGTAAGACAAAGTAAAAGAGTATTTGGCGTGATTGGCTCAGGCGATATGCCTGCAAAGGCGCTGGGTGCGGTTTTGGCAGTACTGATCCATTCCCCATCTGTGCTGATGATCCTGCTTGTTATCTCCATTGTATTCTTCGCCCTTGCGCTTTATACGCAGATACTCACTTTCAGACATACCGATATTCCCAATCCGCATCATGCACGGCCAAGAAAAACAAGCCATGACGGATCCAAGGTGATTCAGAAATATTTTGAAGGGAATAAGTTGCTCTCAGCGTTATGTATTGGCATGGTGGCTGTAGCTGCGGCAGCAACCTGGATTGAATATCATTTTTTTGTCAATGTGAAGTATAAATTTCACAGCCAGCACGATGTCATCGTCTTTGTCGGGACATTACTTACTGCAACATACCTGATCAGTACGCTCGTTAAAGTGCTTCTTTCCGGCAAAGTTGTGGAGCGTTTCGGCGTAAAGTATGCCCTGTATCTTCTGCCACTTACAACGGTTGTGGTATCTCTCGGTTTATTGATCTCCTCTTATTTCCGTAAGGACGAGCCATCTTTGCTTGTCTATTACTGTGCCGCTTATTTGCTCTTTGAAATAGTACGGCGAACGATTTTCGACTCAGTGTTCCTGGTTTTATTCCAGCCACTATCCACTAAAAACAGGCTGAAAGGGCATACACTGGCAAAAGGATTTTATGAACCGCTCGGCATGCTGATTGCAGGTCTTATTCTGTGGCTGATTTACAGGAATCACATTTCCAATATCAGCCTTACCTTCGATCTTTCATTGCTCTTTGCGGTAGCAGCATTATTCGTTTTCCGAAAAGCATACAGCGCCTATATTGTTGAGCTAAAAAATGCCATAAGTAAACGTTTTATCCGCAGTGGCGAGCTTCCTTCTCAGGCCGAAGCACTTCCGATTATCAAGGAAAATATAAAAAGCAGCAGGAAAGAGGAAGTCATCAATGCCATAGAATGGCTTGCCCGCAATGATGTGGAGGCATTGAAGAACAATATTGATTTTTTACTGAAAAATCCTGCAGTTCAGGTGAGGCTGAAAACCTTGCAGTCCTTGGCCCTTATCGAGGAACCGGAGCTGTCACCGTTCTTTTTCCTTTACATTGAAACGGAAACGGACACACCTTGTCAGACACTCGCTGTCCGGATTGCATGCAAATCTCCCAAGCTTTCAGGAGAGAGATTATCCCGGTATCTGGCTCATGCCGATGCGGATATTGTAAGAGGAGCTATCATCGGCTGCTGGGAAGTCGGGAAGTCCCTCCCGCTCGTTCATGGTACGCTTCGTCGTTTGCTTGCGTCAGAAAACGAAAATGATCAGCTGACTGCTATCTCTTGTCTGAATGTGATAGGACTACAGACTTACGATGATCACCTTAAAAAACTGATTGCCGGCGGTACGCCTGCTGTTCACGAGGCGGCCATGATAACAGTCATTTTGCACGGTACCTCCGGGCAAATTGCAGCATTGAATTTCAACGCTCCCAAAAGTATTTCCCGGAAGGTAATAGCTGCATTAATCAATGCAGGTGCTGCCGGTGAAGAAGCGTTGACGCAATGGCTTAACGATGATACTTCCGACAGGAATTTATTCGCCCTTGTCAAAACAGCAGAAAAAAATAAAAGTGATTTCATACAATCTATACTTTTCGAACTTTTAAAAAGAATATACCTTTTAGAAAGTAATAAACTTAAAGAAAATATAACCCTTTCCTTACATTTATCTGTACTCAAATCGCTCTCTTATTACTCAGTTAATATTGATCAGCAGGCCGTTACCGAAAGTTTTATTCATAAAGAAATAGCGTTTGCATTTCAGTTATTTAAGGAGTCGGATAGTGCTGAGGACGACCGAACCTGGCAAGATGCACTGCAATATGAACTGGCACTTTGTCAGCAACGCCTTTTTTACATCTTTATGATGCGCTACGAAAGAGATTCTGTAGTGAATGCCTGGAAGGGAATTCGGCATAGTTCAAAAGAAAAAAGAGCCAATTCCCTCGAAATGATTGAGAACCTGATACCTCGGTCACTTTATCCGGTTTTACGTGCGCTTTTTGAAGACAGCAATGCCGCCAATAAATTGGAAGTACTCAGACAATATCTGGGAAATCAACCTGATCAGCAGCCACTACAGCAAACCATACTGCAGGTGCAGGAGCGCCAGTTTACACCATGGACTATCGCTCTCGCCATTCGTAAACAACCTCACGGAACTATATTTGATAACTCAATACTTGGTCATTCCAATAATCTGATACGCGAAGCAGCATTACAAACAACAATGAAAGCATCTCATAACCCGGTTAAAGTCTCAGAAATAGAACGGATCATTGTTCTGAAAAACACGCAGCTTTTCTCCCACACACCTGAAAATGTGCTTAGCTCTATAGCACCCATTATGAAGGAAGTGGAGTATCAGGAAGGTCAGCAAATATTTGCGAAAGGCGATGTCGGCGACAGTATGTACGTCATCTATGCGGGCGAAATCGGCATTTACGATGGGACCAAACAGCTGGCCCGTTTTGACAAAGGAGAAATTTTCGGAGAGCTTGCTTTGCTGGATACCGAGCCGAGATCTGCCACAACAGTTGCGGAAACAGATGTGTTGCTATTCCGGATAGACCAGGAAGATTTCTTCGAACTGATGGAAGAACGCGATGAAATTTTGAAAAATGTATTGAGAATTCTGTGTCAGAGGATACGGGTTCAAAACGAAAAAATGCGCCTTTCGTCCGGAACGATATAAAATGACTGCGAAGAGCTCAGAGAAAGCTTTAAACTGTTTCTCTGAGCTCGTTCAGGTGAGCCTGCTTCTGAGGCTCCCGCAGCAAACGTGATCGCTTTGTATGATACTGATGGCTCTCCAGAAAACGTATCTGCAACTGATTCCAATCCTGCCTGTTCCCAATCAGGCTCCTTGCTGAAAGTTCTGCATAAAGCGTCTCCCCTATACTTTTGAAATCATCCCGCCCCAGATAGTCCAAATCCGCGTCACACAGTATCTTTTCGAGATCCGTGGCTGCACTTTGGGGCACCTTAGTAGACATGATCATTCCACAAATGATCTCAATATGACCTTGTGAATAACCGAATCCCGGCAGCACATCGCGAACAATCCCGCAGCCTTCCGCTTCATGCCCCGAATAAGCCATCAGAAAACCCGAATCATGATAAGTGGCAGCAGTTTTAAGCAAAGCCAAAAACTCAGAATCTTTTACATTTTCCTCCTCCGCAATCTGTAAGGCTACATTCACCACGTCAAGAGTATGATGAATACCATGATAATACAGATTCGGTGCTAATTCCTGCTCCAATTTTGACAGGATATATTTTTGGGCGGCTTCAATTTGCATCATTTTCAATCACACTATTCCAGTACTTCATAAATCCTTACCGGATTTGCCTTATTTTTCAGCTTAACTTCACTTACAAGAGCACATTTAAATGCTTCTTTGATTTGTTCGTAGCCCGACTCCGATACCACGACTTGCCCTGGCTGTGCAGTTGCCTGCAGGCGCTGAGCCACATTCACAACGTCTCCGATTACAGTGTAGTCAAGTCTTTTCAAGGCTGCTGAACCAATATTTCCGGACACCATTTCTCCGGAGTTAATCCCGATAGACACCTTCGGGTAATAATCCGACTGATCGGACAATTCTTCCTTGAATCCGTTGATCTGGTTGCGCACTGCCAGACTGCATTCAACAGCCCTGTCGAGGTGATAATCTCCGCGAAAAACGGCCATTACGGCATCTCCCATAAACTTGTCGACCAATCCTCCCTGAGCGATGATTTCTTTTACCATCACATCAAAGTATTTGTTAATCAGCTTTACAACCGTATCTGCAGGTTCACGCTCTGATATAGAGGTAAAACCACACATGTCCATAAAAACAACCGTCGCTTCTATGTTTTCGCTAAGCATCAGCGATTTACCAAAGGTATCCTGCGTCATAAACTGCAATACTGACGAGTCGACGTACATACGCAAAATATCATTTTCTCTCACCGCTTTAAGCGTTTCTTTCAGCTGACTTACATATCTGAGGGTTTTCTCCATTGTCACCTCCAGATCCTTAAAATCAATAGGTTTGGTCAGAAAGTCATACGCACCTCTGTTCATGGCAGTACGGATATTGTCCATATCACCATAGGCTGAAACAATTACGGATTTGAGCAAGGGACTGGTTTCGCCTAAACGCACAAGTAGTGTAAGCCCATCCATCTCAGGCATGTTGATGTCACTGAGAACCATGTCTACATCCGCATGTTCTTCCAACGTTTCCAAGGCTTTTACACCGTTTTCTGCAAAAATGAACTCATATTGCTGTTCACGGATCTGACGTCTGAATTTTTGTTTGATCAATAACTGAAGATCTGCTTCGTCGTCAACTACCAGTATTTTAGCCTTCATAACATTTATAATATTGATGCACAGACCTCAAATCTGTCTTCATTGAAATCATTTAACAAGCAACAGCTTTTCCTTCAACTCTATGAAATTCACAGGTTTGGTCAAAAAATCGTCCGCACCGAGTTGCATCGCCTGATCATGGTTTTGGCTGTCACCATAAGCAGTAATCATCATGACCTGTGGCGGCGCAGAGGGAAAATCTGCACGAATTGATTTGAGAAGCTCAATGCCACTCATGCCCGGCATATTGATATCAGACAATATCATAACCACTTCAGAGGAATGCTCAGCCAGATACCCGAGTGCCTCCTCGCCTGAAAAAGCAAAGGAAAACTCAAAAACGCCACCTCTGATCTCCTTTCTGAACTTCTGTTCAAAAAGCGATTTCACGTCCATTTCATCATCAACTACCAATATTTTCATCTCAACTGCATTTTAATTTTTAAACAGGAATGGTAATGCGGAATTCTGTTTTTTCACCGGGTACTGTGTCTACATCCAGCGTTCCTCCATGACCATTCGTAATGATATCATAGCTCATCGAAAGCCCCAAACCTGTACCTTGACCCGTAGGCTTGGTGGTAAAAAACGGTTGGAAAATCTTTGCTTTAACATGTTCCGGCATCCCTGTACCATTGTCGCTGACGCGGATATACAATTTATCAGCAAATTTTTTGGTGGATATTTTAACCTCCGGTCGGTAGTCTGTTTCCTGATTACTTTCGGATAATGTCTTCTTCTTTTCCGCAACAGCGTAAAATGCGTTGGTAAAAAGATTCAGAAAAACACGGCCAAGATCCTGTGGCAACACATTCACCTTTCCTATTGTCTCATCGAAATCGGTAGTCAGGGCGGCATTGAATTCTTTATTTTTAGCCCGTAAGCCATGATAGGCCAATCGCATGTACTCGTCTGCCAGAGCGTTTACATCCACTTCCTCCTTATTTCCGGACGACGCACGCGAATGTTGCAACATCCCTTTTACAATGGAATCCGCACGTTTACCGTGATGCGTAATCTTCTCTTGATTTTGACTCAGGTCACTGATAATGCCTCTGATATACTCTTTATCCTCGCTGCTGATTTCTGTTTTCTCAATCTCTTCTTCCAGTTCCTGACATAGCTCAACTGACACTTCGGAGAAGTTATTTACAAAGTTGAGCGGATTCTGGATTTCGTGTGCAATACCGGCTGTCAGTTCTCCCAACGATGCCATTTTTTCACTTTGAATCAGCTGATTTTGAGTAGACTTAAGCTCTTCAATTGCCTTTTGAAGCTCTTCCTTTTGCAATGTCAGCTCATGCGTTCTTTCAGCTACCAGGTATTCAAGAGACTCCTTTTGCGCCTTTATCTCACGCTCCTCTCTCTGTCGTTCTTCACGTTCTTTCTGAAGTTCTTTCAGCTGACGTTGAGCAAACAACCAGATAATAAAACACAGTACAAAAGCGAACGACCGAATCGCAGAAAAATAATTGGAATAGTCGTCGTAAAATGACGGGGTGACAATTCTTGCCAAATCCCTGACAAACGATACTACGATAAATGGAATGATTGACAATACTATACCCCGTACGTCATAAAAATCATCATTTTTATAAGCAGTAAAAACCAGTAACGCCAGAAAAGCATTTCCTATCCAACTAAACCACGACGCCGAATCGCTGATAAAAAAAGCGGCGACCATGATGTAACTTATGTACTTGGCATACTCGATTCGTTGATGCCAATAAGGCATTTTCTCCTTGGTATGCAGCGTTTTCCGGATATGTTCAAGCAGAAAAAAGGAAACCAGAAAGTAATCCATGGACAGATAGATGATAAAGAGTTGGTTCGCTCAAAGGCTAAATGAGGTCACAAAGTAATTATTTTCCTTCAAAATCCTGATTTCCGCTTTCCTGACCGAACCATCCGACTTCGATTATTTCGTCCACATTGCACGCCAGTAATGCTTCATAAGGGTTACCGGTTAGGCCTAATGCTCTGGCAAAAGCCGGCTCCGTTTTATATTCCACAGATTTCAGCCGGATGATCTCTTTTCGGAAAGCCTCTCCGAAAGCCTGCAGTAACTGGTGTTCAACGAGCATGTGCCGGTAAGCGAATTGTTCTCTGGAAGGTACAGACTGTCCGAAAATTTCAATTTCAAAGGCATCCACCCGGAAACTAGCTACCACAGATTGTCCATCAGACCGGATGTTAATCGTAAAATTTTCCAAATGGCTAAAATACTGCCTGATTTTTTGAAAGAAGTAGTCAATATCATCGGAACAACAGATTATATCCAAATCACTATGCTCCAGATCAATTTCAATAGGAATGGTACCAGCAAGAAGCGGATCAAACTCTTTCAGATGTAGTAATATCTCGTTATCCGTAAGTAGATCGTATGCATCGCGTTGCCTTTTGTTTCCGGATTTTAGGTATTCAATGTTGCTGAAATCTATCATCTGATCGATTGTAACTATTTTTGAAAAACTGAAAACTTACAAAAAACACCTCAGACTGAGTATTTAAAGACTTTGTTGCAATAAATTCCTCTGATAATGACATATTTACAGTGAATTCTATAACCAGAAAAGTTGTTGAATATGCACTGTATCATGAGCATCTCATTTTCAGTATCAGGATCACAAATAAACAATATAGAACCGGATATGATCCGTCCATTCGAAGACAATAAAAACAATGAAATCTTCCATCATAGACTTTAGTAAAAATTCTCCTCTGGATGTAATGCAGATCGATTCTGTTATATCCTTCAAAAAATATATACAACATCTGGAAGAAAGGGTTCAAAACGAAACCACTGCACGTAAAGCATTTTTTCAGATAGTACTTGATAAACTGCTTGCCGATCCTACTTTTCTGGAGCCGTTTCCGGGAAATATGGCCGATCGTTACAGAACCCAGCTGGATCTTGTTTATGGAATGCTGGTGCCCCCTATCGCTGAAGAAAAAAATGTACTTTGGGGACTGAGTGGCCCTATCAATCCTCAGATATTTTTCGGAACCGACACTTTCTATGATCTCCTTACCGACCGTTTCACGGGAGAATTACGGTGTGATCTGGAAAGTGTAAATCAGGGATCTGTGAGACAGAAAGCATTGACGATGTACGGCATGATTTTCAGGAAGTTTTACAATTTTCCTGCATCCGATCACACTGGTATGCTCATTTCCCTGCCCGACAATAAAACCGGACTTGTAAAATACTACAGGATTAATATTGATACGCGATTTATTGACGTGGTTCTCAAAGGAGAACTTCCTGATCTTGACGCGAATACCATTCGCAGACAAATACAGGAAAGTGCCGATATTTCGGAGTTATTTTCCCTGCTTCCTCTATCTCTTTTCCGTTTTGAAGGCATTTCAGTGCTTACCCTCACAGACGTAACAGAGGAGCATGCACTCGAAAATCTCAAAAACACGATTCTCGACCGTAACAATTTTGATTCACAAACTTACTACCGGCGTATAGCTGAAACTTTAAGAACGTTGGTTGACGATCCTGATATCGATTTTGGGTTGATGCCGCTTATCAGGGTCAATAACAAACTGATTTTCAACCGAAACACAATTCTCCATAGTAAGCTGATCAATGCGGCTACGGAAAGCCATGTACCAGAAGAACTTTACATTTCTCTGGCTGAAAACTACTTCAGGAACCCCAAAGTAGTCTTTATGCGGAGCATTACAGAAGAGGATGAGAAATTTCAGCTCATCAAAATTCTAAAAGATGATGGCGTCGAGTCCTATTCTATCCTGCCCGTTTATTTTGATAATAAAGTGGTGGGTGTACTCGAATTGTTTTCCGGCAAGGAAGGCGTTATTGATGAAAGGGTTTTGTCCCGCATTGATCCCGCTCTTTCTCTCATAGCTCAGGTTTTTCAGAACAACATCACTGAATTTAACGCAAGTATCGAAAATGTGATCCGTGAGAAATTCACTTCACTACAACCCGCCGTTCAGTGGAAGTTCAGAGATGCAGCCTGGCACTATCTCCGTGATAAAACAGAAAAGTCGGGAGGAAATCTGATAGAAAGTATCGCGTTTAAAGATGTGAACCCTCTGTATGGTGCCATCGATATCAGGAATTCTACTCATGAGCGAAATATTGCTTTGCGTGAAGACCTTCGTTTACAGTTCTCCGTGCTGATAGAAACATTCGCTGTTCTGAAGCAAAAGAAAGGATTCGGTCTGGCTGATGAAATGGCCTTCAAATGCAAAAAAATGCTGGACTGGATCGTTGATGACAGTACCGACAACGATGAAATGAAAATCAGGGAGTTTCTGGAAAATGAAGTTCATCCGTTTTTAACCCATTTCAGAGAAAATTACACTGGCAAGAAGCTCAACATTCCTGTTTTGGCGGGGATAGATGAGCCAAATGAAAATGATGATGTCACGGCTGCTGCCATCGACAGGTATTTTGCGCTGACAGATGAAACAAATGGTGAAGCCTATGCGCATCGCCGTGCGTTGGAAACCTCAATGCAAACCATTAATTCGTCAGTGAATTTATATCTGGATCTTTTCAAAACGGAGATTCAGCAATCCTATCCTACGTATTTTGAAAAATTCAGGACGGACGGAATAGAATACGACATTTACATTGGTCAGTCCCTTGAACCGGAAAGAACTTTCAGCAACCTTTACCTGAAAAACATTCGGTTATGGCAGCTCACATCCATGGCAGCCATAGCACGTATTACGCATTCACTGCTACCAAGTCTCCCTAAACCGCTTCTTACAACACAGCTTATTTTTATAAACTCAGGAACTATTGATATCAGTTTCCGTGATGATGAAAAGCGCTTTGATGTGGAAGGGGCATATAACATTCGGTATCAGGTTATCAAAAAGAGGATTGATAAGGTGCATGTGAAAGATACGGGTGAACGCTTAACGCAACCTGGCAAAATAGCTATGGTGTATTTCAATAGTAAATCAGCTGAAGAATACGTCGATTATATTCGCTATCTGCAGGAAAAAAATACGTTGCTGGATGATCTCGAATTCCTGGATCTGGAGGAGCTACAGGGAGTTAATGGTCTCAAAGCACTCAGAGTCGGAGTAAACATGCTTTCGGAATGGGACGATGAGAATGTTTGAGTAGAGATTGCTCAGCAGTGAATTTTCAAATAAAAATTAAGGACTTTAACAATATCATTCAAGCAGACCTGAACCCAATTTTGATTCCAATTATGAATTACGATCAGCAGCTCGTCAAAGTAAGGCACTATGTTAATCAATTTCTGAACCAGGAGGCAACCGCGCGGCTGCTGTACCACAATCTGGTACACACAGAGTCGGTAGTAGCCAATGCCAACAGAATTGCTGACCATTACCAGCTCGATGAAAAAGATACCTTTATTGTAACTGTAGCTGCCTGGTTTCATGACACTGGTTATTATTCAGGAGAAGCTAAGGGGCATGAGCAACGTGGAGCTGAATTGGCCGCAAATTTTCTGAAAGAATGTAGCATCCCTGATGATACCATAGCTCAGGTGAAGGGCTGCATACTGGCTACTATTGTTCCGCAAAAGGCGAACAGCTTACTTGAAGAGATCGTGTGCGACGCCGATTTATTCCATCTTGGCACAACTGACTTTGCTGATAGGAACAAACTCATGCGCAAAGAAGCTGAACAGCGTTCAAGTGAGAAGATTGACAAGGCCGCATGGCGAAAAAGCACCATCGAACTGATGGAAAATCACAGCTTTAAGACTGCTTATTGTCGGGAACTTCTCACTAAACAGAAAAGCAAAAATCTGGCTAAGCTGAAAGAGAAAAGTAATGAAGAGCTGCCGGAACCGAAACAGATTGAAACAACTGAGCCAAAATCTCACGAAGCTGCTACAGTGAGTGATGCCGCAGAGGGTAAAAAACAGAAGTCGGACAGGCCGGATAAAGGTATTGAAACCATGTTCAGGATCAGCTCCAACAACCACCAGAGACTGAGCGACATGGCTGACAATAAAGCCCATATCATGATCACAACGACTTCAATTATCATCTCTGTACTACTCAGTGTACTGATCAGAAAACTGGAAGACAATACCTACCTGATCCTCCCGACCATGATTCTGTTGACAATATGTGTAATCACCATGGTTTTTTCTATCCTTGCAACACGACCGACAATTCCTCACGGCACATTTACCCAGGAAGACATAGACACGAAAAACGTCAACCTGCTGTTTTTCGGTAATTTCTACCGCATGTCCTACAACGACTACTCCCAGGGAATGCAAAAGATGATGAACGACCGTGAATTTTTGTACGGCAGCCTTACCAAAGATGTGTATTCTCAGGGAATGGTTCTCGGCAGGAAATACCGTTTACTGCGGGTAGCCTATAATGTGTTCATGTTCGGCATTGTGGTATCGGTTATTGCCTTTGTAATCGCCTCAGTCGTTTATGGACGTCCATCCTGAGTAGTCAGATATACTATGTTGCTTACACTGACCAACAAACCTTTTTACAGACTATGAATAAATTTTTATATCCCATTTTTACTGCGTTATTGACAGCTTCGACCACGGGCTGTACACCTGCTGATAAACCTAAGGAAACCTACACTGAATACGATTTACATAAACCGGAAAAGTTTAACATGCCCGAAAGCCTCTTCGAAATATCGGGCATCAGCTTTAATAAAGGAAATGCTGATACCATTTACGCCATTCAGGACGAAGATGGCAAAGTGTTCAGGCTTGCCTGGGGAGTGAAAGTTCAGAAGCATACCAAATTTGCGAAAAAGGGAGATTTTGAAGATATCTCCATTGTCAACGACAAGGTTGTTGTTCTAAAAAGCAATGGAGTGCTCTACTCCTTTCCACTCTCCGAAACTGCATTTGAAGAAGCTGAAAATGTGCAGGAGTTCAAAAAACTACTTCCCAAAGGTGAATACGAAGGCATGTATGCCGATGAACAGACGGGCAACATTTACGTGCTCTGCAAAAACTGTGCTGATACCGATTCAAAAATTAAAGTTCCGGGCTATATCATCAATCTAAACACACCTGATCGTGTGCAAACTTTTGGCATTGAAGTCGATCAGATCAAAGCAATAACGGGCAAAGTGGAAAGAGGTTTTCGCCCGTCGGCATTGGCACGCAACCCAATGAACAACAATTGGTACATTGTCTCGGCTGTTAATAAAATGCTGGTAATCACCGATGATAAATGGAATGTAAAGAATGTAGTTGCTCTCAGTTCAAACACATTCACCCAACCGGAAGGAATTGCTTTCGACAAAAATGGCAATATGTATATCTCCAATGAAGGTGATGACCTTGCAGACGGAAACATTCTTAAATTCAAACGCAACGGCAACTAAAGCATCTGATCCGGATTCACACCTTTCCAAAGCAAGTCCCTCTGCATTGCAGAATTTGATAATCCGGAATATCCGGAGACATGTCCCCCACCACAATGAAACAGACAATTCGTTATATCTCCATTCCGATTTTTCTTGCATTTATGGCATCCTGTGCCAGTTATAAAACACAGTATGCACCTGCTGCCAGGCAATGGCAATCCGAAGCCCCGCCCCCGGAAATCCGATTAAAACATACCATGTATCTGATAGGTGACGCCGGAAACGATTCTCCTGAACATCCCGCACCCGTGCTGGAATATCTGAAAACAAAACTGGCGAAGGAATCGAAGCAAAGTTCGGCTCTTTTTATGGGCGATAACATTTATGAATATGGTATGCCGCCTTCCGAGGATTCATTAAATCGTAAAGTCGCCGAGTACAGAATTGATTCGCAGCTGGAAACATTGCACAACTTCAAAGGACGCCCTATTTTTCTACCCGGCAATCATGATTGGCGTGGCTGGGGTGTTAAAGGCTTAAAGCGACAGGAAAAATACATCCAGAAATACCTAAACCAGCGCCGTGGTAAGACAAACAAAGACGATTACGAAGATTACTTTCTACCATTGGACGGCTGTTCGGGACCGGAGGTTGTAGAATTGAATGATAATGTTGTAATCATCGTGGTGGATTCACAATGGTGGCTCACCGACTGGGATAAGGATTCCGGGATAAACGACGGTTGTGAAATCAA
The DNA here is from genome assembly GCF_003383615.1 of Dyadobacter luteus. GTDB lineage: Bacteria > Bacteroidota > Bacteroidia > Cytophagales > Spirosomataceae > Dyadobacter > Dyadobacter luteus. The sequence goes on from NZ_QNUL01000001.1 coordinate 157,104, forward strand.
AAATCGGGAACATTTCAAATTCGTTTTTGAAAACGTACTCAGAAAATATCGCAGCAAAAATGTTGTGATCGCCATGCATCATCCGTTGTATACCTATGGTCCGCATGGAGGGAAGTTTACGCTTAAACAGCATTTGTTTCCGCTTACGGAAATGAATCCAAAGCTTTACATTCCACTTCCCGGACTCGGAACGCTAAGCGCTCTTTTCAGAGCCACCATTGGTTCACGACAAGATATGGCCAACAAGCATTACAGAGATTTGAGAGCAGCGATGCTGGCAGGCGCCAAGAAAAACGGTAATTTCATTTTTGCAAGTGGACATGAACACACCTTGCAATTCATTGAAAATGAGGGACAACAATTTATAGTAAGCGGTAGCGGTTCTAAAAACAGTCCCGTTGGGATGGGAAAAGGTTCTCAGTTTGCCACGACGTCACTGGGATTCAGCACACTCAACTTCTACGACGGAGGCGAAACCTGGGTAAAATATTGGGAGGTCAGTACTGACGGTAAGGATGCCCGGGTCATCTACCAGAAAAAAGTCAAATCAGCAAATACGGTAGCCACAATCGATTCCACAACCACGTTCCCCGAGTACGCGATGAAACTTGATTCAGTCGATCAACTCGTCAGTAAGACCGAGATTAAACCTGTTGGGCAATTTCATAACAAAGTATTCGGCAAACATAACCGGGACCTTTACTTACAAAAATATAGATTTCCCGTACTGGATCTGAGTACTGCCAAAGGAGGACTTACTCCGGTGAAACAAGGTGGAGGTAACCAAACCAACTCTTTACGACTTAAAAGTGCTGATGGCAAAGAATACGTACTGCGCGGGCTCACCAAGGATGTGACCCGATTTCTGCCTGCTCCGTTCAACAAGATGGTGGCAGCTAAGTTTTTAGTTGAGGATAATTTCCTTTCAACCAATCCGTTTGCACCCTTATCAATGCCAGCTCTGGCAGATGCAATTCAGGTTTACCATACCAACCCTAAATTGTATTACGTTCCCGCCCAACCCGGCCTTGACACCTACAATACTGTTTTCGGAGGTACGATGAATCTTTTTGAAGAACGCCCCAACGGAAAGAAATGGAAGAATGCTCCCTTTTTCGGCAATGCTGACGCCATTCTGAGTACGCCGGAAGTGGTAGAAAACATTCTTGAAAATAACAAAAACAAAGTTGATGAGAAATGGATGGTCAGAACAAGGCTTTTCGATTTTCTGATCGGAGACTGGGACCGGCATGATGATCAGTGGGCATGGGCATCTATAAAACAAGGAGATGGCGCTCACATTTACAGACCTATCCCCCGAGACCGTGATCAGGCATTTTCACTGTATGATGGGGCAGTAACCGGAATTGCACGCCTCACCCTACCCTTTCTTCGACAGTTGCAGAGTTTCAATCCTGAAATCAGCAGTGTGAAATGGACCACATGGAGCGCAAGACTCATAGACCGGACATTCCTGAACAGTTTATCCTGGGAACAATGGCAGGAACAAGTTGTTTTTATACAGAAAAATCTCACTGACGACGCGATCGAAGCCTCTTTCAGGGATTGGCCCGCCGAAGCAAGGAAAATGTCCTCTGCGTCGATTTCTGCAAGTATCAAAAGTCGCAGAGAGAGTCTGATGCAAATTGCCAGGAAACATTATGAGTTTGTGAGCAAATCGGTGAATGTTATAGGCACCGAAGAAAAAGAGCGGTTCATAGTGGAGCGGCTGGAGAATGGGAACACCAGTGTCACGGTTTTCGAGACCGGAAAAAACGGACGTCAGAAACAACAGGTTTACCACCGCATATTCGAAGCTGACGTTACAAAAGAAATCAACCTTTACGGCAATGGCGACGATGACGAGTTCATCATTACAGGCAATGTGTCAAAAGGTACAAAGGTCCGTGCGATAGGCGGCTTGGGAAAAGATGTTTTTACGGATAGTTCAAGAGTTGCTTCAGGTTCAAAAAAAACCATTGTCTACGATGACTTGAAAAAGAATACTCTGGCAGCAGGCCCGGAAACGCGTGACAAACGCTCCTCTGCTTACCGCTACAACATTTACGATCGCAGAAGCAGCGACAGCAATTACGACATTACACTGCCGCTACCGATTTTAGGTTTTAATCCTGATGATGGAGTCTTGCTGGGAGGAAATGTCAACATCACCAGATACGGATTTAAAAAAGAGCCTTATGCTTCTGTGCAGACATTCGGCGGAAGCTATGCTTTCCATACCCGAGCATTTAAAGTCAATTACCGGGGAGACTTCGTGAACGCCTTCAAAAATTTCGATTTCTTCCTGGACACTTATTACCATGGTCCCACTTACGCGTTCAACTACGCGGGTATTGGTAACGAGAGCGAACGACCTGTGGACGACCCCAACTATTACAGGGTCAGACAAGGGGCACTGCACGTGTTTCCTGCCATAAAAAAACGATTTGCAGGTAATAGCGGATTCGTGGCGCTGGGACCCTACTTCGAAACAAATAAAATTCAGAAGACAGCAGAGAGGTTTATCACCTCTCCGGAAAACGGTCTGGATGACGAGATTTGGGGAACGAAGTACTATTCGGGGGCAAAACTGCAGTTTGGCTTCAACAGTGTCGACAACATCTTTGCGCCTCATTCGGGAATCCGTTTTAATTCAGACCTGAGCTGGACCACCAACCTGCAAACCCATTACAATTTTGCGGCATGGCGCGCCAGCTTTTCATTGTACAAAGCGCTTGACACGAAGGAGAATGTGATTCTGGCGACACAAGTGGGTACAGGAATTAACTTTGGCGGAGGTTATGAATTTTTTCAAATGCCTACACTTGGCGGAAAGCAAGGTTTGAGAGGATATCGCACGGAGCGATTTTATGGCAAAAGCAGCCTATGGCACGATACAGATCTGCGTATTCGACTGGGTAGCAGCTACAACCCCGCCCTGCCGCTTACCTACGGGCTGTTTGGAAGTTTCGATCACGGGAGAGTGTGGATGGAAGATTACTATTCAAATCAATGGCATTTCAATTACGGGGGTGGGATTTGGCTGGCACCGGTTGATATTCTGACATTGGCCGTTGGAGCGTTTATACCAAAAGAAAAACAGGAAGAAAAACCCAGAATCGCATTTCAGATTGGATTCTGGTTTTAAATCCGAAATTGTTGCTCATAGTTCAAAACAAAAATCCCCTCAATTCACTGAAATTTCAGGTATTGAGGGGATTTTTAGCTATTGTCCGGTTCAGAAATGCTTGCTGATGTTATCTGCAATGGCTTTCATGCCTTTGTCAGATGGATGTATTCCAATGTCACGTTCCTGAAATTTATCAATGGCCGTCAGAGAAGCGTCTTCAAACATTTCAGCAAAGTCCGCAATTTCATAACCCCGGTTTCGGGCCACATTTCTGATGCGATAGCTTGCTTCTTCCATATTTGCCCAAAAGCTCGTGGTACAGATTACTTTCGATGATGCATTCTTTAACCTCAACTCCGTAATAAGCCTGTCATAACGATTTTCATAGTCGTTAATGGTCGTCATTTTTGTGTTTTCCGCGATACGCATGACAATCAAATCCGGAGCGAAATCGGTAAAAGGTTTCACCGCGGCATAATCGTAGGTGCGGTAATTTTGCTCAAAATCTACCGCAATCAGCAACCTGATATCCACCGCCGGATTTAATGCTTTGAGCTTTGCGGAGATCTGATACACATAGTCTTTGTCCGGAGCACTAGCTGCCATTCCCCAGTTTCCGAACCATCCACGATCAGGCAGAGGACCATGAAGAGTAATGCTGTTGCCGACGATAAGCACCCTTTGGTAAAAGATAGTAAAAGAAGCTTTTGATACCGGCGAAAGAATATTTTTGTATCTGGTCCTCCCCCATACATTCATCGTATCCGTTACGGCAAAACATTCGGCAGCCTTCCAGTTTTTTCCTTCATCCACACTGATCTCATAGATTCCCGGAGCCGGAAGGCTATCTGCATGCAGCACTATCTTTGAACCGTAAGGTACTTTCCCCGATGCCAGCGAAAAAGACGGCTGCGGCATTTTGCTAATAAATATTCCCGGATCCGAAAGTGCTACGCTTGTGCATGTGTCCACGCCCATTTGTACCGGATGAGGTTCATTTCTGCATTGCCAAAAAGAAAAAATAGTGATTGTAGTGAACAGCAATGCGATTCCTCTCAATTTCATTTTACAGTGTTTTAAGCTTTAAAGTTGGCTCCTCTACAAACTTCCAGGAGAGCCAGCTGAGGGGTAAAGTTAGTAATAAAGAATAGATGAACATTTCTGTAATTGATATCTCCTGTGGCCAAAAGTACTGAACAATGAGTTGCTGTACAGGAAAGGCGTAGATATAAAGACCATATGACAAATCCCCTATGTCACCGAATTTGTTCAAAGGGCCTTTCTTGAATCCCAGATATAAAACTACATAAGGAACCAGCAAATATCTGATCATCCCAATAGCGGCAAGCGGGAAAAGTCCCAGAACCGAAGCGCAATAATAGACAGCCAGCAATAATGCCAGCAGAGCAATTGCAATACTACCTTTGTAAGGAATTTGATCCTGAAAGAAAAATATCACACTCCCCAACAGAAAATACATTCCAAAATTAATCAGATGCCCAAGGTCCAGATGTATGAAACGAATCGTTACTGGATTTGCATCTAATGCGGATTGCCAATATAAAAAAGAACCCCACAGGAGCACAAATAATACCAGCGATACATACTTTAGTTTTTTGCCAAAAATCGCGTAGCCGCCTAATAAAAGACCATAGCAGGTCACTTCATAAGCTAATGTCCATAAAGATCCGTTTGTCGCACTTGCAGGTAATTCTGTAAACGCTCCGGGAAGCGCGTCGGGATATGGTGGAAAAAGTTTGAGGCATTTCAGATAACGGTAGGTTTCCATGGAAGTAAAATATTCCTTCAAACCAAGTGTTGTTGCCAGCGGACCAACAATCAGAATTGTAAAAATAGTAGCTGCAATAAGTCCCGGCATTATTCGGATAAACCGCTTCCAGATAAAACGGATATATCCGGTGCTTCTGACCAGACTGGTTGCAATTAAATATCCGCTGATAGAAAAGAAAATACATACTCCCATGTGCGCTGTTGGAAAGAGCCCACCTGTGAGTATTTGCAAGTCGTCAAAATTGCTCCGTCCCGACAAAGGAAAGCAGTGACCATAAATCACAAAAACAGCAGCAAGAAATCTTAGAAAGTGAAAATTATTAGCATGCATTGACTGGATACTTATTGAAGTGTGTTGATTAAATAAATATTATTTCCCGAAATATCGGGCATTTCCCAATTTAAAACTGACCGGCAAAATTAGCCAATTAAACATTATCACGAATCAATTTGCAAGCGTATTTTGCAATTGGCTTTCGGCTGCTGGCAATCGGCTAAAAAGTGGTTTTCTGGATAGGTTTGATAGCCGATAGCTGACAGCCGGTAGCAAATATCCTCATATAATTCTATTCGTGGTAATGTCAAATTAGACCAGATTATATTCTTCGCATGATGTGATTGCTTAGTTTAACATTTGACAACCCGATTATTTTTCCAAAAAACATCCGCGCAAAGTCAGATAAATATGGCTGTGAATATGAATGAAAATACACCTTTCAGCCTTGCAAAAAAAGCTTCAATATGAGAGCTGCTAAATTCCTGAATCCGTTACCTGTGCAACTGTTTATGCTGAGCCTGAAATTTTTTCTTACAGACAATTCTCTCAACAGTTACTGAAGTAAGAAAGCGATCCACACCTATGAGCCGATGTTGGAAAATAACAGTAAAGTACAATTAAAATTTATCACTGATCCACATCTCAGGTAGCAAACTGACACCAGCATACTTCCGTTCATGTCACTGAACCGTACCCCCAAGTTCATTCAGAAACTTCACAAACTCTTCCATTTTTTTTGCTTTCGACTCTGGCAATATTTGTTCAGCTGTGGCTTCTGCGGTGGCAAGTGCTTCATTAAGAATACGCTTCCCTGCGGAAGATAATTTAACATAGCTCACTCTCGCATCCCGTGCATTCACTTCCTTTTTCACAAAGCCCAGTTTCTCCAGTGGCGATAAGATTCTCGTAACGCCCGACGCAGTCAATCCGATTTTCTCCGCCAAATCTGTGCGGCGTAACTTCTCGTCCGGCTCGTTGGCGATATGATAAAGGATAAGGAAATCATTCAGGCTGATTCCATGGCTATGCAGCTTTGTATCAAAGCGTTTGGAAGCAACAGACTGCACAACATTCAGGTTCAAAAAGAACTTTAAAGTAGAAGATAAACTTGACATATATTTGATTATTATTTGATATATACTTGACTGTTCAAATATATATCAAATAAATTACTGATGCAAGTGTCTGTTAATAAATTATTTAGAAATTTTGAAACAGAGCATTGATACAAAATCTATAAAACAGATAGTAGATAAACATTGCCGCAGGATGCCGCTGAGAATTGGCTGTACAAGTACCGTTGCAGAGTGTGAACCGGATACAGAAAAGAAAATAGCACTATCCCTATGGTGCTTATCACAAGAATTTATTTGAATAACGCCTGATGGCCACTCAGGGCTCTTTTATTCAGAATAAGCGCGGAGCAATTCACGGTAGCGATTAAGGATTCCGGATTTGGAAATGAAGCCTACATAGGTGCCGTCGGCCTTCACAACAGGAAGATTCCACACGCCTGCTTCGTCGAATTTGCGAACAGCAGACGCCACGTCGTCAAACTCGTAGATGAGCGCTTTGGGCTCTTTGATGAGTCCTGAAACTGTGAGTGAATCCAAGGCATCTTTATCAAAAAGATAAGGCCTCAAATCATCAATTGTGATAATCCCGGACAAGCCCCCATCCTCTCGGGTTACAGCGATAATATTACGCTTCCCACATTTCAGTAAATTCAGCAAATCAGGAAAAGTACTATTTATAGAAAGTACCTGCACGTCCTGATCTATCAGGTCCAAAGTGTGCAGCATAGATAACAAATTCCTGTCGTGCTCACGGGTAAAAATCTTACCTTCATCAGCCAGTTTTTGAAGGTCAGGGGAGTTGGGAGAGAACCATTTTGCAATCAGAAATGACATCACACTTACCAGCATTAACGGAATAAAAAGATCGTATCCTGAGCTTGATTCAGCAATAAGAAAAATAGCAGTCAGAGGTGCATATAAAACACCACTCATTACTCCTGCCATACCTACCAATACAAGGTTTTCAACAGGTACATGTTCCAGTCCGATTTGCTGACAAAACAGTGCAAATACAAAACCCAAAGTACCACCTGAAAAAAGAGAAGGTGCAAAGTTTCCTCCATTACCTCCGCTGTAAATAGTTATGGAACTTGCAAAAGCTTTGAGCAGACAAATCACTGCAAGAAATACCAGCACTACCCAATCGCGGTAGCCAATAAAACGAAAGAAGCTATTCTCCATCACTTCTCTGACATTTCCATTTGTGAGCGACTTTATTGTCTCATAGCCTTCTCCAAATAAGGGTGGATAAAGTACGCACAACAGAGACAACACTGCCCCACCTAGTACTGCTTTTTGTAGTCTGTGCCATTTCAATTCTTTGAAAAATTCCTCTACATATTTAGTTATCAAAACAAAATAGCGCGCGTAGAGTCCACATAAAATTGCCAGCAAAAAGTAGAATCCAAGGTTGCGATAATCAAATGCAGAGCGGCTTGTAAACTGAAATAATACGGTCTCCTGAAGTAATATTTTAGAAACAAGACTGCCACAAACTGCCGCAACCACGAGCGGAATAAAATCTGAAAAAACAACACCGACAAGTAAAATTTCAAAGGCAAACATAACACCTGCAATAGGTGCATTAAATGCTGAAGCAATACCTGCGGTTGCACCTGCTGCCAGTAACAAAGTGCGCTCTTTATATTTCAACTTATACGTTTGTGCAAAGTTTGATCCAATTGCAGCACCTGTTACAGCAATAGGACTCTCCAATCCGGCCGACCCTCCCAAACCAACTGTCACTGCACTTTGAATAATTTGAGAATACATTTTCACAGAAGAAACCACACTGGAATTCTTCGCGATTTCATACAGAATAACCGGGATTCCCTTTTTATCCTGGCCATTAAAAATCACAACAACCAATAAACTCGTAATGACAATACCCAGAAAAGGAAAGATCAGATAGAAAAAAACCTGGTCTTCAAAATACACTTTGTGTGTGATCAGATAGTGAATTTTATGGACAAGTGATTTAAGAACCACCCCGGCAAATCCACACGTAAAACCTACCAGAATACCCGACAGAATCAGGAACTGAGACCGCGACAATACACTTTTCAGCCAGAAAATAACAATCTCAAAGCTCCTTGCCTTTTCGAGGCTATATCTTGAAAAATTGCGCCTGAAGCGGAGAAAGCTATAAAATTTCCGGATTGTGTCTTTCTTCACACCAATGCGTTTTGAGTGATTTTCTATGAATAGAAATCGTTGTAAATATCATTCCAAATTGAAAGGACATGCAAGAAAATAAATAGAGGGAGGATACGCAAACAAATAAGCACACAGTTACTAGTTATGGTAATCTCGAAATCATAAACGCCTGCCGGCTCAAAACCAACAGGCGCTTATGGCATTTAGGTGATAACAACTATTTCAGTGCGCACTGGCAAGCTTAACTTCCAGGCGTATGTCAACACCTCTGTCGTCGTTGCCATAGCGATTCCTGCCCGTGCCTATGCCAACACCCATACCTCCGCCCATTCCTATTCCTCCGCCCATGCCGATGCCAATGCTCGGAGAGAAACCGGATTGAGAAGACTGGCCTTCGATGGAGATGTTAACTCCCAGTGTAGATTGTTTTCCAGGGGTTACCGCCATCAATCCCAGCGGTATCGCGATCTGCTCGGTAAGCTCTCCGTTTTGATCCATGGAAATGCGGGACTTGATACTGCCGTCACCGATCACCAGATTGATCGAATGCTGCCCTGCTTTGTCCTTCCAAACTGCTTCCTTATTGTATGAATCAAGTAGCAAATTCAGTCCCAAACTATTGGGCATGTCTGTATCAATGCGTTTCAAAGCCTTGCGATCTTCTTTCAAAACCACCGGGAACAACAGGTAATAAGCGTTTTTTTTCTGCCCCTCAGGACTAAATCCCACTTTAAGTCCGTTGGTAACTATTTTTTGGATTGTAACCGGATCTTTGGTTTTTAATGTGATGTACACATACTGATCATCATTTATAATCCCATAACGAAGCCGGGATTTCTGATCCTGCTGATCTGGTTTAATTTCATCTACATACGAAAATGGCGCATTCCATTTTGATTCGTAAGGTACCGTTTTTGAGGAGCTACACCCACCTAATGCGGCAAACAATACAAGCACAAGTGCTTTACTTCTATTTTTCATCTGACAGAGCAAATCTTAATATTAAACAACTGGTATTCTAACGTAAATGCTACAGATTACAGTACGAGAGCAGCGACTAAATCGTTGCGCCGGGTACTGCCGAACAGTTGCGAATTCAGATTAATGCTTCAATTTTTTCGTGAAGTTTTGCCGGTTGGAAGGGCTTTGCTAATGTGTCGTTCATCCCTGCAGAAAGCGCCTCTTGCACCTCCTCGGCCAAGACAGTTGCTGAAAGTGACAAAATGGGGATGTCCAGTTTCATATTTTGCCTGATAAAGCGTGCCGCTTCAAAACCATCCATGACGGGCATCCGCGTATCAAGAATAAGTATATCGAACTTCCCATCGCTGAGCGCATCGATAACCTCCTGTCCGTTTTCAACCATTGTCAGATCCACATTCCAGCTGGTCAGATACTTTCTGATCAATAGCGCATTCACTTTATTATCTTCCGCCACCAACACTTTTTTGCCGGTAAACGGTGCCAGTTCATTAAATGGTACACTTTCCTTGCTGGCAACAACCCTTTTCTCTTCTGCGAGGTTAAATGTAAAGTAAAATTCACTTCCTTTATTGATCTCACTTTCCACTTTCAGCTCACCATTCATCAACCCAACCAGTTTTTTTGAAATAGTGAGTCCCAGGCCTGTTCCTCCGTACAAATGAGCTGTTTTATCAGTCGCCTGTCCATACTCCGAAAATATATTGGCCATCGCATCCTGAGAAATTCCTATTCCCGTATCAACCACGGAAAACCGGATCTGATGAAACTGACCTACACTTCCTGTATTCTCAACACGAACTTCCACCGAACCTGATGCCGTGAATTTGAGCGCATTACCAGCAAGATTCATCAATATCTGATTAAGCCTCAATCCATCTGCCATGACACATTCAGGTACATTGGGATCGACATAACTGCGTAGCGCGATTTGTTTTTCATCTGCTTTAAACTTCAGCAAATCAAGTATTCCCTTAATCAGATTTCTAAGATCAACTGACTGGAGAACGATGGAAAATTTACCTTCATCTATCTTCGAAATATCGAGTATATCATTGAGAATATTCAGCAATGACGCTGAAGACTGGGTGAGCATTTCCAGCAGATTCCGTTGAGAAAAATCCAGCTCAGTCGCTTCCAATACATTCGCTATACCGATAATTCCATTCAAAGGCGTCCGTATTTCATGGCTCATATTGGCCAAAAACGATTCTTTAGTTTTTCTTGCCCTTTCCGCCACTTGTTGCGCATCTACCAGGTCTCTTTCGTACGCTTTTCGTTTACCAATATCATGCAGGTTGACGAACAGGAGTCTGTTTTTATACATCAAACGCAACTCCAGCCAAACGGGCTGCCGCAGCATTCCCACAAAGCGGTCTTCGATCACAATGGTATTACCCTCAGTATACGACCGTTTTACGAGTACTTCCTGCAAATTGGATGACCTGGGCTCAACAAGAAGATCCAGCATAGAAGTATTGATCAGGTCTGCAGGTGAAAGACCCAGAATCGTATTCACGGACGGATTGATAGATTTGATTCTCCCTGTTTCCGGTTCTATTGTGGCAATAATATCAGGAGAATTGGTGACCACTGTTGCATAGTTTTCCAGAAGCCGGTTCTTATCTCTTACCTCGCGCTGACTTCTTGACAGCCTGATAAGCGCATCAACCTTTGCGTTCGTGATGTAGGGATCAAGTGGTTTGTACAGATAATCTATTGCACCTGATTTCAACCCGCGAACCGCGTAGGTAGTCTCTTTGGATATTGCTGTAACAAAAATGATAAGGATTTCTTTGGTCTTAGGATTGGAGGCCAGGGTTTCTGCAAATTCAAATCCATCCATACCGGGCATTTGAACATCAACCAAAGCCACCGCAATATCGTTATCCCATACGATTCTGAGTGCCTCATTGGGCGAGGTAGTTTCATATATCGCAATATCATCCCTGTCGAGAATGGCCTTTAATGAAAGAAGGTTTTCTTCCCGATCATCCAGAAGTAATATTTTTGTTTTATCCATTTATTTAGATTCGGAATTGCGGACAACCCCTTTGTTTGAGCTCGATTAAAAATTCTCCTCTGGCCTTACACTATTCGTTGATAGATATTCAAAGGTTCACTCACTACTCTGAAACAATCCTGTAAACCTGAGTCGCGTAATGTTTCTCTTTTACCCAGGCACAAAAAACCAAGAGGTGCGAGACTGTCATACAGCTTTCTGAATATTTTTTTGCGCTGTTCAAGGGTAAAATAAATCAATACGTTACGGCAGCTGATAAATTGAAATTCGTTAAAAATACCGTCGCCAGTCAAATCATGACTGGCAAATATGATTTGTTTTCTGATCTCCGGATCTATCGCCGCCTTTCCGTAGGATACATGATAATAATCTGATAATGAAGTTTTCCCACCTGCCTGCAAATAGTTTTCGGAAAAACTGCGCATAGCAGAAACGTGGTAGGCTCCATCCCTCGCTATCGCAAGTACCTTTTGGTTGATATCTGTCCCATAAATAAGGCTGCGGTCTTTCAGGCTACACTCTCTGAGCATAATGGCCAATGAAAACGCCTCTTCTCCCGAGGCACATCCTGCAACCCAGAAGCGTAGTTCTGCATAGGATTCCAAATAGCTAAAAACAGCAGATTTTAACAATTTATAGAAATCAGGATCCCGGAACATTTCTGTATAATTGACTGTAAGATCCTGAGCGAAACCAGACGCTTCCCTGCTCCCCTGACCGACATAACTAATCAGCTCCTCCAGGCCGATCCCATGCTTATGCAAATAAGACTCGGTCCGTCTTAATAGCGAAGGACGGCTATATCCGGAGAAGTCAAAACCTGAATTCTCACGAATACGCACAATCAACTCTTCTATAACGGAATTATCCAATGTCATCATATCAGGAAGCATGAATCCAGACTTTGATAAGTGAAAGAAGCTTATCAATATCGACAGGCTTTGATATATAGTCGTTGGCTCCTGCTTCCATACATTCCTCCCTGTCCCCGCGCATGGCTTTCGCCGTAACTGCTATAATGGGCAGATCAGCCCACTTTGGCTCTTTTCTGATCTGTTTTGTTGCCTGAATTCCATCCATTTCAGGCATCATTACGTCCATCAGCACCAGGGAGATATCATTCGTTTCTTCCAGTTTCTCAATAGCCTCACGACCGTTGGAAGCAATAATCACAGAGAAACCAGCCTCTTCAAGAACCACGCTAAGCGCAAAAATATTACGCATATCATCGTCGGCGAGCAATATCTTCTCTCCTACCGAAAGTACAGGTGTAGCTGCCGGGACGTGTACGGCTTCTTTTTCAAATACAGGTGTTGCAATTGGTTCAGGCTTAATCTGTTTCAGGAATAATTTCACCTCGTCCAGTAGCCTTTCATTTGACTTGCGGGTTTTCATTACCACGGGGTGTGCATACTTCATCACGCGCGTCAGATCATTTTGAGAGAGATCTTCCGCAGTATTCACAACGACGGGGATATTCCGATAAGCTGGCTCCAGCTTAATCTCATCCAGAAAGTCCAGCCCGTTTGCGTCAGTAAGGCGGATATCCAGAATAATTCCATCGACCGATTCTGTGGCCAAAACATTCTTGGCTTCAGCAGCTGAATAGGCATACAAAACAAAAATATTGTTGTCTGTCAGGAAATCACCAAGATATTTGCTTTGGTACGCATCGTCTTCCACGAGCAATAACCTTTGCTTATTCAGATCTTTTCCTTCCATTTTTAAAAGTGAAAAAATGCCTTCCGCTGACTTTCTGTCAACTGGCTTCTGTATAAAACCGATTGCCCCTTCCGCATTAAAGTCACTTTCTTCTCCCGCAGAGACCGTATGTACCGGAATCAAACTGGTTTTAACATTGGATTTTAAAATTCTCAGAATTTCCGCACCATCCATATCAGGAAGATGCATATCCAGGATAATAGCTGTTGGTTTGAAGCTGGTAACCAGTTCTAATGCCTGTGCCCCATTTTCTGCCACCACTACTTCGAAACCGCTGTTTTTGGCACGGTGCGCCATATCAGTAGCAAATAGTGAATCGTCTTCTATAAGCAACAGGCGGTGTTCTGTGGTGTCATTTTCAGGTTGATTAATGAAGACTGTACGCTGCTCAGTCTCATTACTGAACGCTTTCTCTTCTTCTGTTACCACCGGGATTGTCAGGGTAAATACTGATCCTTTATTAGGCTGACTTTCCAGTGAAACCGAGCCTCCGAACAGATGAGTAAGTTCTCTTGTGATAGATAATCCAAGTCCGGTACCTCCGTATTTGCGACTGGTAGAACCGTCGGCCTGCTGAAAAGCTTCGAAAATGGTTTGCTGTTTTTCAAGCGGAATACCGATGCCGGTATCGCTGACAGTGAAAATCCATGAGTCTTTACGCTGAGCAATATGAAGCGCTACTTCGCCCGGAGCAGCTGTAAACTTCACAGCATTCGAAAGCAGATTTCGTAGTATTTGCAGCAAACGTACCTGATCCGTAAATAAGTCGGAAGGAGCATCCGCAGCTTTACCAATTTTAAGAACGAGACCTTTATTTTCAGCTATTTTCTGGAAGGTATTTTTTACTTCCAGCATAATTACCTCAGTTGAAACCTTTTCGAGGTGCAGATCAATTTTACCTGATTCAACCTTTGCCAGATCCAGAATATCATTGATCAGCGTAAGCAAATCACTACCGGAATTGTGGATTACTGATGCGTACCGTTGCTCTTCATCACTCAGTCGCGCCGCCTTATTTTCCTGCAGAATCCTAGAAAGGATGAGTATGCTGTTGAGAGGCGTGCGGAGTTCGTGGCTCATATTGGCCAGAAACTCGCTTTTGAATCTACCACTTTTTTCAAGCTCATCGGCTTTGGTCTGAAGCTGATTGCGCGCTTCTTCCAACGTACTTTTCTGCTCTTCAAGAAAAACCGCCTTTTCTTCAAGCTCTGTATTGAGCTGTCTGAGTTCCTCCTGCTGTACTCTTAATTCTTCCTCTGAAACCTGTAACAGAGAAGTCTGGCGTGTCAATTCTTCATTTGTAACGCTCAATTCTTCCTGTTGGGTCTCCAGTTCTTCTGCCTGTTTCTGGGTTTTTTCCAGCAATTCCTGCATGATTTCCCTGGCTTTGGCAGCTACCAACGCTACAGCAGCATTTTCTCCGACAATATGTAGCAACTCAACTATATTATTAGCAGGTTTTTGTAAAAAGGCCAGTTCAATAAACCCTATTACTCCTCCCTCAAACATCAACGATTTGATCATCACCTTGCCTGGCTCACCACTTCCTGAACCAGTACGTACTGATAGGTATTCCGGCGCTACATCCAGCTCTTTGAAAGCGGTCTTATCCACAGCCATCTGACCAAGAATTCCCTGACCTGATTGTATAACAGATGGTACAATTTCCTGATTTTGAATTCCATGGCATACCAGCAATTCATAAAAGTCTCCTTCGGGAGAACGCAGATACATAACGGCAACCTGTGCATCAGTCAGCTCCACTACTTTCCTGATCAGACTAGCCGCCAGCCCAACCGTGGAAGGTTGCCCCTGGATTGCAACACCCGCTTCAGCTGCAGCACTCAAAATCCAGTTTTTCTCTTTATCCTGAACAGAAATTATTTCAAGCTGTGTATTCAGATCACTGGTCTTCTTTTCTGAAAGAATCTGTGCGTTGTAGGTCCGTCTTATAAAATAAAACATCACGAAGATCACCAACATGAATATGCCCGTTCCGCAGATAATAAACAGTTTGGCATAAGAGGCACTTTCACGCGCCTTTTCCTCCCGCTCTATCAATAGTGCCTGCTCCGTATTGCTGATCCTGTTGAACAGGAAGTCAATTCTGGTCGTAAGCATTTTGCCCTGCAGGATGAATGACCTTAGTGAATCTCTATCGAAATTGTTACTGCTGATCATATCCAGCTGCTTGTTCATCACGTCAAGCTTCCCGGTTAAGACAAGGCTGAGAGAATCAATTCTCACTGTTTGTTCGGGATTGTTATTGACAAGCGTCCTCAGATCGTCTACTTCATCCCAAATGCTTTCAACGGCCATCTGGTATGAATTCTCAAAGGTATTTGTCTTGGTTAATGCATAACCTCGAATATTTGATTCGGCTGTAAGTAGCAGGTTTTTGACAGAAGTCGAAGAATTCATTACCTCTCTGGTATGATTCACCAAAGCTCCGTTTTGTTGCTGCAGAACCAGTGCTTCGTAGGAAGTAACCCCTACTATGATTACCAGAATAATAGAAAATGAGATCCCGGCCAGGACCTGTTGCTGAAAGGAAAGACGCATAACGTTGAGAATATCGCTACTATGGTAGTGTAATCGGGCGAAAATTTCTGTGAATATCAGTAAAATTGTCCAGTTAACTCCGAAAAAAAATCAGATTTCTCGATTTTTGTTAACTATTTTTTCGAGGAAGGGAATTGCATTAATACGATATATAGTAAAAATAAATTCTACATTGGAAATGTATTATTAATTGCAATAATTATTACATCAATTATTAGTAAACCAGTCTTTACCTAACAGAATAAATCTTATAGGTTCAATCATAACAAAATAGTACAACTCCGGTGACTCCCTATTGACTCTGTATCCGTACAGGAACATCCGGAATAAATTGTACTTTATGAATACAGATCAAAATTTGATTAGCTTTTCAAATCTTTGAGCATCCATATTTCGCAGGAATGGTGTCCACTGTTTCCCAACGGTTCCGGCAGACTCCTGAATCCAAGGTGCAGGTAAGTTTGTACAGCGGCAGACAGTTCTGCCATCGTTTCAAGATATACCCTCGAATAACCTAACGATGATGCAGTATCCAGAGATTTTAAAATCATCTTTTTACCGAGACCAAGCCCTCGTGCTTCAGGTAAAAGATACATCTTTACCAACTCTACGGTGTCATCGGGCAGACCTGTGGTCGGATATAATCCAGCTCCTCCTACCAGCTTCCCATCTATCAACGCTACGTAATAAACGCTGTTCTTTTTTTGGAATAAATCACTCAGATGGTCGGTACTTTCATCATAATAGACTGTTCCGGGCTTCGCAGCATTAAACTCCAGCAAAGTGTTTCTTATAATATCTGCCAGTGCTTTGTTATCTGTTTCAACAATTTCTCTTATTTCAATTTGCATCCGTTCAATATTTTAAACCCATTCAACCATTTCATTTTCAAGCGTTACCAGAACTCCCCGGGCTTCCTTACCCGTGTTTTTGAATGTCTGGATCAGCCTTCGCAAATGTCTTTTATTTTCATCGGTTCCATTTCCTCCGATAAAAGACATAAAGATATAGTTTCCGTCGACCTTCTGAACGAGTCTGTCGATATGTAACATTTTGCCACCCGGTAACAGTAAATCTTTGTTATTTCTAACCAGGTTTTCGTCATTATATAAATCCTGCAAGACGGGATTTTGCAGCAAAAAATCGACATGACGGAGGATTTCTTCTGCTTCTACACTGGTAAAAATCCCTTCTGTGATCAAACTGGTCAGGGTTTCCCTCATTGTTGAGATGTTACATAGCCGTGTGAGGAAATACCTGACTTTCTGCAGACGATCATATTTAGGTTCAAAGGTTTCTATGTCAAAAATCCTGTCCGCCATTCTCCGAAGCCTTAGCGTGCTTGTCCGGTCATTGCTCAGGATTTCTTTCAGTATAAACGGCTCGGTGTCATTTCTTACATGGGCATGCCGACATGCTGCACTGCTTTCATTCAATACATACTTGACGGCGGTATCGTCCCAGGCAGGTTGGAAATCCGGCTGACACAAATAGTCGTGCAGCCAGGTTGCCGTGTTGGGCGCTCCCTCCCATTTGCTTTCTTTTGTAGCCAGTACGTACAGCCTTTGAATAGGACGGGTGAACGCTACATAAAGCAAATTCATCGCTTCAACAAGCTTTCTGGTCTTCTCACTTTCGTATTGATCTGCGACCAGCGTATTTTCCAGATCTTTCTGTACCGACACCATTGAACTCCTCAATTTCCGGTTGGCTTTCGTTTCTTCCGAGACTCCTGACAAAGAAAGCTCCTCATAATCAACATCATCCAGATCTACCCAAATACGATCCAGGCTAGGTTGAGGAGCAAACTTCCAGTTCGCGTAAGGTACAATAACGACGGGGTATTCCAGCCCTTTGGATTTGTGAACGGTAGTGATCCTGATTGCATCTGTATCCGCTGGAATTGTAATCGACAATTTATGTTTCGCAGATTCCCAGTGTGTTAGAAAATCGCCAAGATGGTTGGTTCTGCGTGTTCCGAATTCCTGCACCACATCAAGGAAACGGAACAAGTACTCTTTATCCGAATTGCCTTCAAACAAGCCAAATGTCTGGATCAGTTTTTCACTTAGCTCAAACACAGATAATTGCCTCAAACGGAAAGCTGTGAGTTCAATGCCCCATTTGGAAAAATAGGTAAGAAAACTATCCAGTCCCGGCTCGGTACAAACCTTTCGCATAGCCTCATATTCAGAAGATGCGGGATTTTGCTTGCGAATTACGTGGTGAAAAAGATAGGCAGCTTCGTATCGGGCCAGCTTATCATCAGACGACTGTAGCACTTTCATGAAAGAGATCACGAAATGTACAGATCTAGAATAAGCCAGTAGCAGTGCGTCGTCGGAAATCAAAGGGAATCCTTTTTCCTTCAGCATATTGGCAATTGCTGCAGCTTCAGACTTCTTTCTGCATAAAATAGCCACGTCCCGCCAGTTGTAGCCTGTAGATTTCAACTCTTCAATGATTTCTACAACCCTGGTAACCATTACTTCAGGGGCATCCTCAGGAGTTTCACTTCCTTGTGCCTTTTTATCAAGGAATTCCATTTGTACATGGCCGCCTGTTGATACGCCTTCCGGGATTTCTTGCTGAAAATGCTGATCATACACTTCTCCCACCAAAGGATATTCCTGACTAAGTTCGTCAGATACAAAGGCAAAAAAGCGGTTGTTGAATTCAGTAATTTCTCTGAAACTTCTTCTGTTAGTACGGAGGTGGTCTACAGTCAGGTAATTGTTCAGACTAAGCAGACGCTCTTCATTAAATGAGTTTTCACCCAGCACAGTGGTAAGCTGCATCACCTGGTTTTGAGCAAGATTCAGCAGTAAATCCATGTCTCCGCCACGGAATCGGTAAATTGATTGCTTCGCATCGCCTACAATCAGATTAAAATAGCCATCAGCCAGCGCATTTTCTAACAGTGGTAGAAGATTTGCAAACTGTAATTTTGATGTATCCTGGAACTCATCTACCAGAATGTGGTTGTACTTTTCGCCGAGTCTTTCAAAAATAAACGGGATCGGTTCCTGAGCAACGATTTCAAGAATCTTCTTATTAAAATCCGATATATGAACTTGATTATTCTGCTTTAGCAGCACATCAAACTCCTTACGGATTTCTCCAAGCAGCGACAAATTATAGATGTGTCTTTCCAGTAGCTGATACAGCGTAATTCTTTCAAAGTCAGTTTGCCTGATATTCTCAATCTGGTGAAAGATATTTTCAATATCCGGTTGAATCTTATCTATGGTTTCCTGAACAAAAGCCGGTGTTTTTGCACTGTACCAGTTTTGCTCACCAATAGTCTTACTCGCATAGGAATTAGGGGCAGTCCATAGATTTTTACCTGTTGACCGGTCTTTAAAGAAGCCGAATATTCCCCTGTTTCCCTGAAAAAAATCTTTGTCTACCAGAGAGTTGTTCGTAATATTTGCAAATGCCTCGCCGGCCAGATCAGTAATCCGTGCCTCTTTATCTTTGACAAACTGCCTCATCTGGTTTCTAACCGTGATCCAGTCTTCCATCTTTAAACCAGCTACGCGTTGCATTTGCAGATAGTTCTGCTCGCTTAGTAATGTGCCGGCAGTTCCGCGGATTTTCTGTGGCAACGAACCCCAGCTTTTTCCATCCTCAGCGTTTTCCCGGTAATATTTCTCGACGATGTCTGTCAGTACTTCCTCTCCTTCCTGTCCTATCCGTGCCAGAAGCCTGTCTACAGCACCATCCAGCTGCTCACTATCCAGTTGTGTTTCAAAGCCAAACGGAATACCCAGTTCATCTGTAAAGCTGCTGATCAGTCGTTGTGTAAACTTATCGATCGTCATGACTGAAAAATCCGAGTAGCGATGCAGAATCTGCCGGAAAACCAGTTGCGCACGTCCTGAGATTAATTCACATCCCTGAGCAAACAAAGCTTCGTCTGTCGCCGTTTCAGGATAAAGTTCTGTAACAACGTCTCTGAGCATCGGAGGTAACTGTACAGCAGGAGTATATGCACCAAAAGTGCGCAACATCAGCAGTATACGGTCCTTCATTTCATTGGCAGCTGCATTGGTAAACGTTACTGCCAGAATTTGTCTGAAATAAGTATCTGAACTGGAATGCAGGGCCAACTTAATGTACTCTTTGGTAAGTGTATATGTTTTTCCTGAACCGGCCGATGAACTGTATACTTTAAACACGTGCTGTCAATTAGATTGTTTTCCAGGGCTAATTTACGCAAAAGAGCAGGCTCGCGCCTGCTCTTTTGCAATTTACTTCTGATGTGGTAAGCTTTATTAGAGATTAAATCTTACTCCTCCCGAAATATTAGGACTCAGATAAAACGGTCTTGGAAGAAGCTCCGAATAGAGCCCGCCTTCCAGAAATACGGATATTCTGTTATCCGGAATAAAATATTCAAAACCACCCAAGGCAGATGCACCCAATGAAATCGGTCTTTCTTTATCTCCCGGTGACGGTAAATTCTGCTTGTTATCAGGATAGTAGTTTCTGCTATTGAACTGCGCTCCTAATCCGTAGTAAACATGTACTGCCTCAGAGTTGAACAGTGGTGTATGCCACAGGTAGTGTGCCTGCACCGACAATCCCGTATTCTTATACTTGCCTCGTCTGTAATCCCGATCGTTGGCTATGATACCCCCATACGTCCCGATAGTAACATCGAAGGCGTTGATATTGTTAAAGTATTTACGGATGTTGATCCCCGTAGGCTCACCCAGCTTAAACCCTACAGCCCAATTGTCGTATTGCGCCTGAGCAAAGCCAAAGCAGAGCGTACAGATAACGGTTAGTGCCAGTTTCTTCATTGTATTTCTGTTTGTTGGATATTTGAAAAAGTGTTTGTTAGTTAACTGTGCTTTAAGCATTCACATTGTTTTGCTCATATACCTTCAGAGCGTCAATTAATGCCTCGTTCTCTTCCTTCGTCCCCACTGTAATACGCAGGCAACCTTCGCAAAGATGTACCCGTGAACGGTCACGAACGATGATCGTTTCTTTGAGCAGATAATCCATCACAGACCGCGCATCATCGAAATGCACCAGAAGGAAGTTAGCATCAGATGGGAATACTTTATTCACCAACGATAAATTTTCCAGCATGGTACGTAAAGATGCTCTTTCTTCCAGAATTTCTTTCACCATCGCCTCCATTTTGTCTACAGAGTCCAAACCGGCCAATAATGCTGCCTGTGCTGGTTGACTGATGTTATAGGGAGATTTAATCTTATTCAGGATACGGGTGAGCTCAACAGAAGCAAAGCACATACCTGCGCGTAAACCTGCCAGTCCCCATGATTTAGAAAAAGTCTGCAAAACAACCAGATTCGGATAATCTGCAAGTCGGGGAATCCAGGAGGCTTTATCTGTAAAATCAATGTACGCTTCATCCACTACCACCAGACCTGAGAAATTTTCCAATATGGTTTCAATATCACTATCCGCAACCACATTACCTGTAGGGTTATTCGGAGAACAAATCCATATGATTTTGGTATCGGGTGTAACGGCAGCCAATACCGCCTGTACATCAAGCTGATAATTAACAGTCAGGGAAACCTTATCTATATGTACATCATGGATGGAAGCACTTACTTCGTACATACCATAAGTGGGCGGCATAATAATTACCCTGTCTTTTCCAGGTGTACACGTAGCTCTGATCAGTAAGTCTATCGGCTCATCACTTCCGTTACCAAGGAAAATCTGCTGAATACCAATGTTTTTGATAGGTGACAGCTTCTTTTTGATGTCAGCCTGATACGGATCCGGATATCTGTTAAAGTCTTGTGTAGTCACTGATCCGTAAGGATTCTCATTCGCATCCAGAAAAATCCCTACATGGCCCGTATACTCATCTCTTGCTGATGAATAAGGAGCCAGATTAAGAATGTGCGGCCTTAATATTTTATTTAAATCAAAAGAAGTATTCATCGATTCGTTAATTCTCCCTACCGGAAAGGGCTTGTTTATTTAAATTGATTACCCGGCTCTGAAAAGCCGGCTGTCAAACTGAAAAGGTTCTATATCAATCACTTTTACCTCTTCCGCATCAGGATGAGCAGGATTAATAAGGTAATTGGATTCATTCTTTACTACGACCGAAGGAACCTGAAGTAACAGTGACCTCTTTTCACTGATCCATTTATCTCCCGTTTCCCTGGTCCAATACGGCTCCATTTGCCAGTTGTTCTTCACTTCGATTCCCTGGGTATATTTCAGTGAATCAGGAACATATAGTACCACAACTACATAATCAGGAGGTGGTGTCGGCTTTTGCCAGTGTACAAGGACTTCAAGCATAGCCAATGACCTTCTTGAACAGGTATATAACATGGCATTTCGGGGGGAATTCCACCTTCCTCCATAGTAATACGCCCCCATTCCACTCAGATCATTCTGATATTCTGACCTTGTAATTCTGAATAATTCCATGAACGATAAGCTGATCAGGATTTAAGTTGAAAAATAGATCAGGCAAATATACCGTGCTCAATACGCCCGAGCTCCGTTTTGACCAGTTCTATTCCTGCATGCGTTCGCAGGAAGTGAAGTGGCCTTTCGTTGCTCAAAGCTATAATCCTGCTATTGAGCCATTCGAGCAGATACTCTTTTCCTAAAACCCTTGTTCCTACCGACATCACATCAGCCAGAGCTATCAGATGATCAGAAACTACATTGCTCAGCAAATCGGTATCCTCATAACGCAGCAAATTACGCGGCGTTACGGGTAAAAGTGCAATAATCTCTTTTACGTCCAAACCCGCAGAATCGGCAAGATGCTGAATTGCGGCTTTGGGAACTCCGTTTTCGGCCAGGAATGCAAGATCAAAATTATCTTTTACGGTATGTTTCAGAACTCCGTAGCCCCCTAACCTTTCGTTAACCATTATTGCTGTCATATTCTCTGCATTTTAGAGATTAGAAATATGTCCCCAAATATACGACATTTTTCCAAACTATGTATCTTACAGCAAACTTTGCAAACGAATATGGACTGCACGTTTGTGAGCGTCAAGGGATTCCGCTTCTGCCATGGCTTCCACAGTAGGTCCAATCACTTTAATTCCCTCTTCGGTAATGTGCTGAACTGTGATTTTTTTAACAAAACTGTCTACCGAAACGCCACTGTAAGCTCTTGCATACCCATTGGTTGGCAATGTGTGGTTGGTTCCCGAGGCATAGTCCCCACATGATTCAGGTGTATAATTTCCAAGAAAAATGGAACCTGCATTAATGATCTTTTCAGAAACCACCTCTGCATTTTCTACACTTAGTATTAAATGCTCTGCGGCGTATTCATTCAGCATATCAAGTGCTTCCTCTTGCGAACCTACCAGAATAGCCTTACTGTTAGCGATAGACTGCGCTGCCAGTTCTTTTCGCGGAAGTTTATCCAGTTGCGAAGATAAAGTCAGATTTACTGATGAAAGGAATTTTTTGCTGGTCGAAACCAGTAGTACCTGGCTGTCTGCACCATGCTCAGCCTGCGAAAGCAAATCAGCAGCTACGAATGTAGGAACAGCGGAGTCATCAGCATATACTGCCACCTCTGATGGTCCGGCAGGCATATCAATAGCTACACCTTCCTTGCTTACTAACATCTTGGCAGAGGTAACATACTGGTTACCAGGACCGAATATCTTATATACTTTAGGTACACTTTCTGTCCCGTAAGCCATGGCTGCAATAGCCTGAGCTCCACCAATACGAAAAGCCTTTGTAACGCCTACTAACTGAGCAGCATACAAAATAGCCGGATGGTTGGAAGGTGTACAAAGTACGATTTCTTTGCAACCAGCCAGCTGAGCCGGTATGCCCAGCATCAGAACGGTACTGAATAAAGGTGCGGTTCCGCCGGGAATGTAAATACCAACCTTCTCTATACCAACACTTTTACGCCAGCAGGTTACACCCGGCATGGTTTCAATCTTCTCAGGATACTGTACCTGAGCTTGATGGAAAGTATAAATATTCTGATAAGCCTGCTTAATAGCCGCTTTAAGTTCTTCGTCGAGCAAGCCTTCCGCCTGCTCAATTTCAGCCTGATCAAAAGCCAGATTTGAAAGCTCAGTATTGTCAAATCTACGCGCAAGTTCACGTAAGCCTTCGTCGCCCTGTGTCCTTACCTGCTCCAGAATAGGCAATACTCTTTGTTCTATAACACTTGAATCCTGTACAGGCCGAGCCAGCAAAGATGCCCATTCGGATCTGTCAGGAAATGCAATAATATTCATAATTGAAGATTGTATTCGTTGTCCGGCCAACTGCCGGCAGCCATTTAAAGAATCATCTTTTCGATTGGAATCACAAGGATACCCTCAGCACCAGCTTGTCTGATCTTCTCAATATTTTCCCAGAATTCGTTCTCGTTAATTACCGAATGTAAAGAACACCAGCCTTCAGTTGCCAAAGGTAAAATCGTCGGAGAACGCATACCCGGAAGGTATTTAATAATTTCATCAACAGCTGTGGTTGGGCAGTTTAACAAAATATACTTGTTATTTTTAGCAACCTGTACCGACTTGATACGGAACAGCAACTGGTCAAGCAGCTCCTGCTGGCCTGGCGAGAGATGCTTGCTTGCGATCATCACCGCCTCAGATCTGAAAATCGTTTCCACCTCTTTCAGACCATTGCTTAGTAGCGTACTTCCTGAACTTACGATATCGCATACTGCATCAGCCAGACCAATACTTGGTGCTATTTCAACAGAGCCACTTATCTCGTGAATCTGAGCGGTAACATTATGCTCCTTCAGGTATTTGTCGAGCAATCTTGGATAGGTAGTTGCAATGCTCTTGCCATCCAGATCTTTTACGCCATGGTACTCCTGCTCTCTGAGCACGCCAATAGAAAGGCGGCATTTCGAAAAGCCAAGCTTGTGAACCGTATCCACATCTCTGTCCGACTCCTCCGATACATTTTCACCAACAATACCCAAATGCGCAACACCGTCTTCAACATACCCGGGTATATCGTCATCCCTTAAAAAGAGGATTTCTGCAGGAAAATTGGTTGCGGCAGTTTTCAATTTACCACCACCATTGTCGAAACGGATTCCGCATTCTTTAATCAGTTTCAGTGAATCTTCACTCAATCGTCCTGATTTCTGTATTGCAATTCTTAAAATATCGTTCATGTTCATTTCAGCTTGCGGTATTATCTACCCCGGCTATTTAGTATAGAGTTTTATATTTTATTCAATTCAAAAATTAGCCAAGAATAGCTACAATCTCCTCAATCTCCAACTTCTGCTGCTCACCTGTAATCATATTTTTCAATGTCAGCTTACCAGACTCTATCTCATCAGATCCTACCAGAATCACAAACGGAATATTTTTTCTGTCTGCATAATCCAGTTGCTTTTTAAGCTTTACAGAGTCGGGATACATTTCTGCATTGATTCCCGCCTGTCTCAACTTTGGTAAAATCGTAAGACCATATTCAAAAGCATCTTTATCAAAATTAGAGATCATTACCCTGGTGCTGGTCGCCTGGCTGTCCGGGAACAAGTTCAGTTCTTCCATCACATCGTAAATCCGGTCAACTCCCAAAGAAATACCAACGCCTGATATACCAGGCACGCCAAAAGTACCAGTAAGGTTATCGTAACGCCCTCCGCCCGATATACTACCGATCTGCACATTATTCGCTTTCACTTCAAATATAGCACCTGTGTAATAAGAAAGTCCACGTGCTAAGGTTACGTCAAACTGAATTTTAGGATTTTCCAGTCCGAGCAAGGAAACCATCTTCCAGACTTCTTCCAATTCCGCAATACCTTTCAGACCTATTTCAGAGCTACTGAGCCACTGTTTAAGTCCTTCAAAAGGATTATCAGTAGTTGAAAGGGAAAAAATCGGATTTAATGCCTGAATGCTATCTGCTGAGAAGCCACGTTCAGCCAATTCTTCCTCTACCTTTTCCTGTCCTATTTTATCAAGTTTATCGATAGCAACACAAAGTGGTCCTTCCATACCGGTCGCACCAATCACATCCGCAATACCGGTTAATACTTTACGGTTGTTTATTTTGACGGTGAAATCTGTAATACCAAGTGCCGGTAAAATATCATGGAGCAAATTAACGATTTCAGCCTCGCAAAGCAGCGAATCGGTACCTACCACGTCTGCATCACATTGGTAAAACTCCCGGTAACGTCCTCTCTGAGGTCTGTCGGCGCGCCAGACAGGCTGGATCTGATAACGCTTAAATGGCATCGCCAATGTACCACGATTCATAACCACATACCTTGCAAACGGTACGGTAAGATCATAACGCAAGCCCTTTTCGGAGATTTTGGAAGTTAATGGTTTATAACCATCGGTATAGTCCTTATCTGAAAGTTTGCTGGTAAAATCGCCTGAGTTAAGGATTTTGAAAAGCAGCTGGTCGCCCTCTTCTCCATATTTACCCATTAATACTGACAGGTTCTCAAATGCGGGGGTTTCCAATGGCAAGAAGCCGTAACGTTGAAAAGAGCGCCGAACGGTTTCAAATATGAAGTTGCGCTTTGCCATCTGCTCCGGACCGAAGTCGCGGGTTCCACGGGCAAGTGATGGTTTACTCATTGATAATTATTAGATCAAAAAAACTGGTTGGTTTCCCTCCCTCCATTCAGAGACGGCTAAATGAACCGTACATCCTGAAATAAACACGTAAAAGATGTAAAAATCGTTCGGGGAAACGTTTAAAACCGTAAAGTTAGGAGAGCTTGTGCAATATTTATGATTATTATCTTCATTATTTACGCACAAATCATTAATTTTGCGGCTCTTTCACAAAACAATAATTTTAAAATGGGAGTTACGGAATTAAAACGTAAAGGTCGCAGAAATAAAGCAGTAGCTAACAATCGTACCGCTACAATCAAAAACCTTTTGCGTAAGCCAGAAGTACGGAACGTCGATGTTGAGGCAATTAAAGCTCAGTTTGAAGCAAATAAGCAATAGTCACAAGCCTTTCCGATACAATGTTATCAAACAAGTCCCTGTCAATCTCTTTTGGTAGGGCTTTTTGTTTTCTTCTCGGGGAGTAACTTGCGGGCTGTCTTGGAATTCACTTTACGTAATAACTGACGCATGCTGCGACGGGTCTCGCGACGAACATCAAGCAATATCCGAAACCGTAATGCCTCTCCGAAGAGTACGAGACCGCCATTGATCAAAACAAGACTGTACAAGCCAAGAAGAACCCATACCTGTGTAGGCTCACCAGTACGACGCTGATGCGCAGCTTCGCTGAGGACGGTCAGACCAAAACTGAAAAGCAACAATCCGAATGGAGCGAGTATCATCCATTTAGTTCTTGTTGACATACGTTTGATCAGCTTCTTGCCAGGTGGTTTTGGGTCTATCGATGGAATCATGTACTTTGTTTTCCTTTTAACGATCCTAAAATTATTAATTTTTAATCAAATTGGTTTAATGAAAGCCATCATAAGTTTAGTTTTAAGATATATTCCCCGTCCATACCTTCAATTAGTAGGACATTGGGCTGCCCGTTTCCTTAGTTTGTTCTATTTGGGAAATAAAGTGGAATGTCCGGTGTGCAATAGCCAGTACCGCAAATTTCTTCCCTACGGCAGAAACACAAGCAGCCGTGAAAACGCACTTTGTCCTGGTTGCCTGTCGCTTGAAAGACACCGTCTGATGGGACTTTATCTGAAACGTAAAACCAATTTTTTCAATGCCAACCTTAAAGTATTACATGTAGCTCCGGAATATTGCTTCATCGACCGCTTTGAAAATATGCCGAATCTGGATTACATAACAGGAGATATTGAATCGCCGTTAGCAAAGGTTAAAATGGATATTCACAAAATTCCTTTTGAAGCCAATACGTTCGATGTAGCATTCTGTAACCACGTGATGGAGCACGTTGATGATTATGTACTGGCGATGAGTGAACTGCACAGAGTATTGAAACCAGGAGGATGGGCGCTGATCCAGTCTCCGCAGGATATGAAATTTGAACACACCTATGAAGATCCGACGATTACAGATCCGAAAGAAAGAGAAAAGCATTTCCTTCAGAACGATCATTTGAGGTTGTTCGGAAGGGATTACGGACGTGAACTTGAAAAAGGCGGATTTACAGTAACAGAAGACCGCTTTGTGATGGATGAACTTTCGAAGGATGAAGTAAAAAGATATGCTTTGCCTTCCGAAGAAATCGTCTATTTCTGCCAGAAGCTGGATAATTGAGAGTTATGAATTAAGAATGAAGAGTTAAAACAAGCTGCAGTCAACTCTTCATTCTTAACTTTTTACTCCTAATTCTTAACTCCCAATTCCCTAAGAAGGATATTCAATAGCTGCTCCCGTTTCGCGGTGCGACTTCTTCTCCCAGATCCGCTTCCAGCCTTCCTGTAAAAAGCCCACCCCGTAGCCGAAAAGTTGTACAAATGCAGCTCCGATACTCAAAACGGCCACATGTACGCTCCCCGTATTTTTGAGTGCATCAATAAACAAAAGCAGTACATAGGTCGCCAGGCCTGTTACTCCGAGTAAAAAAAACGGTTTATAGATCAGGAACCATAATGGTATACTGCAAACGCCTAATGTAAACAGCAAAGGAAATGTATGAACCAGCTTTAACTCATCCGGGTAAAAACGCGCAATGTTGATACGCGCTCTTCCGAAAAACTTAAGCTGTTTGTAGAACTGTCCAAACTGCGTTCTTCGCTTATGATATATAAATGCTTCCGGAAACAATGCTGATTTAAAACCGAGCCGTATAGCTGCAATACTGAAAAGGATGTCCTCTCCCATTCGGCTGGTTAAAAAACCTCCTGTAGCTTCCCAGACCTTGCGGGAAAGTCCCATATTGAAACTTCTCGGATGAAACGTGCCACCCATGTTATTCTTTTTACCGCGGATCCCTCCTGTGGTAAATAACGAAGTCATCGAATAACTGATCGCTTTTTGTATGGGAGTAAAAGAAGGGTGATCCGTATCCGGACCACCGTACAAGTCTACATAATCTGTATTGAGCCGTTTTGTCACCAGAGCAAGGTAATCCGGTTCTATGAGGGCATCTGAATCAAGCAGAATAAAATAATCTCCTGACGCTCTTTCAAAACCGTAATTCCTGGCAAACCCCTGCCCTCCGTTCACTTTGCAGAAATAATGAACATCCAGCTTATCCCTGTAAGAAGCTACCACATGCTCGGCTGTTATTTTGGAACCATCCTCCACAATAACCACTTCGAAGTTGCGGTAGGTCTGAACAGACAGACATTGCAGCAACTCATTGAGCTCATCAGGTCGGTTATAAACCGGAATGATTACAGAATATTTACGATCCGTCAGTTGCATATCAGCTGTTTAATGACGCTTTAAGCGCTACTTCATTGGCTTCTATAATTCTGTTTATATGCTGATCCTCCAAAGCGGTAGACAAGAACATACTTTCGAACTGAGATGGCCCCATATAAATACCCTGATCAAGCATAGCATGGAAATACTTTCCGAATGCAGGAAGATCCGAAGACTTGGCCGACGGGAAATCGGTTACAGTTTGATTGGTAAAAAACAGTGTAAACATAGAGCCGATATGGTTCACGGTGTAATCCAGCCCCAGCTTCGCAATAGAGTTCTTAAATCCATTCGTCAGTTTCTCTCCCGATGCTTCCAGGGTAGTATATACCTCAGGATGCTCATTCAGATACGTGAGCATAGCAAGACCTGCCGCCATAGCAATAGGATTACCCGACAATGTTCCTGCCTGGTACACAGGCCCTAGCGGAGAAACCCAATTCATGATTTCAGCTTTACCCCCATAAGCTCCCACAGGCATTCCGCCTCCGATGATTTTACCCATCGTAGTAAGATCAGGTATTATTCCGAAACGCTGCTGCGCTCCTCCTTTTGACAAACGGAAACCCGTCATCACCTCATCGAAGATCAAAACAATACCTTCTTCATCACAAATGCGACGTAAACCTTCCAGAAAACCCGGCTCAGGCAACACGCATCCCATGTTTCCTACAACGGGTTCCAGGATCAAAGCTGCCACATTTCCTTTGTTAGCATCTACCAACTGCTGAACAGCATTCAAATCATTATATGGGGCCGTCAGTGTATCGCTGGCTACTCCTTTGGTCACTCCCGGACTATCCGGCGCTCCATGCGTAATAGCGCCACTTCCAGCAGCAATCAGGAAGCTATCTCCATGACCATGGTAACACCCTTCAAATTTGATGATTTTATCACGACCTGTGAATCCACGGGCAACTCTGATCGCAGACATCGTTGCTTCTGTTCCCGAGTTAACCATTCTCACCTTTTCAATGGAAGGCATCATACTCGTAATGAGTTCAGCGATCTCTACTTCCCTGCGCGTAGGAGCGCCGAAAGAAAAGGACCCTTGCACTGCGTCCGAAACAGCCTTTTGAATCAATTCGTGGGCATGACCAAGAATCATCGGCCCCCATGAGTTGATCAGTTCTATATATTCATTTCCATCCTCATCATATACGTAAGGACCTTTTGCGGATTTAATAAAAACGGGCGAACCACCTACAGCTCTAAATGCTCGTACCGGCGAATTCACTCCACCCGGGATAAATTTCTGTGCTCTTTCGAAAAGGTTCTTACTTGTTTCTCTGTTCATTTCTATACTGATTCTATAGCTGTTGCGATACTTCAACAGTATCCAATTGCAAACTTTGACTCTATTTTACTTATTTGTTGAAACTCTTTACTAGTTAACGGGAATCCATTTTCCTCCACCATTATGCTTCAGAACCGGAGTCATTTGGTTATCGTTGGATTTCGTATAATCGAAACCAGACAACAGATAGTCTTCTGTATGTTTGCGCATCTGAATGCCTTTCTTTACGCCGCTTTTATATTGATTGAGCATACGGCCAAAAAACAGAAGCTGATCGTATCCCTGATAAGAATAAACTGATGGAAAGGTATTGGTAGCGTTCCAGTAGGTTTTTTGAAATTCCCTGATGCCTTCTTTATCCCGATCTACATAGTCCGTCTCAATCAGATACAGGCGTGAGCCGTATTTAGCCACTCTCGATTGCTGCAGATTGAAACTGGTAGATGTCGCCAATATTGGTGTCGTCAATAATTTACGCCCATTTAGCACATCAATCACGATTGCACCAGTACTCATATCTGTCGCAAACAAGGCAATATGGGCGGGTTTTGTTACTTCAAAAGTACCCATTTTAGATTCCAGCCATTCTCTTTCCGGACGGATTTTCAGCATTTCAATGACTTTACCACCTTTTGCTTTCCATTCATTGGCATACGAAAATGCCATAGCAGAATCCTTGGAACTGGTGCCGTAATAAATGGCCGCAGATAATCCGGGAGCGATCGTTTTCATCCATTGAGCGCCCTTCTGAATCTGATAAGGAATCGCAGGATGTCCCAGATAAACATTCGGTCCTGCATTAAGCAAAGTCGCATCAGTTGAAAGCGGATTAAGCATCAGGATATCTGCACCGGAAGTTGCTTGTGCTGTTACATCAAAGGTTCCGGTATATAACGGCCCGATAACAAGGTCTGACTGACGAAACGACGAATTTTCAACAATATCCTTCATAGGTTTAGGATCATTACTCACATCATAGGCCCACAAATTCACCTCAATTCCCTCAGAATGAAGCTTTTCTTTTGCCAAAGTCAATCCCAGATAATAATCGTAAGCAAACTGGTTGGTACGACGCTTAGATGCACTGAATTCATCCAGACGGAACGGCAATAACACTGAAACATCAAAACCCGTTTTTTTCCATTGGTTTTCATTTTTCGGAATCGTGTTTTTAGGCGCATCGGCAACCACAGCCTTTTCTTTTCTGCTTATCTTAAAATCCTTCTCCAACTGTGCCGCATATTGCAAATCTGTTTTCGAGGATTTGGGAGATGCCTCAATCAGCTGCACCAATACGACCGCGACCTCTCTGTCCGATGGATATAGCTTTTGAATATCACGCAGTTTGGCAATGTCATTCATCTTGTAGAAATGATATTGCTTTAAAGACTGCACATCTTTTCCCAGTGAAGAATCCTTCACTTTTTCCAGATACGACATAGCCTCTTTTGTTTGATTATTCTCGAAGCTAAGCGCACCCAGCAGATAATAGGAGTCTGCGATTTTGGACCATCCCGGATATCTGCTCACCTGCTGTAGCAACATTTGCTTACTTTCCCGGTAACGCTTCAATTGAAAAGCCGACAAAGCATAATAATAATGAGCGTAAGGAGCCATAGCGGCATACGACGCGTCAGGGTTCGCAATGGTTAATGGCGACAGCTTTTCCATTGCAGCTCCATAGCGTTGCTGCGCATAATCACTCAATGCTGCTTTGTATTTAGTTTCTGCCTGCGAAGTCCGCTGTCCAAACGATTCTCCGATATAGCAAAGTGGTAATATCAATATTAAAAAAATCCTCAATTTCATTGGCCTGTATACATTACTGGTTTGACCGGAAAATTACAAAAACTGATCATACCGAAAAAAGAACGGGCAATGTTTCATTGCAGAAACATTGCCCGTTACAACAACTAATACTTAAAATTATTTCTTTTTAGCGCGCTTTTCGAGTTCAGCTTGTTTTCTTTTAGCCTCCTCAGCAGCCTGCAAAGACTTTTCAAGATACTTCTGGAACTTCGTTTGCTTCTTCTCTCCCGATGCATTCTTTCTGCGATTTTCGTCCAGAATAGCACGGATTTTATCTTCATTCACAAACTTCTTGATCAGAAGCTGTTGTCCGATGGTAACAATGTTCGAAACAAAGTAGTAGAAAGTCAAACCTGCCGGGAATGAGTTCAGAATGAACATGAACATCAAAGGCATGATATAACTCAACATTTTCATGTTTACCGGACCTGGCTGTGTTGGCGTGATCTGGTTGTTGTAATACGCATAACCGATACTTGATGCGGTCATCATGATCGTAAACAAGCTAATGTGGTTTCCTATTCCGAAAGGAATTGTAAACGGTAACTTAAAGAACGAGTCATAAGTAGACAAGTCATTTGACCACAGGAAATGCTCTTGTCTCAATTCAATCAGGTTCGGGAACAAGAAGAACAAAGAGAACAAAATAGGCATTGTGGCGAGTACCGGAATACATCCGCTTAAAGGACTTACTCCCACCTGTTGATACAATTGCATTTGATCCTGCTGCTGTTTAGCCATATCATCAGGGTTTTTCTGACGAATCTCTTCCAACTCAGGTGCTAGCATCTTCATTTTTGCCATACTCATATACGATTTGTATGTAAGCGGCATCAGCAATGTTTTAACAAATAACACAAGGCAGATGATCAACAAACCATAGTTGGAAATAAATGTTTCCAGGAAGTTGAAAAGAGGTACAAGGATAAACTTGTTGATAGGCTTAAGGAAAGCGTAGCCCAGATAAACGTTCTGGTCAAAGTTTTCAGCCTGAACCTTATCTATGACATGGTATTCGTTCGGTCCAAGGTAGAACTGGTAATTAGCTTCTCCGCTCTGAACAGCCGACAAAGGAATACCTGCCATCACACCCATGGTTTTCACAACCACAGAATCAGCCGGATTTACATCAGCCTTCAAAGATACATTTGACATCGGATGCTTGTTGGCAATCAGACCTGCGAGGAAGTACTTGTGTTTGATGGTAAACCATTTCACAGGATCAGCCGTCTGCGCCTGCTCAGCAGCGGTTGGGCTTGTTGCAAGGCTATTCAGCTCATCAGTGTAGTAGTTAATCGTAACTACTTCACGGTTTTTGTGCATATCATTTTCCAATTGCAACAGGTCATTCTTCCAGTCGAACTGAACGAATTTGTTAGCCTGTCCTACTCCGTTGGATTTGATACCATAACCGATCACATACCCACTTCCACGTACAGTGTAAGTCTGCTCTACAACCTGATTGTTAGGCAATGTTGCACGGTAAGTCACCACTGCCGAATCATTGGCAGCCAATGTCTTACCTTGTGCTTCTGTAGTAAAAAACAAATCAGTAAGTCTTACATCACCCGTTTGGGTAGGCAGGTCAATCTGAAATTTGTTATGATTTTCAGCAATCAGATAAAGTGGTTTCTGATCAAATGTTTTATATTTTTTCAACATCACCTCTTTCATCACTCCACCCTTGTTGGTGAAAACGATGCGGGCATCTTCTGTTTCAAAAACTATATCTTTTGCAGCAACCGGTGCCACAGCTCCGGAATCAGCACCAGTGAGTTGAACAACTGCTGTGTCAGCGCTGGCTGCATTTGCTACTGAAGATTTGGGGGTATCGTTTTTTACCTGGGCTACAGGTGTCGGCTCCGCGGGTTTTGGAACCAGCATCTGGTAACCTATCAGCATTAGCATGATGAGTACTAAGCCAACTATAAAATTTTTATCCATTCTAAACTTTAAATTATTGAAAAAGTAAACCCTGTTTGGGAGCGCAAAGGTAATAAGTTTTTCCCGACTGCCCGTTTAAAAACAGCGGATTACTCCACTGTTCAGGAAATTACAGATCTCTTGTTCTGAGAATAAGTCAGAGCTGCTTTAACGAAACTCACAAATATTGGATGTGGATTCATTACGGTGCTTTTCAGTTCAGGGTGAAATTGTACACCCATATAGAACGGATGCTCAGGGATTTCTACCATTTCCACCAAGTTGTTTTCAGGGTTAATCCCTGTAGCAAGCAACCCTTTTTCCTCAAAATTCTTAAGGTAGGCGTTATTGAATTCGTACCGGTGACGGTGTCTTTCTTTGATGTTCACTTTGCCGTAGATGCGGTTCGCAAGTGAATCCTTCTTAATCTTACACGGATATGATCCCAAACGCATCGTTCCTCCTTTGTTAGAAACGTCTTTCTGATCTTCCATAAGGTGAATCACGGGGAATTCAGTAGCTGAGTCCATCTCAACAGAGTGAGCCGTGTCCCAACCAATTACATTTCTGGCAAACTCAATCACTGCCATTTGCATTCCGAGACAGATTCCGAAGAATGGAATTTTGTTTTCACGAACATGCTGAATTGCCGCTATTTTACCATCAATACCTCTTTCTCCGAAGCCCGGCGCAACAAGCACTCCATCCAGCCCATCCAGTTTTTCTAAAACATTAGTTTCAGTAAGACCCTCAGAATGAATCCATTTGATGTTTACCTTACACTCATTGGCGGCACCTGCATGAATGAATGATTCTACAATTGATTTATAGGCATCATGCAATTCAACGTATTTACCAACCAACCCTATAGTGATCGAATCCAGCGGATTTTTAAGTCTTGAAAGGAACGTTTTCCATGCATCCAGATCCAGATCTTTGTCATTATAGATGTCAAGCATATACAATGCACGCTGATCCAATCTCTCCTTTAGCATCAAAAGTGGTACTGCATAAATAGTATCAGCATCCATTGCCTCTATTACCGAGTTGATCTGTACGTTACAGAACAATGCAATTTTTTTACGGATATCGTAAGGTAACGGATGTTCAGTACGGCAAACCAGGATATCAGGCTGAATACCTGCTTCCTGAAGCATTCTTACCGAGTGCTGAGTTGGTTTGGTCTTAAGTTCTCCTGCTGAGTTCAGATAAGGAATAAGTGTCAGGTGAATGATCAGTGTATCCTTTTCATTCATTTCAAATTTTACCTGACGGACAGCTTCTAGGAATGGCAGAGATTCAATATCACCCACACAGCCACCGATTTCTGTAATAACAATATCATAATCACCGGTTTGCCCCAAAAGAAGCATGTTTCTTTTAAGCTCATCCGTAATATGCGGAACAACTTGAACTGTTTTTCCAAGGAAGTCTCCCCTTCTTTCAGCTGTGATTACGTTGTGGTAAATCCGGCCTGTAGTAACATTGTTTGCCTGTGAAGTGCGGACATTAAGAAAACGCTCGTAGTGCCCAAGGTCAAGATCTGTTTCGGCACCATCGTCCGTTACGTAGCACTCACCATGCTCGTAAGGATTCATTGTTCCCGGATCAATATTCAGATATGGATCAAACTTTTGAATTGTGACTGAGAGACCTCTGGCTTGCAGCAATTTGGCCAATGAGGAGGCAATTATTCCTTTGCCAAGTGAGGATGTTACACCGCCCGTAACGAAAATGTACTTAGCGGTCTTTCGTGCTTTGGAAGCCATAAGACTTTGCTTTTTTTCTATGATTACGGGATACAAAGGTACAGCAAAAAATGGTAGATTTTTAAGCTGTCTTCACGAAATATTTGTTTCTGCGGGCTTAATGAATTGTAAGTCTATACTGTTAACCCACGAAATATTTTTTCCAAAGCGGTAATTCCATTGGTTTAATACCAGCAAATAGTACATAAATACTGTTGGTATGCAGATCAAAATGACTCAATTTTCATGAAAGCATGGCAAAAATCGTCACAGATTAACTTTCAACAACAAGTCGCCCCGACTTCATTTTTGTACTTTTCCGCATTGCGTTCAAATCACGTTAAAGTAAATTTGATACTGGTCAGCAATAGAAGCAGCCGCTCTGTTCACAAAAATTTGTGAACAGAGCGGCTGTCTTTAATCCTTTCAACCGGATTTTAAATCTTTATCTTAAGAAAGACGATCCTTGAAACTCTCGTATCCATACGATCGGATCAGCTTAAAATCACCGTTTCTAGTCACCATACCAATCGAAGGTAAATTAACACCGTTAAATGTTGTTGTTTTCACCATGGTATAGTGGATCATATCTTCAAAAATCAACTGATCTCCTGCCTGCAATGGCTGGTCAAAAGAATAGTCACCCATAAAGTCTCCAGCAAGGCAGGTCATCCCCCCCAGTCTATAGGTAGGCTTATCCGCAACAGCTTCCTGATGGGCATTCCTGATTACCGGCTTGTAAGGCATTTCCAATGTATCAGGCATGTGAGCTGCAAACGATGTATCCAAAATCGCAACTTCAATTCCCTGACTGTCCATCACATCCAGCACAGTTGTCACCAATTCACCAGTCCTCCAGGCAATGGCAGAACCTGGTTCCAGTATTACATCCAGATTATATTTCTCACGAATCGATTTAACCAAACCGATCAGTTTTTCAATATCATAACCTTCGCGCGTCATCAAATGACCACCGCCCATATTGAGCCATTTCGCCTGATGAAGCAAGTCTCCGAACTTATCTTCCAGCGCAGCCAGTGTACGTTCTAACGTATCAGAACCATTTTCGCATAGGGTATGAAAATGAATTCCCTCCACCCCTGCCGGCAGAGTGTCCGGCAACTTATCTCTTGTCACTCCCAAACGTGAACCAGGTACGCAAGGATTATACATATCTGTAGCTACTTCAGAGTACTGCGGGTTCACCCGAATACCGCATGAGAGTGAATGGGAAGGATTCTGCTTTTTGAAATCTTCAACGCGATCTTTAAAACGTTCCCATTGCGTTAAAGAATTGAAGGTAATATGACTGCTTCTTTCCAATATTTCAGAAAACTCCTGATCCAGATAAGCAGGCATATAGGTGTGCGCCTTGTAACCCATAAAATCATTGATCAGCTTCACTTCATTCAATGAACTTGCCGTTGCTCCTCTGAGGTATTCCTTTACAATAGGAAACGCGCTGTACATAGAAAAGCCCTTCAACGCAAGAATGATAGTACACCCTGCCTGCTTCTGCACAGAATCAATGAGTTCCAGATTACTTCTTAACAGGTTCTCTTGCAAGACAAAACAGGGGGACGGGATTTGGTTGTAATCAAATGACATTTTTCAAAAATAAATAGAATGATGAGACAACAGCGAAAGACATTGTTTCTTTACTTTTACAACAAAAGTAGAGCATTGAGGTTCGATAATATCAATTCATTTTCATTTTATAACATATTCATAATCGGATGGCCTTTTTAGTGCTGGATGTAGAAATGACAGGACCAGAGCCTGGCTGGAATGAAATCATTCAGATCGGAGCCGAATTTTTTGATGACCAGTGGCAGTCACGCGGCACGTATCTGCAAAATGTATACCCGGAAAACGAAGAGGCGTTTTCATCAAGGTCCGAAGAAATTCACGGTTTATCGATGGATGACCTGGAAGATGCTCCCATGATTTATGATGTTTTGCCGGAGTTTGAGAAATGGATTAAGAAACTTAATTCAGGCAAACCGAACTTATCTAATGTCATCATCTGCGGACAAAGCGTGATTAACGACATTAATTTTCTGAGGTACTCGTATCAAAACGAAAAGATGAAATGGTCGTTCTCCAATAAAATGCTTGATCTGCACACTGTATCCTATTTGTTTTTTCAGATTCTGGAAAAAAACGGAAAGCAGGTTCCGCGCTCGCTTAGTCTGGGATCCGTTTCTGCCTACTTCGGATTTGACCGTGAAGAAGATACGCATAATGCACTGGAAGACGCTCAACTCACTGCGAAATGCTTTAAGGAGTTTTTCAAACTTATTGATCAGGTAAAACTGGTATGATCGATTACAATCCTAAGGAGTGGTTCAAATACATTTTCTATTTTCAGAAAGCCGATACCACCAGGAAGTTGCTTCCCATGATTGTTACCATCGGCGTGTATTCCAGCGCGCTGGCTTATTTTATTCTCGTATATCTGAATCTGAGCGATAACAGTGATCTGAAAAATATTTCGATCATGCACTCCTTACTGGGTTTTGTATTATCTCTTTTGCTCGTTTTCCGAACTAACACTGCTTATGACCGGTGGTGGGAAGGACGCAAGCAATGGGGAAGCCTTGTAAATAGCAGCCGGAACCTGTGTTTGAAAATAAATGGCCTTATTCCCAGAGAATATACAGCTGAAAGGCATTTTTATAAACATATGGTGCCCAACTACGCATATGCCATGAAAAACCACCTTCGTGGCAAATATGTTTCTGCCGAATTCGAAGATTCCGACTGGATGAAATCAGCTGACCTGGACGTGAAAGAACATATACCTAATCAGATCGCCTCTCTGATGTTTGCGAAAACTATTGAATTACAGCGACGTGGACTCTTATTGCCAGAGCATGTTCTGCTGCTGAACCACGAACTGGAATCGTTCACCAATATCTGCGGCGCATGTGAGCGTATCAAAAACACGCCCATTCCTCTATCCTACAGTTCTTATATCAAGAAATTCATTTTTGCCTACTGTATTACACTGCCCATAGGATATGTTTTTGTACTCCATTTTCTGATTGTCCCGTTTGTCATGTTTGTGTTCTATATACTGGCGAGTCTGGAAGTGATTGCCGAAGAAATAGAAGACCCTTTCGGAGACGACTCAAACGATTTGCCTGTTGAACGGATATGTGGCGGTATCAGAACAACCTCCCATGCTTTATTAAACTGATGTTTGCTTAATCACATTCCGGATTTCCGAAAGTGTTGCCCATAGGGCGATACATACTGTCTGCAAAAAGTGTTAAAAAGGTCATCCAAGGGTGCTATTAATTAGCAAACCATTAGAATACAGCAAAAAGTTATTAGAATTTGAAATTTATCAAAACATTCATTTTTAGCCAAAAAATGAATGTTTTTACATAATTATTCTATTTATACAGAAAAAAACAAACGCATTTTACACGATTCGGTAAAAAATACCCGGTATCATCATAAAATACACACCTGAATTGATAAAATATAACAATTAGAAGGAAATTAGGACATTTTGGAGGTCTGACAAAAAGTTGTTTATTGCATATGTCCCTTAAAAAAGGATTTAATAAATGTGTTCAAAAAAGACTTTTAGATCATGATAAAATCAAAATTTGTCTCAGCAATCGTATTAGCCGTTTTTGGAACAATTGCAGTAAATGCACAGTCAATTGTAGATCCAGGCGTCTCAGTATATAATTACAAACACCCGAACAAAGCTGCAAAAGCAAAAGCGGTTCAGGGAGAAAAAACCATTCGTGTAGCCAATATGAATACCGTTGAAGGCTACTACAAAAGACAAAACAGAGGAACAAACGTGAGTACTACACCAAAGTATGCTCCACGTCCTGCAAGTCTGGTGGTAACCAGGACCTATCAAAAGGAAGGGGTTGATATTAACCCATTGGTATCTCCGCGTAATTACAAAACTCCGGCTGGCAACACGGTTTCAAAACCGAACACCGAAGTGGCTGATTACTACAATCCCAAAGACAGCACGACGCTTCCTACAGTAGATTAGGACGTTTCAGGCATTACGAATCAGACCGGTACACGATTGTACCGGTCTTTTTTTGTGCCCGATTTTTAAAAATCATTTACACGTATACTCCTCAAACACAGCAACTTCTTAGGAATATCCAACAAAAGTCACGCGTGTGAAATTTGTAATGATTTGTTTGAAAAACATATAGATTACCATTAGTTACATTTCTATTTTTGTATAACCAAACAATCAACTGAGCATACGGTAAACTCAATCATCTCAAATAGTGTTTACCGTATTTCACAGTTATTTTTTCTCAATTCAGTAATTATTTCAGAATATGTACAAACAGGGCATAGCCGGACTTTTAGCCTTGCAACTCTCTTTTTGCCTCCTCCCCAATACCGGCAATGGCCAGGTTTTAAGTATCGGAGAAGCGATCCGTACCGGGCAAACCAACTACGGAACTATCAAAGCCAAATCAGGTATCGTTAAGGCTTCTGAGGCATCAGCAGCACAGGCACGGAAAGATTACCTGCCTAATCTTAACTTTTCACTCCAGCAGGACTTCGGAACCATTAATGGACAAAATGGTCCACTTTATGGTATGGGACTTGCTGTTGCTTCTTCAGGCCTACCCCTTCCTGATCAGAACTGGAATTCAGCATTCGGAGCTCTGTACCTTACCAACGTCAACTGGGATTTTTATGCATTCGGCAGGGCAAGGGAAAAAATAAGAGTTGCCGAAACGGCTATTTCCAGAGATCAGAACGATCTTGATCAGGAATTGTTTCAGCATGGTGTTCGCGTTGCCGGAGCTTACCTAAACCTGCTGGCAGCCCAAAGACTGATACGTTCATGGGAGAATAATCTGGAACGTGCTACGGCCATTAAAAACGTAGTAGCGGCCAAATCAAAAAACGGGCTTGTTCCTGGTGTAGATTCGTCCTTTGCCAATGCAGAGATTTCCAATGCAAAAATTTCACTGACCCAGGCACATGATCAGGAACAGGAACTCAGTGCGAGGCTGGCTCAGCTCATGGGCATTACCGAACAGGAATTTGCGCTCGATTCGGCTTTTGTAAAAGCAATTCCTGACATTTCCTCCGATCCCTCAAAAATAAACAACCATCCCCTGCTTCAGTACTACAGCAGTCGCATTGCTTTCAGTGATCAGCAAGTTAAATACTTCCATACGCTGGGCTTGCCTACGCTCTCCATGTTTGGTGTATTTCAGGGGCGTGGTGCGGGCTTTTCGGCCAGCTATGCTACCAATCAGCATGCCTATACCCAGAATTATCTGGAAGGGATTAAGCCTGTGAGAGCCAACTATCTGATTGGCGTAGGTGCTACCTGGAATGTTACGAACATTCTGCGTATCAAGCAGCAGGTAACTTCCCAAAAATTTATCTCCCAGGCCTATAAGGAAGAGTACGATATGATTGACAATCAGCTTAAAAATCAGTTGATACTCTCGGATAATAAAATCAGAAATGCCATCTCTAATTTTACAGAAGCACCCATTCAGGTTCAGTCCGCATCCGACGCCTACCTGCAAAAGAGTGTTTTGTATAAAAATGGTCTGAGCAATATTGTAGACATAACCCAGGCTTTGTATCTGTTGAACCGCGCCGAAACGAGCAGAGATGTGGCATTTATCAACGTGTGGCAGGCGTTCCTGCTCAAAGCAGCTGCTTCGGGAGATTTATCTGCCTTTGCCAATCAGTAAGTTTCATTTGTAAAACGCTGTCAAAACCATCATAGGCCTATTCCTTTAATTAATATATTTCAATGGATTTAATACGTTTCGCACTCCGCAAACCCATCACAATTATTGTGATTGTGGCTGGTTTGTTTTTCTTTGGTATTAATGCGGTGCGATCAATCAAGGTGGATATTTTCCCTAAACTTGATTTGCCGGTCATGTACATCGCTCACCCGTTTGGTGGCTACACGCCCAACCAGATGGAAACTTTCTTTGGAAAGCAGTATGTCAATATTCTTTTGTATGTCAACGGGATCAAAACCATTGAAACAAAAAATACACAAGGATTGACATTGATGAAACTAAGCTTTTATCCGGGTACCAATATGGCCCAGGCTTCTGCAGAGCTTAGTGCGTTTACAAACCGGCTACAGGCCATATTTCCGCCGGGGTCCAACCCTCCCTTTATCATACGGTTTGATGCCTCAACCCTGCCGGTGGGTCAGCTTGTATTGTCAAGTGAAACACGATCTAACAATGAATTGCTGGATCTTGCGAACGTTTATGTACGTTCTTCCTTCACATCAATACCGGGGCTTGTCTCTGCCCCGCCATTCGGAGGTAACCAGAGAACGATTGTAGTGAAAGCGGATCCGGAACTGCTCAGATCGCACAACATGACCACTGATCAGTTGGTAGAAGCCATCAAACTCAATAACCAGACCGCCCCTTCCGGGAACGTTCGTATAGGCGATAAGAACTATATCACCCCCACCAATACCACGATTCGCACTGTAAAGGATTTTGAGAATATCCCCCTGTTCAAAGGTAGCGTTCAAAATCTGTATTTACGTGACGTGGCAACCGTGGAGGATGCAGCAGATATCACGTCGGGCTACGGACTTGTGAATGGTAAAAGGTCTGTTTATCTGAGCATTGCCAAAGGTGCGGATGCTTCTACGTGGGAAGTTGTACAGAATCTTAAAAAGGCGCTACCAAAAATTCAGAGTACGCTTCCCGAAGACGTACATGTGAGCTACGAGTTCGATCAATCGGTGTATGTGATGAACTCAGTAATGAGTCTGCTTCACGAAGGTGCAATTGGCGCCGTGCTGACCGGACTTATGGTATTGCTGTTTTTGGGAGATGCGCGGGGAGCACTTATTGTCGTTCTTACCATTCCAACATCCATCATCGCAGGCATTTTATTCCTTAATTTATTCGGACAAACCATCAATATCATGACCCTTAGCGGTCTGGCACTGGCGATTGGTATTCTGGTGGATGAAAGTACGGTGACAATTGAAAACATACACCAGCATTTCGACATGGGCAAACCCAAAGCACTTGCTATCTGGGATGCCTGTCAGGAAATCGCTTTTCCAAAGTTGCTGATTCTTTTTTGTATCCTTGCCGTTTTTGCACCAGCCTTTACAATGGGCGGAATTCCCGGATCGCTCTTCCTTCCGCTGGCACTCGCAATCGGTTTCAGTATGATTGTTTCCTACTTTCTTGCCCAGACTTTCGTACCAGTAATGGCCAACTGGATCATGAAGGTAAAACACCATAAAAAGGCAGATGGTACAGACATGACCGATGCGGAAGAATTTGCATCTGCCGACTTAAGTACAAACAGTGCCGAGCTGAAAGAGCATCTTGCCCATAAGCAGGATTTAGACAACAACGGAAAGATAGGATTCTTTGAAAAGGTAAGAAGCAGATTTAACCGCTTTATCAATCGGATGATGCCCTACCGCAGACCTGTTGTGATTTCTTACTTGCTGGTAACTACATTAGTCGCAGGATTTATGCTTACAAAAATCGGTAAAGATGTACTACCTAAGGTCAATGGAGGTCAATTCCAGGTACGTTTGCGCGCTGAAGAAGGTACCAGGATAGAGCAAACTGAGCAAAAAACGCTGAAAACCATTGACCTCATCAAAGAGGTTGTGGGTGAAGAGAATGTATCTGTAACTTCAGCCTATGTGGGTCAGCACCCTGGCTTGTTCTCGATCAGCCCGATCTATCTCTGGATGGCAGGACCGCAGGAAGCAGTAGTACAGGTAGCGTTGGAAGAAGGTGTACATCTGAACCTGGATGATGTGAAAGAACAAATTAGGAAACGTGTCGGTGAAACGATTCCAGGTCTGAAACTATCCTTTGAACCTATTGAATTGACTGACAAAATACTGAGCCAGGGATCCCCTACTCCTATTGAGGTAAGAATGTCGGGAAGAAACAAGCCTTTAAACGAAGAATATGCGAGAAAGATAATTGCCAAACTTAAAGAGATTTCTTACCTGCGTGATGTACAA
This sequence comes from Dyadobacter luteus, assembly GCF_003383615.1. Lineage (GTDB taxonomy): Bacteria > Bacteroidota > Bacteroidia > Cytophagales > Spirosomataceae > Dyadobacter > Dyadobacter luteus. The sequence goes on from NZ_QNUL01000001.1 coordinate 200,933, forward strand.
TTAGGGCAAAGCAACAAGTATCCTTCCATTAACATTGAGGTCGACAGAATACGTGCTGCACAGCTCGGGGTGGACATGAATGACATTTCCCGTTCGCTGGTGGCATCCACATCGTCTTCGCGTTATACGGATAAAAATATATGGGTGGACGAAAAAGGCGGATTCAGCTATTCTGTTCAGGTGCAGGTGCCGGAAAGCAAAATGGCAAGCATTAATGATATTGGAGAAATACCTCTCCTCAAAAATGCCACCCGCCCGATACTACATGATGTCGCAACGCTTACTCCTGACTCTACCTACGGAGAAAACGATAACCTTGGTTCGTTACCCATCCTTACGGTAACAGCCAATTTGAATAACCAGGATCTGGGTGTTGCTAAAGCAGATGTACAGGCGGCTATCGAATCACTGGGTGAATTGCCACGCGGTCTGAATGTGGAGTTAATTGGTATGAGTCAGACTTTAACAGATACACTGGACAGCTTACAAAACGGGCTTGTTGTAGCCATCATTGTAATATTCCTGATGTTGGCTGCTAATTTTCAGTCATTTAAAGTATCAGCCATTGTACTTGCTACAGTGCCTGCCGTAATACTCGGCTCTCTCGCTTTGCTGATGCTAACCGGATCAACGTTAAATCTTCAGTCCTACATGGGAATTATCATGTCGGTCGGGGTGTCGATTTCCAATGCAGTACTGCTTGTTACCAATGCGGAAGACCTGCGCAGGTTTGGAGGTAACGCTATTAATGCGGCTAAGGAATCCGCTTCGCTACGTTTGAGACCTATTTTGATGACAGCCGTAGCCATGGTAGTTGGTATGATCCCCATGGCGAGCGGTTTGGGCGATGCCGGTGATCAATCATCTCCGCTTGGGCGGGCGGTGGTAGGCGGACTGATTGCTTCCACCTTTGCAGCCTTGTTCATCCTGCCTCTTGCTTTCGCATGGGGACAGGAAAAAGCTTCTACGCAAAGTGTCTCTCTTGACCCTGAGGATGAAGAAAGCCAGTTTTATGTTCCTACCAAAAAATAACCTGCTAAACGAAAATTGACACTTATGAAACATATATCAAACATAAACACTGCACTTATAGCTATTGGTATGATAGCCATTTCGCAAAGCTGCGGAACCGGAAATGCAAAGGAAGAGGCGAAGGAAAAGAAGGAAGTGGTTGCAGAAGTAACTACAGAAGGGTTCGTTTTACAGAAAGGTGCTCTGGCCAGCTCACTACAGGTTCCCGGCGAACTCATCGCCTTTCAGCAGGTGGATTTGTATGCCAAAGTCAGCAGTTTTGTGAGAAAATTGTATGTGGATGTTGGTTCAGAGGTAAAAGAAGGACAACTTCTGGCCACCATGGAAGCACCCGAATTATCTTCCCAATATGCCAGCAGCATGTCCAGACTTAAATCTCAGGAGGCGATCTACATAGCCAGCAAGGCAAGTTATGACCGTCTTTTGGAAACCAGTAAAACACCGGGCACTGTCTCTCAAAATGAGCTGGACCTGGCTCTGGCAAAGCAAAATTCTGACTTTGCGCAGCTTGAAGCCGCAAAATCTGTCACAAAAGAGATCAGTGATACACGCAATTACCTTGAAATAAGGGCACCCTTCAGCGGCGTAATTACTACCAGAAATGTGAGTACAGGTGCGTATGTGGGTCCGTCGGGAAAAGGGTCAGAATTCCCATTATTTACTCTGGCAGATCAACGTAAGTTAAGGTTGGTTGTAAGCGTACCTGAGGCCTACAACAGCTATTTGAACAACCAAAGTGAGGTAAACTTCAGGGTGAAAGCGGTTCCTGATCAGAATTTTCCCGCTAAAGTAGCGCGTATGTCCGGGGCGCTGGACACCCGTTTGAGATCGCAACGTGTAGAAATGGATGTTCTTAATAATGGCAAAAAACTCTTACCAGGCATGATCGCAGAAGTATCAATTCCACTGACGCGTGGCAAAGAGACCTATGCGGTACCTAAGTCTTCAATTCTTCACTCAACTCTTGGCACTTTTGTTATCAGAGTTGAAGACAATAAAACAAATTGGGTTAGTATTCGTGAAGGGGCAAGCGCTGATGGTAAAACTGAAATCTTTGGCGATATTAAAGAAGGAGATATATTGATCAAAACTGTGACGGAAGAAGTGCGAAACCATACGGAAGTCAAAAATCTGAAAACTGTCTCTCTCTAATACAGCGAGGTTTTACTCTGATTAAGCACAATACGCAGTTTGAAACCTGCAAGATCAGTCTTTACCTCCTGACATATACCGTTCTTATAGGAATACACTCCCTGCTTGCCATCAGGTAGGGAGACTCCATAACTCCCATCGGCCAGCTTTTTCACGCTGCACATCTGGCCATACCTTTCCGAATAAACCTCTGATATCTTAACAGGCTCCTTATAATACAGGCTTGTAACTGTATTCAAAATCGGCTCGTTGAATTCTTTGCTCTTTTTCTTTTCTCCATCGTCTCCGGAAAATGAAACTGAATAGGCTGATTTATTGATGCTTTTTGTTTGCGTACGTTCCTTTAAATCCCCGTTTACATGATGTGCTGATACTGCAGTGACCAGCCTTCCATCTTCAAAGTTGGTTTGTGTAGAATACTTCCCCGAATAGAAGAGTATTTTGAAATCTGATTCGATGCGGTGCATATCCTTGTCGTTACCAACTTCACTGTCAAAGACTTTCAGCGACCCGATCGTTCTGCCCGCTACAATTACATCATACACATTATGCTGTGCTTCCGCGTCTTTAAATGATGCTTCGGCATTTAATAGCAAACAAAAAACCAGGAGCCTGATCATACGTTGATTTTATTAGAGATTTCGAACTTTTTCAGGTATTACAATTTCTATACCTGCACAATTAATTTTTCAAATTACTCAAAACGAATAAGAAACTATTCATCATGAATAACGGAGCAAGAATAATTGTACCCTTTTCTACTATCTCCTGCCAGGTATGAATAAAAAAACCGCCTGCCCCAAATTGGGAACAAGCGGTTTTCATGGCTAATAGATGCTAATTTCTTTAGTAAAGTCTAAAATGCTCCGAACTTCAATGTGAGGTTATAAGACAGATTGCTCAAATCGGCGTCGGAAAGTCCGTTGCCACTATTGCCGAACGCTCTGCGATAGGACACCCCCGGACTAAAACGCATCCATTTCAACAGATTAAATTCAACCTGAACACCCGGCTCCATCACAAAGAAGAAATTCGCATCCCGATCTTCAAAGTCATCCCAATCCCAGTCGTCCCAGTCTCTGCGATCATACTGAGTAGTGAAACCTGCTCCGGTAAGCAAGTTGACATTAAAGTGTACCTTCTTTGTAGACGCAAAAACATACTCCGTCATTAAGCCGAATTGACCATACTGGTACGTCATTTTCGAACCCGGAAACTGATTCACATTCCAGGGAGCAGGAATGTAGTTGGTAGTAGCCGCCCCTCCTACACCCAGCATAAACTTCCTGTTGACAAACCAACCTCCATAAACCCCGACCATATTGGCAAAATCTCCGTTAATCGTCGTGAATTTGTTGGAAATAGCTGCGTAACCTCCTGAATGGCGAACGGGCGACTTGCGGAAAATTGTTTCATTCTGCTGGGCCCGGGCTGAAATGCTGACGGCCACCATGGCGACAACTAGAATTCTATATATCTGATTTTTCATAAAGTGATTGTTTAGAGCTCTGACAATCCATAGTGGATGTACCCCCTATCAGATCTAAAAAAATATTAAAACACCTAGCCCGATCCGTCGCTGTTGCCGTAGAAATAGTAAATAATGTGATGATATAACGTTCATACTGCGGCACCTTTTCATCAATTGCCATTCTTCTTTTTCTACAAATGATGAGTTTCTTGGAAATATGCAACAAGTACTTTCTTCTTTTATTAAAAAAGTACAATTAAACTGAATTTAATTATTTGACATTATGTTAATTTTGCATCGGAGAATATCGAAACAGCTATTTTAACTGATATTCAAATCAAACGGGCATAACCCGATCTGGAAAAAATTATATCAATTTATATAGAATCAACACCATCACCACATACAGGAACAATTTTCACTCCTATGAATTATTCAATATTAGCACCGTCCGACTCCAGAAAATATCTACGACTTGCCGTCGCAGCTTTTTTCTTTGTTCAGGGATTAAGTTTCGCCGCCTGGGCTAGCCGTATTCCGGATATTAAAAACATGTTACACCTCACAGAAGGTGGACTTGGAACTGTACTTCTTGCATTGCCTCTGGGACTGATGGCAAGTCTTCCCATTTCGGGCTGGGTAGTTACCAATTACGGAAGTAAAAAAATGGTACTGATCGGAGCGGTACTTTACGCAATCACACTTGTTTTCATTGGCTTTGTGACCAGAACCGAGCAATTGGTAATAGTACTTTTTGCGTTCGGACTATGGGGAAATCTTACAAACATCGCCATTAATACACAGGCGGTTGCTGTCGAGCAGGTTTACGGAAAGTCTATAATGGCGTCATTTCACGGTTTGTGGAGCCTTGCAGGTTTTGTGAGTGCGGTAATCGGTTACGGATTCATTTCTTACAATATTCCTCCGCAAATACATTTCAGTGTAATCGCAGCATTTGCATTTCTTATCATGTTTACTGCTTACAAGCACACCATGCCTGACAGCGAAAAGCAAGCCGGAGAATCGCAGCCGATGTTTGTAAAACCAGACAGGGATTTGCTGATTCTTGGCTTAATCGGATTTTGCGCAATGGTATGTGAAGGTGCTATGTTCGATTGGAGTGGCGTTTATTTTCAGGAAGCTGTACATGTTCCGGAATCCATGAAAACTTTGGGTTATGTAGCGTTTATGTTTACAATGACTGGCGGTCGTTTTACTGGTGACTGGCTTGCTAACCGCTTGGGTCGCAAGAAAATTTTGCAAATCAGCGGGTTGTGCATGGGATTGGGTTTAGCCATTGCTGTACTTTTTCCGCACCTTATCACCGCAACAATTGGATTTCTTCTGGTAGGTTTTGGTGTATCTTCTGTAGTTCCTCTTGTTTACAGCGCGGCTGGTAAGTCTACCTCCATGTCGGCAAGTATGGCCCTGGCGGCAGTTTCCTCCATTAGCTTTATTGGCTTCCTTATAGGCCCACCATTGATCGGAATCGTTGCTCAGTTTGCAGACCTTCGCTGGTCCTTCGGAATAGTTGGTATTTTGGCTTCTCTGACCGCCATTCTCTCTTCGAAAGCCCGACTGATCAAATAAAATTGATTGCTTATCAAATTGTACATTAAAAAAGGACATCTCTAATAGATGTCCTTTTTTAATGTGTCAAGATAGTATTCTAACATTGTTAAATTAATATAACATCGAAAGATATATGATTTTACAATGACTTAACCCAAGAATTGTTTCACATAATTACGACTTGTGAGTATCGCCGTTGTAACATCTGTAACGTTCCCTTCATATGCTTTATCTTCCACCTCAATGACCACAGGACCGCGGTATCTTACGTCTGTAAGCGCAGCAAAAAAACCTCTCCAGTTGACATCCCCCAAGCCCGGAAGTTTCGGAGAATGATATTCCAGCGGATTGGCCATAATTCCTACCCTGTCAAGCTTATCTCTATATACTTTCACATCCTTAAGATGAATATGATGTAGCCTGTCTTTATAGTTATAAATAGGCTTGATTTCATCCATCATTTGCCAAATCATGTGTGAAGGATCATAATTGAGCCCGAATAAAGGACTTGGGATAATTTCAAACATTCTGTCCCACACAGCAGGACTAATTGCCAGGTTCTTCCCTCCCGGCCACTCATCGTCTGTAAAAAACATCGGGCAATTTTCAATAGCCACCTTAATCTGATATTCCTCGGCAACCTTGATAACCGACGGCCATACATCAGCAAATATTGCCAGGTTCTCCTTAATGCTTTTGCCAGGATCACGTCCGATAAAAGTCGTTACAACCGGTACATCTAATTTGTGGGCAGCACGGATAACCTCTTTGATATGCTCAATGTAGAACTCAGAACGCCCCGGCGTCGGATCCAGGGGGTTAGGATAATAGCCCAGCGCTGATATGGAAACATTTGCCTCTTTGAGTGTATACTTAATTTCCGATATCCTCTTATCATTAAGTGACCGTACGTCGATGTGCGTCACCCCTGCATATCTGCGGCTATCACTGTTATCAGACGGCCAGCACATCAGCTCTACACAAGAAAAACCATGGCTTGAAGCAAACCTGATCACATGTTCAAACCCAAAGTCTGCCAGAATAGCGCTGTTAAAACCTAATTTAAGCATAAGAAAAGTAGATGATGAATACTAAATGAATAATGCAGACACTTCCCATATTTACTCATTGCCAATGATATGATCGGAATGGGCAATAGGATGATCATGCTGCTGTGCAATATCCCCAAAGTCCATGCAAAAAGCGATGATTTTTCTCATAAATATGACCAGAATGTTGCGTGAGTGTCAAAAAAGTACATTTTGAGTAGAATCATAACATGTTCATCACACCGTACGACACTTCATCATTGACCTGTACCATTTGTAACTATCCAAGGCAATGAAATCCTTGAATATTTGCTAATATTGAGATAAGATATTGATGAATCTAAACACTTTATTGCAACTATGAATAACTCTGAACCAGGTTTTGGCAAGAAGATTCTGAGCTTTTTCATTAACGAGGAAGAAAAAACAGAAAAAGTTATACCGGCTCAGCAGAAGACTGCACTCCCTGTGCCTTCTTCTCCGGGCTCCCCGGCACCCAAAAACGATATCCCGCAGGATGAAAGACAAAAGTTCATTGAACACTTTGTTCAGCTTCTTGAAAAGGCAAATCTGCCGGGCCCGGATTACTTCGAATACAAACAGGCGCTGAAAAGCATGGATCAGCTCGGACTCTCTGAGGAAAAGCGATTTCAGGCAGCCTGGGCTAGTTTTAAGGCTATGGCAAACCAAAGTGATACCAGCATTCTTACCACGTCTGCCAATCAATACCTGGCTGCATTGGACAAAGACCGTGCTGCCTTTCTGAAAGATGCCGAAAAAGCATTGAATGACCGGGTCGGTTCACTGCGGGATGAACACAAAAAACTTCAGGACGGGAATACGGCAATGAGTCAGCAAATTGCAGATTTACAAAAGAAAATAGACGACAATAACAACCGGCTGGGGCAGATCTCAGGAGAAATAACAGAACAAAGCGCAAGAATCAATCAGAACCGCGATGGTTTCGAACAGACTTACGCCACTTTTACCGAACAGATCAAAACAGATTTAAACCATATTAATACGTACCTCAAATAAAACAACACATGTCAACACCAGATTTTAGTCAGATAGGCGGTCCTCAGGACGATGGCTCCCGACGATCCTATTGGAGCAAACCCGAAGGAGTTACTTCCCTTCTGTTTATGGGTGCAGCAGGTGCCGCGGCGCTCTATTTTTGGAACAAAATCGCTGGTTTTCTCATTGAGGTAACTCAAAATACACTGTACCTTGGCTTTCTGATGGCCGTGTTAGCAGTTTTGATTTTCCTTTTTACGAGCAAAGATGTACGCACTGCTGTTTTCTTTCTCTTCAAAACGCTGATGAGAAAAATAACCGGCATCGTTATTAAGCTGGATCCGATCGCCATTATGAAAATTTATATTGATGATCTTAAAGAGAAGCGTCAAAAGATGCAGGGACAAATCGATACCCTTGCAGGACAATTGGTGAAACTGAACAAGAATATCAATCAGAACAACGAGCAGATAAAGCAGAAATTTGCCGAAGCTAACAAGGCAGGTACTATGCTCGACCGTCCGGGAATGAAGGAAGTTGCATCTCTTGCAACCATAGAAGGCGCTGGTTTACAGGAAATGAACGAAAAGCTTTTCCCACTTCAGCGTAATATGAAAACGGTACTGGAATTTATGGAGAAAGTGAATAAAAGTGCAGATTACATTATTAAAGAGACCGAGATAAAAGTTAAACTGAAAGAAGCTGAATACAGGATTGTCAAGGAAAGCTCCAATGCACTAAGAACTGCGGTGAGTATCTTCAAAGGAAACCCCGACAAAAAGTTCTACTTCGACGAATCAATGGAATATATCCAGGATGATATGAGCCAAAAGCTGGGTGAAATGAAAAGAGCAATGGATCTATCCATGGACTTTATCAATGGCGTGGATGTACAGAATGGACTTCTTTCGGATAAGGGCCAGGCCATGCTAGAAGCTTATAATCATGGAGAGTTTAAACTTATTCGGCTTGATGCTCCGCAAAGTCCTTCTTCGAGAAGCGTGGATGTACCCAAAGAATCAGGTTATAAAGGACTACTTGATTGATTTAATTATTTAAATTTATAAAAATAAACAAACAATTAACAATAGTAAATATGAAAAGACTAACTGTAGCAGGCCGATTATTAATTACAGCACTGATACTGGGAGCAATATTCCTGGGTTACAAGTATCTTGGAGGGCAGGAAGTGGTAGACAAGATGGCCGTTGACAGGGCACAAGCTCCACAAACGGAAGCGACCACATCTGACACTGAATCGAGTGCGTCTGGTACGAGCTCAGACAATGAAGCTACTGACGACCGGCAGGGTTCATTTACCTACACACCACCCGCCCCTGTTGATGGGAAGTTAAAAGGAGTGGTTGAACTTGGCGCCAGTGGTTTCAATTCCTTTATAATAAAGGTTGACAACCAGAAAAGATGGAGTCTGGAGAAGGCTGAATTTGGGAACAGTCTGGTTACTGAAAACATGGCAACTGACGAAGATGTAAGAATCGGTTTAAAAAAATACATAGGCACAATGCTTGATTACGGCGTTGGAGCACGTGAAATTCACTTTGTAGTGAGCTCAGGAGCCGCGAAGGCAGAAGTAACTCAGAAAATTACGAAGGCTTTGAAATCGCTGAACTATGTTGTTAATCAGGTAACTCCTGAACAGGAAGGTCAGTTGGCTTTAAAATCAGTTCTACCACAAGAATATACCGACAAAGCATTCGTAGTGGATATTGGCTCAGGAAATACTAAAATATCCTGGCTGAATGGTTCAAAAGTTACTGCTATTGAGACTTACGGTGCAAAATATTTCCAGGAGGGTACGGATGATTCAAAGGTGTATCAGGAAGTAAATGCAAAAGCAAAACAGGTACCTTCTAATCTCAGAAAAACATGCTTCATTATCGGAGGTGTTCCATTTGAGATGGCGAAGGAAGTAAGGAAAGGGAAAGAGAGGTTTACAACACTTAGCGCTCCAATTGCATATAATAAACTAACAAATGCTAAGTCAAAATCAGGAGTTAACATTTATAAATCAATAGCTGATGCGACTGACTGTGAGCAGTTCGTGTTTGATTGGGACGCCAACTTTACAATTGGGTTTTTATTAGGGCTTTAATTTAAGAGTACCGGTTATAGGGGGAATTTAGATTGTTATTTTATAACATATTTAAATTCCCCATTTTTATATCTTCTTTTCCTATTTTACGAACATGACACTTTCGCAGCTATTCAGTTACATTTCACAGCACCCCTGGCCCGCGGCTTTTTATTTTATTTTGTTGCCATTTGTAACATGGTTTATTGGCATAGTAGCAACAGGTAGCAAAGATGTGAAATTCTGGAGTTACATATATGCAGTACTGGTTTATGCTGTGTGCATTCCGGGCGTTTTTGCCGTAATCCTGAATATCTATCTATTTTTGTTCGAAAGGCAGAGTATCTGGGAGGCGAACATCATTCTCCAGTATCTACCCATTCTATCCATGGCGATTTCGCTGATTTTGATAAAAAATAAGATTCCATTCAAGCTAATACCAGGTTTTGGCAAAATTTCCGGTTTTCTTACCCTCATTGCGGCGCTTATTGGAGTGATGTGGTTTTTTGACAGAATACGCTTAGTAGCATTCACTTACGTTCCGTTTAGTGTCATTTTAACAGGCTTTATTCTCACTTTACTAGCGATCAGATTCGCATGGAGCAAACTATTCTGAACAATGGGACGTACGTTCAAATCTCTGTAAGTGAAAATCAGAAGATTTTTGCCCGGCAGCTGGTAGAGCATTCACTTCATCATCACAAAGTGGCGAACATCTGGGACAGGCAGCTAAGCGAATTTTCAAAAAGCAGACTCATGCGATACACCGGCACCTTAGGAGAGGTTGTCTTCGCAGATGCCTATCACCTTCCTCGCCCTGTTCATTCCTTCGGTGCTTCAAGCGGCCAAGACCTTGGTCAGGATTTTGAAATCACATCTTCAGATTCTCACAAATTTTCCATTGATATTAAATCAATGAAACGGCATTCGGGTGTATTATCAGGCCACTACGTGCTCAACATTCAAGCTGTTCAGTTACACAGGAATAACTCCAAAACCTCACACTACTTTTGTATCTCATTCCATCAATCAGAAAAAGAGGGTACTATAGCGTCTTTGCTGGGCTTCGTCGATAAACAATCTTTGGAAGATGGTCACCTCGGCTCTCTCTTTAAAGCCGGAACTATCCGCGCCAGAGCCGATGGCTCTTCCTTTGTCCTGCGTGCCGACACCTATGAAATCATGCTTTCGGAAATAGCACCGCCGGTTATTACAGATTACATTACGAGACTTCCCGGATTTAAAATCTGTGATTTGATAAACTGAATTATACCGGTATCTTTGACGTTTTACAGTCAGATCACCTTTAATTAATAGTGGGCGCAAGCTACTCTGCGACACACGAATGGCCTCAAAAACACGTATTTTCGAGAAGCGAAAACTCCTCGGTCAGATTTATACTCCATCCTTCATCGTAGAAAAAATGCTTTTGGATACAGGTTTTTACGACTTGTCCTCCGGCAAAATAAGTATTCTTGATCCAGCTTGCGGAGACGGCCGTTTTCTCGTTCCTATTGCAGAGCATTATATCAAAACAACACCTCAGGATAAGCTCAAAGAAAAGCTCGAACGTATAGAAGGCTGGGACATCGACCCTTCCGCTATTGCTCTATGCAGGGATAATTTAAACGCACTTCTAGACGGAATATCCACCCCGATCAACTGGAACCTGAAACGAAAAGATGCCCTGCGTGGCCTGAATGGAAGGAAAAAGTACGACCTGATAGTCGGGAATCCTCCTTATGTAAGGATACAGAATGTAGCGCCTCAGCAAAGGAAATTTGTGCAGGATAACTACAGTTTCTGCAAGTCCGGCTCTACAGATATTTATGTTGCTTTTTTTCAATTAGCCCATAGCCTTCTGAAAATAAACGGATTATGTGCACTCGTTACTTCAAATTCATTTCTCACTTCGCAAACAGCACTGTCACTTCGTTCCTTTTTCAGCGATAGTAAAGTTCTGAGACAGATCACAAACTATGGTACGCAAAGGATTTTTGAAAATACCGGAACCTATGCAGCCATAACCATCTTTGGAAATACCCAAAAGGACAATTTCCTTTACGAACTGGTTGATCCTAAGGATATTTCCAGACAAAGAAATATTCAATACGGGGAAATCGAAGACGCTAATCAATGGCATTTATCAATAGATCAGGCTCAAAAAATGAGTGGCGTCAGACTGGGGGATTTGTGCCAGATTTCAATCGGAATTTCTACCCTTGCTGATCACATTTATTTGCTAAAACCGATAGCCAAAGGTGTAAAACTTACAGAAGCAATTACTAAAACTGGTCATTTTCTGCTGCTGGAGAATGAAATTTTAAAGCCGATTGTTAAAGGGTCCAAGCTGAAATCAAGTGACGATACTATCTCTGAAATGATTCTATTCCCTTATCAAAAAGACGAAAAAGGCAAATACAAAATCATTCCGGAGCAAGAAATGGCAATCCGCTTCCCAAGAGCTTACAATTACCTGCTGAGCATGAAATCGGAGCTTTTAAACAGGGATAATGGTAAGATAAACAAGGTCGCATGGTACGCGTTTGGGCGGTCTCAGGGGCTTGACAGTGCCTTTGGCAGAAAGATTATCTTCTCTCCTATCAACAACTATCCTAACTTCATTTTATACGATAATCCTGACTGTACTGTCTATTCAGGCTACTTTCTGAAATTCTCAGGTGATTACGAAAAGCTGCTGCAACAGCTTAATTCTCAACGAATGGCGGATTTTGTTGCTGTTGCCGGCCGCGACTTTCAGGGTGGATATAAAGGATACAACAAAAAAGTAATTGAGAATTTTGTTGTAGAAGAACTGACAGCTTCTTATGCCATGAGCCATGATATCAACAAGCATCACATTTCAGATTAACACACTTAAAATCAATGCGTTATTAAATATTCATCACCAATGAAAGAAACAATCAAATCCGGATTTACCGGATACCAATACTTTGTCATTGCCATTCTTGCCTTCATCCAGTTCACTGTTGTACTGGATTTTATGGTTTTGTCCCCTTTGGGAGCCATACTAATGCCAGAATTATCGATTTCTACAGCTCAGTTCGGGCTGGTAGTCTCCGCTTATGCTTTCAGCGCAGGAGCATCAGGTCTGCTCGCCGCCGGCTTTGCGGACAAGTTTGACAGAAAAAAGTTATTATTATTTTTCTATACCGGTTTTGTAATTGGCACCTTGCTTTGCGGATTAGCCCCGGATTACTATTCATTGCTGGCCGCCAGAATCGTTACCGGTATATTCGGAGGAGTGATCAGCTCTATCGGATTCGCAATTATTACGGATGTTTTTGCTTTGGAATTCCGGGGCAGAGTAATGGGGTTCGTACAGTTAGCGTTTGGCGCGAGCCAGGTTTTGGGGATACCTGTGGGTTTATATCTTGCCGGAATTTTCAATTGGCATGCTCCATTTCTGCTGATCGTTGGACTTAGTACCATTATAGGAATAATCATATTTTTATATCTACAACCTATCACCGCCCATCTCAAAATTCAAACTGAAGAAAGCGCATTTTCGCACCTTTGGAAAGTGGTTAGAAAAGGACCTTACCAACGGGCTTTTCTGGCAACAACTCTATTGGCAACCGGTGGTTTTATGCTTATGCCTTTTGGAAGCGCTTTCGGTGTGCACAACCTTGGGATATCATTAGAACAACTGCCTCTCCTCTATGCAATTACGGGAGTGTGCATGCTGTTTTTCAGCCCGATGATCGGAATTTTGAGTGATAAGATCGGAAAATATAAAATGTTCGTGATCGGTTCGGTAATCACAGCCATCATGACTTACATATATTGTAATCTGGGTGTCACTCCCCTATGGATCATCCTCGTGTTGAATGTATTTCTGTTTGTCGGAATTACGGGTCGTATGATCTCCGCATCATCCCTGATGACAGCTGTTCCCGAAGCTTCCGACCGTGGGGCCTTCATGGGTATCAACTCTTCGGTGCAACAAATATCCGGGGGTATCGCTTCACTGATAGCCGGGTTGATCGTACACGAAACAGCAACCGGATATATTGAAAATTATCCTCTGCTCGGAAACGTAGTGATTGTGGCGGTTGCCATTGCAGTACTACTGATGTATCAGATACATTTATACGTGAGCAGCAAATTAGCAAGAGACGTTAGCTCAGGAAATCCAGGCTGAACAGTTTTCCGGTTTTCTATAGCAAATTGAATGAAGGACTTTCCACACGGGAAGTCCGTTTTGTTGGTAGCCTCACCAGAAGTAACGATCAGAAAAATAATTTAAAGATAACGATCGCATAACATATACTCATTATGAGCTACTTGTAAAATTTTACAATATTTATCTTTTTATATTTAGAATACTTTTTAAAAGTTTACTACATTTACACCAGTAATAAACTTTTAACACTTTTTATTTAAATAGATAAGTCATAAATATATTTTATGTTTATTTACATATCAATCTTTAAATAAACATTTAACTTTTTATACTTATAATACTTTTTAAATGAAAATCATAAGTATTGTCAACAACAAAGGAGGAGTTGGAAAGACCACTTCTGCGCAAAGCATCGCCGCCGGACTTAGCAAATTTGCCAATGCCCGTGTACTCGTAATTGATCTGGATGCACAGGCAAGCTTAACAAAAAGCTTCGGTATCACACATGCGGGGCTGAAGAAAGACAGTGGCTCCTTTATTACTGGCGAATACGAATTTGACGAAATCGTCAAGAAGGTGGGTGACATAGATATCCTTCCGGGATCAGCTGAAATGATACATAGAGAAGACACGATTAAGTCGGCTCCTATCTTTCCTTTCAACCTGCGGATCGCGTTAGAAAAAGTGAAAGACAGATATGATTTCGTAATCATAGATTGCCCTCCGGCACTTTATGGAAATACGCGTCTGGCACTGGTTTCCTGTCACCAATATTATGTACCTCTTCAGGCTGAATTTTTAAGCTATGAAGGTTTGAGAAACTTTCTTGTTTACTCGGCAGAAATCAAAAAAATAAGTCCGAGCACGAACCTTGGCGGAGTTTTTGCAACACGGTATAATCCTAAAATCAGAAAGAAAATAAGTCACGAATTAATTAGTGCCACAAGAGAACAACTGGGAGAATCGTTTATGAATTCTTTCATCCGGGACAACATCTCCCTATCGGAAGCACAAGCGAGCGGACAGACTATTTTTGAATATGCACCGAATAGTAACGGGGCAGAAGATTACTACAAACTGACCAAAGAAATTTTGGAACGAATAACTAACTAAAAGATATGGCTAAGGAAAGGAAATTTGATTTTGCACCACTTCCACTTGTAGCAGATGTGCAGGAGGATATGGAACTGGATATACCATCACAGGTGGTAGATACTGCTCCTACCAAAGTTACATTTGACTGTGACTATATCCTGATGGAAAACATGAAGGATTATGGTTACTGGGAAGGTCTTACTCAGAAGGACATTATTCTGGAATCTTTGAAACTGTATTTTCAGAACAAAGAGATTCGTCCGCGTCCCGATAAGATCCGGAACAAAACCAAAGTGGGCCGCAAGCCAAAAAACGCAAATGACTGACCCTGCCAAGCACTAGTCGCACACTGAACAAAAATTCAGAACCCGTTCGAAAAGGAAGCCAATTTATATATCCATTTTCGAACGGGAGTTTTTTAATTATGAAAGACTGAGCTCCATCTTGATGTCAGATCTTTTATAGACTGTATCGAGAGCAACCTCCTGGAAACCGAGCTTTGTATAAATGTGAATAGCATTGGCAAGAACGCGGTTGGAGTAAAGTATCACTTTGGTGGCCCCCATTTCTTTTGCCTTCAACAAAGCTCCGGCGCAGAGCTGATTGCCTATTCCCTTCCCTCTCGATTCGGAATCAACACCCATTTTTGTGAGTTCGTAAATTCCGGGTTCGACGTATTTCAGAGCAACAGCCCCTAAAATGTCTTTTTCTGATTTAGCAAAAAGGATCACTCCTCCGTGATCAAGAATTGCCTCCTGCGGATTTTCCAAAACATACTTATCAATGGGCTCGATTGTAAAATAAGTTTCCAGCCAGGCTTTGTTGATTTTTTCAAAGTAGATAGCGTACTCCGGTTGGTAATCCAGTATTTCGATTTTCATATTTTGTGATATTGTTATAAGCGACTTTGCGTGAGGGATAGTACCGGAAAGCCCGGAGCACGCTTTTTTGCGTGCGAGGACTTGCAGGGGATAGCCCGACCCCTTTTCGGGGGCACGCCCCAATTTCTCTTTTATTCTGACTGGCTAACAAAACGCCGGTGGTAGTTAATCTGTCCTAAATGATAACCCAGGTGATTGAGCAGATGTAAGAGAATCATTTTTACGGTTTGTTCGGGAAACAGAGACAGAACATGATGCGGATACTCGTTTCGCAAATCCTGCTCCGACAAGCCATTCAGGGTAGCGTTGATGATCGAATCCAAAAGCTGCAATTCGGAAATGAGGCGATCTTTTGCAAATAGCCGTTTCGTAAATTCCGCATCACGATCTCTGACATACGGGTTTTTACCTAAAGTGAGGCCAATGTAGGTTCTGAGATTTCCGATAAGATGCTGAACGAGATTACCGCCGGAATTAATCGTTCCCGGTAAAACGATCCACATGTCGTCCTCCGCGCCGTAGGCTTTTACCTCATTTACTAGTTTGTTCAGCTCTCTACTGTAGAGAGTAGCGAATTCCTGATTGGTTATCATACTGTATTTTGAAATATTTTATTTCCGCTGCAATTTATATCCGGAACTGACAAGATACACGCCCGTCATGGTTACAACAAAAGCCAGAACTGTGAACCAGGTTATTTTTTCTCCCAGGATAAGGAAGCCCAGCAGAATTGCCACGAGCGGATTCACATATGCATAGATGGAAACGAGCCCCGCGGGAAGTTTTGACATTGCATATAAATAGGATGCAAAAGCCAGAATAGATCCGAAAAAAATAAGGTAAATTAAGGCCGCAACGGAGGTGGTATTCATCGAAGGCAGCGCACTCCAGTCCTCATTGAGCGCGCTAAGTGTAAACAGACCGCACCCTCCGACAAACATTTGCACTCCCGCGTTGAAAAAAGAATCTGATTTGGCCCGGTACTTCCTTGTATATAATCCTCCAAAACACCACGACACAACAGATACGAGCACTACAATAATACCGGTCAAAGTTTCGGGTTTATTGACCAGATCAAGATTATCTCCGAAAATGAGTGTTACGCCGCCGAGACCGAAAAGTATACCGCCGAGAATTTGCCAGTTGATTTTCTCGTCTCTTTCCGCAACCAGGTTCATCATGATGGTGAGAACCGGAATGAGCGAACAAAGCAAAGCAGCTAGTCCGCTGGGAATAAACTGAACCGACCAACCCACGATGCCTGTACCGAAAGTGATCATACAAAGTCCCGGGATAATCTGCAGCCGGGCATCCGCCCATGTCCAGTTTTTTCCGGCTCCGCGCAGGAACAGAAAACCCAGGAGTATAGAACCTGCCAGCACATTACGAATCCCCATGAAGATAAGCGCCGGAAAACCAGCTACGCCAATACGGGCGGCCAGGTAAGTAGTACCCCAGAAAAAACAAACCAAACCCAGCGCGATATACCCCTTTGTTGTATTACTCATTACCAATGCATTTAATTGTGCAGCAAAACTATTAGCTTTGAAAAAAACAAAACAGATTCAGTTTTTGATATTTTGAGCATAACAGATCAAATTTCATATGGAGAAGGGCAACGTTACTGAGGATTTTCTGTACAATCGGATTGCGGAACGTTTCATAGGACAGATAGAAACCAATATTCTTAAATCCGGCGATAAGTTACTGTCCGTTCGCGCATTGAGCCGCGAACAGGGTGTGAGCATAAGTACTGCCTACAAGGCATACGCCGAATTGGAAAACAGAGGATTTATTGAAGCGCGTGCCAAGTCGGGTTACGTTGTGAGACACATTTACAAGAAAAATGAGAAACAAAAACTTACAAACATAGCTCCTCTGCAAAATGAAACTACCAATGTGGATGAGCTGATCAGGCGGGTCTACGAGACTCTGACGCAGGAAAGTTTGGTAAGGTTATCGCTCGCATCCCCTTCTTCCAAACTTATTCCGGAAGCGAAACTAAACAAGGCCATGGCGGAGGCACTACGCAAAAGCCCGACCAGTTGCACACAGTACGAGAATATTCAGGGAAATGCGAATCTACGCAAACAAATCGCCAAACACGCTTTCAACTGGAATGGACAGATTACCGAACATGACATTGTTACGACGCAGGGATGTATGGAGGCATTGGTATTCTGCCTGAAAGCAGTAACAGAACCGGGAGATACTGTGGCCATTGAAAGTCCTACCTACTTTGGGATTTTTAATGTAATGAAAAGTCTGGGTTTGAATGTTTTGGAAATCCCTGTTGATCCGGAAACGGGTGTGGATATTGAGTACCTTGAAAATGCGATGAAAAATGTGAAGGTGAAAGCATGCCTGTTTGTGCCTAATTTTTGTAATCCTGTGGGCGCGCTCATGCCTGATGAAAGAAAAAAACAGCTGGTAGATTTATTGACTGTCAACAATATACCATTGATTGAAGATGATATTTACGGAGAAATGTATTTCGGCAAGAGCAGGCCGCGAACCTGCAAAAGCTTTGACCGGGAAGGTATTGTGATGTTATGTTCGTCTGTAAGTAAAACGCTCGCTCCAGGTTACCGCGTAGGCTGGTGTATTCCGGGAAAACACCTCGACAAAATTATCAGTCTGAAATTGATGCATACAGTTTCCGCCGCTACTCCTACCCAATCCGCAATTGCACTGTTTTTTGAAACAGGCCGGTACGACCTGCATCTTCGGAATTTGAGAAAAACGTTGCATTTACAGTATCTGCAATATACTCAGCTCATTACAGATCACTTTCCGGCTGGAATCCGGATCAGCCGACCTGGAGGTGGTTATGTATTATGGATAGAGCTTGATAATAGAATTGACTCGTTCCGGTTGTTCAGCCAGGCACTGGTAGAAAACGTCAGTATAGCACCCGGACAAATATTCACGACCGACGGGCGATACAGTAACTTTATAAGAATAAGTATAGGTGAACCCATTACCGAAGAAATTGAATCGAAAATAAAAATATTAGGACAACTGATACAGGATTACAACAAACAACCGGCTGCAAATGAGGCAGATTGATATCCTGCTGCAACGGTGCTACAAATCGCAACAAGAATGCAACTATCTGATTTTCAATACATGACACCCTGTTGCACTACATATTTAGATACATTTGCCAACAAGTCATTTTTAATACTCAGGCATCAGCAAAAAAGTAAATCCTTTAACACCAACTCCTATGAAACTCAACGAACTGAAAACTAAGCCGGACACTGCACATGGTTGCTGTGATCACGATCACGCACCCGCCACACAAAAGAAAAGTCACGACCATAATCACGATGACCACGACCATGATCATTCGCATGAAAACTCAGGACTGTTTATCAGCCGATGGCCGCTGTGGCTGAGCCTGACTATACTTGCTACATTTCTCATACTGAATTTTGGTACTGATGTGACTGTTAGCCGGACATTGGAAATTACATTAATGCTAACTGCTTATGTATTAGCCGGACACAAGACTGTAGCGCTCGCTTTTCGTAAAGCAAGTCGTGGTGATTTTTTTAACGAGTTCACACTGATGACGATAGCTACCCTGGGTGCTTTTTACATAGGTGAATTCAGTGAAGGTGTGGCAGTGATGATATTCTATGAGATTGGTGAGCTGTTCCAGGATCTGGCAGTAAGCCGTTCCAAACGTTCTATTAAAGCATTATTGGATATTCGTCCGGATACGGTAACTGTTTTGAGAAATCATCAGCAAACGCTGGTTAAGCCTGAAGAAGTTCAACCCGGCGAGATCATTCTTGTGAAAGCCGGAGAAAAGGTAGCTTTGGATGGGATACTAATTTCGGAAACAGGAACATTCAATACTGCTGCGTTAACCGGCGAGCCTAAACCTGATTTGAAAAGAAAAGATGAAACTGTACTGGCCGGGATGATTAATACGGATCGGTCTGTTGAAATAAAAGTCAGTTCACTTTTCAAAGATTCAAAGTTATCCCGAATCCTGGAAATGGTGCAGGATGCAACCAGCAGAAAGGCCCCTACACAGTTACTGATCAGCCGATTGGCTAAAATTTACACACCTGCTGTTTTCGGATTAGCAATGTTTATTATCCTGCTTCCGGCAGTTTTTGTAGACAACTATAATTTTCAAGAATGGCTTTACAGAGGAATGGTATTTCTGGTGATTGCCTGCCCGTGCGCCCTGACAATCTCTATTCCACTGGGATATTTCGGAGGAATCGGATTGGCTTCGCGAAACGGAATATTGGTCAAAGGGTCTAATTTTCTTGATGTAGTAACCCGGCTTGACACTGTTGTAACAGATAAAACCGGAACATTGACGAAAGGAATTTTCGAAGTTCGCAAGGTTGAAACGACGCTGACCGAGAATCAGTTTCTAAGATTAACAGCATCTTTGGAAAGCTACTCTACACACCCTGCAGCACGTGCAGTTTTGAATCATGCAGAAAATTTAAACTTATCCCGTCCTACAGAAGTCACGGAAATAGCAGGACATGGGCTCAAAGGAATTGTTGACGGGCAGGACGTTCTTGCAGGAAACCTGAAACTTTTGAAGAAATTCAATATCGCTTTCCCTTCTTCATTGGAAGAAATCGTTGAAACAGTTGTCATTGTTGCTGTTGACGGAAGTTATGCAGGACATATTATTATTGCAGATGAAATCAAAGATGATGCCCACAATGCTATTCAGGAACTGAAGAAAATGGGTATCAGGACAATCATGCTATCCGGCGATAAATCGGCTGTAGCAAGTAAGGTGGCTAGTGAGCTTGGTATAGACGAATCTCACGGGGATCTTTTGCCGGAAGGAAAGGTGGCAATTGTACAAGAATTGAAAAATAAGGGTAAAAGAATAGCATTTGTAGGTGACGGTGTTAATGATGCACCTGTAGTAGCACTGGCGGATGTAGGTATAGCTATGGGTGGCTTGGGATCTGATGCGACAATTGAAACTGCGGATATAGTGATTCAGAATGATCAACCATCAAAAATTGTATCGGCTATAAAAGCCGGAAAAATCACAAAAGGAATTGTATATCAAAACATTGGGCTAGCCATGGGGGTAAAAATCCTTGTGATGATTTTAGGAGCAGGCGGAATTGCTACTCTCTGGGAAGCAGTGTTTGCTGATGTTGGCGTAGCATTGCTTGCCATTCTCAATGCATTCCGAATACAGGGTAAAAGAATATAGATTAGAAAAAAATGGGAAAGAAATTTGATCACATCACACCTGAATTACAGGCATTTATTCAAAAACAGAAAATATATTTTGTTGCAACGGCAATGAGTACCGGCACGGTTAACCTGTCTCCGAAAGGAATGGATTCCTTCCGGATTATGGATGAAAATCACGTGCTGTGGCTTAATGTGACAGGAAGTGGAAATGAAACGGCGACGCATCTCCTGGAAAATGACAGGATCACAATTATGTTCTGTGCATTCGAAGGGAAACCTCTGATTCTGAGATTATATGGACATGGAAAAGCCTATCATCCTTTTGACAAAGAATGGAGTGAGTACCTTGCATTGTTTCCGGAGTTTCCCGGAACCAGACAAATTTTTGATGTTAAAGTGGATATCGTGCAGACCTCCTGCGGCATGTCAGTTCCGTTTATGGATTATGACAGAGAAAGAGAAGAGCTGAATAGGTGGGCTTCCAAAAAGGGTGAAGATGGCATTCAAAAGTATTGGGAAGAAAAAAATGTGAAGAGCTTTGATGGTTTTGAAACAGGGATTTTTGGCTGATTGCTAATCTGATCATGAGAATTCTGCAACTTTTACCTTATTCTGTAAATTCTTAATCTTTATATACGTGATCAAAAAGATATTTCTATTCTCCCTTGTCAGTGTTGCGACTTTTTCAACACAAACCTTTTCTCAAAGCAAAACCAAACAACTTTTCAACGGCAAAGACCTGAAAGGATGGCATACCGATGTGCCGGAGATGGATAAAAATCCGAAGTTGCAAACTCCGTTTATCATCAGAAACGGACTATTGGTGAGCCTCGGTACTCCTGGTGGGCACCTCATTACAGATTCCCAATTTGAAAATTTCAAATGGACGTTTCAGTATCGCTTTGCCGGCAAACCGGGAAATTGCGGTGCACTTGTGTTTGTGTCAACGCCCAGGGCACTTTACGATATGTTTCCAAAATCTATTGAAGTTCAGATGATGCATGAAAATGCCGGCGACTTTTGGTGTATTCAGGAGGATATTACCGTACCTGATATGGAGAAACGCCGCGGGCCGAAAGAGAAATGGGGAGTGAATGGCGACAAGCTAAGAAGAATCCCGAATCTTACAGACGGAACCGAAAAACCGTTGGGCGACTGGAATACCATGCACATTGAATGTGTAGGAAATACGATCAAAGTCTGGTTGAACGGCGTATTGGTAAACCATGGCTTTAATGCCACTGCTCATAAAGGCCAGCTTGCTCTGCAAGCAGAGGGCTCTGAGGTAGAATTCAGAAAAATTGAACTTACGCCGATTAGCAAGCTAACCAACTGAAAATGAAAATTATGCAGATATGCATTGAGTTTCTCTCTATGCATATCTGCGCAATATTCCCTTAAACTCCCGCAGCCACCTTCTTCATTTTTTCCAATCCGGTTTTTGCCACAAGCAAAGGATCCTGTGCGTAATAGTCTTTGTTAAACACTTCGAATGAAAGTATAATTGGTCTCTCAGGATTTTTAAGTGCTTTCAACAAATCCTTCAAAGGAGCTACTCCATCTCCTGCATATACCCTATCCGCATCCGTAATTTTATCAGTGGCTGGTGCGGCAGGGTAATCATTGATGTGGAAGATTTCTACCAATGGTTTACCTACATTTTTGACACTATCCATTCCTGACCCACCTTTGTGCAAATGGTACACGTCCATCAGTACTCTTGCCGAAGGATGGGAAGTTTCCGCTGCCACAAATAATATCTCTCCCACCCGACTCAGATTCTTCGAAAAACCCCAGAGTTCCAGATGAGGTACTACGCCTGTTTTATCGCCGAGTTCCAGAATCGTCCTGTATCGCTCTGCAACAGCGGATAACTCCAGTTGATCTCCTGTGGTTGCACCCATCGGAGGAGCTGCAACTCGCTTACAGCCAATAGCAGCGAGTTGATCCATTTCCAGTTTCAACTGCTCAATTGCCTTTGATCTGGTAGTAGCATCTGCTACAATCCAGGGAGCAAATCCGATCGCATCTTCCACACGCAGCCCCAAATCGTCAATAATTTTCCTGGCATCAGATAAAGTCCCGCCATTTTTCAGATAATCCTGCAAAGTATTGATCCATATCTCCACAGAGCCATATCCTGCCCTGGCAGCTACTTCCAGCTCTTTTCTAAATCCAAGCTGGTGGCCCCTGAGGGTACTCATGTTCAGAGAATATATAAATGATTCCTTTTTGACAGATGCCTGAACTGGCAACACTGTTGCTGCAGACGCGGCCAGCACCGCTCCTATTGCATTTCGACGATTCATCTCCTGCGTTCTTGTTAATATGTTTGCTTTACTAACGTATCAAAGCAGAATTTTCGTAGTATCTACCAAATAGCACCATGACAATAATGACATTCGCCAAACATGACGCCGTTTAAGTTAAATCAAAATCAAACAATTTCTATAAAACAGAAATATATCCATGATATAAAATCACGAATATCGATCATACTCTAGAATAAATTTCAACCCATTTCGGTGTAAATATAATTAACCACAAAACAAACATAATTCAGTATAGAATAAACTTTATTAAACACATATGAAAAATATTTTTGTAACCGAGTGCGCCAAAACAAACCAGATTAACGGTTTTTGGTAATTTTTATTGCACCAACGAAAATAATATTTGTTTTGTAAAACTAATTCTATTTATAATTGCACCAGGAATCAAGAAAAAAACAAACATTTACTCAACGTTCAAGTACAAGTTCCAATGCGATTCATTAGCTCAATCTGGTTGACTGTCTTGATGGTAATGGGGGTCTTCGCTGACAGTCTAAGTGCTCAGCCAAGTGGAGCGACTTATGCTACAGCTGCTTCACCGGAAGCGGGTGGAACTACTTTACTTGGTTATGGAACAATTGGTACTCCGAATGATGCAGTCGGCAATAAACCTAATAATAACTCGGCCACGCTCAGGGCGGATGGGCTCGGTAGAAGTGCCGCCATACTTCTGAGTTTTACAAACGAAAGACTCGCGACTCCTGCAGCGCCTGTTACGATCTATGTAAGGACAGACATCAATGCCCTTACACATTCGAACGTTATTTCTGTTGTAGGCTTCAGGGCTACAGGAACAGCTATTACTACAAATCCGTTCAAAAACTACTCACTAGCCGATGGCACCATTTTCCTGGCGATTACGCTAACTGAAAGCTTTAAGGCGGTAAAAATCACATTGAATAATACAGGAACGAACGATTTGGTTAGGATTTATTATGCTTTCCATTCCGAAAATGCTACCAACACATCTAATCCTTATCCTTTCAACGCTGGGGACTGCGGTTTACCTAATGTGACAACAAAGGAAGATGCAGCAGTTTTACTGGGGAGATTTACAGTCAATAATCCAGTAAATGCCATAGACGGGGACACCGTAACCCATTCATCATTCGCTACAAATGGGCTTTCGCTTGGTAACACAAAAATACGGCAGACTTTTTTCTTCAACAGCTACTCAAATGAAAGCGATGCTGTAAGAATCGTTATATCTCGCAGTGGCTCACTCGTGGCATTAAACTTAGCCACTAACATAGAATTAAAAGCGTATAATGGTGAAACGTTAGTAAGCACAACCCAACTTGCCAATGATTTATTGAGTGCCGATCTGTTAGGTTTGTTGAATAATGATAAAAGAGTGACATTCTATTATTACCCTAAACAAACTAATGGGCAAGCGTTTATTTTTGATCGATTAGAACTTAGTCTGAATGTGGCAGTTCTTGGTGTAAATCTCGCTGCCAATGCTCTCAACGTACACGATGTACGAAGAGTTCCTGGTGCGCCTTCGGTACCGGTAACCAATACAGTTTGCACAAATGTTGGTTCGATTCTGCTCACCGCAGCATCCGCATTGGAAGGAGTTGTTAATAGTTTATCTTTCAATTGGTATACTGGTCTGAGAGGAGGCAACTCACTCATCACAAATAAACAATATACACCAACCGGTATGACAGCTACAGGAAGCAGGACTTACTACGTCGATGTAACTAAGCCAGGTTGCCCTTTGCCATC
Organism: Dyadobacter luteus; assembly: GCF_003383615.1. Lineage (GTDB taxonomy): Bacteria > Bacteroidota > Bacteroidia > Cytophagales > Spirosomataceae > Dyadobacter > Dyadobacter luteus. Next base: position 225,704 of record NZ_QNUL01000001.1, read on the forward strand.
AGCCAGACATCAGGTCAATCTTAACGTTGTAAATGCGCCATCAACCCCTCCTATAAACTTAATACCCTAACATGAATACCATAAACTTTTTATATATCTATCACAATTAACAGTTCATTTTATGAAAACGAAAATTACCTCCATCTGCTTTGCTATCATGCTATTGATGACAGCGTTTAATGCCAGTGCTCAAAATCCAGCTGGTAAAATCTACTATGTTCTAAGTGGCGAGTCATTTCAATTGAAGCCGGCATTAGGAAACCTGGCTGGATACGTATGGAAAGACAACGGAACTGATATTACTTCAGGAATTGCAGCAGACGGGACACTTACTTACACTTTTGATCTGGCTACTGGCACAACTGCAGCCGTAACAAAGACACTATCTCTTGGGATTCTGGATGTAGTGGGTGGCTGTCTTTCAAACTTGGTAAATCATACCGTAGTTGTGCTGCCTAAGTTATTACTTACTTTAACCCCAGCTATAAGCGACTTTTGTAACAATCTTACCACAATAAGTACTACAATTACGGCTTCACTGACTGATATTCCCGCAAGCTTAGCTACCTACGGAGTCACCATTGCTTCGACATACAAATGGTTTAAGGGAGAGGAATTATTGTCAGAAACAGGCCCGACACTTACTGTGACTGATATCGGAACATACAGATCAGAAAGAGTTTATAACCTGCCTACAGATGGAAGTTTTAAATCAGACGGAGGAAAGGTCGCCAATGCTATACTAGGATCCGCAGAGATCAAGAAAGATAAGGTTGTTCCAAATACGCCAGACATCCAACTTCTTTAATTCTCCTTGGCTCGCCTTTTATTACATGAAAAACTTAATAACAGTCACGTTATTGTTACTCCTTTCCCGTCTTGCCTTTGGGCAAGGCGGGAGAAAGGAAGTTTTGATATGTAATGGCACTAGCGTAAAACTAAGAGCTACTTCGTTAGGTGCAAATGGTTACGAATGGAGTAAAGACGGGCAAATTCTACCCGGTTTTTCAGGAAGTGATCTACTCATTTCTGAGGAAGGAACCTACGCTGCCGTTGCGTTAAATATTGACGGGTGTGCGTCCGATCAATCGGTAATTATAGCACTTGAATTCCGAAAACCAATTGCTGTTAATGATTACGTAAAAGGGATCAGGAATACGGCTGCTTATATCAATCCATTGGAAAATGACGCTACCTCGTGCGCAGAGCTGGATCCGGCATCATTGGTCATCAAAACACAACCTGCAAATGGATCGGTCAGTATTGTAAACGGACAGTTTGTTTATCAGCCTGTTACAGATTTTTCGAATCAAACAGAATTCAAGTATACAGTCAAAGACAAAACCGGACAAGAATCCAACCTCGCTACAGTCACTTTGGATTATTCAGGGGCGCTACCGGTGGTACTGACCAATTTCAAAGCAGTGAAACAGGAATCGACCGCATTGCTTACATGGTCAACTACTTCTGAAAGTAACAGTGAAAAATTTGTGGTTGAGAGAAGCACAGATGGTAAAAACTGGATCACCATAGGTGCTGTAAATGCTACCGGCAATTCATCGGAGAAACAAGATTATACCTTTACAGACAATTCGCCGGAATCGGGAGTAAATTATTACAGACTTAAAATGATTGATCTGGATGGCAGCTTCGCATACAGTATTATCCGGTCTGTCCATTTCCCGGAATTTTCCTGGGCAACCCTGTATCCTAACCCTGTAAGCAATACATTGCATATCAGCATCAGAAACAAGGAAGTAAGAAAACTCCGGCTTATTGATCCGACAGGTAAAGTACTTTTCAGTTCTGAAGTTACCTCAAAAGAGATGGATTTGAATATGCAGCCCTACAGCTCAGGTGTATTCTTTGTGCATCTTGAACAGGAAAACGGATTGGTATCTATTTTCAAAATATTCCATGAATAGCAATCTGCTCATCTGACCACTTTCGTACAAAAGTGTTCGAATACGGACATCTCACTTCTCACAAATTGCATCAAATGGCCCTAACAGGCCATTTTTTGTTGTGGTATATATTTTTATACAAAGAACTATGTTATACAATGTACCGGAAATGTTGTGTAACTTTGTATGATCTATTAGCCTGAGGGTAAGGCAAGGGATCAGAGGTTAGCGAAATCACCTCTACCCCCTGCCCATCACCCTAAATTCTTGCAACCATGTTTAAAAACTATCTAAAAATCGCCTGGCGGAATCTTCTGAAAAACCGTGCTTTTTCAGCCATTAATATCACCGGACTGTCCATCGGACTGGCATCATGTATGCTCATCAGTATGTATGTACTGGATGAATTGGGCTTCGACCGCTTCAATGAAAATGCCGATCGTATCGTTCGCGTTACTTTCAAAGGCGATATGAATGGTTCAAAAATTAATGAAGCGCATGTGATGCCCCCCACAGCCTCTACACTGAAATCAGAATATCCCGAAGTACTGGAAGCAACACGGCTTCGACAAGCAGGCGGACAGAAAGTGATTGTTGGTAATAAGCAATACAACGGAGATAACATGTTTTTCTCTGATGCTAACATCTTTCAGGTCTTCACATTGCCGTTGATACAAGGCGATGCTAAAACTGCGCTGATTCAACCTGGTAACGTGGTAATCAGCGAAGAACTAGCCAATAAATACTTTGGAAAAACAGATGTATTGGGCAATGTTATCAAATTTAAAGGATCGGATAAAGCTGCTAAGATTACCGGCGTGATGCACAATATGCCGTCCAACTCACACTTTCATGCCGACCTGCTAATGTCAATGGAAAGTCTTCAGGATTCAAAATCTGATTCATGGATGACATCCGAGTTTTTTACGTATCTACTACTCCGCAAAGGCACCGATTACAAGCAGCTTGAAGCCAAACTTCCGCAAACAGTAGAAAAATACATGGGCCCACAGCTAAAAAAAGCCATGGGCGTAACGATGTCCGAATTTGAGAAAAGTGGTAATCGTTTAATACTGAAACTTCAGCCACTCAGCGATATTCACCTCTTTTCAGATTTTGTATATGACCTTAGTCCGGCCGGCGATATCAGATATGTTTACATTTTTGGAGCCGTCGCAGCTATAATTCTTATCATCGCTTGCATCAACTTCATGAATTTATCGACAGCAAGCTCTTCTAAAAGAGCCCGTGAAGTGGGTGTAAGGAAAGTAATGGGTTCACAGAAAAGCGAGCTGGTTTGGCAATTCCTGATGGAGTCAATCTTACTGACCGCCTTCGCCATGTTGTTGGCCACCATTCTGGCATACACTTGTTTGCCTCTTTTCAATCAACTATCCGGCAAAGATCTTGCTCTTGAAGTACAAACGCTCCCTGTGCTTATTCCATCCTTGCTTGTATTTGGACTACTAGTAGGCATATTCGCGGGAAGTTATCCGGCATTTTTCCTTTCGTCATTTAAGCCAATAACCATTCTGAAAGGTAAATTTATATCTAACAAAAACAGTATCGGTCTCAGAAGCGGTTTGGTTGTCGTTCAGTTTTTCATATCGGTAACACTGATGATCGGCACAACTGTAGTCTATCAGCAGTTAAAATTTATACAAAACAAAAAGCTGGGATATAATAAAGATCAGGTACTCATACTGGACACCTGGGCTCTTGGAACACAGCAAAATACCTTTCGGAACGAGTTATTGCAAAATCCTGCAATCCTTGATGCAAGTTCGTCCTCCTACATTCCGGCAGGTCCTTCTTATAACAACAACTATATGATGTATGCGGATCAGAAAGCAGATGAGCTCGTGAATGGCATCCGTTATGAAGTGGATTATCATTATATCAATACGATGGGTATGGATATAGTTGTCGGAAGAAATTTCTCGGATCATTTCGGTACGGATTCTTCTGCGGTGATTATCAACCAAACTGCGGCCAACATGCTTGGTTTAAAGAATAACCCAATCAATCACACGATCAGTAGGAATGATAATCAGGGTAATAAGGCAACCTATACTATAATTGGAGTTGTAAAAGATTTTCATTTCCGATCCCTTCACGAGAAAATAACGCCGTTGGTAATGACGCTTGGCGGAGAAGCAGGTAATCTGATCGTAAAAGTAAAAACTGACAAACCGGAAAAACTTCTTGGCGAATTGAAATCCGTATGGGCAGGATACAAGACGGAAGAACCATTTTCCTATTCATTCCTCGACCAGCGGTACGATCAAACCTATAAAGCCGAACAACGTACAGGCCAAATCCTGGGTATTTTTACAGGCCTTACCATTTTCGTAGCATGCCTCGGTCTATTCGGACTTGCGACCTTCACAGCCGAACAACGTATCAAGGAGATTGGTGTTCGTAAAGTATTGGGAGCTTCTGTACTTAGCGTGGTAGGCTTACTTTCCAAAGATTTTATCAAACTGGTTCTGATCGCCATCGCATTTGCCCTCCCGGTTGCCTGGCTGATGATGACCAAATGGTTACAAGAGTTTGAATATAAAATCACAGTTGCCTGGTGGATGCTGGCTACGGCTTCATTACTGTCCGTGGTAATAGCCTTATTTACAGTTTCCTTCCAATCCATCAAAGCTGCTTTGACAAATCCCGTCAAAAGCTTAAGATCAGAATAAAAAGTAGCCTTAGGCAAATAACCATAAGCTATTCTATTTGTAAGTAAATGATTAATAGTACATTATAAAATGTAAATAATATAAATTCATTTTTCGCTACTACTTAAAAGAATGAACAAATCGTTTTTTAAAATATTAAAGCGAATCTGGATACTTGGGGGAATAGGATTTACTGGCTGGCTCATTTATTCTATGCAGGCGCATGGGGTTGAGCCAGCCTATTTTCAAAGTAGTAGCAGAGTGGACGTCGAAGAGGAGGATGATTTTATATCGTTTGCCACCAAACAAAAGTCACCGAACATCTTGATTTTCTTTCCCGGCGCTTTGGTGGATGTTGATGCCTATGTTCCTCTTTGCTATCAGTTGGCAGAAAATGGAATTAAAACGTATCTGATCAAAATGCCATGGAGGCAAGCCAAACTTGGTTACAATAAAGTAAAAGATCTGCAAATCCTGGCAGATACATCTCTGACTTACATATTGGCAGGCCACTCTCAGGGTGCAAAAATGGCTGCTCAGTTTGTTTATGAAAATCCAGGATTGATCGACAAAGCTGTTTTGCTGGCAACCACACACCCAAGAGATATTGATCTCTCAAAAAGCTCAACCCGATTTATGAAAATCTATGGAAGCTGTGACGGTGTGGCGAAAGAAAAAGATATTGAAGTCAATAAGATAAAATTACCCGAAAGCACATTTTACAAGAGAATTGAGGGAGCGAATCATTCCCAATTTGGCTATTATGGTTTCCAGTTAGGAGACGAATCCGCAACCATTTCCAGGGAAAAGCAACATCAGATGGCGCTCTCTTCAATTTTACAATTTATAAATGAGCCTTAAATAGCCTCATCATTTAAGGTTCAATTCACCTATTGTTGCAACAAATTCTGTATGCGGAGCCATTGCTTTCACTACACCTTTTCGATCCAATAGTATAAAGTAAGGAGTCTCGCCAATTTTATATCTGTGATTGAAACCATAGGAATCCGGAACAGGAATAAAACCACAATTCCGCTTTGGGATTGCTTCCCGGCATTCATCCTCGGTATTAAGCGTGGTGCCCAATGAAACAATTTCGACACCTTTTTTTCGGTTTTCCTCAATAAAAGAGGAGATTATCTTTGTGCTTGCCAGGGTGTACAGGGGTTTTTCAAACTTTACCCAAAAACAAAGCAACACGTATTTACCCTTAAGTTTATCCGAATTGTATTCAATGCCATCAAGTCCGGTCATTACAAATGGCGGCAGCGTTTCCCCTACCTCAGGCATCAGATCTGAATTCATCATTACAGAACCATCCGGTCTGACATCGCTTGCTTTTTTAACGATCACTTCAAAAGACGAAGGTTTCCCATACTTGTCAAATACCGGCTGGGTGCGATACTTCCCAGGATTGCTCTTCAGCATTTGATCGTAGGTCGCATAAGTGAGCTTTCTTCCGGAGGATTTGTCAATGATAACGGACGAACTGTTCATCACTATTTGCTGACTTACCTTCCCCTTGTAGCTACTAATCTGTGCGTAACCCGTTGTATTGCAGGCAATATAAATTCCCAGAAAAAAAGGGGTAAACATTTTGAAGGACATAAATCTATGTCGGTTTTTTAAAATTGGAAATAATCCAAAAATAATTTTGGAAAAATGCGATCTAAAAATTGATTTTAATCGTTTATATAACTGGAAAGCTCAACCGTTTATTTTAGAAACTCAACATTTTGAAAAGCCTGTATGTTTGAAAGGATTCGTGAGAAGTTGGAGATACTCGCCGACGCTGCAAAGTATGATGTTTCATGCTCCTCCAGTGGAAGTAACAGGAAAAATCATAATAAGGGTCTCGGCGACGCTGAGGGCTCTGGCATATGCCATACATATACAGAGGATGGACGATGTGTTTCCCTCCTCAAAATTTTGTTGACCAATCATTGCATTTATGATTGTGCATTTTGCGTTTCCAGAAAAAGCAATGACGTAAAGCGGGCAGCTTTTACCGTGGATGAAGTGGTTTCCCTCACCATGAATTTCTACAGACGCAATTATATTGAGGGACTTTTCCTGAGTTCCGGAATCTTCAAAAATGGCGATTACACTATGGAGCGTCTTCTGAATATTGTTAAGAAACTCAGAACAGAAGAAAGATTCAACGGTTACATTCATTTAAAAACAATTCCCGGTGCTAGTGCTGAATTGTTGCAGGAAGCAGGTCTTTATGTGGACCGGATGAGTATTAATCTGGAAATGCCGACAGAATTGGGTTTGAAGTTATTGGCTCCTGACAAATCTCATGAAGATGTAAAAGCTCCGCTTGGCTTGATAAAAGATAAAATTCAGCAGCTGAATAATGAAAAAGCGCTGATCAAAAGTACACCCAAATTTGTGCCTGCCGGGCAAAGTACGCAAATGGTCATTGGGGCTACACCTGAATCAGATAAGGAAATCATGCATACAGCGGATCATTATTACAGGAAATTTAATCTGAAACGTGTCTATTATTCGGGTTATATTCCGATCAGTAATGATAATCGTTTACCCATTATAGGAAGTCAACCGCCGCTTATTCGCGAAAACAGGCTGTATCAGACAGACTGGCTCATGCGATTTTATGGTTTCAATATTACAGAAATCCTTAATGATGCGAACCCAAATCTGGATGCCGATATAGATCCGAAACTCAGCTGGGCACTGAGAAATCTGGATCAGTTTCCTGTGGATGTAAATACCGCTGACTATAAACAAATCCTGCGCGTACCGGGGATAGGAGTTACTTCAGCACTGAAAATTGTGCAGTCCCGGAAATTCGGCAGATTATATGAAAATCAATTAAAAAAGATAGGTATCGCCTTTAACCGGGCCAGGCATTTTATCAGATATGCGGATAGCCCACTCCAATTAAAAGAGTTTGAAGGCGGACACATTAAAAATCTGATTCTTTCAGAAAGCACTAGTAAGTATAGCAAACAAGCTACCAATCAGTTATCTCTCTTCTGATGAAATTATATATTTTCGATGGATCGTTTGAGGGGCTGCTTACCGCTGTTTTTGAGAGATATCAACAAAAGGCGGAAAAGGTAAAAATCGTCGATTCAGCCCGGTACATGCCTGATGCTTTCAATGAAGCCTTTTCAGTTGTCAGCAATGATGTCAAAGCAAACCGCGTGTGGAACGGGCTTAGGAAAAAGTTATCCTCATCATGGCTTCACGATATCTACAAAGCTTTCTTATCGGAACAGGCTGAAATGTACCAGTATATCTTTGATTTTATCCGATATGTGTTCGATAATCCGAAAGGGGCTGAAGAAAACTTTGGCAATCCGGTTGTGCTAGCGGTTGCGCAAATGTCACGAAAAGTACATCGGGAAAAACATCGCATGGAAGCCTTCATTCGTTTTCAAGAGACGTCCGATAGGATATTCTACGCGCACATAGAGCCGGATTTCAACGTACTGCCCCTTATTTCAGACCATTTCAAAAAACGTTATGCCGATCAGAAGTGGATCATTTATGACCTGAAAAGAAAGTATGGTCTCTATTATGATTTGGAAAAAGTAGAGGAAATCACTTTTGATTTTTCTCAGGAGATGTCTCCGGCTCTAAACACCCTGCCCGCAAGTGTACTGGACGAAAAAGAAGAACTTTATTCTATTCTGTGGAAAGACTATTTCCGAAGCATCAATATTCCGGCGCGGAAAAATATGAAGTTACACATTCAACATGTACCGCGCCGGTATTGGAAATATTTGTCTGAAAAACAGACGTTTTAAATGTTGGTCTATAATTTTTAGTACTAGATATTACGTACCTACGGCACTTCTGTTCTCTTGGATTAATATGGTTCTACCGAAATTATATCCCTAACGGGATTTAGGTTTCGTCAATCTGGAATAAAATTGGGGCTTTTACAAATCCCGGAGGGATGAAATTTCGGCAGATGCAAAGCCAATACCCGCATGAAAAAAATGCCGTAGGCATGCAACGCGATTGCTACATACCTACGGCACTTCTTTCGTCATATCATTTAATGGCATCGGTATTCCGATTTTTACCTAAGGGCAAACATCAATTTCCAATTACTTGATCTTACTATCAAGCCAGGAAGCCCGAAACTTTTTCATTTCCTCGGTAACCGGTAAACCCAGCTCTTCGTTGGTTTTAACAATTAAACGGGGATTTTCTTTGAGAGTCAACACAGCCGATTGAACAATCCCTCTATGACTGAATTCTATAGAGATCTGATCCTCGGGCTTGTGTTCGGCAAGAATTTTATCCAAATCTGTTTTGTTGACAGTCTTTTTCCCATCAACGGATATAATCAAATCATCCACATCGAGCCCTGACTGATACAACGGCGTATCAAATCGGGTACCACTTATTATTCTCAAACCAGCATCTGTATATTCAAGAGGCGTATCTGCCCACCACGCCTGACCAGGAAATTCTTTAACCAACTCAAAACCTGCTTTTTTCAGTAAAGGTGCATAATTAAATGATTCAGTGCCATTTACATACTTTTTAAAGAATGATGCTGCAAACCCCTGATCCTTTGATACCTGCGCCAATACCTTTTCCAGATCTGATATTACATACGGCTTCTCTGGCTTTCCATATTGCTGCCACAATGCTTTCATATAAGTATCCAGAGAGAGTCCGCGAGCCCTGAGTTCCAGATCCAACGCCAATGCGATGGATGCACCATATGGATAGTAGGATGTATAGGTATTGGCATAGTTGGTCTTGTCAACAGCCACGCCAGCATCTACAAATATAGCCTGATTACTAGCCTGGGCCGGCGATACACGCTTTGCTCCTGCTGTATTTTCCTTCGTATTGATCAGTGAACTTGTAGTGGACAGAAAACTGGGAAGCGTTATGAAGTCTGCTCTTTTCATGATCAGTCCGCCGTAATATTGCGTAAAGCCTTCAGCAAACCATAGTTCATGGCTCATGTTACTTTTTTCATAATTAAACGGCTCCAGACTTTTGGGTCTGAGACGTTCCACATTCCAGGCATGAAAAAACTCATGGGCATATACGCCAAGCAGATTGTCAGCACCATCAAATTGAGCAGGGCGATTAATAACAGTGCTGTTTCGATGCTCCATTCCATCACCTTTTACATATGGATTTACGCTGGCGATAAATATGTACTTACCATAATCAAACGCAGGTAATTCTCCGAAAACAGGTAACGTTTCCTCTGTAATTTTCTTGACTTTACCCGCAAATTCCGTCACCAGTACATCAGGGCCGTCCGCTTCCAGCGCCAATTCAAATTGGTAAGATTTGGTATCCGGATTTTTCAAGGTCCATTCTTTTACTTTAAGCTCTCCGATTTTAACAGGGGAATCCATCAGATACTGGAGATCCGGAGCCGAAAATTTCGTCTTATCAGATGAAGGTTTCAGTTGCGTTGCGATTTGCCAGTTTTTCCCGGCAGGGATTTGAAACTTCACATCAATAGGAGCTTTTTCAAGACCTTTTATCCAAAGGTAGGTAGCAGGTGCATTGAGCTGCATACTGGTTGCATCAATTCCAGCATAGGTTCCGTCAGGGTGATTAGCGTATAAGGTGTACTCAATTTTCACAAAACCGGTTAGTCCTGCAACTTTATAAATGTCACCATCCAGCCTTATTACCTCCAGAGCCTTTCCTGATTTATCAAACGCTTTGACGTCATATACATTCTTGCCATACTCGTGCGTTGCATATCTGCCCGGAGAAGATCTGCTCATTCTTGCAACCAACTCCTTTTGAGAAAAATCACTTACTTCCAAAGCAACGTGCGCTTCGTGATGCGCAGCATTGGGAAAGGATATATTATAAGACAATTTTTGCGCTTCGGTAAGATAAGGAAGCAGGCATAATGATGCCAGAATTAAATTTCTCTTCATGAATTAATGTTATGAATAAGGTAAGTGCAAAAACTGCTGGTTTAAGATAGTTTTAACTAATATTACAGTCAGAAATTGTTAATTCAAAAATAGCAGCACATTGTTTTTAAGAAAATATATTGACGCGGATTTTCCAGCTTTACAAAGTTGGGTCACTGACCCTGATCTCTTGTTCCGTTTTGCCAGCTACAACTGGGCTTTCCCATTGTCTTTTGATGAGGTCAAAGCTTATCAGGACTCACATCCCAACAAACAATCCTACATTCTTTGTGATGATTCGGAAAAACCTCTAGCGTTCGCTGAACTTATTACAAAAGAAGCTCATGCGCCACGCTTGGGGAGGTTACTAGTAGGCGGAGCGGAGAACCGGGGAAAAGGAATAGGTACTCAATTGATCAATTTGACGATTGAGGAATTTAGGAAAACAAATACAGAACCATATATACACCTGTTTGTTTTTGAAGATAATGTGGACGCTATAAGGTGTTATGAGCGGATAGGTTTCAGATTCAAAGAAAATGTGACCCTGGTGATAAAAGCTCCGGACGGAACAGAACACAATTCTTTACTGATGACCCTCGATCTCTAATAATTTCTGACACTTTATGAATACAAAAAGATTGGGACGAAATATTCTTTACCTACTCGTTTTATTGGCTAACATCGGCTGTGATCAGGTATCTAAAACGATTGTGCGGCAGCAGCTTACTGATAATGAAATAATCAGTATTATAAGAAATTATTTTATTCTGACAAAAGTAGAAAATGCCGGTGCATTTCTAAGTATAGGGAGTGCCCTCCCCGATCTGTTGAAGTTTATTCTTCTGTCTATTATTCCACTTTTTGCTTTAAGTTATGGCATAGTATATCTGTTTACCAGAAAACACCTGACTAAACTAAGCGCAATTGCGTTAAGCTTTGCTATTGGGGGCGGAATCGGTAATATTTATGATCGGATTATCCATGGTTCGGTAACGGATTTCCTTCATATCGACCTTGGTTTTTTCCAAACAGGAATCTTCAATATGGCAGATGTATCAATTTCTGTCGCGTTGATACTTTTTGTTTTACAGAATTATTTAAGAGAGAAAAAGAAGCGATCAATGATTAATGGTTAATCGTTGCATCTTTACCGTGCAGACCGGCTTTCGCCGTTCAGACCGGGAAAAGAAAAGGGCTCCTGAGAGCCCTTTATCAATAATATTCAGGTATAACAACTTACACACCTACAGACTTGCGAATAATATTCAGTGCTGAACCAGCTTTAAACCATTCGATTTGCTGAGCATTGTATGTATGATTCACAGGGAATTCGTCAGTTGTTCCATCATTGTGATGAAGCACAATAGTCAATGGTTCTCCTTCAGCGAAAGTTTCCAGTCCTACGATATCAATGGTATCATCTTCCTGAATTTTCTCATAGTCAGATGGATTTGCGAAGGTAAGCGCAAGCATGCCCTGTTTTTTCAGGTTCGTTTCGTGAATACGGGCAAATGATTTTACCAGAATAGCACGTACACCAAGGAAACGAGGCTCCATAGCTGCATGTTCACGTGATGAACCTTCGCCATAGTTTTCGTCACCCACAACAATCGTTCCGATTCCATGCGCCTTGTAATCACGCTGAACATCCGGAACGCCAGCATACTGGTTATTGAGCTGGTTTTTGATGCTGTTCGTTTTCTCATTATAGAAATTAAGTGCACCGATCAGCATATTATTGGAAATATTATCCAAATGACCTCTGTACTTCAGCCATGGACCAGCCATAGAAATGTGGTCAGTAGTACATTTTCCTTTTGCTTTAATAAGCAACTTCAGGCCTTTCAAATCAGTACCTTCCCATTCCGCAAACGGTTCCAGCAGTTGCAAGCGATCTGACGTTGGATTCACAATCACCTGAACCGTGCTACCATCTTCAGCAGGAGCCTGGTAACCTGCATCCTCCACTGCAAAACCTTTGGCAGGTAATTCAAACCCGGTTGGTTCATCCAGCATCACTTCTTCCCCATCCGTATTTACCAGCTTGTCAACGCGTGGATCAAATGTAAGCCGACCTGCAATAGCCAAAGCAGTTACAATTTCCGGTGACGCAACGAATGAGTGCGTATTAGGATTACCATCTGCACGTTTCGAAAAGTTACGGTTGAAGGAGGTAATAATCGAGTTTTTCTCCTGCTTCTCAGCCCCGTGTCGTGCCCATTGCCCGATACATGGACCGCATGCGTTAGCCAGTACAACCCCACCTATCTGTGCAAAAGTATCAAGGAATCCATCTCTGTCTACCGTGTAACGAACCTGTTCAGAACCAGGGGTAATTGTATACTCAGATGTAACTTTCAATTTTTTATCAACTGCTTGTTGTGCCAGCGAAGCAGCACGACTTACGTCCTCGTAAGAAGAGTTCGTACATGAGCCTATAAGTCCCACAGAAAGCACTTCAGGCCATCCATTTTCTCTTACAGCAGTAGCAAATTTAGAAAGCGGCCATGCCAGATCCGGAGTAAATGGTCCGTTCACATGAGGCTCCAGAGTGGATAAATCAAGCTCAATTAACTGATCGTAGTACAATGCCGGATCAGCATACACTTCATCATCAGAACGTAAATATTCCCTAACCGCATCGGCAGCTTCAGCAACATCAGCTCGATCAGTAGCTTTCAGGTAAGCGGCACTTCTTTCATCATAAGCGAAGATTGAAGTTGTAGCTCCAATTTCCGCCCCCATATTACAGATTGTCCCTTTACCAGTTGCAGAAAGACTTTCGGCACCTTCACCAAAATACTCTACCACATAGCCTGTACCACCTTTTACGGTTAGCTGACCAGCCACCCAAAGAATAACGTCCTTGGCAGCTGTCCATCCGCTGAGTTTCCCCGTTAGTTTTACACCGATCAGACGTGGCATTTTAAGTTCCCACGCAAGCCCGGACATCACGTCGCTCGCATCAGCGCCGCCTACACCAATCGCGATCATACCCAGGCCACCCGCGTTAGGCGTGTGGGAGTCAGTACCGATCATCATGCCACCAGGAAACGCGTAGTTTTCCAAAACAACCTGATGAATAATACCAGCTCCTGCTTTCCAGAAGCCTAAGCCATATTTATCGGATACAGATGACAGAAAATCGTAAACTTCTTTGTTTTTATCCTCAGCATTTTTCAAATCCTGAACTGCTCCTACTTCAGCCTGGATCAGGTGATCGCAGTGAACTGTAGATGGAACAGCAACCTGCGGACGTCCAGCCTGCATAAACTGCAGCAAAGCCATCTGCGCCGTTGCGTCCTGCATAGCCACGCGGTCGGGAGCAAAATCAACATAGGATTTTCCCCTCTCGTGAATCTGAGTGGGATTGCCTTCCCACAAATGAGAATAGAGAATTTTTTCGGATAAGGTGAGCGGACGGCCTACAACTTTACGGGCAGCTTCTACTCTCTCTTGCATTCGGGCATATACGCCCTTAATCATATCTAAGTCAAACGCCATAGTAATTAAAATTAATGTCTATACATTCCACTTATCAAAAACTGAACCACCAGCGGGGATCCGGTGCCAGTATATTTGGGATGTTCGCCGATATGGAAGAAAAACCGTCGAACATCCCAAACTTTTATTATCTGCTCAGCTGCTTTGTAGGAGGAGCAAACTTAGTAAGATCAATACCAACAACAGCTGCCTTGTATTCCTCTACGCTTGGAATTCTGCCAAGTATAGCTGACAATACAACAACTGGCGTGGATGCCAAGAGTGACTCTCCTTTTTTACGCTCTGAATCTTCAACAACTCTTCCCTGGAAAAGACGGGTTGAAGTTGCCAAAACAGTGTCCCCTTTGGCCGCTTTTTCCTGGTTACCCATACAAAGGTTACAACCAGGACGCTCCAGATACATCATATTTTCGTATTCCGTACGCGCTACCACTTTCGGAGCTTTGTCATCGAATTCAAAGCCTGAGTATTTTTGCAATACATCCCAGTCTCCTTCATTTTTAAGCTCTTCAACAATATTATAAGTAGGAGCAGCCACTACCAGCGGTGCATGGAATTCCACCTTGCCCTGTTGTTCTTCCAGGTTCTTAAGCATCTGAGAAACAATCTTCAAATCTCCTTTGTGAACCATACAAGAACCTACGAATCCAAGGTCAACTTTTTTATCTTCGCCGTAGTAAGAAATCGGACGAATTGTATCGTGCGTGTAACGCTTCGAAACTTCTTTGTTGTTTACATCCGGATCAGCAATCATCGGCTCAACAATTACGTCAAGATCAATCACCACTTCCGCATAGTACTTCGCGTTTGCATCTGGTACCAAAGCAGGTTTCTCACCGGATTTAATTTCAGTGATACGCTTATCAGCCTTATTGATCAATCCCTGAAGTACTTGTTTAGCATTATCCATGCCCTTATCGATCATGATCTGGATTCTGCCCTTTGCAATTTCAAGTGATTCGATCAGCGTATCGTCTTCAGAAATATTGATAGAAGCTTTCGCTTTCATCTCAGCCGTCCAGTCAGTGAATGTAAATGCCTGGTCAGCAGGAAGTGTTCCGATGTGCACTTCAATGATTCTTCCCTGAAATACGTTTTCTCCACCAAACTGCTGAAGCATTTGCGCTTGTGTAGCATGAACCACGTCACGGAAATCCATGTGGTCTTTCATGTCCCCTTTGAACGTCACCTTCACAGATTCAGGAATTGGCATAGACGCCTCACCCGTAGCCAGCGCCAATGCAACCGTTCCCGAGTCAGCACCGAAGGCAACACCTTTCGACATCCTTGTGTGCGAATCACCGCCGATGATAATTGCCCACTCGTCGATCGTAATATCATTCAGAACCTTGTGAATTACGTCCGTCATGGAGTGGTATTCACCTTTCGGGTCACGAGCTGTGATCAAACCGAAGTCGTTCATGAACTTCATCAGTTTTGGAATATTAGCCTGCGCTTTTTTATCCCAGACAGATGCTGTATGACAACCTGACTGATAGGCACCATCAACGATTGGAGAAATAATTGTGGCAGCCATGGATTCCAGCTCCTGGGCAGTCATTAAACCGGTAGTATCCTGAGAACCTACGATATTAACTTCTACACGAACATCAGAACCAGCATGCAGGACTTTGCCTGGCGTGATACCAACCGCGTTTTTGTTAAATATTTTCTCAACCGCTGTAAGTCCCTGTCCTTCGTTAGAAATCTCTTTTGAAGGAGCAAATACAAGGGTAGGCTCAATACCTAAAATCTTAGCCGCAATTGTCTGGATTTTCTTACCAAATACAATTGCATAAGATCCACCTGCTTTTATAAACTCTTTCTTTTGAGGAGTAAGTGCTTTTGAAATATCGATCAGCTCCTGCTCGCCATTATAAAGTTTCTTTGTCTTCGTATTGATGGTAAGAACAGTACCCGTAGCAACAGAGTAAACCTCTTCCAAAATCGGATCACCATTTTCATTGCGAACAGTATTACCTTCCGCATCTACCTTTTTCACCCAGTTTTTCAAATCAATACCGATACCACCTGTCACGTCGACTGTAGTAAGGAAAATAGGTGAAATACCATTGGTTCCCCCAACGATCGGAGCGATGTTTACAAATGGAATGTATTGACTTGCCTGCTTGCCAGTCCAAAGCGCCACGTTGTTCACACCTGACATCCTTGACGACCCTACGCCCATAGTACCTTTTTCAGCGATCAGCATCACGCTCTTGTCAGGATGCTCTGCCTGCAAAGCTTTAATCTCTGCCTGCGCCTGAGGTGTGATCATGCACAAACCGTGCAATTCACGGTCAGAACGCGAATGCGCCTGATTGCCCGGAGAAAGTAAATCTGTTGAGATATCTCCCTCCCCAGCAATAAACGTTACAATTTTTATTTCTTCAGCAACTTCAGGCAGCTTCGTAAAGAACTCCGCCTTAGCATAGCTTTCAAGAATTTCCCTTGCAATCGGGTTTTCATTTTTGAACGCCTCCTTCAGACGGTCCGTATCTGCATCATATAAGAAAACCTGCGTTTTTAGAACTTCTGCAGCTTCTTTTGCGATGGCTAAATCATCTCCCAAAGCAAGATCCAGCAACACTTCAATCGATGGGCCACCTTTCATATGAGACAACAATACCAGTGCATAAGCTGGCGATATTTCTTCAACCACAGATTCTCCCAGAATGATCTCCTTAAGGAATCTTGCTTTTACGCCCGCAGCACTTGTTGTTCCCGGTAAAGTATTGTAAATGAAAAAATTAAGAGAATCGGCGCGGTACTCGTTAGCTGTATCCTTAATTTGCGCTATAATCTCCGTTAGTAATTCAGCACCGTCAATTGGCTTAGGGTGAAGCCCTTGTGCTTTTCTTTCTTCAATTTCCTTGATGTAATCCTGATAAATATTCATAATAGAAGTCTTTTCGATGTTAAAGGTTGTCCAACTACTTTACGGGCCACTACTGCCCGCTCTGGCATGTGGGTACATAAACCCTTAATCATGTCTAAGTTTAAAGCCATAGTAATTAATCAATAATGGGATTATCTGTGTCATTAAATCGTGCGAAAATACGAAATTACCAAATGTCAAATCGTCTTCTATACGTAATTCACCTTATTTAGTATTATTATGAACTAGAAGACATATAAATAACCATTGTCACCTACTTTTGGTTTCTTCGTATAGTATTCAAATGTTACTAAAATAGGACGGCAAAAACGGGGTTGAACCCACCCTTCTGAATAGTTTTATACGTTACCTTTTAAGAAGTACTTTGATTTTTTGCTTGTTTCTGCCCTATATTTGGACATCCAAAGTGCTACCCGGTATACTAAATAGAATATTATGTCTAAAAATCTGGTGATCGTTGAGTCACCTGCCAAAGCCAAAACCATTGAAAATTATTTGGGCGCTGACTTCACTGTCAAGTCAAGTTTTGGTCACGTTCGTGACCTGCCAGAGCATGACATGGGCGTCGATGTAGAGAATGGTTTTCAGCCATCTTACGAGATTTCCGCCGACAAGGTGAAAGTCATTTCCGAACTCAAAAAGCTTGCGAAAGATGCGGAGGTTTGGCTGGCAACGGATGATGACCGTGAAGGAGAAGCTATTTCCTGGCACTTGAAGGAAGCATTAGGGCTGCCGGACGATACCAAAAGAATTGTTTTTCGTGAGATCACGAAAACTGCTTTGCAAAACGCTATTCAGAAGCCCCGTATCATTGACGTTGATCTGGTAGATGCGCAACAGGCTCGTCGTATTCTGGATCGCCTGGTTGGATACGAACTATCTCCGGTACTTTGGAAAAAAATCAGAATCGGAAAATCTAATCTTTCTGCGGGAAGGGTTCAATCGGTAGCTGTACGTATTATAGTAGAGCGTGAAAGAGAGATAGACTCTTTCAATAGTAAGGGGAGCTTTAAGGTTACCGCGCATTTCAATCTGGGTAATGGGCGCGTATTGAATGCGGAACTTCCCAAGAATTTTGCAGTTGAATTGGATGCAATGACCTTTCTGGAAAAATGCATCGGTGCAGAATTTTCAATTAAAAATCTTGAAGTAAAACCAGCTAAAAAATCCCCGGCTCCGCCATTTACTACTTCTACATTACAGCAGGAAGCGTCCAGAAAACTCAGCTTTTCTGTATCCCAAACCATGACAGTCGCTCAGCGCCTGTATGAAGCCGGGAAAATTTCCTATATGCGTACCGACTCGACCAACTTATCTGAAGAAGCTCTGCAAAAAGCGCAAACTCAGATTGTGAATGAATACGGTCAGGAATATTATTTCAAAAGGGTTTTCAAAACCAAGAGCGAATCTGCTCAGGAGGCTCACGAAGCCATACGACCAACCGACTTCCATACACTAGTCGGAAGCAGCGACAGAAATGAGCAGCGCTTATATGAATTGATCTGGAAACGAGCTATTGCTTCCCAGATGTCGGATGCTCAGCTCGAAAGAACAACTGCAACCATTGGCATTTCTATGACTTCGGAAGAGCTTGTAGCTCAGGGTGAAGTAATTAAGTTTGAAGGATTTCTGAAAGTATACCTGGAATCCAGCGATGATGAAGGCGACGAAGAGCAAAAAGGAATGCTTCCTCCTCTGAACATCGGTCAGATTCTCAGCCTTGCAGATATGAAGGCAACTGAACGTTTTACAAGAAATCCGCCGCGCTACACGGAAGCCAGTCTTGTAAAAAAACTGGAAGAGATGGGGATTGGCCGTCCTTCTACCTACGCGCCAACCATATCTACTATATTAAGAAGAGAATATGTAGTCAAAGAAGACCGTCCGGGTATTGAACGCGAATACCGCGAGATGACATTAGCTTCAGATAAGATTGTAAGTAAAGTAAACAAAGAAATATACGGCTCGGAAAAATCTAAACTATTCCCGACAAGTACAGGAATGGTTGTGAACGATTTCCTTGTCAATAACTTTGAAGGAATTGTCGATTATTCTTTCACGGCGAACGTTGAAAAAGACTTTGATCATATTGCTGACGGTTCACTTTCGTGGCAGCAAATGATCAAAAACTTCTACACTCCTTTTCAGAAACGTGTTTCGGAAGTGAAGGAAGAGGAATTTGACAGAAGTCTGACCTCCCGCGAATTAGGGGAAGATCCTGCAACAGGCAAAAAAGTAACGGTACGGATCGGGAAATATGGCCCTTATGTTCAGATCGGTGACGCCGAGGATGAAGACAAACCGAAGTTTGCGAGTCTGAAAAAAGGCCAGCTTATGGAAAATATTACGCTGGAAGAAGCTTTTGAATTATTCAAACTTCCACGTACTGTCGGACTTTTTGAGGATTCAGACATGGTTGTGAGTATTGGTAAATTTGGTCCGTACGTAAAACATGGAGGCAAATACTATTCGCTTGCCAAAGATGACGATCCGATGGCCGTTACAGATGATCGATTGATTGAAATTATTGAGGCCAAACGCATCGCCGACAGCAATAAGACGATCAAGGAATTCGCTGAAAATGAAAATGCGAAGGTATTGAACGGACGATATGGCCCTTACGTAGCTTTTGAAAAAAGGAATCTAAAGATACCGAAAGGAACAGAACCTGCGAGCCTTACGTACGAAGATGTATTAAAGCTGGCGGCAGAGCAGCCTGAAAAACCGGCGGGTCGCGGATTCAGAAAAGCAGCTCCAAAATCTGAGGCTCCTGCAAAGGAAGCTGCACCTAAAAAAGCGGCTGCCAAGAAAACCACTACCAAAAAGCCGGCAGCTAAAAAAGCAGCAAAAAAGGATTAAAATATCGAATTGCCACGGATGCACGAGTAAGCACGAAAGTTTAAAAAACCTTTAAACTAAATTTGTGTTTCCTTCGTGCATCCGTGGCATATTTATTAAACCTGAAATTTCTTAGCGCTCTTTGCGCTTTTCTTTTTTTACTTTGTGTAAAATTTTCACGGTGACCAATTTTTAATCCATGCAAAAACTTGTCGTTCTTACCGGAGCAGGCATTAGTGCAGAAAGCGGGATCAGCACTTTTCGCGACAACGGCGGATTATGGGATAATTACAGGATTGAAGACGTAGCTACTCCGGAGGCATGGGCGAGGAATCAGGAACTTGTTCTTGATTTTTATAACCAGAGAAGAAAACAGGCACAATCGGTAAAACCAAATACGGCTCACCAGGCATTGGTAGAATTGGAGCAGTATTTCGATGTTACGATCATCACGCAAAACGTTGATAATCTGCACGAGCTTGCCGGCTCGTCCAAAGTGGTACATTTGCATGGTGAACTGTTCAAGTCCAGAAGTACAGCTAATCCGGAATTGGTTTATGACATGGATTCCTGGGAATTGAAGACCGGCGACTTATGCGAATTGGGCAGCCAGCTCAGGCCGCATATTGTATGGTTCGGGGAGGAGGTTCCGATGATGGAAACCGCCATGGACATTGTGGAAGACGCGGATATATTTGTGGTAATCGGTACCTCGCTGGCTGTATATCCGGCGGCAGGACTAGTCAGTTACGTAAGACAAAACAAGCCCATTTTCCTGATAGATCCGGCCAAACCAGATATCAGATTTAAACCGACTATGACCTTCATTCAGGAAAAAGCCACAGTAGGAATGAGTGTTTTGAAGGAAAAGTTGGAAGGATATAAATAGAAAGGAATCGTCAAGATTGGTCAGGAATGGTCAGGTTTAGTCATGCGGTAGTCAGGGATTTTCAAGTAGTTTTTAAAAGTGGACATAAATTGTAAGAAGTTGCCGAGAACTCTTCCACTATAAATGACTCTACCTGACAATAAACGACCATAACATAACCACCGATGACAACCTTTGACTAAAAATGACGAATCCTGACAATCTCTGACCATAATTGATGATAACCCTTGACTACAAATGACCAGATCAATATAGAATACAACATTTAAAATAAATAACGACAATAAATACGATGCAATTACTAGACGGAAAAGCGATATCGTCCCAAATCAAATCTGAAATTAAAGCTGAGGTAGAAACCTGGGTAGCTGGTGGAGGTAAAAAACCCCATTTGGCGGCTATATTGGTAGGTCAGGATGGTGCGAGTGAAACTTATGTAGCTTCCAAAATCCGTAGCTGCGAAGAAATCGGATTCACTTCTACCCTTCTCAAATTCGACGCAACTATCAGTGAGGCGGAATTGCTGGAAGCTGTGGCTTCGCTGAACAACAATGCGGATGTGGACGGATTCATCGTTCAGCTTCCGTTGCCAAAGCATATTTCCGAAAACACCATTATGGAAGCTGTCGATCCTAAAAAGGATGTTGACGGATTTCACCCTATTAATGTGGGCAGAATGTGTAAAGGTTTACCTGCTTATATTTCCGCAACACCTTTCGGAATACTGGAGATGTTGATCCGTGCAGGTGTTGAAACCAGCGGAAAACATTGTGTGGTTATCGGTCGCAGTCAGATCGTTGGATTGCCAATGAGCATTCTGATGCAGCGCAATGACTATCCGGGCAACTGTACGGTGACAATAACCCACAGCAAAACGTCAAATCTGAAAGAAGTTTGTCAATCAGCAGATATTCTGATTGCCGCATTAGGCCGACCGGAATTCGTTACAGCGGACTATGTAAAAGAGGGAGCAGTGGTAATTGACGTGGGTATCAGCCGCGTGGAAGATGCGAGCAAGAAAAGTGGTTTCGCAATTAAAGGTGATGTCAACTTTGCTGACGTAGCACCTAAAAGCAGCTATATCACTCCGGTACCTGGAGGTGTTGGATTAATGACAATTTGTGGTTTGTTGACAAATACTTTAAAGGCGGCACGGAAAGAGATTTACGGGTAGTTTGTTTCTATATTTCAACTAATACACTAGTTTTACCGCGGTTTGTGTCCCCACAAACCGCTTTTTTTGCTAATACATATTGAATTAGAACCCAAGTAAATCCGACACGTAGACAAGCTTATCATACACTTCATGCAAAATCAATTTTTGTTTTTCTTCAGTGCATTGGGAGGATTTAACGCCTTATTACTTTCATTATACTTTGCGGTTCAGGCCAGGAAAAAGAACACATCTAATTATTTTTTATCAGCATTATTATTTGTGCTTAGTATTAGAATTATAAAATCTGTATTCTTCTACTTCAATCCTCAATTAGGAAATATATTTATACAAATCGGGCTTTCTGCCTGTATTTTGATAGGGCCGTTCTTGTTTCTATATTTAAAATCATCCGTTAAAGAGAAAAAAGTCAATTGGTCAATTCACTTTTTTTCGTATCTGACCCTGATTACCACTTTAGGAATTGTTTATCCCTATGTAGAAAATCGTCAAATCTGGGTGTGGATCGTATGGGCAATCTACGCCCAATGGTTAGCATATATAATCGTTGCTTATAAATTCATACATCCCATTTTGCTAAAAATAAAAGGAAAAGAAAGTCTGAAAAAGATAGATATATGGTTGTTGAGTATTTACCTGGGAGTGACAATTATATGGATAGCGTATTATACTGCCAATTACACTTCGTACATTGTAGGGGCATTGTCATTCAGCTTTATATTATACCTGATTGCGTTGTTGCTGATCTTCAGAAATAACAACGAGCCGGCCTTCTTTCAGGAAAAAGAAAAATACAAAAACAAACTCATTCCACTGGAAACACAGGAGCATATTGACCTGAAGCTATCCATCATTGCTGATCGCGAACTATTCGTAAATCCTAATTTCACACTTGAAGATGCAGCAAAGGAGCTAAAGGTAACGAAGCACATACTTTCCCAATATCTGAATGAAAAATTAGGAAAGTCTTTCTCAAATCTTATCAATGAGTACAGGATAGAGAAAGCAAAGGAATTGCTGAGAAATGAAAAGAGCCATACTGTAGAGAGTATTGGATATGACAGCGGATTTAATTCCAAATCCACTTTCTTTACAACTTTCAAAAAGGTGACAGGCCTAACCCCAACCGAATACCAGAAAAATCATTCAAAATGAGTTCAATTTTATAAATCCGAACTCCAAAACCGTAAACCAAAACCCTCCACACCTGCTGTAACCACATATTTGCAGACATTCAAAAAAGCAAATATGTACAAATCATTTTCAAAGTTTCGGTTAATGCTATGGATGAGCATTGGTTTTTTCTTATCCTCTATCTCAGTCTTTTCGCAAAACAAAATTCTGTTTGTAGTTTCTAATCAGGATTACTACGGAAAATCTCAGATCAGAACCGCCAATCATTTTGGTGAAATTGTGGTACCTTATGAAATGTTCACCAAGTCCGGATACACTGTTGACTTTGTAAGTCCAAATGGTGGTGCTGTTCCAATCGGCTATATAAATGCTTCCGACAGTACTCATAAAAAATATCTCTACGATACTTTTTTTATGAACAAACTCAAAACAACCATGTTACCAAACAAAATTGTTGCCGGAGATTACAGTGCAATTTTTTATGGTGGTGGCGGAGCAGCCATGTTTGGTATTGCAGAAAACAAAGACATTCAAAATCTGGCAAAGCAAATCTACTTTAAAAATGGAATAATCGCGGCTATTTGCCACGGCACCGCGGGACTGGCTTATTTAAAAGACAAAAATGGAAAATCGATTTATCGTGGCAAAAAAATAACCGGCTTTGCTGATAAATTTGAAGATAAGCAAGAGGAATATTACAAAACATTTCCTTTTACTATTGACGAAGCGATCAGAAAAAACGAAGGTAATTTTGTACACACAGATAAATTAGGAGAAGGTTTTTACGTAGTAGACGAACGGTTTGTAACGGGTCAGGACCCAAGTTCTGCACTGAAAATGACTGAAGAGATTATTACGCTCATTGAAAAAAGTAATTCAGCTATACATTCAGCAAATACTAAAAACTTGGATAAAGTATTTGCTGAATGGGATGATAATATATATAAGCCAGGAGTTGCCGCAGGATTGTTGAAAGATGGAAAAATTGTTTACCTGAAAGGCTTTGGAAATGCTGATGTAAGCCGGGAAGTACCTGTTAATGCAGATACTAAATTTCAAATAGGTGCCATGTCAAAGCAATTCACAGCATTTGCAATTCTTCTACTGGAAGAACAAGGAAAATTGTCATTATCCGATGATGTGCGTAAATATATCCCTCAGCTTCCGGATTATAAGCAAACCATTACAATAAAACATTTATTAAGTCAGTCGAGCGGTCTGCATGACATTATGGCAATAAAAGAAATCGCAGGTTGGCGAGAAAAGGATGTTTTCACACAGAAGGATGCATTGGGTTTGATTTTCCGGCAAAAGGAATTAGATTTTATCCCTGGAACAAAATTCTCTCAAACTTCTTCCGGAATTATTCTACTGACGGAGGTAATCAAAACTGTGACAGGTCAAACACTTGCTGCATTTTCTCAGGAACATATTTTCCAACCATTGGGATTGGTAAATACTTTTTTCCATGACGACAATGAAATGATTACTCCGGATATTGCCTTCTCCTATCAGGTCACCAAAAATAGTTTGAAACATAATCCGATCAACTATTCTATTGTGGGCACCACCAATCTATACACTTCGGCAGCGGATTTGAGCCGCTGGTATCTCAATTTTGAAAACCCCAAAGTAGGCAGTAGAAAACTGATTGAAAAACTAACGACTCCTGTGACATTAAATGATGGCACAACCACTTTCAATCCAACCGCAGGAAGACTTTTATACGGCCAGCAATACCTTCACGCAGAGCGCGGAGTTCCTAAAATATGGACATACGGTCTGGAAGGTGGCTATGCCAGCAATATTTTCATATTCCCCAATCAAAAAATAATATCTTTTGTACTCGGAAATAATAACAGGTATAATGGTGGTCTGGCTATGAATATGGCTGCTGAAGTACTAGGTGATATTTTCCCTGAACCTCCCAGCATCGACTTTAGTAAGTTGCAGACAGTTAAAATTCCTTCGCAACAACTCAGCGCCTTCGCAGGTAATTACTGGGATAATGAGAGAGCATCCGGACTTAGGTTCTATGTAAAAAATGACACTTTACGTTTTCAAGTATTAAATAGTGTGAATGAAAGCTCACTGGTTCCTATTGATGAAAATATCTTTCAAATGGTAATCGATAGCGACGATGTGATCAAGTTCAGATTTCGTAAAGAAGGAAATAATTTAAAAATGATTTATACTTCCGGAGAAAGTGATGACCATGTATACGAACGCTACACCTCTACAGTATATTCAGAAGCTGATCTGAAAGATTTTACTGGTACCTACTACTGCGAGTCAATAAACGCCACTTATAATTTATCAGAAACAAACAATACTATAATTACAAGCAGCAGAGCCCAAAATAACATCGAATTTTGCGCTATAAAGCCCGACTTGTTTCTGAGCAAGAATAGAAATTTAGGAAGTATTAAATTTGTCCGGGACCAGAATAATAAGATCACTGGTTTTTCTGTCAATTCTGATAGGATCAGGAATCTGCACTTTGAAAAAATAACGATATAGCCTCAAAATATGTAGAATTAAAAAAAATATAAGTAGAATATTATCAACCTGTTAGAACCTTTAAGGTATCTGTAAAAAGTTAAAATCACCATGGACTGTAAGCTCATGGTGATTTTACAAATAATGCTTCTTCAAATAATGCTTAATCTTTTCCCTATCTGTTGTTGTATTCTTCTTTAGCTTAACATCATCCATTGTTAACCACTTCAGAAACGCGATTGTGGTTGGGATAATGGTGATAAGCACAATTCACATGAGCTACCGGATTTATATATTAGCAACAACATTTATGCGTTTCCAATAAGTCAGACTTGGTTCAACTTTATTTCAACCGCTCCAGTTTACCCTTCCTCTTGACCAAATTCTTATAATCCCATTGAATATCCCTCGCCTTTGTAAGCCATCCGTGCAATGCCGGAATATCTACTTGTTCAAGCGAAGTATAACGCTTTTCCGCTGCTTTAAACTTTCCTTCAGTTTTCAATTCTTCCTCTTCAAAACTTTGTCCGCTCCAGAATAGAAGCCGGACACTGTCTTTGAGTTTACTGTATCCGGCAACAGGATTCCCATTCAAAAACCAAACCGGATGTGCATGCCAGATTTTATTCTCGGCTTCCGGTAATAGGTTGTCTATTTCCGTGGCCAGCAAATCACAAATACGTTTATCCTCTTGCGACAGTGTACTGTTATATTCAGCTATTTCCTTCTTCATTTTATCAGAAGTTAGTTTCTCCAAAATTCACTTTCCCACTCACCTGATAAGCACCTTTGGCTTTATATTCTTTTTTGTAGATAGCTACACTACTGCACAAACAGTGCCGCAAATTGATTTCTGTGTCCTTCATCTTATCCCATATCTCAGAACTAACATACCTGGCCAGGGTCAGGTGCAAATCAGGAAGCTTAGTAACTTTACCACCAATAGCAGTCATAAATTCCTTATTAAAATCTTTGATCGCTTCACTATTCGCTATGCCCAGCTTCAAAGTCAATCCTCCTCTGCCCGGAAAATAGCCCAGCTCAGAAAATTCAATTAAAAGTGGTTGTTGAGTAGAAAGAAAGTTACGGATTGCCATTGTAACTCTCTCATCATTTTCCGGACAAACTACGCCATCAATCGACACATGCGAGAGTTTAGTTAGCTGAGAAGGCTTCACGCCCAAGTCAGTGAGCAAGCGGTATATATCGGCGATCTCTGTAAGACCAGCTTCGTCAGGCAACAAAACAGGATAATATTCACAACGAACAGGAACCGCTCCAAAAAGATCAGTCTGACCAAAATCTACACCCGCCATTTATTTAAAAATTTAGTCCAAAAATATTAATACTTGCGCCCTGAGCCCTTTTCATCACTCCCGTCCCCATGCCCTTCGCCCCTACTTAAACCCACCTTAACCCTTTTTTCAGCCACTCTTCCAATCTGGCTGAATAAGGCGGATATAAAAACTTCATCGTACCAAACCTGCGTTTCATCACGCCTTTGGCATTTGAAAATTCCTTAAATCCGTAAAATCCATTCGATTTACCAATTCCGCTGTTATTGACGCCGCCGAATGGAATCTGTGTATGTCCGAACTGCGTAAGCATCTCATTCACAAGTGCATTTCCGGAGCTGGTATTTTTCAAAATCTGCTCAATTGTAGCATTATTTTTCGAATGAATGTATAGAGCCAAAGGTTTTTCTCCATCGTTGACGATGTTGATTGCCTGTTCCACCGATTGGAAAGTCATAACTGGTAAAACAGGACCAAATATTTCTTCATTCATCACACTCATTTCCCTCGTAACGTGGGTTAGTAAGGTCGGTGCAAAGTAGCGGGATTTAGAATTACAATCATCTCCGGTTTCCACAACTGCCCCCAGCTCTTTTGCATTCTGTAAATGAGCCTGTAATCTTTCAAAATGTTTGGTATTCACAATCCTACCATAGGAAGCAGATTCTTCAATTGTCTGCGCATTAACAACATACATTTTCAGAATTACCCTTTTTAGTTCTGATACCAATTGCGGCTCCACAGATTGATCAACCAAAACGTAATCCGGAGCAATACAAGTCTGACCATTATTGAAAAATTTGGCCCAGGCAATCCGTTCGGCACTTGCTTTAACATCGGCTGTAGCATCCACAATGGAAGGGGATTTCCCTCCAAGCTCCAGCGTCACAGAAGCCAGGTGTTCAGCTGCAGCTCTCATCACAATCTTACCAACGGCAGGGCTACCTGTAAAAAAGATATGGTTGAATGGTAATTTCAGTAAGGCGCTGGCGGTATCTGCATCCCCCTGAATTACAACAACTTCATTATCATTAAACAGACTTTGGATTGTTTGACTGACAAAGTCTGCCGAATAGGGAGTCATCTCCGACGGCTTTACAATCGCAGTACAGCCTGCTGCTATGGCTGATACGAGAGGTTTCAAAGCCAGAGCAATGGGATAATTCCAGGGAGCTATGATTAAGGTACATCCCTTAGGTTCATACTGAATATATGCTGATGTCCCAATCATCGTTAAAGGAGTGCTTTGACGTTCAGGTTTCATCCACTGGTGCAGATGTTTTATTGTATGAGTAATCTCATTGATCAGCACCAGCAATTCACCTATGATTGTTTCCGCAGCGGGCTTGCCAAAATCCTGTTTCGTGGCCTCACATGCCTGATCTACACGAGCAAGTAAATATTCCCGCAGCTTTTTCAACTTTGCTATTCTGACATGGGAATCAGTGGCAGCTATTACGTGCCTATTTTCCCATTGCCGATTGAAAATAGCACTTAATTCCAGGTCTGTCATCATTAATCAATTGTTTAGGAAAACGGGAATGATTCACCCTCATGTCCTGCAACGCTCATTGCAATGCAGCCAAATATCACAAGAAAACCGCTTTATTACTCTTGCTAAAATTGATTTATTACTAAAAATGTTGTCATTTAGTAGTCAGTTTCACAACCGCATCGTTTTTCATGAGTATTGTCAGCAATAATATCAAGTACCTTCGCAAACTGAGCGGACTGACACAGGAGCAGTTTGCCAACAAAATCGATATTAAAAGATCGTTGCTGGGTGCCTATGAAGAAGCGCGTGCCAATCCGAATCTGACCAATCTGGAAAACATGGCTTCGGCCTTTGGTATCAGTGTTGACAATCTGATCAAAAGTGATTTAAGACAATCTGCCGAGAAATCGGAATTATCGTTGCCTTTTACCCGCTCCACGCAAATGACCGTATCTCATTCCGGTATGGTATCTGCTCCCAGGAAACCTGTTGTTACTGAATTCAGGCAACAGGAAAAACCAGAGGCAATATTAAAAAATGAATCAACCGTAGAGGTAGCAAAGCAGTTGTCTCAGCCCCTGCCAGATCCTGTTCACAGACAAGAAACAAAGATTCCTGATGCTGCCCGGGACGGAGGACAAGCATCTTATAAAGCAAACAATGAGGGGCAAGTCCCGGTTTTCAATAACAGCTATTCAGCAGATCAGTCTGCTTTACCCGTTGCTAAAACTTTCCCTATTATTCAGCTGGTGTCTGTTCAGCAGCAACAGGAATACATCAGGCATCATCAAAATCCGTCTTTTGTAGCTTCTCTCCCTCCTTTTCAACTGCCGAATCTTCCCTGGGATTATTACCGTGCCTTTGAAATCGGAAATGATTTTACCTATCCGGGAGCATTACTCGTAGGCTCATTTATCCGTAACTGGTACGATATCCGACCGGATGTAAATTATATTTTTTTGTTAAAAAATGAAGGTATCGTTTACAGGAAAGCGATAAACGAAGTTCAGGCAAATGGTAGTTTCAGATTGATCTCTGATTTGAACACCATACCAGCAATACATGCGCGGTTGTCAGATATACTGGAAGTTTGGGAAGTGAAAGCCTTTGTAAGTATACAAATGCCTGCTGTAATCCCCTCCATGGAAAAGATTGGGCAACTGGTAGATGAATTAACAAAGGAACTTCAGAGGAAGTAACAAACAAGAGAGCTCTTTAACAAGCTCTCTCTGAATTTATTCTTTATGATGCCAGCGATTTGAATATCGCTTCGATTTTTTGTAACTCTTTACTTTTTGACGTCGGTTCTACCACCGCTACACCCAATTGAAACCAAAGTCCATCGCCCGCAGAAATGTAAGTTCCATTCTTAGTAGGCTTTGATTCTGCAGCATTGTCTTCAAGAAATTCAGCTTTGTAAACCGTATCCATTACTTTCTCTAATTGGGACCATTTCAACGGCTTGGCTGCTTCACCATTCTTCACAAGAGAAAATTCTTTGCTTGCAAACGATGCGATCAAATCTATCGACGTTTTATCTGCGCCATCTATGCTGAGGTAATTCAGTTCAAAAGCTTTTTCTCTTCCAGCCTTTTCAAAAATAGCTTGCATAAATTCCTGCAAAAAGTAATTCCAGCGATCTTTATCTACAGGATATACAGTCACACGCTTGCCATTTTCCTCCAGCTCAATTTCAATAAAGTCTTCATATTCTTCTTCTTCACGCTGACGAATGATCTTTGAAGATGAAAAAATCGAGTCAAATTCCTTAATCCATAACGCAGGTATTGACCCTTTCCATTTGAAATCATCGTTCTTGGTAAAACCTTCGTCAATGATCTCGTCTTCCGACATATCTTCCCGGTCGGTATAGGTAATCGAAAAATCAACTTCTACTTCGTCGCGGGAAATCAGATGAATATCCAGACTGTAGAAGTTTGAAAATGGTGCAGGAACTACCGGTGCTGTCTGGTAGCGTAATGTATATAAACCTGGTATCTGAAGATTCTTATCCATTTGAACTATTGAAATACGTATTTGCTGTTTGCCTTTTGTCTATTTTATCTGTGGCGGTTTTTTGAAACCGGTCTGCAAAGTAAACATGTTTTGGCGTTTCAAATGCGGAAAGATGTCTTCTTATTTCTATCAAAAGTTTTTCTGATTCCAATTTTCCGGTCTCCAGCTCTACAAAAAGCACTAATTTCTGACCCAATTTTTCATCGGGCTCATACCAGCTATAGAAAGCTGCGTCCTCACCAAATTCATATAAGACCTTGGCTACAGCTTCATCCACCTTATCGAGCAGGATTTTGACGCCGCCGGAATTGATGACATTATCCGCACGCCCCAACCAGCGAAATCTATTTTCCGATTCAAATTCAACAAGATCGTTGGTCTGAACAAGCACATCGTTAGTCATTGGCCCGGCTACAAAGAGGCAACCTCTCTCATCGGTTCCTGCGCTTACCGATGGTAATAAGGTATATAAATCGGTAGCGCCATCCACGCCGTTCAGCCTTTTCAGCGCGACGTGCGAAACCGTTTCCGTCATTCCATAACTCTGATACACGGGTTGATTTAACTCTTTGATGCGATTCAGCAGCGGTAATCCCACCGGTGCGCCACCCAGTAATATTGTTCCGTATAAGCCAACTCTGTTGCGTGTCAATTCATTCTCCAGACAAGCAGCCAACTGCATCGGAACCAGCGCAGTAAAGTCGAACTGTTGATCCAGATTCATAATGGGATTAGAAGTTGGCTCCACGACCGTCAATTTCCAATTCAACTCCATACCTCTTACCAGCATCATCACCCCCGCCACATATTCGGTATGAAGACATACCAGTGCACGGGTACCTTCTCCTAACTGTAAAGCTTTACCTGTCATAGCAGCACTACCCTGCATCTGGCTGCGGAGAATATGAATAGGCTTAGGTATGCCGGTAGATCCGGAGGTGTGTAAGGTAAAATCCGGCTCTCCCGCTATCCAACGCTGCATGAAATCGTACGCACGAGCCATATAGGGATGGACAGGCCTGAGTTCAGTAAGTATTTTATTACGATTAGTATTCCAGCCTCCGTTCTCTGATTCTGTTTGCTTATTCATTTTCTGTTCCAACTCTTTCAATCTGTCCCGGTAAATTTATGCTTAACATTACAATTCCTGCTGAAATCGACGTTAAACATGGACGAAAGTTATCAATCCTTTTTGAAGGAAAGATAAACAATCTGTAATTTCGGGATTTAATACAGACTTTGCCGCTTTAATGCTGAAGTCCGTTCTATCACAAATCTTTTATTGCTCAATATGTCTAGTCCAATTCAATGGGAAACCATTAAAGAATACGAAGAAATTCTATTTACTCTTCACGAGGGAATTGCAAAAATCAGCATTAACCGTCCACATGTACACAATGCTTTCACGCCTAAGACGGTGACTGAAATGATTGACGCCATGCATATTTGCCGGGAAGATACACGTATTGAGGTGATTATACTTACCGGTGAAGGAGGTAGAGCTTTCTGCTCAGGCGGCGATCAGTCTGTCCGCGGACATGGTGGATATGTAGGTGATGACCACGTACCACGTTTAAATGTCCTTGATCTTCAACGTATGATTCGCTCAATCCCTAAAGCCGTAATCGCTATGGTAGCAGGTTGGGCTATTGGTGGCGGACACGTTCTACATGTAATTTGTGATCTTTCTATTGCTGCAGAAAACGCACGCTTCGGACAAACTGGCCCTAAGGTAGGTAGCTTCGACGGTGGATTTGGTGCATCTTATCTGGCAAGAGTCGTTGGTCAGAAAAAAGCAAGGGAGATCTGGTTCCTTTGCGATCAGTATGACGCTCAGGAAGCGCTTCAAATGGGCTTGGTAAACAAAGTAGTACCGCTGGAAGAATTGGAAACAACTACAGTGGCATGGTGCAAAAAGATACAGGAGAAAAGTCCTCTGTCTATTCGCATGCTCAAAAGCTCGTTTAACGCAGAGCTTGACGGACAAGCTGGTATTCAGGAACTGGCTGGAAATGCCACACTTTTATATTACCTGAGTGAAGAAGCGAAAGAAGGTAAAAATGCGTTTGTAGAAAAACGCCAGCCTGATTTCAGCAAATTCACTAAATTCCCGTGACGAAGAGTCAAGGTGAAAAATGAAGAGTTAAAAGTGAAGAGTTATTTGAAGATCCAAACTTCTGATAGTAATTCCTCACTCTTAATTCTTCATTCTTAATTTCCATAATAACTCTTCATTCATATTATTAATATCAACATGAATTATTGGCTGATCAAATCTGAACCAGATACTTATTCCTGGGACGATTTTGTAAAAGAAGGAAAATCAATGTGGGATGGTGTGCGCAATCATGCTGCCCGCCTCAATATGATCGCTATGAAAGAAGGTGATCTTGCTCTTTTTTACCATAGCAATGAAGGCAGAGAGATTGTAGGATTAGCGAAAGTTTCAAAAGAGCATTACCCAGACCCTACTGCAGACGATCCGAGATGGGTGGTTGTGGAGTTTGTTCCGGTTGAAAAATTCCCGAAGCCTGTTACATTAAAACAGATCAAATCTGATAAACGCTTTGAAGACATGGCACTTGTACGTCTGTCGCGCTTGTCGGTAGGACCTGTTAAACCTGAGGAATACGATTTTATCATGCAACTGGCACATGACTAACCAGGGTTTTCGCTCCCGATCAGGAGAGCTTTTACTTTTTTTATCAATTCTCTTGACAACAACGGCTTTTGCTCAGAGTGTCAAAAGAATTGAATTACCTCTTGCCGGCAATAATTCGGCTTATCAGGCTATGCCCTTAGGTGAAAAAGGTGTTCTGCTGATTTCTAAACCAGACAGAGGTACTTTTAATGTTCAAAAATTTGACAGTAATCTCGACAGAATCTGGTCAATAGATGGCCCCGTTGAGGACAATCTGGATTACGTTACTGCTTCATATGACGGACAGTCTGTCTTTCTTCTGTTCAGTAAATACCGAAGCAATCTCTATCAGATTGTGAAAGTAAACATTGGTCCCGGATTTGTTGAAACATTTATGATCAATACGCTGGATCGTTTTGAAATTACTGATTTCAAAACCTTGGGCTACTCGGTTTTTATGGCTGGTATGGTTCGTAATGAACCAGTTCTGATGCATACACTTCTTACAACCGGACAAACACGCGTGTTACCTTCAGCCATTAAAGGATCCAATGCGATCCAGACCGTTGAAGTGGATACGGTTAATCATTTGGTTAATGTCTGTTTTGCGGTAAAAAAAGGAAGACAAACCAAAATTGTAGCAAAATCCTATGAAGAAACCGGCGAGTTGTATGCTCAGGTTTCTGTCGATCCGGAAGACGATTTTTCACTTTTGAATGGACGGCTCCAGGTTCTCAATGACTCAGTTCGTATGGTGATCGGTACCTACGGATACAGGAATATGCAGAGTTCTACCAACGCGGCTTCGCAGGGCTTGTATATCAGTAAAATCATCAATGATGAAATTGCCTTTACACAATACCACAGCTTCACGGACTTCAAAAATTTCTTTAATTTTATGAATGAACGCCAACAGGAAAAAATGGAAAGGCGCATTCGTAAAAAGAAGGAAAGTGGTGACGATGTGAAACTCAACTACCGATTACTTGTCCATGACGTTGTACCCAGAGGCGATAACTTCCTTCTTGTCGCTGAGGTTTTCTATCCGGAATACCGTTATCAGAATCCCAACATGATGGGTGGGCTGGGTTATGGAGGTATGATGGGATACCCTTTCGGAATGGGGTTGTATAATCCCTACCTTTGGAATCCCATGTACGGAGGCCGTGGTTACAATCAGCAGGTTTTTGACGGATTTACCTACACCCACGCCATTCTTGCCGATGTGGATCAAAACGGAAAATTACTCTGGGACAACAGCATCAACTTCGACAATGTAAAAAGCATGGAGCTTCGTGAGAAGATTAAAGTGCAGTCGGAAGCCAATGGTAATACGCAATTGGTTTACAGCCACCAGGGTGCTATCAGAAGTAAAATTATCAAAGGCAGCCAGGTGGTAGACAACAATAAGGTGATTGCTAATGACACCAACGTTGAAGGAGATAAAGTACGAAAGACCAGTACAGATGATATCGATTACTGGTTTGGCAAATATTACCTTGCATGGGGCGAACAACGGATCGTCAACGCAGCCGGCGATCCGCAAACCAGAGGAAGGCGAAATGTGTTCTATCTGAGCAAAATCGCGTTCTAGCTATTGCGAGAGCCAAAAGGAACGACTGTCGTTCCACATTTACAATTAACAATTGATCATTAACCATTATAAAAGTGCTTCTACTATCGCCTGATCAGCATACCGATTACCAACTTATAGATTCCGGAGGTTTTGAAAAACTGGAACGTTTTGGACAGTATATTCTTTCACGTCCTGAGCCACAAGCCATCTGGGATAAATCCTTATCTGATCAGGAATGGGCGAATCGTGCTCATGCTACATTCAAGCGCGATAAAAATTCACAGGAAAAAGGACAGTGGATTTCTAAGGAAGGCATGCCCGATAAATGGACCTTTCAATACAGGGCGGGTTCACTTCATTTGAGAGCGAAACTTGCATTGTCGTCCTTCAAGCACGTTGGTGTTTTCCCCGAGCAGGCCACCAATTGGGATTATATCTCCAAAGCATTAAAGGCTATCCCTGAAGAAAAACCCGGTGTACTGAATCTATTTGCCTACACTGGGATCGCGTCATTGGCAGCAAGAGCGTCCGGTGCGGATGTCACCCATGTGGATTCTGTGAAACAGGTGATTAGCTGGTCGAGAGAAAATATGGAGCTGAGTGGACTCAATAACGTTCGCTGGGTGGTTGAGGATGCGCTTAAATTTGTGCAGCGCGAAGTGAGACGCGGCAACCAGTATAACGGAATCATTCTTGACCCACCGGCATACGGACGCGGCCCGGATGGAGAAAAATGGTTGCTGGAGGAAAATCTGAATGAAATTCTGAGATTGTGCTCTCAATTGCTGAAGAAAGAAAACTTTTTCTTTATCATCAATCTTTATTCCTTAGGCTTCTCTGCACTAATTGTCGAAAACCTGATCAAGGCCCATTTTGGAGATCAGATTAACCACCAGTTTGGCGAACTTTTCATTCCTGACTCATTTGGGAAAAAATTACCATTGGGTGTATTCTCTCGTTTTTCAGACCAAAATATCTAAATTGACAGATAGGAATTTCATGCGGGACAGACGTTGGCAGCATATTATCGGAATCGTATTTTTAGGCGTGAGCATCGCTCTGGCATCATGCCAGAGCGATGCGCGTAACAATACCCGTATTCCCCCCGTTGTCAAAAAAAGCAGGGCTCAATGGGAAAAAGATGCCGTTCAGTCGCTGTCTGATCTTATTTCCAGGGGAGTTGATTTAGATGCCAACTATTTTAAACGGGCGCGCATTTATTTTGAACAGGAAGAATATAAACCGGCTCTGGAAGACATTACTGCCGCTATTGAAGAGCAGGACAATGTAGCCGAGTATTTTCTGCTCAGGGGCAAAGTATATCGCGAATTGGGCGAGCTGGAGTCAGGACTTGAAGATGCGGAACGGGCAGAAGTATTGCAGCAGGGAACTCCAGAACTGTATGTTTTGCTCTCCGATTTGCTACAGGCCAACGGACGTTTTGCAGAAGCAGGCCGGTATCTCAATCACGCCATGCGCCTTGCACCTCATGATGCATCAGCCTATTATGTAAAAGGAATGTTACAGGCAAAGCAAGGTGATTCACTGGCGAGCCTGGTAAGTCTGGATTATGCAATGAAAAATAATCCGAGAATGCTGCGGGCGTATGTGCAGAGTATCGTCATCAACAGAAAGCTGCAAAATATACCTCAGGCACTGGCTATCAACAACAAAGCAATCCAGCGTTTCCCGCAAGTTGCAGAACTCTTTTATGAAAGGGGGCAAATTTATGATGGTTTGGCAAAACCTGACACCGCTATGATTTTTTACCAAAAGGCCATTACTGTTAATCCCAGATACCGCGAGGCGCTCATGCAAATGGCTGATCTGGGATTGAAAAACCGATATTACAACAGGTCTCTTGTGGCTTTAAGTCAATTACTGAAAGTCGATCCCAAATATCCTCAGATCCACAATCTGATTGCCTACTGCTATGAAAAAACAGGCGATTTTGCAAAGGCACGTGAATTCTACGGCATAACGCTCGCAAATGATCCTAACGATCGCCCGGCTCACAACGGACTTTGGAGAATGAAGAGAGATGAAAGCGGAGAGTCACAATATGGGGTTCAGGAAGAGTCGGACAATTACCGCTTCCTGGACACATCCCGTGTTAAACTTGATCTGATTCAACCCCGCAGAACGATAAATATACCTGTAGATTCTTCTCGGAAGGTTAAAATTCAATAGATTTGCAGATGATCGTATTGGAACGATTGTCTTTTCAGTCTCTGATACAGACAAAAATTCCCGAAACGAGCAAAAAAGAATAACACCACGGAGTAATTATAACGCTTATAGTACACCTTTGAATGAAAGACGAGTCTCA
This sequence comes from Dyadobacter luteus, assembly GCF_003383615.1. Classification (GTDB taxonomy): domain Bacteria; phylum Bacteroidota; class Bacteroidia; order Cytophagales; family Spirosomataceae; genus Dyadobacter; species Dyadobacter luteus. Next base: position 262,457 of record NZ_QNUL01000001.1, read on the forward strand.
AATTAAAATTACCCTGCCCGATGGTAGCGAACGTTTTTACCCGAAGGGTATCACTGCTATGGGCGTCGCATTAAGCATCAGTGAAGGTCTTGCGCGCAATGTAATCGCAGCAAAAGTGAATAGTGAAGTCTGGGATCCTACACGTGAGATCACGGAGGATTCACTCGTAAAACTACTCACATGGAACGATGAAGATGGAAAATCAACGTTCTGGCATTCTTCTGCCCACTTATTGGCAGAGGCGTTAGAAGCTTTGTATCCGGGTATCAAATTTGGAACGGGACCTTCATTGGAAAGAGGGTTTTACTATGATGTTGATCTGGGAGAGCAATCCATTTCTCAGGATGACTTCCCGAAGATCGAAGCGAAAATGCTTGAACTGGCTCGCCAGAAAAATGAATATGTTCGTAAACCAATCAGCAAAGCAGAAGCCATTGAATTTTTCACTCAAAAAGGTGATGAATACAAACTCGAACTGATTGACGGTTTGGAAGATGGCTCTATCACCCTGTATGAACAAGGTAACTTCACAGACCTTTGCCGCGGACCGCATATTCCCAATACAGGAATTATTAAGGCTGTAAAGCTTACCAATATTGCTGGTGCTTACTGGCGCAACAAGCAGGAAAACAAAATGCTTACCCGTATTTATGGTATCACTTTTCCAAAGCAGAAAGAGCTGGAAGAGTATGTGACCATGATGGAGGAAGCCAAAAAACGTGATCACCGCAGACTTGGAAAAGAGCTTGAACTTTTTGCTTTCTCGGAAAAAGTGGGTCAAGGCTTACCACTATGGCTGCCGAAAGGTGCTATGCTACGTGAGCGTTTGCAATCATTTTTGAGCAAGGCACAATCCAGAGCTGGTTATGTACCTGTCGTAACTCCGCATATTGGTAGCAAGGATTTATATGTGACCTCGGGGCACTGGGAGAAATATGGCAAGGATTCGTTCCAACCCATTAAAACTCCGAATATTGGCGAAGAGTATATGCTCAAACCGATGAACTGTCCTCACCACATTGAGATATACAAAACCTCTCCACGCTCTTACAAGGATCTTCCGATTCGTTACTCAGAGTTTGGAACTGTTTACAGATATGAGCAAAGCGGAGAGTTGCACGGGTTGACTCGTGTACGCGGCTTTACGCAGGACGATGCGCATATTTTCTGCCGCCCCGATCAGGTGAAAGAAGAATTTATCCGTGTAATTGATCTTGTATTACATGTTTTCAAATCGCTTGGATTCGAAGACTACAGCGCTCAGATTTCATTGAGAGACCCAAGCGACAAGCAAAAATATTTTGGTAAAGACGAAGATTGGGAAAAAGCAGAAAGCGCAATCATCGAAGCTGCTGCCGAAAGAGGTTTGAATACAGTGACCGAATTGGGTGAGGCTGCATTCTATGGCCCGAAACTGGACTTCATGGTGCGTGATGCATTGGGCAGAAAGTGGCAACTTGGAACCATTCAGGTTGATTATCAGCTACCTCAACGTTTCAGCCTTGAATATACCGGCTCTGATAACCAGAAACACCGACCTGTAATGATTCACCGTGCACCATTTGGCTCCATGGAACGTTTCATCGCAATTCTGATTGAAAACACCGCCGGACAATTCCCGCTATGGTTATCACCGGATCAGATAGCAATTCTTCCTATTTCGGAAAAGTACGCTGAGTATGCTGAGGAAGTATTCTTGCAGTTGCAGGATCAGGACATCAGAGGATTTGTAGATAACCGGGATGAGAAAATCGGCCGAAAAATCAGAGATGCGGAAGTTACGAAAGTTCCGTTCATGCTTGTTGTAGGTGAAAAGGAAATGGCAGAAGGCAAATTGTCAATCCGCAGAAAAGGAGAAGGCGATCTGGGAAGTATGTCTGTTGATGAATTTGTGACCTATTTCAAAGAAGCAGCAAAAATTATTTGATCATTTTAGCGTTTTTTGTTATTATTCCGCCTCGAAGGCACTATTTTTGTGCTGACGATGTTAACTTTTTTGATTTTCAACCAAAAAACCCAAAAAAACACCAATCCCAAGTTATATGGCATTAAGACCCCCAAGTGGACGTTTCAGAGTTGTCGAAGAACCTTATAAAATAAATGATCGCATCACCGCCAGAGAAGTTCGTCTTGTAGGTGAAAATATTGAAGCAGGCGTTGTAGACATTGCTACAGCGAAAGCTATTGCAAAAGCGCAGAACCTTGATCTTGTTGAAATCGCTCCTACTGCAGTTCCGCCTGTATGTAAGGTTGTCGATTACTCGAAGTTTAAGTATGAGCAAAAGAAGAAGCAAAAGGAAATTAAGGCGAAGGCAATGAAAGTTGTCATCAAGGAGATTCGTTTCGGACCTAATACTGATGATCACGATTTCGAATTTAAGCTGAAACATGCCATCAACTTCCTGAAAGAGGGTTCTAAGGTAAAAGCTTACGTTCACTTTGTTGGTCGTACGATCGTGTTCAAAGAACGTGGAGTTAACCTTTTGAAAAAATTCTCTGAAGCACTTTCCGAGTATGGAAAGCTGGAAATGGAGCCAAAGCTTGAAGGAAAGAGAATGACTATCATTCTTGCCCCTGCTGCAGCCAAGAAATAATCTTCTACGCGTAAGTAAACGATATACAAAATGCTCAGGTGGATTTTTATATCCATCTGAGCATTTTTTGTTTTAACAGGAAATTACTAATTTTGCAGGCTGTTTTATTATTATCAATTTTTTCAATTTGTATTATGCCTAAAATGAAAACCAATTCTGGTGCTAAGAAGCGTTTTACGCTGACTGGTACAGGAAAAATTAAGCGCAAGCATGCGTTCCACAGCCACATCCTGACTAAGAAATCAAACAAGCGTAAGCGTGGTTTGGTGAAAACTGGTCTTATAGATGTGTCTAATGAAAAGCAAGTATTGGCAATGCTAGGAAAGTAATTTCCGAAACCAGTACAAAATCAAATACCATTCAGGTTTTTTGTTCAACCCGATAGAAGGCTTTAAAGTCTCAACAGAGCGCCGACCATCAAAAACAGTTAAATTATGCCACGTTCAGTGAACCACGTTGCGTCACGTGCAAGACGTAAAAAAGTATTAAAATTAGCGAAAGGCTATTTCGGCCGTCGCAAAAATGTATGGACAGTTGCTAAGAACGCTGTAGAGCGCGGTTTGGCTTACGCATACAAAGGCCGTAAACAGAAAAAGCGTAACTTCCGTGCCTTGTGGATTCAGCGTATCAATGCTGGTGCACGTCTTCACGGACTATCTTACTCTGCTCTGATCGGCAAACTTAATTCTGCAGGAATTGAGCTTAACAGGAAAGTACTTGCCGACTTGGCAATGAACCATCCGGACGCATTTAAGGCGATCGTTGATCAGGTAAAATAAAACAGCATCCCGCTTCGGCGGGATTTTTTTTGCACATAGGTTTCGTTACTTTTATAATATGTAGTAGTCCAAACGCAATTATAACAAAAACGATACTTCAATGTTAGACCAACTTTTAGGCCTCATAAAGGAAAACTCGCAACAGGCCATTGTACAAAATCCTGCAGTCCCCGATTCCCAGAATACAGAAGTAATGCAAACCTTGCTTGGCTCAATTACAGGTGGCTTTCAGCAACAGGCGCAGGCTGGCAACATACAGGGATTGATGGGACTACTTTCCGGCAATAGTGGTTCCAATGCATCGAGTTTGATGAACAACCCGATCGTAGCTTCCATTGCAACCAACGCTATCAGTGCAATTGTCCAAAAGTTCGGATTGAGTAACAGCGCAGCAGGAGGTATTGTTTCATCTGTACTTCCCGGCGTAATTGGCAGCCTGATCAGTAAAGTGGGCAACCCTAATGATTCCAGCTTCGATTTCAACAGCGTTTTGGGTGGCTTGCTGGGAGGCAACCAAACTCAATCGGGCTCATCAGGATTTGATTTTAACCAAATAGGAAGTGCACTTGCCGATGGCAAACTGGATATGAACGACCTTATCCGCGTAGGCGGTAGCCTCATGGGTGGTGGTGCCAAAGGTGCAGACCAAGACAAACAGCAACAAGGTGGTGTGGATTTGGGTGGTTTACTTGGTGGATTGTTTGGAGGAAAATAAAAGAAATTCCAGGTTAGAAATAAGGAAAGGGCTGTTGCGAAAATTTTGCAACAGCCCTTTTTTTGAGTAAATCCAGCTAAGAAGCGATCTTTGCTACTCAGGTCAGAAGATCATTTAACAATCACGTAAAATAGCCGATAGTACATTTGTCTCTGAGAAATGTATTGATTAGACTACCATTATTATTCATCATGGAATCCAGAAGAGATTTTATAAAAAAAGCAGCACTGTTAACTGGCAGTGCGGGCTTATTTAATGCTCTGCCCCTATCTATTCAGAAAGCACTTGCCATTAATCCTGCACCCGGCTCTACCTATATGGACGCAGAGCATGTAGTGATACTCATGCAGGAAAACCGCTCATTCGACCACAGCTATGGTTCGCTCAGAGGTGTGAGAGGATTCAATGATCCCAGGGCGATCCGGCTACCTAACAATAATCGTGTATGGATGCAAACAAATGCGTTTGGAGAAACGCACGTTCCCTTCCGGCTTAATATGAAAGAATCCCGTGCTACCTGGATGGGATCCCTGCCCCATTCCTGGACTAATCAGGTGGACGCGCGCAACAACGGAAAGTATGATCAATGGCTTATCGCAAAACAAGCAGGACATAAGGATTATAAAAAAATGCCTTTAACACAAGGATTTTATAACCGGGAAGATATTCCTTTCTATTATGCCCTGGCAGACGCATTTACTGTATGCGATCAGAACTATTGCTCCTCACTGACTGGCACCACGCCCAACAGACTTTATTTATGGACAGGTACTGTCAGAGAAAAGCCAAACCCTGATTCTTACGCTAACATCCGCAATGAGAATGTTAATGAGGATCACGAAGCAAGTTGGAAAACATTTCCTGAAAGACTTGAAGAGAACAATATTTCCTGGCGCATTTATCAGAATGAGCTAAGTATAGACACAGGATTCCAGGGTGAAGAAGATAGCTGGCTGGCCAATTATACAGACAGCCCCATGGAATGGTTTACGCAGTACCAGGTTCGTTTTCATACCGGCTATCAGACACACCTGAAAAACAGGATCGCCGCTTTGCCCGGAGAAATTGCAGATCTGGAAAGTCAGATTAAAAACGCCCCGGAAAAGGATACTGCAAAACTGACTAAAAATTTGAATGAAAAGCGTGCTCAGTTTAAAATAGCGAAGGAAGAAGTGATCAGGTGGAGTCCTGAAAATTTCGATAAGCTTACACAAAAACAGAAAAATCTGCACCAGAAGGCTTTCACTACGAATAAAAATGATCCCGACTACCGCACTATCACTACCGTTCCTTACCACGATGGCGATATAATTCATGAAGCACTGGCTCCGCAGGGAGACGTGCTGCACCAGTTTCGCTCAGATGTAAATAGTGATAAACTTCCTGCTGTATCCTGGCTGGTTGCACCACAGAATTTTTCTGACCACCCCAGCTCCCCCTGGTACGGAGCCTGGTATGTTTCAGAGGTAATGGACATTCTCACTAAAAATCCGGAAGTCTGGAAGAAAACCATTTTCATTCTTTGTTACGACGAAAATGATGGATATTTCGATCACGTTCCGCCATACGTTGTTCCTAACCCTTATCTGAAAGATACCGGTAAAACTTCTGAGGGAATTGATACCAAGGTTGAATACGTGACCTTAGAACAGGATATGACCAAAAAGCCGAAGAAAGATTCGCGCGAAAGCCCCATTGGTCTTGGGTATAGGGTTCCTCTGGTGATAGCCTCTCCATGGAACCGGGGTGGAAATGTGTGTTCAGAAGTTTTTGACCATACCTCCATTCTACAGTTTCTGGAAAAATTTGTGAGCCACAAGTCAGGCAAGCAAATAAAAGAAACCAATATTAGTGAATGGAGAAGAACAATCTGTGGCGATTTGACTTCAACGTTTACACCTTATAATGGCCAGAGCATTCCTCTTCCCAAGTTCGTGGAGCGAACAGAATTTATGGAGAGCATCCACAACGCACAATACAAAAAGCTCCCGAATGACTACAAAGTACTGACAGAAGCAGAAATCGCGCAGATCAATCAGGATCCTTTTGCATCATCTGTGATGCCACGCCAGGAAAAAGGGACTCGTCCTGCGACAGCCATACCCTATGAACTGTACGCAACAGGTGCTCTAAACTCTGCCAAAAATGCATTTGAGATTCAATTACATGTCGGAAATGGCATATTTGGCAAGGCGTCTGCCGGCTCCCCTTTCATGATTTATGCCTACGGAATAAAAGAAGAAAAAGTTCTTGTCAGAAATTATGCTGTAAAAGCAGGAGATACCCTATCTGATTCCTGGAACCTGAGTGATTTTGAAAACGGGAAATTTCATCTCGTAGTGTACGGGCCGAACGGATTCATGCGAGAGTTTGTGGGGGATAATTCCGACAAGAGGATTAAATTATCTACTGAATACCAATTAGATAAAAACAAAAAAGCGACAGGAAATGTAGTCCTGAAATGTAGAAATGTGTCTTCAGAGCCCGTTAAAATTCAGATATCGGATAATGCTTACAAGGCATTGCAACAGTCAAAAACTATTGCGGCGGGTAGCAATGCTACTATTTTGTTAAATCTGGAGAAAAACTTTAACTGGTATGACTTCACCGTCAGTACGGAAGGTGATGACAAAAACACTGTTCGTTTTACCGGCCATGTAGAAACAGGAAAAGAAAGTCAGAGTGATCCATACATGGGTCAAACTATCTGATAAACAGGCCATTATTAGAAGCTAAAAAGGTTTTGCCGGATTGAAAGTTTTCGTTTTTACAAATCTCAGTTATCTGATTTGTGCTGATGAAAATCTTCATCTCAGCAAAACCTTCTTCATTTGGCGAATATGACAGTTTGTCATATATAAATAATTCATAAAGTCTTGGTACGAGCTTTTTAGCAAACTCTTCAAAAGTCAGAAAGCATGTATTGAATCTGACATGAAAGAAGAATTAAAATCATAACATAAATTATAAATAAAAAATGGGAAAAATTATTGGCATAGACTTAGGAACTACGAACTCTTGTGTGGCTGTGATGGAAGGTAACGAACCTGTCGTGATAGCAAATAGCGAAGGTGCTCGTACTACGCCGTCCGTAGTTGCCTTTATGGATAACGGCGAGCGTAAGATAGGTGCGCCTGCAAAACGTCAGGCAATCACCAATCCCAAACATACGATTAGCTCTATCAAACGTTTCATGGGTAAAAAATATGATGACGTTAATAGTGAAATGCAAACCATTGCATACACAGTAGAGAAAGGTCCTAACAACACGCCACGTATTCCAATCGGAGATCGTTTATATACACCACAGGAAGTTTCAGCTTTCATTTTGCAAAAAATGAGACAAACAGCTGAAGACTATCTGGGACAGGAAGTAACAGAAGCGGTAATTACAGTTCCTGCTTACTTTAATGATGCGGAACGTCAGGCTACAAAAGAAGCTGGTCAGATCGCAGGTCTTGATGTAAAACGTATCATCAACGAGCCAACTGCAGCTGCCTTGGCATATGGCCTTGACAAGCAACATATCGATATGAAAATCGCTGTGTTTGACTTGGGTGGTGGTACTTTTGATATTTCAATCCTTGAATTAGGTGACGGTGTTTTCGAAGTAAAATCAACTGATGGTGATACGCACCTTGGTGGAGATGACTTTGACCAGGTGATCATCAACTGGCTTGCTGACGAATTCAAAACTGACGAAGGTGTTGATCTTAGAAAAGATCCTATGGCTCTGCAACGTTTGAAGGAAGCTGCAGAAAAAGCTAAAGTTGAACTTTCAAGCTCAACTCAGACTGAAATCAACCTACCGTATATATTCCCTGTTGACGGTATTCCAAAGCACCTTGTTCGTACGCTTACAAAAGCAAAATTCGAGCAATTGGCTGACAGCTTGTTCCAACGCATGATGGAACCTTGCAAAAGAGCCATGAAAAATGCAGGATACTCAAACAGCGATATTTCTGAAATTATTCTTGTAGGTGGTTCTACACGTATTCCACGTGTGCAGGAAGAAGTTGAGAAATTCTTTGGAAAGAAACCTTCTAAAGGAGTTAACCCTGACGAAGCAGTTGCAGTAGGTGCAGCGATCCAGGGTGGTGTATTGACAGGTGAAGTAAAAGATGTACTTCTGCTTGACGTTATCCCTCTTTCATTAGGTATCGAAACTTTGGGTGGTGTTTCTACAAAACTAATTGAAGCGAATACAACTATTCCTTCCAAAAAAACAGAAACATTCTCTACTGCGGCGGATAATCAGCCATCTGTTGAGATTCACATCCTTCAGGGTGAGCGTCCGATGGCTAACCAGAACCGTACTTTGGGACGTTTCCACCTGTCTGATATTCCACCAGCACAACGTGGTACTCCTCAGATTGAAGTTACTTTTGATGTAGATGCAAATGGTATCCTTCACGTGTCTGCGAAAGATAAAGGAACTGGTAAAGAGCAAAAAATCAGAATTGAAGCTTCAAGCGGACTGACAGATGCGGAAATCAACCGTATGCGTGAAGAAGCGAAAGCGAACGAAGCTGCTGATAAAGCAGAACGTGAAAAAATAGATAAAATCAATGCAGCTGACAGCCTGATCTTCTCGACTGAAAAACAGTTGAAAGAATTCGGAGATAAACTTTCAGAAGGAAACAAATCAGCTATCGAAGGAGCGCTGACTGAACTGAAAGCAGCTCATTCAACTCAGGATGCTGCAGGAATTGATACTGCGATGGAAAAGCTGAACGCTGCATGGCAAGCATCAAGCCAGGAAATGTATGCACAGGGTGGCGAAGGGCAGCAAGGTCCTGCAGGTAACCCACAAGGCAATCCGACAGGTAATGAAGGAGCCGGTGCAGAAGATGTTACAGATGTTAACTTCGAAGAAGTTAAATAAGGGAAATCATCTCAAAAAAATCCCCGTCTGCTTTTTAGATGGGGATTTTTTTTACCCGCCAGTGGCAAAACAGGTACATTTTCGGTTACAATGTCACCTATAATCAAAACTTTACACTGGCATTAATTTTTTAAACTCAGGAAGAAAATCAACACTTCAAAACTCCAAATTTTTTAACGACTCATTGTATGGAAGCAAAATTAGCATTGCCTGAATTGATGTATCTGTCTCCGACTACCAGAGAAAAGGCGGTAGCCATCGCTCAGGAATTACTCAAGACAAACAACATTTCTCCCAGAGAAGCTGTTTCGAAAGCTATTCTCATTGCGAAAAACTGGGCCGTTAAAAATGTAAACAGGAGAGTTTGGAAAAAACTTAAATCCATAGAGGAAATAATATGAGTGATTCATTTTTGAGATTAAAGGATCAGGTTGCCATTGTGACCGGATCCAGCTCCGGAATAGGACGCGCCTGCGCCATTCATCTTGCCAGCCTTGGAGCCAAAGTAGTTGTCAACTATTCGTCCAATGCGGAAGAAGGCAGGAAGACAATGGAGGAGATTGAAAAAATTGGCGGCACCGCAATTCTTGTCAAGGCTGATGTAAGCCGCGAGGAAGAAGTGAAAGCCATGTTCAATAAAACCATTAATGAATACGGGAAGCTTGACATTCTGATCAGCAATGCCGGTCTTCAGAAAGACGCTGCGTTCCTTGATATGACATTGGAAGAATGGCAGAAAGTAATTGACGTCAACCTGACTGGTCAGTTTTTATGCTGCCGGGAAGCAGCCAGGCAATTCGTAGCACAAGAGAAAAACAAAGCTGATGTTCTGGATCACAGCGAACTTTCCATTGGTAAGATCGTCCTGATGAGTTCAGTACATGATATTATTCCGTGGGCAGGCCATGTTAATTATGCGGCTTCCAAGGGTGGAGTGATGATGTTCATGAAATCTATTTCTCAGGAACTGGCGCCGCATAAGATCCGGGTTAATTCTGTGAGCCCCGGAGCTATCAAAACGACCATCAATAAAGAAGTTTGGTCGGATCCAGAAAAATACAAAAGTTTATTGCAGTTGATTCCTTATAAACGAATAGGTACCCCACAAGACGTAGCCAAGGCTGTCGCCTGGCTTTCTTCTGATGAGTCGGATTACGTAAATGGGGAAACACTTTATATTGATGGAGGAATGACCTTGTATCCTGAGTTCGCGGACAACGGTTGACATTCGAATTGAGCAAATCTAAAACGCGTCAGAAATCTGATGCGTTTTTTTATGTCTTTCTTTTTAATTCTATCCGTCCCCCTTATTGCGTCATATACAATAAGGGAGCGGATTAAGAGGAGGGTTTCAAATTTTTAAGTGATAATGGTGTGTGTACCGCTTATTTTTTGAACACTCAAATTTCTGCATTTTTTATGTTAGGTTTTATCATGGTAAACCATGAAATTGACTCCAAAAAGCCATGATATTGGTACTCTAAACTAGGATAATACTGCATTCAGGGGGATATTTATACTAATCTAATGAATCGTACAAAGATTCAGGGTCAGGGATAGCCATTGACATGCGTATCATATATGTAACCATACTTCTGTTTGCTCTCTCAGCTGGCCAGGTGTCTGCTCAGGGAACCTATAGATTCCGGCATGTCGGAATTGAAGATGGTCTGTCGCAGGGTTCGGTATACCATATGATGAAAGACTCACGGGGCTATCTGTGGATGTCGTCACAGGATGGAGTCAATAAGTTTAATGGTAAGAACTTTGAAGTTTATCTTTCCGGAGCTTCAGGAGAATCGACGAATATACAGGGTATTGCAGAAGACAAGGAAGGGCAGATATGGATTGGCTCACATAAAGGCGTTTATAAATACGACCGGCCAACAAATAAATTTTTGCAACCCGGCTTCACAAAAACAATTCCAACCGGGTCTGTGCATGTATTCTCAGACCGGGACAGGAATACATACCTGCTGACTGAAACAGGTTTATTTTCTCTACATAATGGTAGAATCAAACTTCTGACCGATCAATTAGCTTACAGCAGGTCTCAGTTTAACAACTTTATCACCACAACTCCCGATGGAGATATATGGCTTCTTACTCCCGAACACGAAGTCATTCGCTATGCCGTTAAAACTCAGAAAACAATCCCGTACTTTTCGAGATCTTCATCCTCTTTTTCAACAGGTTCTGACTTTTCCTGCATCAGTTCCGACCGTGCAGGCAACGTATGGATCGGCGGAAAGCAGCAACTGATATGCCTCGAATACAACACTCAGAAAACTACAGTACACACAAACCTGTTGCAGGATCAAGGGATTAACTTTTTTGACATTGCCGAGGATCTCCACGGAAAGTTATGGCTGGCTACTGAGAAAAACGGGATCATTATTTTCGATCCGCGAAAAGGCAAGATTGCAGAACACATCCAACATGAGGACGACATCGCGAATAGCCTGAAATTCAATGAAGTAAGCGAGATATTTATTGATGAAAACAATGATGTATTTGCTAATACCGATCCGCAAGGTATTGATATTATTACGAGTGTCCCCTCCGCATTTACTTGCTATACCTACGGTAAGAACAATAATTTTAATTTGAGCGGCTATTCAATACGGGGGCTTGCAGAGGATAAAAATGCAGATATATGGATTGGAACTGAATTAACAGGAATTAACCGTCTGAGTCCTAATACCGGTCAGGTGAGGCACTACACAACCGCAAACGGACTTCCGGATAACACAATACGCTATGTACTGAAGGACCAGGCGGACAGAATATGGGTTGCCACTCTGAACGGGTTCGCGCTATATCTTCCCGATGCGGATCGGTTTCGAAAGTTTGAACTTCCCAACTTTTGTGAAGTAAGCAATTTGTTATCGGTAGATAACTCTTTGATGCTTCTGATTACTAACAAAGGAATTATGTTCTTTGACACGCATAAGATGCAGGTAATCAAAACAGAGAAGAATTCTTTTGTTGGTGGTTATGCATCCTATTTCGATGAAAAAAACCAGCTAATCTACATTGCCAGCCGTTATCGGGGTGTTGAGGTATTTCAGCTTTCAGATAATAAGTTAAAGCAGATCCGAAAACTCTTCACAAATTACCATGTACTTGATCTGCACCACTCCACCACGGAAGGACTGTTATGGGCGGCCACAGATCAGGGTTTGGTGAAACTGAATATACTTAACAACAGCATTATCAAAACTTATCACGTTAAGGATGGTTTGCATCATGAATACATCTATTGCATCCAACAGGATAAGTCCGGAAATCTCTGGCTCAGCACCAACCGGGGACTGACCAGATTCAATCCGGAATCCGAACGATTTGAATTCGTTAAGGAAATTCCTCCCCGCGAGTACAACTCCCGTTCCTCACTTGCCACTGCTTCTGGTGATCTATATTTCGGAAGTACCAGAGGTCTTGACCGTATAAGACCGCGACTACTCAGTTTGCGCAGAGACAAAGTAAGCGCTCACTTCACGGGGCTTGTTCTTGATGGAACAGAAAATGGCAGCAATCCTAAACAGATTGCTGCAGATGATACGATACAACTCTCCTACTCAGACAATACTTTTACATTGAAATTCACAGCCACAGATTTTCGTAGCGCCGGACTGAACCGCTTCCGGTATTTTATGAAAGGATACGATAAGGATACAATTTATGCAGGCACACTTGACCAGGTACGATATGCCCGCCTGCCTGCCGGAGAATATGAATTTCAGCTACAGGCTTCAGACTTGGGAGGCAACTGGGTATCCGCAGTTAGAAAATTGTCGATCGTAATCGCACCACCTTTCTGGCAAACGTGGTGGTTCCTTTTTCTGATGATTCTCCTGTTCGCAGGTGTTATTTTTCTTTCTATCAGAACCTATCTCAATCAAAAATTACTGGCTCAGCGAATCGAGTCTGAAAAGAGAATTTCACTGGAAAGGGAGCGGGCGCGCATTGCACGGGATATGAATGATAGCCTTGGCTCTGAATTATTCGGACTCAAACTATTGGGGCAGGTAGCTATGCATCAGTCCAATAAAGAAGACACTAATTCCTACCTGCAACGTATTGTGGATACTTCCCGAACGATCTCGGATCAGATCAGTGAGGTGATTTGGATCACAGACTCAGAACAGGACAATGCGGAAAGCTTGTGGTCCTATATCAAAAAGAACGCCGATATTTATCTGCGTCCTTCAGGTGTTTCATATCATTTTGCTGATATCTGCGAAAATGAAACAACGGCCATTTCCGGAGAAAGGCGTCACGAAATTCTTAATTTTCACAAGCTGTTATTCTCTGAGGTAACCAAATCCTTTAACCTCGGTAATTGTAAACTCTCCTTTAATATATCCCCTTCAGACCTTACCATTACGTTAGTCAATGCTGAATTCCCTAATCTGAACTTACCGCTTCTGCAAAGTCTTAAGAAATTAAGAGGATCACTTTCCAGCGAGCCAGAATACCTGTATGTGTTTAATATTCCCCTTAAGGATTAGTTAAGTAAATCGTGTTTGACGGCAAATAGTACCATCCCAACCACACTTTTGGCTCCGATTTTCTGCATCAGATTTCTTCTGTGCGTTTCCACTGTGGGCACACTGATAAAAAGTTTTTCCGCAATTTCGTTGGTAGACATCTCCTTGCCAACAAGTCTGAGTATTTCCAGCTCTCTCAAAGTTAGCTTGGCAAATGTACCCGGCTTCGTTGTCAGATTTTCGTCTTTACCGACTGCGAGCTCAATCACCACTTCATCACTGTAATAGCGGCGTCCGTCCAGTATCGTTCTTATCGCCAGCAGCAGCTCATCAGCATCAGCCATTTTGAGTACATACCCGTTCACTCCTGCTTTGATCGCCTCCCTGATTTGCTTCACATCTTCAACCATGGTCAGCATCAATACTTTTACATCCGGATCAAACCTGCGTATGGCTGAACACAGCTCAACTCCTGAAAATCCGGGCATTCGCATATCAGTAATCACGATATCTGCGCCGTGTTCCTGATAATACTGCATCGCCTGACGCCCATCCGTATAGGCTCCGGCGATGGACAAACCTTCAAATGAGGAGAGAAGTAAAGACAGACTATCCAGTACAATCTGGTGGTCATCCACCAAAAGCACCTTAGATTCTACGTTATTCATATTTCTGATAGAAGTATTTCAAGTTTTGATAATAAGAAGGGATGAGTGTCAAATCCGGCAATCTTAATGACATTTCAAATTCATAAATGTACCATTGATGACTGCTATATTTACAGCCACAATAATCTATAATTATCATACCTATGCTCAACGCTTTTATCAAACTTTTCACCGAAACAAAATGGATGGCCTGGTTTTGGACGCTGTGTATCCTTGTGGCGTGTACAATTCCCGGCAAAAGTATCCCTTCAGCCCCGGTTATAGGGTTTGACAAAGTTGTACATGCAGGTCTTTTCTGTGTGTGGATTGTGCTTTGGCTTCTTGCAACACGGGGTAACGCTTTGTTATGTGTCGCTGCCGGAATAGCCTATGGCGTGGCTCTTGAATTTTACCAACAGCTTCTGCCGTTCGATCGCACCTTTGACTGGTGGGACGCACTGGCAGATGCTGTTGGTGTTTTATTAGGCTATTACTTCAAAACGCGGATCATTGATCGTTATCTCCAGCGCTTATACTGATTGATCAAACCATTTGTAGAGCTGTCGTGACTGGTAACCGGCCAGTCATTTTGCAACTCAGGATAGATGTTATTAGCAAGTTGTTTTCCAAGCTCAACTCCCCACTGATCAAAACTGAAAATATTCCAGATGATACCCTGAACAAATATCTTGTGCTCGTACATGGCAATCAGGCTTCCCAAAACCTTCGGTGTTATTTTCTTAACAAGAATCGAGTTGGTTGGCTTATTTCCTGTAAATACTTTAAACGGGGTAAGGAAATCAATCTCTTCCTTTTTCTTTCCTGCTGCTTCCAATTCTGCTTTAGCCTGATCGTAGGTTTTACCGTTCATAAGCGCTTCTGTTTGCGCAAAGAAATTGGATAGCAACATTTTGTGGTGATCACCAAGTGGATTGTGGCTTGTTGCAGGCGCAATAAAATCACAAGGAATCAATTTTGTCCCCTGATGGATTAGCTGATAGAACGCATGCTGCCCGTTTGTACCAGGTTCCCCCCAGATCACCGGACCTGTCTGATAGTCTACAGGTTGGCCATCACGACCTACATACTTGCCATTACTTTCCATATCGCCCTGTTGGAAATAGGCTGCGAAACGGTGCATGTATTGGTCATATGGCAAAATGGCATGCGACTGCGCATTGAAGAAATTGTTATACCAAACACCTAAAAGTGCAAGAATAACAGGAATGTTACGCTCAAACTTGGTAGTACGGAAGTGTTTGTCCATATCATGAGCACCTGCCAGCAGTTGTTCAAAATTCTGGAATCCTACGAAACAAGCAATTGAAAGTCCGATTGCAGACCACAGTGAGTAGCGACCACCAACCCAATCCCAGAAGCCAAACATGTTTTCAGGATCAATCCCGAATTTTTCCACCTCTGTACGGTTCGTAGAAATCGCAACGAAGTGCTTTTTCACTTGCTCCTGATCATTCGCTTTTTCAAGGAACCAGTCACGGGCAGAAACAGCATTAGCCATTGTTTCCTGCGTTGTGAAAGTTTTGGAAGCAATCATGAAGAGTGTAGTCTCAGGATCAAGCGGCTTCAGCGTTTCAGCAATATGTGTGCCATCTACGTTAGATACGAAATGCACATTTAACCCTTTTTTACCATAAGCCTTCAGTGCTTCTGTCACCATTACCGGCCCCAAATCACTGCCTCCGATACCAATGTTGACGATATCAGTAATTTCTTTGCCTGTGTAACCCTTCCAGTTACCCGAGCGAACGCGCCCTGAAAAGTCTTTCATTTTTTCAAGAACCTCGTTGATATCCGGCATTACATCCTTTCCATCCACTTCTACCGGGGTGTTAGAACGGTTTCTTAGTGCCGTATGCAGTACCGCACGTCCTTCTGTGGCGTTGATTTTACCACCTGAGAACATCTGCTCAATGGCATCGGCAAGACCAGACTCTTCTGCCAGCTGAACAAGATACGAGCGTGTACGGGAGTTGATTCTGTTTTTGGAATAATCCAGAACGATATCACCCAGACGAATCGAGAATTTTTTGAAGCGATCAGGATCTTCTTCAAATAAGGTTTTTATGTCTTTTTGAGAGATGGTTTTATGATGTGTTTTCAGCTTTTTGTAAGCCGCGGTCTTATCAAATGGCGTGGTGCTAAGCATCATTATTAAGTGTTACGTTTCTAAAAGATCAAAAATAAACGGCAGCAGGGGTACTTTTACTACCAGTTGCTACAAAAATAGGATATAACTGCACGCCAAACCACTTTTTAGGCCTGGCTTGCTGCACAAACTCCTCTGAAATAACCAACGGATTCCGCTATACCTGCCAGCGGATCCTTCATATCTTTCTCATATTCAAGACTGCATGAGCCTGCATACTTCACCTTTCTGAGCATTTTAACAAATGCAGGAATATTAATCACGCCACGGCCTAATTCGCACGTTGTGCCATCTTTGGTGGCAGCGGTAACATTTTTTAAATGTATATCGAAAATTCTTTTGCTGTATTTACCCAAATCCGCCACCGCATCCTGATTATCTCTCGTATCATGACCCATATCGAAGCAGATTCCAACCCGTGGATCAAGATTTTTAATCAGGTTGTAGATCACCGTTGCGTTCGGATACAGCTTATCTTCCGGACCATGATTGTGGATGGCAAAACGAATGTTGTGCTCCTTCACCTTTTTTTCCAGATATGGCAAATGTTCAGGATTGGGAATACCCACAATCAGGTTTACACCTACTCTTTTGGCATAATCAAAGGCGTTGTCAATCTCTGCCGTAGTTTTGACATAAATTGGCCCCACTGCATAGCCTGTCACGTTGGACTGTTTCAGCTTTTCATGAAAGGCCGCCATTTCTTCCGCTGTGCTTTTGTAAGGCAAATGAAAATCTTTGATGCATAAATAGCGCACATCCGTTTTCTTCATCATCGCCAGTGCTTCATCAAGCTTAAAATGTACAAAACTGAATCCTGCTACACCAAGCTTAAAAAGATCTTCCTGCTTACCATTGGCCAGCACTCTGTTGACATCGAGTACGCTGAAAGCACTGCCTGCCGCAATTGTACCAATAGTCTTTTTTACAAAATCACGTCTTGAATTCATTTGAATCTGAGTTTAGGAAATACATATTTCTGTTAAAGACGAATAGTTTGGGATTTACCACATTTCTTGTGAATAAAATTATGTCAAACTTAGAGCCTGTTTCTATCAAATTTTCAATTTCACTCCCAACCTGTTTATCAAACCTGTGAGCAGGATGATGAAAAGTGAAAATAGCAGAGATTTCACCAGACCAATCATTCCCGTGCGTAAAAACAGAGGCAGACTGACACCGGCAATCGTGACGAGGGCATACCATATATAAGGGATAAGATAACATGTCAAAGTGGCTTCTCCTGCTGGTTTCAACGCATTTGCCCAGTTTTTTCGGTCGGCCATTTCTACCAGCCAGAAGAAAAAGGCATATACGATAAAGCTCACACCAGTGCATATTCCAAGCCAGGCAGGTGTGGCGCGTATTTTGGAACTACCCCAAAATGGCCGCGTTCCAAAACCAAATAGAAGACTCAGCACTCCAAGCAAAATAAGAATGGCAATGAAGATTGTTGCATTGTCTTTTCTGAAATGACGCTGATAGAGCATAGATGCAACCACACCGGCCATTGTAAAAGCGGGCATTGCACCACTTCCTACAATCCAGAATGTATTGCGTATAGCATCCAGAGGGGTTAGCCAACCGGCGAAATCAGCCAGATTGAACAACACGAGTACAAACCAGGAAAAAATAACGAGCAAAAGACGCTGCCTGAAATACAGGTATACAACTGAACAGATGAGGTACGACCAGCCGATCAAACCCAATATCCCCCACCAATGCGTTTCCATCCAGCGCGGATCTTCTTTCGTACCTCCCTGATACACTGCCGCCAGCACGATGAGCACAACATAACCTGAAACTTTCAGTGCTGTATAAAGGCGCTTTCTCTCAGGCTTATTAGGATAAACATTCCATATCAGGAAAAAGGCGGCGATCAAAAGAATTTCCCACACATATTTCGGGATCATCATTACTTCGGACCGCATATTTTCGAAATTAACCAGGAAAATTCCCATCAACAGAAGTGCAAATGTCCTTTCGACAATGTGTTGAAGAACAACCCGATTACTATCGCCTTTCGTCATTCGATTGTTGATAGCAAATGGTAAAGACAGCCCTACAATAAAAAGGAACATCGGAAAAATAACATCAGAAAAACCCATGGCATCAGCTTCGGCAGCGGTGTGTAAAAGCCAGACCGGGACATCTTCGAGTGTCCAGAAATCATTGACAAAAATCATCAAAAACATAGTGACTGCCCGGAAAATATTAATTGATTCCAGTCTCTGTGAAGGCAATGTCGATGTCTGCATTAAGTAGTGTTTAGAGAAAACAGGCAAGTGCTAATCGTTTTAAAGTTATGTATTTCAGTTAATCTGCACTACATCGGCTCACATTTTATATCACGGTGACAAATAGCATCAGAGAAGAAGAATAAAACTTCATTGCCGATTTTCCCGGTTTAAAGGTTCGATTTTCCTGTTTAAACTCATCTTTAAAAACAAAACTTCCTATTGTGATTAAATTTAATGTAAATATCCTACTTGAATAAACTGCTTCAGGGCTGGATATACTTAACGTCATAAAACTTTAATTACCGAACCCTTCAGAATATTGAAACCGGGTACCATTCTGTTTGAGATTGCATGGGAAGTATGCAACCAGATCGGAGGGATATTCACGTATCTCAAATCCAAAATTCCTGTGATGACCGATACCTACGGAGATGATTATCTCCTGATAGGACCGTATCTACCGGATCACAAAAAAGCGGAGTTCAGGCCTATTGCGGCTCTGGACGACTCTGCTATTTCGAGAACGATTGTCAAACTTCGGGAATCAGGATTTGAGGTACATTACGGGCATTGGCTACTCGACGATTCCCGCCCCAAAGTACTACTGTTCAATCCTGACATTGATACCGGACAACTCAACACTATTAAAGCCCGGCTTTGGGAAAAATATCAGCTCTCGACAATCCAGTCCGATCAAATACTGGATCAGGTACTTGGTTTCGGCGAAATACTCAGATTGTTTTTTTCTCTTTACACCGAGTGCATAAACAGGGACCAGGACGTTTTAGCTCATTTTCATGAATGGATGTCCGCAAGCTGCGTTCCTGAGTTAGCGGACGACAAGGTTCGCGTTGCCACGGTTTTCACTACTCACTCCACCTTGTTGGGACGATACGTAGCCCCAAACGAACGCCATTATTTCTCGAATTTTCAGAACTATGACTGGCAAACGAAAGCTAATGAGTATGGTATTGAGAACCGGCTTGTGCTGGAAAGAACGATTGCAAAAAAAGCACAGGTGTTGGTAACGGATAGTGAGCATATCAGCCTGGAATGTGAGATATTTCTTGGTCGAAAACCCGACCAGATTATTTTCAACGGGATAAACAAAAAAGCTGTACTTCGCCACGAAGTTTTCGAAACCTATACCCAGCACCGTGAAAAGATAGATGATTTTGTAAAAGCGCTGTTTTTGCCCAGTTATCCTATCAATACGGACAAGGCAGTCTATTTCTTTACCTCAGGCCGATACGAATACCGGAACAAAGGATTTGACATTACGCTGGAAGCTATGGCAAGGCTTAACGGAAAGCTTATGAGAGAAAATTCTGATCTGACAATTGTCCTGTTCGTCATTTCAAAACGACCTTTTTATCATATCAAATCTGAAGTGTTGGAAGCAAAGCAGAAATACCAGGATCTAAGAAAGATATGCGCAAAGATCAGCCAACGGCTCGGGCCCAGACTATATGCTAATGTGGCTCACTCCGGTGGATCTAAATTACCTGACCTCAATAACCTGATTGATGATGAATTGCTGCTAACATGGAAGCAGGCCGTTCGGGATTTCAAGAGCTATACCTTGCCTGCTGTTACCATGCACCAGTTGGCAGAAGAAGATGATATTACCCGCTTTTGCCAGACGGCTGGCCTGGATAATAAAGAGAGTAACAGGGTCAAAGTGATCTATTATCCTGACTTTATAGAACGTGCCAAATCATTGTTTGGAATCGATTATCAGGAATTTATCAAAGGTTGTAATTTAGGAATTTTCCCATCATTTTACGATCCCTGGGGCTATGCTCCCATGGAGACAGCGATGGCTGGAACACCGGTAATTGCCAGCGATACCTCCGGGTTTGCTCACTATCTTTCCGAAGTGATGCCTAATCATCAGGCAGGAGAAATGTATTTGCTCAACCGCAAATTCCAATCCGACGAAGAAGTCATTAACGGACTGCAAGAACAGCTTTTCTCGTTTGCAGAGTCGCTGGCAAGGGAGCACTACATACCCCGCGCAACCCTCCCAACCTATGTAACTGAGCCACTCCGCTGGAAAAATTTACAATCCCGCTACCATGAAGCATACAAACTGGCTTTCACCAGATTACACCCCGATACGGGATCGTACTGATTGTCAGCCATTTTGAAACCCGCCGGAAAATTCTTCAATCCGGCGGGTTTCAGTTTTGTAATTTTCAGCTGCCCAGATAACGCATGGACAGCATTGTAATGTCATCAAACTGCGTTGCCGGCCCTATAAATTGAACAAGGCTGGTCAGTGTTGCCTCATTCATTTCTTTGGCAGTCACACATTGGGAACCTTCCCCGGTAGTGAAAAAATCCCGCAATGTGTGCAAACCGTACCTGTCGCCGGGGATATTGTTGGCATCGGTAACGCCATCCGTGTAAAGAACTACCTTATCACCCGGGTTCAACTTCATGGTTCGGGACGTAAACTCAAACTCCGGATCAAAACACAGCGCCATTCCACCTTCCTTTTTGAACAATTCTGTTTCACCGTTTGCACGGACGATTACCGGTGGTTCGTGCCCTGCGTCAACATACTCCAACTCCCCTGTTTTCACATTCAGAATGCAAACAAATGCCGTCACGAACATAAATGAGGAATTGTCCTCACTTAAAAACTCATTGACAATTTTCACCTTCTGCACCAGACTATCTCCATTGCGGTTGGAAAACTGACTTTTGAAAATAGCTTTGGTAATAGCCATAAAAAGTGCAGCCGGTACGCCTTTATCCGACACATCACCAATCATAAAAAACAAATGATCCTGGTCCTTCATAAAGTAATCGTACAAGTCCCCTCCTACCACTTTTGCGGGTTGCAAAAAAGCATGAAGGTCTACCCCGGCCTTTCCTATGTTTCCGGGGACGGTTTTAGGCAACATCGACATCTGAATTTCCTTTGCAACACTCAGATCGTTTTGAATAGCAATGAGCTGCTCTTTACCCTTTTCCAGATCCGCCAGCATTTCAATATGCTCTACGGTTTTGGAAATTGTAATTTCGAGATCTTCAAAATTCACCGGTTTGGTTACAAAATCAAATGCGCCTCTGTTCATCGCAGTGCGGATATTGTCCATATCACCATAAGCCGACACCATGATGGACTTTAAAAGCGGATTCTGCTTCTCATTCACTTTGGACAAAAAAGTCAATCCGTCCATCCCGGGCATATTTATATCCGAAAGTATCAGCGTGATATCCCCTGCTTCCTCCAGCCTTTCAAGCGCTTCTATCCCATTATTCGCAAAAACGAATTCGTATTTTTTATCTCTGATCTGCTTTCTGAACAACTGGAGAATAAGCATCTCCATGTCCTGCTCATCGTCCACACTTAAAATTCTGATTGCCATTACTGAAGTTTTTTAGTTGGGTATAATATTGGATTATAAGACCGGAATCGTGATTTTGAATTCCGTAATTTCTCCAAGTGTGGAGGTAACTTCTATTTTTCCTTTGTGCGTTTCTACAATTGCACTGTAGGTGAGTGCCAGTCCCAAACCGGTTCCTTTGCCCGGTGGCTTGGTAGTGAAAAATGGCTGAAAAAGCCGCGAGACAATTTCCGGAGGAATGCCTATGCCATTATCTATAATGCGTATCTCGACTTGATCTCCGATTTTCTGCGAAAAAACACGGATCACCGGATCGAATCCTGCGACTTCCTGCTTTCGTTTCTCATTAATTGCGTAGCAGGCATTGTTAACCAAATTCAGGATTACTCTGCCAAATTCCCCACGGGAAATATTGATTTCGCCAATCTGAGGATCAAGCGTAAAATTCAGGGAAACATTAAAATCTTTGTCCTCCCCGCGCAGACTCTGATAAGCAAGCTTGGTATACTCTTCCAGTAGCTGATTCAAATCGGTTGGTTCAAGAAAAGGCCCGTCTGACCGTGTCTGAGCCAGCATTCCCTGAATAATTCTTTCAATCCTCTTACCGTTTTCATTGATTTTCAAAAGATTTTTCGAAAGGGTTTCGAGCAAATCCTTCTGGTCTGCGATATCATCTTCTGTCTTATCTGAATCTGCTTTCTCTATAATTTCCAAAATCTCCCCCACCAATCCCTGGGATAATCTTGAAAAATTATTGACGAAACTGACCGGATTTTTTATCTCGTGTAAAATCCCCGCACTCAACTGACCGATATCAGCGAGTTTATTCAATTCAAATATCTTTTGCCGGTACGCCTCTATCTCCTGATTTAGCTCCAGGACATTGTTACGCTCCGCATCATCGGCACTGCGGGAATCTGATTGACTGGTAGTTTCTGCCCCCATAATACTGGTCATTTAATTTGTGTAATTGGTCATTCGGGTGGTTAGCCGACAATAGGAAGGAAAATATTAATCTGGGTAAACTCGCCCTCCTTCGAGTCTGCAGACATGCGGCCTTTATGAAATTCTATAATGTCCTTGCTCATATACAAGCCCAGACCCGTTCCCTTTGAAGTAGGCTTTGTGGTGAAAAATGGATTGAAAAGTTGCTCCGTCTCTTTTACCGGAATTCCCCTGCCATTATCCCGGACGGCAACCCGTACACCGAAATCACATAAATTCGAAATCACTTTCACTTCAGGTTCAAAATCCTTGACAAGCTTCGTTTTTTCAATAACTGTATAACAGGCGTTGCTGATCAGGTTAACCAATACCTGCGAAAATTCATACGGCAGCAGACTTACCTTGGCGGCCTCACTATCAAGCTCCAACGTGAGTTTTACCGAAGCTCCTTTGTACTCATTCATCACCTCCTGCACTGCAGACCTTGCCTTGGTTTCGAGAAAAGGGTTCAACTCGGTAACCAGGAATTCCGTCGATTTGCCTTTAAGTAATTTCTGCATATCCTTCACGATACGGGTAGTGCTGTTACCGTGCTCATATATCTTCTCCAGATTTTTCTTCAGCATATCCAGGCCACTGTCCAGATCATCCCGGTCGTCCTCCGAAAACGCCTCATGGTGTTTGTCAGTAACTTCCGTAATTTCTTTCAGTATCAACCCCGACGACATCGAGAAATTATTGATGTAGTTCAGCGGATTCAGTATCCTGTCCACAATTCCCTTGGTCAACTGCCCCACAGATGCAAGACGCTCCTGACGGATAAGCTCCTCCTGAGTGGACTTAAGGTTGCTGAGCGTATTTTCCAGGTTTTCGAGAATATTGGTTTTAATATATGCTCCGATCAGATGCTCCTTTAAATTTTTGACCATGTGAAAATCACGTTCATGGAAAGCATTCTCGTAGTCCATGTTTTCAAGGGTAATAAAACTTTTGACGCTTCCTTCCACCCGTATTAAAATCGTAATCAGCGATTTGGGCGCATAAATGTCATCAATCGAATTATTCAGGTTTTCGTACCTGAAATTGTTCTTCAGAAAAATGTCTTCGTATACCTCAACCCCGTTTTCTACGTACCTCTGAGCTGCCTGGTCATAGGTGAGCCTGACATCTTCCACACTCGCCGGATCTACAGTTCCTGCCATGGCCAGAAACTGGTACGAATCCGATGAACGGTTGTGTATAAGTGCGCAGGCGCTGTCCACATTCTGGAAAAGACAAAGGCGTTCCAAAACCATTTGAAAAAGCTTTCCTGTATTGACCTCTCCGTTGATCGACTTTACCAGATCATCTATTCTTTCCAGTTGATCGTTGGTAGATGACAATTCTTCCGATTGTTTTTCGAGCTCTTCTTTTTGATTGACCACTTCCTCTGTCCGCTCCCTGATCAGGTTTTCCAGTCCCTGCTTTTCGCGGATCACAGCTCTGAGTCGCCACCGCACCGCGTAATAGACCATGAAGGAGAACACGCTGATATAAACCAGACCCATCCACCAGGTAAAAAACCAGGGCGTCCGGATCGTAATGGGAACAATCGCCTCCTGTGAAATATTACCGTAGATATCCCTTCCACGTACTTTAAAATTATATTTCCCGGGTCTTAAACCGGAATACTCCTTATGTGTAAGCTCACTCCACTCAGACCAGTTCTTGTCAAAATTTTCAAGAAAAATCTGATATTCTACTTCCTGATTGACGTGATAACTGGGTAGTGCATACTCGATAGCAACGCTGTTTTTGTCATTATCGATAACGATTGCCGGCTGCTTTCTTCCATTGGATGAATCAGGAAAAATGACTCCACCATTTGTTAGTTTCCCGGTTGAAGTTGAAAGCTCACGGATCAGTGTTGGATATTTATGCGTGTAATTCCTCTTTACTTTCAGATCAATCCTGTACAGCCCCTGATCTCCCCCGGCCCAAAGTACCTCGTCCTGATCAGGGTACAAAACCTGAAATGAAATACCTGAAACTGGCATGAATGGTTGCTGAATCTTTGTAAATGAAGGTGTTGAGCCACCCACATTTTTAAAAAAGGCAATCTCCCGCTTATCGCCGCGTGTCGCCCATATATTATGCTCACCATCTTCGATCAGCTGATCGTACCAGGAGTTGGTAACATCACTTTTTTTATTCAGAATATTGTAGGGTTCAAACCGGTCGCTTTCGGGTTTATATACAAAAATCCCATCTTTGTCCGCTACGATCAGGTTGGTACCATATCCCGAAATCTTATTGTATAGCTGGCTTTTTAATCCCTCTTTCTCTGTATATCTTTTGATCTTACCACTTTGCCTGTCCCACTTTAAAATTCCACTCGACAACGTCTCCAGCCAAAGCTGATTTCCTTCTTCCTTTATCCCCACCACCTGATCGTCAATACCCTTCACTTTCGAAACTGCCCATCCACCCGCTGTTTTGGTGATTTCTTCCAGCCCATTTTGCAATCCTGCATAGGCTTTATCGGGATTTGATTCCGAAATACTTACAGAAAGAGAGAAATCACTGGATATATGCCGACTGCCCCCACCTAGACTCCAACGTACAACTCCACGGCTGGTAGCAACCAGCAGAGCATCAGCTGTTTTTTCAAAAGCCAAAACACTGCCTTTAAAACTTTCAACCTGCTTAACTCTGTTATTTTCGATGTAGTACAAGCCATACAATGTCCCTACATACAACTTTCCGTTAAAGCGTGTAACTGAGGTTACTTCTCCCTTCAACCCATTCGTGGCATCGTAGCGTGAAATCGGAGAAGGCACATTCATTTTCCCGATCCCGTCGTTGAGTGCGAGCCAGAGATATCCATCACGATCAGTGAAAAGAAAACTAACCTGACTGTCCTGAATCACGCCACCTGACAACAACGGATATAAAAGATTTCCCTCCTTCGATAGCACCAATAAGCCACCTGTTAGCATACTAACAGCAATACTCCCATCTGCAAGCCGGATAGCGTAAGTAGCTTTATTGGTAATAAGTTGTGCATTGGCATCGCCCCCAAGTATTTGCAGTCTGTCGTTAACCAATTTGAAAATACCCTGGTTGGTCGTTACAACCAAGGCTCCTGCATCGTTGAGTGGAATCAAGGCCACTACATCCAGCAGCACGGGTACGTCCTGCGCTTTGCTTATCTGGGTAAGCGTTGTGCCATCCACGTTAATCAGCCCCAGATTCCGGCTGTAAACAATTACTTTATCGTTTAGTTTAAAAGCAGTGGATGTCTGAAAATTGTTTTTTTGTATACGCACCTTTTTACCATCCCAGATATACCATGCATCCGCAGAGATGAAATAAATCCTATCTTTCATTTCAAGAATTTGCGTAATGGGTCCTATCTTTTGTTTGATCAGCCGTGATAAACTCACAAACTTATGCACACCCACAGAATCATAGCCCAGATAGCCAAACTCTCCGTTGGCGCCGACAAGCACCCGTCCTTTTTGATCTGTTAACAGAGAAGAAACCCGGCTGATATTCTCTGTCAGAATCGTCCTCCAGTTCACGCCATCGTACTCGAGTACGCCTGCAAAATTGGCCAGATAAATCACGCCTGACCGATCCTGAGTAATCGAAAAGTTTTGCCCATGCGCGTTGTAATCTGCCGGGACATACACCTTCGACAAAGGATGCCCCATTTCCTTATCCCGGGAAAGAATGGGTTGTGCTGTAACCGCCGGCGCAATCAGAGCGGTGCAGTACACAATCACTTTCAGCAGTATCAGTTTATTAAATTTCATTTTACAAATGGTATCAAATTGCCCCTGTTATCAGGCCGTAACTGACGGTCTGGTCTGCATTTCAATGGAAAGATCTTTTAGAATGTAACTATCTGTGATATAGAATTCGGAATCATCAGACACATTGGGAATCATCACGATGCCATCATTTTCATGTTCCGTAATATCCCATATTTCTCCTGCTGCAATATGATGTCCTGAGAATACCAGGCTGCCCTGCGTGACTATAAGTGTCACGTCCTTTTCACCAGTAAATTTCCGCAGGTCGGTTATACCACCATTTTCTATGTTAAAGTAGGTTGAACCAAGAAAGATTCTTTGTAAGTCCTCATGACCGAGTTCACTAAGCGGATCCAGCCTGTGCAGCCTGTGAAGTTTACTGATCAGCAATTCCTGTTCACGTGAAAGCAGATCCAAAGATTCCATGATTGTTTTGTGAAAAACATCGTTTTGTTCGCTAACAACCCGTAGCAACGTGAAGAAGCGCTTAGGATTTACAATCCTGAGTATGTAGCAGGCGGCTTCAGACATTACTCTGGATGTCGATACAACATTGGACACCAATACAGCTGTAACACTGTCCACGTTAAAGTGCTTTAATTCAAGTAATGCAATGGACTTGGCCCAGCGTGAGATTCTCGTATAATCTTTGTTAATAATATCCTTCAAACGATCTTCCGTGGTCAGTCTGTTTTGCGGAAAAATCAGACGATAACGGCCCAGCATTTCGTCGGGAGTGGTGCTTTCCAGAAAGGGCAACAGTTTATTTTTTACATCTTCAGGAAGCAGCAGATCCGCTATCTCAATCAAATAATCCCGCACATCCTCTTTCTGATCACTGTTAATTAAACTAATCACATTAAATTTTGAGCCATACAGCACCTCCAGCACGATAAACGCCTTTTGTATGATTTGATCCTTTTCCCGCTCCAGCGATACCATCAACTGACTGTAGTCGGCATAATCGTGGCTCAGATCATTCTGTACTGCCAGCGCCCATGCGTAAGTACTCATATAATCCTCAAATTCCTGCAGAAAGAACTGCTGCTCCGTAACTGTGGCACTGTAGCCCAAATCTCTCAGTGAGAACAGTACCTTCTCCTTGATCAACCGGTTCGGATTGGACATATTCTTCCGCAAAAACCTGATGCCCTCAACCCCGGCTATCGATTTTACAATTTCAAGAAGCTTGATCTGAAACTGCTTGTTCTCTGTACGGCTGGCAAACAATTTTTCGACTTGTTTCAAAAGCGGAGTTCCGGATTTGACCAGGGCCTGCGAAGCGAGTGCGTAAAATCTATCCTGGTCAAGCTGTTCAAACAGATAGGGCCAGAGTTCCTTCCTTTTCAGATCTCCCGATGCAACAATGGCTGCCTCCCGAACATGCGGATCTCTATCCTGCAAAAGCGGAATCAGGAATTTGTATGACATAAACCGCCTGGATTGTCGCAGGCTTGATGCTGCCAGATACCGGTCCGATTCGCTGGACGAAGTGATAAGATCAGAAAACCGCTCGTAGGCAGGCTGCTCAACAGTTGATTCCTTTACGGTCGCTTTGAATACCGTTTTTTGAGGAAAGGCAAAAACCCTGTCACGCACAATCTTTTTATATGCTCCCTGACCTTTCACTGCCACAAAAATCCAGTATAAAGTAATCACAAGAAAAATACCGGAAAGCACGAGATCGTCAATAATGGCTAAGCCACGGAGCACCAGCAGAAAAATCCCCGCAATAAGCCCTCCTACAGCCTTGGCTCTTCCTTCGATCCTTGCCTGTACCTGCAAGCGGAAAACAGCCGGGATCGGTTGATAAAGCATCTGATACACAGGATCGCTGATGGCTTTACGTACTGCACTCAAAAAGAAACGGGCAAGTACGATACAGGCAAAAAAGATAGCAGAAGTACCACTGCTTAAACCATAAACCACTGCCAGAATAAAACTGAACGCCAGACTTACCGGAAGCATGATGATTCCGATACGCATACCGTATTTGGTCAGCAGGCGATTATACAGGAAGGTTTTAATAAAAAATTCGATGATTGAACAAATCCCGAAAAAGATGGCAAGAAAGCTGGCCAGTGATTCTTTGTCAGGAAAAATAATTCTCGACTCGGTAAAGAAGATGTACTCTACATAAAACAAACCAAAAACCGGCAAAAGAGCCAGAATGAATATGTTGCGGTAATAAGGCTTGCTGATACGTTCCTCATGCTTGTCTACTTGTGTCTCTGCTTCTTTCTCCTGATGCTCCGGCGAAGGATTCTGAAGATAACGGCGGTGTATGCGACGAATAAAAATGTCACATATGATCAACAGGCCTACCACCAAAAACAGCAGTGAATCCGGATTGACAAACTTGATAATCAGCGGCATTGACAAATAGGCAAGCACCGAAGAGATCACTTCTCCTGTATTGATCAGTCCGGAAAGACGCTTGGATTGCTGCATATTAAAAAGCTTTGCAACAATTGCCCAGAACGTAACGCCATTGACAAGTACGAAAAACCGGTTCCAGATGAAAAGCGCGAAAAATGCCCAACTGTTTCCGGTAAGATGGTAAAACACCACTATACCGACAATGGATATAATCAGCAAAAACAGTGCTCCTTCACCCAGTTTCTCAGAAGAAATTTTCTTCTGAAGACGGGTGATCAATATCCCTGTTGCATACACGAGTACCCCGCCGGCAATGTAAGCTTCGGGCAGAACTGAACCTGTAAAATGAATCAGAAACGACGAAACAACCACAGTGTAAAACACAGCCATAGCTCCTCCCATAAAAAAGGAGTAGGCGATCAGCAGGAAAACAAGATTCTGTTCACCCTGCTTAACCTTTAAGGCTTTTAATATACTGTCGTTGAAACTCATACTAGTATTCAGCCAGTTTTTTAATCATATAAAAAATCTCCCGTCCGGGAATCTGAAAAGGTGACACGATTTGCTCGATCATTGTAAAATCCAGCTTCTTTAATGCTGCAACCCTTCCTTCCAGCGGCTGAGCAGTGATCATTCTGGCACCATTTTCAATAGCAAAATTCACTCTGGTTTCATCAAGTAATCTGGCAAGACCGTGTCCGCGGCTTTCGGGATCCACCACAAGTCTGTTGATAGAAGCAATCGGTAAGCCGCCATACAAATCGAACAGACTTTCATAAGCCGCACTGGTATAGGGAATGCTGTGATACGAATAGTGAAAGCTCATTCTGGCTGAGGCTACGATGTGTCCCTGATGGATCACGATCCAGTGATGGGAATCTTTATCCAGATCGTCCACCCATTTTTCCTGAGCAAAAAATTCGGTATTAATTCCGCGTTCATTTTTCCATGAACTGATTCTCAGGGTTCCGATTTCATCCATGTGCTCAGGATAGCTCACCTTGATCAGCTCAAATTCTTTTTCACCAATAATAGTCGGGGGGTTCATGCTTTCAAACGTTGAATGAGCAGTGTCGTACAATGAGTTCATCATTTGTTTAACTTCAGATTAGTATCAAATAACAATGCAATCGTGAGGGTTCTTCTTTCCTGTGGAAACCGGGACGCATTGGCAACGCCTTCCGCAGCCCTTGTTCCCGGCACAAAATATTCATTGTTAAAAATGTTGGATGCCTGCAACTGTAGACTGAGACCTTTCACCAAATTGTTATAGGTCAGGGCTGAGTTGAGTAGATAAATGGCCGGAAAGCTGCTCGCCGGATTACTGCTTCCAGATGTAGTCAGCCCTGTTTTTCTGGCGCTCACATAGTTATTAGTTACACTGAGGCTCAGGTTTTTGCTGATCGTCATCACGCCACCGATGTTCATCATCCAGTCGGCTATATCGCTCACCCGTACCTTTTTACCAGCCTCCTTACTTAAATCCATCGGGCTCGTGTAGGTGAAGTTGCTCCACAGACTGAACATCTTGTTATCATATTTGGCCTCGGCCTGCAGCCCGTTAATCCGCTGTTTACCCAGCGCCTGAAATTGAGTCGTTGTTCCGCTGCCAGTAGGAGAAGGTGCCTGAGCCAACCCAACTGTGTTGCTATAGTTGGCATGATAACCGACCAGATTTACAGAGAAACCCTTTCCAACTTTAACCAGTAAACTCAATTCGAGATTCTTAACTCTTTCGGGCCGCAACGTCGGATTATTGAGCAGGCGTCCGGAATTGGTTGCATATTTCTGAAGGTATGAAGCGTCCTTGAATGCTTCAGCATAAATCCCTTTGAAGACCAGGTTCTTTTTGTAGTAAATAACAGCCAGACGCGGGTTAAAAACGGCTCCATAACCGCCACTGCTCCGGATTCTGTTGTAATCAAGACGCCCACCTGCAACTACTTTCAACCTCTCTGCAATACTGTAGGTCGCTTGCGAAAATATCCCCAGATCAAAAACCCTGAAATTATCACCTCCTGCGAGCGTAGAGTCAATCCTGCCGGTCTCGTCGGGAATCTCAGTAAAAGAAGTGATGTAATTGCCCTGAATGTTACTGTTTCGTAATTCCAGCCCGCTGTTAATGTCCAGATTAGGAACAGGCGTCCACAGAAGCCTGGTTTCGTTACGAAGCTGTGTAGAAACACGGTAATAATAAGGTATTGAATAAGTTGGAGCCTTTTCGTTAAGCAAGTCGAGCAGCCGCAATCCATTATTGTAATAGCCTGTATACCCTGCAAGGTTTGTCTCGCCTTTCAGCTCATGCAAGCGGTAAGAAGTAAGGTTGATGAACTGAAGGTTGTCGTTGATAAACTTGTTGTAGTTCAGCGACAGCGCACGGTTTAATGTCACCCATCTCGACAAATCCTTTGTTACAATCCTGGACTTATTGGTATACCAGGGTGCGGCACCTTCATCCAGTTTCCAGTTCAAGAGTGATATTGTAAAATCCTTCAACTCAATCTTCGTTCTGAAAAGCCAGTTACGACTTGCATCGTTATACTGCACCGGATTCCCCTTGATATCTGCATTAAACAAATACGTATTATCAAGCTGGGCTGCCTTTTCCCGTCCGGCTTCTGTCAGCGAGATTTCTGACGCCCGCCCATCTTCAGCCAGTTTAACCGCATACAAATTACTGTTTGGGAAACGCGTAGTAAGCTGATTTGCATCAATATATTGCTGAGCCAGATACTGACCATTGGCCGCCTTGCCAGTTATATTCTGAGCAGTTTTCAGGTAGTCGCCGGGCTGTCTTGCATCGTAGTTCCACTCAGGGTAAACAGAAAGATCAAGCTCATCCGAACGGAAGTAACGCCCTGTAACGGTTACTGCAATATCTTTTGTTCTGGCTGTAACACTTCCATCCACCAGACCGGTTCTTAAGGATGCGTAGCGAATACTGCCATTTCCGGAGATATCAACCTTTTTGCCCTCCGGCATGGCCTTTTCCATATGTTTGACTGTCACCAGATTGATCACTCCCACAAAAGCGTTGGCACCGTACATGGTTGACGCCGGGCCATAGATCACTTCCACCCTTTCAATGTCGGACAGTGCATATTGTCTTGAAAACTGGATATTGTCCGAAGAGAGGTCATTTTCCTCTACGCCATCCACCAGAAGAATCGTGCGATCATTGCCTGTAGATCTATAACCCCTCTGATATACAACCACATAACCCGGCCCGTTGCCACGTATCACGTCAAATCCGGGCAGGTCGCTCAGCATTTGCGTAAGATCCCGGTAACCTCGTTTGATAATATCATCTTTGGTAAGAACCGTTACAGTTGCAGGCACCTGTTGCAGGTTTTCAGCTTTTTTAGAAACCGAGGTGATCTGAATGATCCGTTCCTGCAAATCCTTTTGCTGAATTACAAGCTCTTTAAACTGTGCAGAAGCCGAAAATTCAGGTTCGTAATTCTGGTTAACCATCAGCAAACTTCGCACAGCAGCAGCAGCTTGTGGCAGCGAGTCGAGTGCCAGATAACTCATCGCAACAATCTTATATCCCTGCACCTGAGCATTCGCAGAGAAACGTGTTTTCAAACAAGGATTCAGAATTTCAAATACTTCATCAAAATTTCCATTTCGGTATTTTCTATCGGCTTCAGGAATAATCACGGAAGCGTCGCAATCCGTTTGCGCCCAAACCTTCGCTGTAGCAAGCAGCGGGATCAGGCAAACCAAAAAGATTACTGTGTTTTTCATCGTCAAGTTTTTCATCTTACGCTGCGTGATAATTTCTCATACGGGATATCTTTCCCTATATATTTATCCCATTCTTCTTCGGTTAAATCCCTGGCTACTTTTTTGGCCACTTCGTTGAACAAGGAAGCCGAATTAATATCCCAGATACGAACTGTCTTGTCCGCTCCGGAAGCCAGCAGTTTTTTGCCATCCTGCGTAAACCTCAGATCCATCACCCACGAGTTAAAATCGCTGAGCACTACAGGCTGCTGTTTGGAAAGGTCTTCTTCGACATTCCATATTTTGATCTTCGAATCGAAACCGGAAGTAGCTATGCGGCTACCATCAGGATTAAATGCGATTCCCGTGATTCCGGAAGTATGAGTGCCACGGATACCTGTCAGAGTAGCAATCACCGGCTCACCGGATCTCACTTTGACCGAATAAAGTGTTCCTGAAGAGCTACCTAAAAACAGCTGTGATTCATCGGGTGTGAAAGCCATTGTAGCAATGCGTCCGTTGATCCTGCCAAAGTCGTAGCTGAAAGGTTTTTTGGTTATATCGGCTGTTTCGATGCGAAGGATCTGCTCCTTGCCGGTTGCCAGGAAAAGATACTTTCCATCCGGGCTGGGCTCCACACAGGATAAATCCGTATTCAGACTAACATTTTTGAGCACTTCCAATTTTTTGTCCGACACATCCCAAAGTCTTATCTGCCCGGTCGAACTCGTTGATATCAGCACTAGCTTGCCACCCTGATTACGGATCAGCATATTGATCACCATCCCATCATGCGCTATAAGGGTTTTGGTAGGCAGGCTGCCGGGTGTGAGATTATCCCATCTCACGATCTGTCCGTTGGATGTTCCCACAAAAACGGCATTGTTATCGGGCGTGAAAAGTATCGAACGGATACTCCTAAAGGTTTGCTTGGGATTTTTCAAAGGTACAGGCCTGCCTGAAGCAGCTGTGTAATTCCAAAGATTAAGAACGCCGTCGTCACCGGCACTCGCAAAAAGAGCACTGCCCGGTTTTGCGGGCTCTGCCACCACCCTTACAATATCGTTGTGTCCCTGAAGGGTTGCATTGGCTCCTGCAGCTTTCGAAAGAGCTACATATACTTCCGGGTTGTCCTTTTCGCCACCGTTTTTGATATTGAAATCATATGCCCTCAATGCCAAAAGCGCCGACAACTCATCACCAGCAGGCATTTGATTGGATTGAATGGCAATGAACCGCGCTATTGCTTTGGAACGCTGGCGCAATGCATCGTTCCTCGAACTTTCAGCTTCTTTCTGCGCTCTTTGCGCATTCACTTTCTGCCTGTCAGACTCTTTTTGAGCCGAGACGGCAAACTCTTTTTGAACTTCCGTTTCTTTCTGAGATTGTACCGCAATCCTGCGCGCATTATCGGCTTCTATTTTTTGTTCCTCAGCCAGTTTCCTTGCGGCTTTTGCAGCAATACTTTCATTTACGGCCTTCTCCTGTTCGCGAACAGCTATCGTTTTTTGCTCTTCGGTTAATATCTTTTGCTGTTCGGCGATAATGCCCTGTTGTTCAGCAATCTTTTTCTGTGCTATGGCCTCTTTTGTCTGATCCTCTGCACGTTTCCGTTCTGTCAATGCCAGACTCTCTTTATCCAAAGCAGTTTTTTCGCTTTGCTCGGCTTGTGTTCTGAGTACCATGGCGACAATCAGAAACAGCAGAGACACAAGCGAACTCACACCCAGAACAGTGGCGAATGTGCGGGCTTTACGAAGTTCTCTCCGCTGGCGGTCTTCTTTATACTGAACCTCCTGTTCGTATTGTTTTTTGCTGTAATCCAGAAAGTTAATTGCCCTTTCAAAAAACGGATCATACCGCTGCGCCCATTCGATGGTCGGCTCACTTTCTTTCATCCATTTCAAACCCACCTGCAGTTCAGGGTTAACCCAAAGCCCGGTGCGCCCATCCTGATACAGAAAAGCAGAATAACTTAATTGCTTGTATAACTTGGCAGATTCCAGTTCCTCTTCAATCCATATTCTGGACCTGTCCCAAAGTGTA
Organism: Dyadobacter luteus; assembly: GCF_003383615.1. GTDB lineage: Bacteria > Bacteroidota > Bacteroidia > Cytophagales > Spirosomataceae > Dyadobacter > Dyadobacter luteus. The sequence continues at coordinate 297,232 of NZ_QNUL01000001.1, forward strand.
AGCACCTTTTCAACAGCAACATCAATAATAGAATCTGCATCGATTTTGATACCGGGGCGCGGTGTAAGAAAGGATACGCCATTTTCCCGGAATACCAGCACTACATCCACCAGAAGATAGTCTGGAACCCCGGAGATTTTTTCGATTTCACGAAGTGATGTGGGATGCAGGGACGAGGTATCACTCGGTCCGAGCACAATCAGTGTCTTGAATAATTTCTCAGCCGCTATTCGGCGTTTCTCGTCGAGCCTTTGCGTGAAAATTTCTTCAGCGTGTTGTGTAATGGATTGCTCCATTTCTCCTATTGCCTGATACTCAACCAGCGAAATAGGTGTTGTGGGAGCCTGAGTAAGCTTCCAGCGGTCCCACATCCGCATCAATACATGCTGAAGTATGGGCAGAAAGTCAGGGTTTTCGGACAACTTCTGTAAAAGCGTCGTAACCAGTTCAGGTTCAATTGTTGCGCCATAGGTTTCAACAGGATTGACAATCACTTTTCGAATCTCATCCTGATTCATTTTCGGAAGCAGATAATAGCCCCTGTTGATCACCTCTGTAAGCCCTTTAAACTCAGTACAATGGTCCAGATAGTCTGACCGCATTGTAATGACTACGTGAATAGGCAACTCACGCTGGTTGATCAGTGTAAGTAAAAGATTAATAAATGCCGGGCTCTGCAGTTTGTCTTTGCTTGTATTGGTACTGAATTCGAAGCGGAAGATTTCTTCAAACTGATCAATTACCAGCAGAATTTTCCTATCCCTGATCACAGACAGCAGATTAAAAATTGCTTTAGGATCTGAAAGAAGCAATTGTGCTGTTTTTTCAATATCTCTGTTTTCCCAGTCATTATCTTCTTTCCGAAGATTTACTTTCAGAGCGTTCACCAGACTCTTGACCGGATTGCCACCCGGACGGAAAACAATCACTTTCCAGTCCTCTCTCACCTGCCTTGCATTTTCCAAAGAAGGAATGAGCCCCGCCTTGATCAAAGAGGATTTGCCACTTCCCGATGAACCGATTAAGGCAAGAAAGCGCGCATCCAGGAGTTTTTTTCGTAACTCCAGAATATGCGATTCCCTGCCAAAAAATAACGAATGGTCTTCGTACTCGTAGCTCCTTAGCCCCGGAAAAGGATTAGAAAGGGTAGTTATATCGACCATACTAAAATTAAAATCTGTTCATCGGGTTGCGACACCCGTTCTCTGCCGGAAAGTGGCAGTCTGTTGTTAATAATTTCACTTTTTGAGATACGAAGACTCAGGATTGCTGCTTTTTCATCACGAATACATTCCGGTTTTTACCGTTGAAATATTCGTAAGAGAAATTATCTACACCTTTGATTGTCAGAAAAATACCCAGTCCTCCGATTTCCCGGTCTTCAAGTGATTTGCTCAGGTCTGACGCGTCCGGCATTTGGTTTGCCAAAGGATCAAAAGCAGCAGCCTCATCCTCTAAGATCACGATCAGCTCCTGCTCAGTAATTTCACTGAGAACCCGGAAATCTGCCACCAGGCCGGCTTTTTCGTATCCATACAAAATGATGTTGGTGGCGATTTCATCGACTGCCAGCTTCAGGCCATACGTCGCTTTTTTGGCAAGACCAGCCTGCCGGGAAAGCTCATCCACATAGTCCCTTAGCCCGTCCAGGGAAGCAACCACCCCGGGAAAACTTTTCGATTCCATTTTAAATCAATTTAAACCGGATATTGATCTACGATTGTAACGCTGTGGTGCAGCCCTGTTTTTTCGAGTGTATCGACGATCAGTTCCTGAGGTTTTACGATATAAATCGACAAGTGAGTACCGATTTTTTGTTTTGAGAAAATCAGAACGCGAAGACCGGCAGATGACATAAAATCAAGCTCTTCCATGTCGAGTACCAGCACTTCAATGGGCTGGCCGGCCAGTTTTTCAATCTCTGTCATAAAAACACGCGCCGACAGCGAATCAAGCTCCCCGTGCAGGGTCATCTTGGCTGTATGTTCTTCAATAACTGTTTCTATTTTGAAAGCCATGATCAATATTTTTAAAAGAAGTTTTACAAAGTTGATTTACTGAAAGTTAGGGTATCAAATCCCCGGGATACCGGCAACTGTATATTATTTCCCGACAAGAATCACAGTCGATCTCCCTCCAACGAGGAATCTCACCTGATCTTCAAGTAAAGGTTCTTTACCTATATCGTAAATATCCTCGCCGGAAGGCATATCCGTATTCACAGCCAGGTGCCAGCGTTGCCCGTTTGGCAGCGAAGGAAGCTCATAGTACAATGCATCCCAATGCGCATTCATTGCCACATAGATACTGTCGTCGGTGATCGTGCCGCTCTTTGCGTGCGCTCCGTCGAGCATAAATGCCAGGCAACGGCTCGAAGCAGCGAAGTCGGGCTGCCAGGCCTGTGTTCCATGAAAACTGATATCAGGGTAACCGCTGCCCACGTAGTCGCGGTGCTGCAAATGGGTTTTACTTCTCAAAACAGGATGTCCACGGCGGAAACGCAGAATGCGCTGTGTGAAGTAGTAGATATCAGAATTCTTTTCCAGCAGCGACCAGTCCATCCAGTTCAGTTCATTGTCGTGGCAGTAGGTATTGTTGTTACCATACTTTGTCACGCCTGCTTCGTCACCGGAAAGAATCATCGGCACGCCCTGAGATACCATCAGAATAGAAAGCGCATTTTTTATTTGCTTGTGCCGCAGCTGATTAATGAATTCATCATCTGTTTCACCTTCTACGCCGCAGTTCCAGGAATGGTTGTCGTTGCCACCGTCATTGTTATTTTCTCCGTTCGCATCGTTGTGCTTTTCATTGTATGCAAAAATGTCATACAACGTAAATCCATCGTGGCATGAAATGAAATTGATACTTGCTGTAGGACCACGGTATTGATACAGATCCGGCCAGCCCTGAATACACTGCCCTATTTCATGGATCAGCCCTTCATCTCCTTTCAGGAATTTACGGATAGAATCGCGGTACTTTCCATTCCATTCTGCCCAGCGACCATAGGCCGGAAAGGATCCTACCTGATACAAACCTCCCGCATCCCAGGCTTCTGCCACCAGCTTACACTTGGCAAGAATAGGATCATGCGCAAGTGACTCCAGCAGAGGCGGATTGCTCAGTGGCGCACCATTCTGATCACGCCCAAGGATCGCTGCAAGATCAAAACGGAAGCCATCAATATGGTAGTCAGATGCCCAGTAGCGAAGGCAGTCGAGTACCATATTCCGAACCACCGGATTGTTGCAGTTCAGCGTATTACCCGTACCGGAGAAATTGAAATAATAACCTTCCGGCGTCAGCATGTAATACGTTTTGTTGTCTATTCCCCGGAAAGAAATCGTATGTCCGCGGTGGTCACCTTCAGCAGTATGGTTAAATACAACGTCCAGCATCACCTCAATTCCGTTTTTGTGCAGTTCTTTGATAAGAGTTTTCAGCTCATCTACCTGCATTCCGAATTTTCCGGTGGCAGCATAACCCGCCTTGGGAGAAAAGAAATTGACGGTACTGTATCCCCAGAAGTTGACAATAAGCCCGCCTGTTACCGGATTTTCCTTGCTGTTCTCCCATTCATCAAACTCGTAGATCGGCATGAGTTCAACACAGTTGACACCCAATTCTTTCAGATAAGCGATTTTGCTTTTGATAGCTGCGAACGTGCCTGGATTCTTGACCTCCGATGAAGGATGCTGCGTAAATCCTCTGACATGCATTTCATAAATCACCAGATCTTCAATCGGCGTTTCGAGCGGATGGTCATTTTCCCAGTCGAAATCTTCAAATACCAAACGGGAGCGGTATGGATAAACGTTGTCCCAGTTGGGCGTGGCCAGCCAGGTATCCCGCCCTCCTATTGCCTTCGCATAAGGATCGCTGAGAATGATGTTTTTATCAAAGCGGCTCCCCTGTTCAGGATTGAAGGGGCCGTCCATCCGGTAGCCATATTCAAGACGCTCATAGTCCAGATCGAAAACGATCATGGAATACACATTTCCTGTCCTGAACTCCTCCGGGAACCGAATTTCTGCATAAGGCGCATCCTCCCCCCGTTCAAACAAAACAAGAGTACAGTCAATCGCCTCGCTGGAATAGATGCTGAAATTAACTCCGTTAGGAACCATCGTAGCGCCGAAAGGCAGTACATGACCTCTTCTGAATTTAATTCCGTCCTGTTCGTGGGTTGGATAATAGTCAATTCTGATATCTGTTGCCATTTCTTAATCCTGTTTTAGAATGACAACTGCTTCAGCCACAGTACCAACAATTTTGAAAAAGTTGATAAAACCTGTGGTAGACATCACATCCTGAATGTCTTCTGAAACACCGACCAGAATGACTTTTCCATTCTGTGATTTGATATTTCTGTAAACCATCAGCAAAACGCGCAAACCGGCACTGGACATGAACTCAACCGCTGTCAGATCGATTGCAATCTTGTCATTACGGTCGGTGGCCAGCTTCGCGTTGCGCTCAAATTCAGGCGCGGTTTTACTATCTATATCTCCGGTGACCTCCACAACCGTGATTTCTTCCTGATCCGTCAATGTTACTTTCATAATTTTAGCTTTAAGCTATCAGCTGTTAATTATTAGCTTTTGATATCGGCCCTGTTATTTCGCAGAACTGATCTGAACCTTCACCCGTAAACGTTCCTCCGATTCGGGGAGCTTCACAGTCAAACCGTACGCATCGAAGTCGGTATAAGGCACATCGTCAATAAACACTTCGCTGATGTAAATACTACCGGCTGGAAGAATGTCCGGAGAAACCCTCAGGATATTATCTTTCCATCCGTTCGGATAGGGTTTAAAGTAGAAATACGTCGGTTGTTTGGTAATCAACAGGTTGATATACACCGCCGACAGATAGCAAAGCTCTGTACTGTGGTAAGCACTCATAGAGTGACTTCCCTTGAAACGTTCTGTTCCCAGCAGGTAAGGCATCCCATTCGAGAAAACATTGAAATACACCCCGCCATCGTCGTTATCAAGGAAAAATGCGTTATAGAATGATGCTGCTTCGCGCGCTTGTTTCTCGTACTCTTCGTTACCCAAAACACCATACATGATCAGATAGGCAAGAATGGCCTGCTCCTGTTGCCACCACGCTTTGCGGTCGTGCCATACAAACTGGTGTTTACCACCGGTTTTAGTAGCTCGTTCTACCACGTCGTACCAGCCTCCGCGCTGCTGATCTGAACCGGCTTCCGGCATCAGTTCTGCAATTTTTTTCGCAAAAGCGAGGTATTCCTCCTTAGGAGTCAGAGACTGCTGACGGATCAGGTTCCAGGCAATTTTAAGATTGTGCCCTACCACTGCGCGGTTCTGTTGCCATCCCCAGGTTTGGTCGGCGCTCCAGTCTTCAAAGAATTTCTCCTGAACAAATGGGCTGTTGTCGTAATCGGGAAAGTATTTGGTGATGGTATCGAATGTATATTCCAGAAAGTCGGCATGTGCTTTCTCACCTGTTGCCAGATACAAATTGATCAGGTAAGCCGGCGCATGGTCACCCACCGAGTTCCAGTTTTTGCGGGCGCGGTTGTGCGCCAGTGACTCCTCGCGTGCATCCAGCGTAATCGGATGCAAGTGAGAGAAGTAGCCTTCCCCTTCATTGTCTTTGAAATATTTCTCAAACAGATCCATCGTTTTGTCGATATCCTCACGGATACGTCTGTCGCCAGTGATACGATATGTTTGCGTAGGGCCTGCAAGCGCATAAATCTGCTCATACATCGGAAGTGAATCCAGATCATCGCCGAATTCGGAAGTAAGCAGTTTGGTTTCCTTTTGGCCTTCTACTTTCAGACCATGGTACCAGTATACAAGATCATCGTCCTTATCAAAGAACCGCATGTGATCGCGCAGGTATTCGGTTCCAAGCTCAGCACCTTCCAAAAATTCATCCTTCCCAGTAAGCAGATAAGCGGAGGCAAATCCGTAAACCATACGGGAAATGGTATCTGTTTCCTGCAGATAATCTCCTTTTTTAGCTCCACCCAGGTGAAGCATAGTACGGTAATTTTTGTAGTTGATTTCCTCCTTTGGGTAGTCAAACTGCCATTTCAGATAGCTTGATGCGATTGAGTCGATCTGGGTGATCCAGTAATTCTGTTCTTCGTGGCGGTATTTTTTGGGTTCCTTACCCGGAAAAATGAGCTGCTGTGCTTCAAAAGTAGCCGTTTCTTCTCCAGCATTAGGATAAAAGGTGCCATACGCGAAAACATATTGGCCTTCGTTGGAAAGAAAGTTATTGATATCGCCCGGATCCTGCCAGCCTTCGGTAAGGTTCTGAACACTCCTTGCATAAGTGGAGGCAATCAGATTCACCTTAAAAGCTCTCTTATCAGAGGTTTCAAGAGTAAACCAGCGTTCCTGTTGGCTATATCCGGTAACATAACCGGCGATAGTGTCTGAAAAGGTGAAGTTTATATTCATATTTTGAGCATTAAAAAGGGTTTTGATTTAAGCGTTGAACTCAGTAAAAGGTTAGGGTTTGATATCAGGCCAAATCTTCCTGATCTCTGTAGCCCTGTGTGACTTCTATAATATTGCCTTCCGGATCTTTCAGCCAAACCGTTTTCCAGCCTTCGATGACGTCATCAAAGTGAAGCGGGCCAAGTGTAACAACTGCGTCATCACCCATTTCAGCAAGCTTTTGATCGACATCAGCCACTGAGAATGCCATGTGGCGAAGTCCGGGATAATGGGGTCCGTCCGCTTCGGCCATCGGACAAGGACGCTGTTCCTCAGGCGGAAAAATTTCGAAGTAGAAATTGTCATCATTTTTCAGAAAAACGAGCTGTGCGTCGTCCCCCAGTTCAATGACCCGAGCTCTTCTGAAACCGAAATATTTCGCATAAAAAGCTTCAAACACCGCCAGATCCTTGACAGTGAGTGCCAGATGAAAAAAGGTCGTCTTCATAGTTGTGTGATTAGCTGATGGAAAGGGTCTCTATAATCTTTTTAGCAAACAGATGCGCATGCCCACCCGACCGGCCTGTAATCAGGTCTCCGTCAACAACCACATCCTCATTGGTGTAAATAGCGCCGTATGCTCTGGCATCACCGATCAGATTGTTATGACATACGAGCTTACGTCCCTTTACAAGCTCTGTGGCAGGTGCTACGAGCCATAAACCGTGACAAATGATACCTTTCAGAATAGCAGGTTCAGCAAAAACCCTTTTCAGAAACGCTGTTGCCGGCGGAATTTTTTCAACATCTTCTGTATACCGAAGACGGTCTGAGACCATTCCGGAAGGAACGATGATGGCATCGTAGCTGCGGAGTTCTTCGTCACTCATGTTCTCAAACGACTTCCGGCAGTCCATGGGAGCACGGTATTCGTGACCATGAAAGGTAATTTTATCCTGTCCCCAAAGCCTGGTTAAGAAATGTACTTCAGCACCTTCTTCAGGAAAGCGGTATTGGTAATAGAAGATTTCATTTTCGTAATAATCAGCTTCAAAGAGAATACCGATTTTCTTGCCGGCCAGTTTCATGAGGATGCTTAATTAGAGATATAATTAATTTCAAAATAACGTTGAGTAAGCCCGCAGGCATCACACTTAACCATTTCATTATAAATGCATTGAACAGCTTTAGCTCAACACTTCAACAAGTTTATCACCAAATGCAATAGAGGACTCTACTGAAAGTGCTGTTACAAATGGAAAATCGAAAAGCACCTGTGGCTTGGTTCTGTTGGCAGTTGCATCAGAATAAACCCGGCCATTAGGCCCGACTGCGTCTTCCACAATAACCGCGAGGGGAAATGCAAATCCCTGACTTACCAGGTTCGTACCTTCATTTTCTTCCGAAGCGCGCACGAGTGAATAACCCATGGGTCCTGTAAAATCCCACTCGCGCGGGTGGGCGATCACTTTTTTACCATATATGATGCTTCTGTGCAGCGTATCGTCTTCACGTGACCATACGAACGCGCCCACTGCGTAGCACAGCGCGCCAAGGATTTTGCCTTGTTTGTAAGCATTGACGCAAAGCTCATGCACGAATGGATTTCCCACAATATCCAGCGCCGAGCCCGGACCACCTACAATTGCCAAAGCGTCGTAGTCAGAGATGTTGGCATCTTCGATTTTTATGGGTGAATCCCACTCGCCTATATCCAGAATCTGGTTGATACGGTCAACTACTTCAGCTGGATTCACGTTATAATTTTGCATAGGATCAATAAAATCTTTGTCCATGCTCAGCTCCATCGGAAGTGGCGTAAGTCCTTTGGGAGTGGCCAGGGTCAAATCAAACCCTGCTTGTTTCAAAGCATCCCATGGAGCCTGTAATTCTTCGCCCCACAGGCCTACGTTTGATGCGAGGATAAGTACTTTCTTGCTCATCTTGTTGTTAAAGGTTTATTGTGTAGGATTTAAAAATGCAGGCCATGAAAAAGACTATAACTAACTCATAACCAATGAAATTATTTTAGACAATCAGCCCTTCAAGCCTGAATAATGCCTGAATATTTTGCCTTCCCTCAGATACAATGCATCGTATACTTTCGATTCTCCCCAGGCAGTCATGATGGTAGCTTCAAGATGAATACTGTCGTCTGTAATGGCCAGTTTCTGGGTGGAAACAAAGCCACGGTAAATGTTGGCCAGGTAATCTCCGAGCTGGACTTTAAGTGCAGCCTTTCCCTTTATATAAATCGGTTCTTCTGCTACCAGCAGTATCATTTCAGCGTCGTCGTGGTAATCATGTTCAACAAGTTCGTTGACATCATTATTTCCTAAAAGCACAAGGTGGTTGTCGTAAAATTCCTGATTTGTCATAATGCGGATGGTTGAATATTAGCTTTTCAAAACAGCTCTTTTGATCAGAACCTTTAATAAATGAAACAGATAGGACGGATTGGATATATTTACATTCGACAGCGTCAACTCGTCCGTCGGAAGTTCATGGAGCGCAGCTTCAATATTCTCTCTCGAAACTTTAACCCCTGTAAGTGAGTTTTCCAGATTTCTCAATCTCACCGGAATTGAAACACAACCGCAGGCAGCTACACTTATTTTCGAAATAGTTTCTCCTTTGGTAGCCAGCACAACCGCAGCGCCACAAACAATTTCGCCCACTTTGAGATAGTCGATGTGACGGAACGAGCCCGCGGCAGTTCTATTTATAGTCAGAGTAACACTTTTGATGATTTCTCCCTGCCCTGATCCGGCTGTAAGGTAATTTTCCAGTGTTATATTTTTGTCTCCCCATGGATCTGACAGGCTCACACTTGCGTCCAGAGAAAGCAATGCAGCCAGCAGGGGCCCGTGTGAAGTGGATCGATGATAAAGTGCTCCTCCTACATTGCTATGGTTTTTTAAATGCGGATCCTTAATTGCTCTGAGTGCTTCCACAAGCACCGGAACCGAGCCAATCGCAGCATCAGCAAGCATTGCTGAAAAGGAAACCGACGAACCGATAATGAGCTGATCACCATGTTGAATGATCGAATTTAAGCCTGGTATATTCCGCAGACTTACTACCGTTGACGGACGTGCATGACCCGTTTTTGTATTGCCAATAAATGCCTGGTCACCCGTGAATACTTCTGAGCCACTCTTGCTCAATAGCGAAAACGCTTCGGCAATAGAATCAGGTGCGGTGTATGAAAAAGGATTCTGAATCATAGCTCGACAGGTGAGTTTTGTTGTTGTAAAATTTCCCAAATCTTTTCCGGTGTTACCGGCATGTCGATATGCCTGACATCAAATTCGGACAACGCATCACAAATGGCATTCACCATCGCTGGCGCCACAGGAGGATTGCTCACATCTCCCGCACCCTTCGCCCCCAGTGAATTGGATGGAGAAGGTGTTTCAGTACGATACAATTCAACCTTGGGAAACCATCCCGAACGTGGAACCATATACGAGTCCAGATCGTCGCTCAAAACCTGCCCTGTTTCGGGTGAATACTTTACTTCTTCGGCAAGAGCCTGTCCTATACCGAGTACGATATTGCCATAAGTCTGTCCGTTGACCACTTCAGGATTGACAACCGTTCCGAAATCATCAACTGCGATGTATCTGACAAGATCAATTTCACAAGTCTCTTCATCAATTTCTACCACAGCGATGTGCGTGCCGAATGGGAAATTGAAATTCTTGGGATCAAAATAAGCAGAACCTTCCAGACCCGGATCCATGCCTTCGGGCAGATCCCAGCCAAACCAAAGCATAAGCGCCACCTGTTGCAGCGTCATCACGGCCTGTTCAGGCGCCGGCGTTCCTACTACTTTGCCTTCTTTATATTCAATCAGATCAACCGGCATTTTGAAAAGATATGCCGCAAATTCTCTGGCTTTTTTTACCATCATCTGACAAGCTTTTTGTACAGCCACACCTTCCACGCTAAGCGAACGGCTGCCGTAACTTGCCTGCCCGTAATAGAGCGGATTGGCCGTATCGGAATGTTTGATGGTCACATACTCCATCGGTATCTGTAATTCTTCAGCAGCGATTTGGGCAAATGTGGTCTGCTGGGATTGCCCGTGTGGTTGTGCCCCGGTAGTGATTGCCACTTCGCCAGATGGCGCAATGTGAATATAAGCGCTACCCCAGGTTCCGCTCATCAGGCCCTCGCCACCCATTTTGCCGGAGTTCCCTACTCCTGCCACAGCCACATAAGAACCGATACCGAGTCCCAGCAACTTACCGCGGGCGCGCGCTTCGGCCTTTTGTGCTTCCAGCGTAGCGTATCCTGCCTTTTCGAGTGCGATATCAAGCGTGTTTTCATAATTCCCGGAATCGTAAGTCCAGCCAAGACCATTTTCATAAGGAAACTGATCAGATTGTACCATGTTCATCCTTCTTACTTCCGCCGGATCTTTGCCTATTTTTCTTGCAAACATTTCAATAGCACGCTCGATCAGAAAAATGGCCTCAGCCCTGCCCGATCCGCGCATTGGTGCTGTCGGTACTTTGTTGGTGTATACCACGTTCACTTCATACGAAGCATGCGGTATCACATAAGCTCCGGGAATACTTCTGCCAATCAGCGGAAGCGGTTGTCCTGGTGCATTGATCACCGGATATGCCCCTACATTGCTGAATGCTACGCAGCTTAACGCCGTCAGTTTACCTTCGGCCGTTCCGGCAATTTTTACATATTGGATCTGGTCACGGGATTGGGCTGTATTGCGGGCAAATCCTGCACGGGTATCTACCCATTTGACTGGTCTGCCAAGTTCCTTGGCCATCCAAAGCACCAGTGGTGTATCAGGATAAAGATTACCCTTGCAACCATTGCTTTCACCCATGAAAGGAACAATCACCCTCAGCTTGTTATAGGGAATGCCCAGCACATACAGCGAGATCAGCAAACGATGCGGATACGGGATCTGCGTATTGGCCCAAAGGGTATAATCCTGTGTAGCAGGGTCGTACTTTGCCAACGCACCACGCACTTCAAGCGTGTTGTGCATCATGCGCTGGTTGTAAATTTTCTGTTCTACTACCACTTCCGACTCTGCAATTGCCTTTTCGGTAGCCTCGCTGTCGCCGAAGATGGTGTGGATCATGATATTATTCGGTGCCGTTTCGTGGAGCTGCGGAGCACCCGGTTGGCTTGCCTCTTCCGCATCCAGCACGACTGGTAAGGCTTCATAGTCTACTCTGATCTTAGATAGCGCATCGTAGGCCTGTTGCCGTGTTTCTGCAACCACTGCAGCGAGCTGGTCACCCGCGAACCGAACACGATCCGTAGCAAAAACGGTATGCGAACCTGGCACGATTCCTGACGGATGTGGCAGAAAATGACTTTCTGTAAATGGTGGAATCCAGATGACCGGCATTGGCATAATGCCTGTTGTATCCTTCGCTGTGAATACGCGCACAACGCCAGGCATGGCCTCCGCTTCGCTGGTATCAACACCTTTTATAATCGCATGGGCAACAGGACTTTGCAATATCGCTGCGTGCAACATGCCTGGTAATTCCATATCGGCGATGAATTTTCCTTCACCGGTAATCAGTTTTTCAGTATCCCGCGTTTTGACAGAGCTGCCTATGTATTTCCCGTTTGATGAAATACCGCCTGCCACTTCCGCCCCTTTCATTTTGGCAGCGGCAGCTTTCACAGAAGCAACTACCTGTTCATAACCAGACTCCCGGCTCAGGTTACCAGAAAGCCGTTCTTTAATTTCTGCATCTGACGGAGCTGTGTTTTCGTTCAACAATTCCATCATGGCCATGATCGTACCCGGAGTTGAGAAGCCGTTCTGCACAGCAAAATTCTCCCAAAATGCATTTTGCAGCGGGTGCAACCCATCGGCAGTGGCCAATCCTTCAATCGTTTGGATCTCTTGTGCTTCGGTTTCAATTGCGAGAACCTGGCAGCTTTTGGTCGCCTTGCCGCTGACCAAAACCGTACATGCACCGCAGGAAGCAGAACTACACCCTTCCTTTGTACCGGTTAATGCCAGATGCTCACGCAGATAGGTAATCAATAAAGTTCTGCCTTCTATTTCAGAAGTACAGAAGTGACCGTTTACGTGATTACTGAGTTTCATTTTGTGAGGGGAGGTAAATGTTTAGGCAAGAGAACCATCCGGATGCTGAACCATTCCGGCAAAATGGATGGCGATTTTTCCATCTTTCAACACCCAGCTATCGGCAAAGCGCATTTCGCTTTTTTCACCGCCCACAGTCATGGTGATTTGTTCTGTAATCATCAGTGTTTCAGGCTCTGCAGTTTCAGCCCAGAATACGATGTCGGACTCCAGACCGTCGATACCCAGAATGCCCTGCATGTGTTCTTTCACCTGCTCACGCCCCTGATAAACAACCGGAGCCTTTGAGAAGCTGCTGATCAGTAAGGCATCATCTGTATACTGGTCCAGAAGCGCTTCTATGTTTTTATCGAGAATATGCTGGATGTGCTCGGTATACATTTTACCAAGCTTAGTATCAGGAATATTTTTCATTTGAAAAGGTCGGGTTTGAGGAACAAATAATTATGGATTGGGATATAAAAACAACATGTAATTAGACATGTGCAGCGTGAGAGGCAGCTTATAGTCAGGATATTTTGAAATAATCTTTCCGATCAGTTCCTGTCCCTGAAGCCCCTGATATACCAACTGTTTAACGTATTGCAGGTAAGCGATCTGTTTGTCAAGCACTGATGCATCTGTTGGCTCACCGTGACCAGGGAAAACGTGCAGAAAGTCTCTACTTTTCAGCCTCGTAAGTATGCTGATCCAGTTATCAAAACTGTATTGACCACCCGATGTTTTGTCTCCAAAAAAGGCATACACTTCATTGTAAATCAGGTCCTGCGCAAGAAGTACCTTCTCTGCCGGAATCTCCAGAATCAAATTCACCTGACACTCTGTATCAAGCACTTTGATAAGATTCAGATCGACACCGTCAATCGTCAGAATTCCTTCTGCAAGCACTTCGGCCGGCAAGTTTTTCTCCGCGAAAATCACCTGATCTGCGTTGTCGGGATGCAGGCTTCTGTGGTAACCAATGAAATAATCGGCCATCGCGTTAATTGCACCAATTACTTCCGGGAGTGCATATACCGGTGTTCCGGCAAATGCTGGTGCACCCATCCAATGATCCGGATGAAGATGTGTAATAATGATCCTATCCAGCGGTTTTCCGATACTTTCGATGTAAGTCCGGAGTTCTTCTGAATGAGGTTTGAGCTGAAGCGTATCGACAAGGATGAGTTTTTCAGCAGTTTCGATCAATTGGGCATTAGTAAGTTCTCCGTCTTCGGGCGACTGTACACAGTGGATTGTCACTGTTTCGAGAACGACCTTATTGACTTTGATATACTTGAAATTTTCCATAACATTAAATAAAGAAGGGTCTACTTTTCTGCAGTAGTGAGGATCTGTCGCCAGATCAGGTCAACAGGTTGTGTAAGAGGTTGCTACAGCGTAGCTGAGCCCTCGTGGTATTCCAATCCGTCTACAATGTATTTTGTGATTAATGCGCCACCATTTCCATCGGATTTCACTTCCCAGGTCTGGAACGCGTCGCAGGCAATTCTTTTACTGTAAGCTTCCGGAGCATTCCATACACTGGCTTCCCACTGTACCACCACTTTGACGGTTGCAGTATCGCCGGTAATGTCGGCTACAACCGATTTTACAGTATGTACTTCGTCAAAAAAGATGCGAACAACACGCTGAAACCAGCCTTCAAATCCAGCCCAGCCGTAAACTGTCGCTTCAGGAAAAACCATTTCCAGACCTTCATCAATGATCAGGGGTAGCAATTCAACCTGAGGAGCATGTACGTCCAGTTTACGATACCAGACTTCTGCTAATTTTTCAATGGATTCCTGAGTAAGCATTGGAAATTATGAGTTAATAATGATGAGTTAAGCGTTTACAGTTTTGTGGTTAGCTGGTAATCTCAAAAAGCTGACAGCTCATAGCCATTAGTTACTTATTGTGAGCAATTTGTTTTGACCCAGTCGGCCTTATGATCACCTTGTAAAACCAGATCGATCAGAAACGGCTTGTCATCTGCCAGCATACGCTCAATGGCCGGGGCAATCTCTTCTTCCTTTTCTACCCTCACTGCATCTACTCCCATAGACTGCGCCAGCAAATCGAAGCGGATCGCAGGATAGGAAAGGTCAAATGAAAGTGGATGGTCATGTTTCGGAATCTCCCGTTCCTGCCAGTATACATCGATATTGAGCTGAAGGAGTTTATATGATCCATTGTTGCAGACCACAAACTTGGCTCCGGTGTTATGCCTGACTGCCGACCAAAGCGCCTGTATCGTGTACATGCTTCCGCCATCGCCCGAAAAGCCAATAACGGTTTTCTCAGGGTTAGCAAGTTTCGCACCGATCGCACCGGGAAAACCTACACCCAGCGATCCGCCACGTGTGACGAAGTAATTTCCGGCTACCTTTGGCACTATATATCTTGTCACCGCTGGCGAGCTGGTAAGCGCTTCATCAAAAACGATGGTATCGGCAGGTAATTTTTCTGCCAGGGCACTGGAAAACTGCGCCATTTGCAAAGGATGATTTCCTTTCCGGCCAAGATCAGCCTGGAGCTCCGCTGCGATTTTTTTATTTTTCTGAGCAGTGATTTCTTCAATCCGTGCTGCTGCTTTTTCTTTCTGCGCCGGCGTAATTCTGTCGTTCAAAACATCATACAGTGCTTCCAGTGAAAGCTTTGGATCGCCTACCACACCGATATCAACGCGGTGATTTTTAGCAATCTCGTAGGCATTCAGGTCTATGTGAATGACTTTCGCGTCCGGAGCATAAATCTCACCCAGATCCGGGAAGACTTCGGGAACCATATAAGTGCCCACGACAAGATTTACATCCCCCTTTGTAGTGATCGGTTTGCTGTATTCGCCGAACATGTGGCCGGTGGTTCCCTGGTACAACGGATGCGAATTATCCATGACCAGATCTCCGAACTCTACCCCATATACTTCTGCGCCCAAAAGCTCCGCAACGGCAGTCAGTTCGGGAATCGCCCCGGAGTAAG
Organism: Dyadobacter luteus; assembly: GCF_003383615.1. GTDB lineage: Bacteria > Bacteroidota > Bacteroidia > Cytophagales > Spirosomataceae > Dyadobacter > Dyadobacter luteus. Next base: position 312,727 of record NZ_QNUL01000001.1, read on the forward strand.
CCACGCCGTCACCTACGAAAATCATAGGTTTTTGTGAAGCCAGCAAGGCATCGGCCATGTCGTTAATCAGCTCTGCGGAAGGCAACACCCTGGTCGATGGAATATGCGTCGGGATCACTTCTTCATCGTTCAACTCGTCGAGCACGTCCATCGGAAGACAAACATACACAGGACCCATCGGCGGCGTGGCGGCAATTTTGATTGCTCTGCGCAGGGTTCTGAGTACCGATTTGGAAGAATGCACCATGGTTGAATACTTAGTTACCGGCGCCATCATACCTACAAGGTCATTGGCCATCTGTGCATCCATGTTCATGTAGCGCGTCCCTGCGTCAGAACCGATTACCACCAAGGGAGCATGCCCCCGTTTGGCCTGATACAACGCCCCCACCGCATTTCCAATACCCGGGGAACTATGCAACTGAACCAGTGTCGGTTTCTGTGTGGCACGTGCATATCCGTCGGCTGCCATGACGGCAATACTTTCCTGTAACGTCAGGATGTATTTCATTTCCGGATACTCCTCCACAGCGTCAAGGAAACCCTGCTCTACGGTTCCCGGATTTCCGAACATGTGATCCATGCCGTCGGCCAGAAACTGCTCGATAATCTTCTGATTCCCTGTTTTACCAGCCATAACGTGTCAGACCTTTGTCGAGCACATTCACAAACTGTTCGCCAAACTCAAAAGAGCATTGCAGCGAGCGCGCCGTGATGAACGGATAATCGACGATTACAGAAGTTTCTTTACCAAAGTTTCCGTGATACTGACCTTCCGGCCCTACCGCGTCGCTCAAAATGTATTCAAGAACATAGGGAGGAGGTCCCATATTCAGATCGGTATGCAGGAAGCCGGTTCCGTCGTGGTAGTCGTATTCAATACAATGTCCTGTAACGTGCTTGCCGAGAATAATTGATTTGCGTTCGTTGAAATCACGTGCGAAAACCAGCGGTGCAACACCATAGCAAATCCCGGCAACAGGAAGGTTTTTCTTATAAAATCCTAAGATCAGGTCGTGGACGCGCTGGTTATTCACCATATCAATGATCGGGCCACTACCGCCCACCAAAAGTAATGCTGCATATTCTTCTGTCAGGTTTTCCTGTGCAGTTTTCAGATCAGCAAAATACTGCTCAAATGCCCGCAGGAAATCAGGCGTGGAAAAATAAGGGCGTTCAGGAATTTCCAGGGAAAGGTTTCTGGTCTTCTCCAATCTGTTGGTTGCTTCAAAAGCCTTTACTTTCTCTGCAGCCAGCGGCGTTGTTACGCAAGTACCAAGAGGAGGATCTACGTAAGTGGTATCGTAGCTGGGTGGTAATGCTTCGGCTTTTTTGCCGTTTGGGGTTATGAATTCTACTACATAACCTGCTTCTTCAAGTTTTTCAAGAGGGCCTACCAGTTCTATTCCCCAGTAACCGTATTCCGAGAGAACAGCTAAAATTTTCTTTGACATTGGATTAGGAAGTTTTTATAACGTTTAATTGCCAGATTCATCAAGGAAATATTCCCGTTTCCGCTTATTGATGCAGTAAATTTGGCAGATCAAATGTCTTGCAAACTCAAAATCATGACTGAAACTGTAAAAAAAAGACTTGAACCAGTTGATTCGAGACTTTAAACCGTTCAATTCCCGAAGTGAACTTTTGTAGCCCTAATTCTATGCGCCACAGGCACGAATAGTAAAAGTGTGTCTCAAAAAAATCACATAGTCATCTAAAAAGTAACGACAACCTGCTAGTTGAGTGATCGTCAGTAGTTTTAAAAATTTATTCTAAGATAATTATAGTATTTTGCACATATATTGCACTAAATTTGGCAGCCTAAGTAGTACTATTTAAAAATCCACGGTAATATCTCTTACAGATTGTAAGTTTTGAAAAGTCAAGGTGGATTTATGGACAGGAGCTTTACTCTCTCCGTCAATTAAGCTGGTTAAGCGCTAAACGTTATTGTTAAAACCAACCCTCAACGTACAACTTCGCAATGGAACCCTTAAATTTATTAATCGTTGCAATCAGACAAGACTGGCAACCTCTTATCTCCGAATCACTATCTAACGCCGGTTATCAATTTCAAGCTACAAAGGTGGGATCTAAGCAACAAGCTCTGGCAGCCTGCCACCAATCCAAATTTGACCTGATCATTTCTAACTGCACTTTGCCGGACGGACAAGTTGCTGATCTTATGTCTGTTCTGGGAAAACTCAGCCCATGTCTTGTAATGGCAGAAGGCCACTGCCCTACCACCTCAGAAAAAGCGTTGTCACTACTGGCAACCGACTTTTACATTACCAGCTCTGAACAGAGTTCCTGGCTGTCGGCGATGGAGCACACGCTTTCCAAGTGGAAATCCAACGCAAGGCAGAATATTGAAAAAATTCATCAGAACAGCAGCAGCCTGCACAGAAAGGTTCTTGCGATTTGTGAGGAAGAATTATCAGTAGAAAATTTAGATAAAAAACAGGCTGACCATTCTATAGCCAATGTCTTCACGATCATTCTCGAAGCGCTGGATCTGAGCAGGATTTATCTGTATACAAAAAAATCAACGCCGGATGGAGAAGAAATTATCGTTCAGCAAAATGAGGTGTCCGCTCCCGGGGTTAACAGCCGTACAGTAAAAACTACGGATATCCCTAATTTCAAAAGATGGAATAACCTTTTTGTATCCAAACAACATGTTCAGGGAGATCTTAAGTCGCTTCCTGCCGAAGAAAAACACTGGCTTAACCAACGTGATGCCCAATCCGTGCTGGCTGTGCCACTGCACAACAACGACACCTGGAACGGCTTTATCGGTCTGGAAGACATGATGAACGCCAGGCAATGGTCAGAGGCGGAAGTTAATCTGCTTGAATCTGTTGCCCGGTTAATCCAGCAAAATCAACTCCATCAAAACCTGCCTGCATTCGGTCAGAACCGACTTTATACCACTCAGGTATGAGCGCAAATGTCGATTACAGCAAAGGGATGTCATTAGGTTGGCGTCTCTGCTTTATTTTGAGCCTGCTGGCAACCATCCCCAGACTGATATTTGTATGGGAGGCTCTGTCATTTGATGGGCAGTATGGTATTAGCATCCTGGATATTCTGATACAGTTTGTAATCAGTTTCGAGTTCGCCTGGATATTTCTATACATATGTCTGAATTATACCTATAAAATTCCGAGCTGGTTCAACGATCAGAAAATATATGTTCAGATGGCACTGATGATCATTCTTTTTTTTTCGCTCAATGAAATCCTCTTTCAGTTAAAACTGGCATTGGATAAAGACAACAGCGATATTCTGATTTTCAGGATTGTATACTACCTCTATCATTTTCTGTTACTGCTTGCTATTCTGGGCTACCGCAATTTTCTGCTTGCCTCTCAGGCCTATTACCGCGTTGCGCTGGAAAATGAGCTGCTTAAAGTAGAGCAAATCAAGGCGCAACTCGAAGCGCTCAGAAATCAGCTCAACCCCCATTTTCTTTTTAATGCGCTCAACATTCTGAACATTTCTATTTTCACCAACCCGGACCTTGCTCAGCGTATCGTGCTGGATCTGTCTGACATTCTCAGATATAACCTGAAAGTGCAAAACCAGAGTCTGGTGCTCCTGAGCGACGAGCTGGCAGCAGCCAAATCTTATCTGGACCTGTACAAAGCACGCTTTGGCGAAAAGCTTCTTTTCTTTTTTGAGGATGTATGTACAACCAAAGAATGGTTCATCATTCCGTTATCGCTTCAAATCCTGATCGAAAATGCGATTAAACACAATGTAATTACTTCCAATCAGGTACTTTTTATTGAGATAAAATTAAACGAAAGTGAAAAGTCATTGATCGTTCAGAACTCGGTAAACAAAAAACTTGATGTTCCCGGAACGGGAATTGGTCTGAAAAATCTGGATAAAAGATATAAAATTCAAACTGGCATTAACCCTTCACATCTGGAGAAGGACGAACAATTTACCGTAAAGGTACCCCTCATTGAAGCTCCATGACACAAATACTCATCATAGAAGACGAAGTTCCGGCAGGTCAATATCTTACTCAGCTGATTCAGCGGATTAATCCGAAAGCTGAAATTCTTGATATACTTGAAAGCGTTGAACTGGCAGTGGATTGGCTTTCATCTAATCCTATACCGGATCTTATCTTTTTAGACGTTCAGCTCGGTGACGGAACCTGCTTTCAGATTTTCGAACAGATCTCGATCAGTTGTCCGGTTATATTCACGACCGCGCACGATGAGTACGCCATGCGCGCCTTCAAACTAAACAGTATCGACTATCTGCTGAAACCAATCCGGCAGGAATCACTCAAATTCGCTCTTGACAAATACTACCAGCTCAATGAAGAAAATGCGATTACCAAAATCAAGTATCTTGAAGAGCTGATGCATTCGCAGATCCTGCAAAGGAAAAATCCTAGGCGAAGTTTTCTAGTACCCTTTCGCGACAAACTCATTCCTTTGAAGGATACGGATATCGCTTGGCTTACTATCCGTAACAGTGTTGTGGTTGCAACTTTACATGATGACCGTAATTTTGTGATTGACAAAAACCTGGAAGAACTTGAAAACCAGCTCGACGCTGCAAGTTTTTTCAGAGCCAACAGACAATTTATCATCGCCCGGGAAAGTATCAGTGAAATAGAACTTTACTTCAACGGCCGGCTTCTGGTTCGTACATTGCCCGTTTCAGCCAATCAGATCCTGATCAGCAAAGAGCGTGTGCCGGTATTTAAAAAGTGGTTTGAAGAGCTTTCATGATTAGAAAATTTTAAGCGGCGTATTTTCAGCTTGATGCCGGAAATTTTCCGTTTCACATCAGGTTGCATTTCCCGGCTGTCTGATTTTTTAAAACTTACGCCTGAAACCTACCCCCTTTCTGAGTAAGCAATGTATACAGCCCGAGAAATCAAGCCGTCCATTATCCTGTCCTTTGCCTGGCCGTCACTTCTGTTTTATCTGATTTATTCCGTTTGTCTGTGCAGCCTCACCTACTGGGGCCATATCCCTGTCGGATTTTCGTTTGTTCCCATTGGTCTGATCGGCACGGCGGTTGCATTTTATGTCGGCTTCAAAAATAACTCATCTTACGAAAGGCTATGGGAAGCCAGAAGGATCTGGGGTGCCATCGTGAACGCCAGCCGTACATGGGGCACATACTCAGTTTCCTATGTAAAAACGGAAACAGACATTTCGGGACTGACTGAAAGACAACTTCAGACAAAACTCATACACGGACTGATTGCCTATATTAATGCGGTTAGAATACAATTAAGGCAAAAAAGTGTCTGGAACGACAGTAATACCACCGCTCACGCCGTGTTGAAAGGAAGCCATGACAATGCTCCTCTTCATTTGTCATTAAGTGTATTTTTAGCTGAATCCGAGGTCAAATATTTCCTATCCAAAAAGAATCCCGCGACGCATATCCTTAAAGCTCAGGCAAAACTACTTGATCAGATATTTCGTAACGGCGGAATTAATGAGCGTTTTTACGTGCAGATGATGGCACTTATCCAGGAGTTTTACAATCAGCAAGGAGCCGCTGAAAGAATCAAAAACTTTCCTTTTCCACGTCAGTATGCCTATTTCAGCAAAGTATTTGTGTGGCTTTTCATTCTGATTCTTCCTTTTGGCCTCATCAATGAGTTCCTTAAGCTCGGAACGGAAATGGCATGGGTAGCAGTACCCGCCTACATGGTGATTGCCTGGGTTTTCAATACCATGGAAGTTGTTGGCGACACCAGCGAAAATCCATTTGAAAATGCGATCAACGATATACCGATGACAGCGATTTGCCGCACTATTGAAATTGATCTTCGGGAAATGCTCGAAGAAACCGCGATTCCCCCTGCTCTTACCCCTGTTGACAACATCCTGATGTAATTTTTATAATCTTACCCTATTGATTCATGCAAAACCGCATACTTGTTCTGCTTGTACATCCCCTTTTCGAAAAATCGAGGATGCATAAATCCCTCGTCAATCACATTCCGGAGGGTGTCACAGTACATGATCTCTATCAGGAGTATCCCGATTTTAACATTGATATAAAAAGAGAACAGAAGCTACTGCTGAACCATGATATTATTATCTGGCAACACCCCGTTTACTGGTACAGCTGTCCGGCGCTTTTGAAGCAATGGATAGACATTGTTCTCGAAGCAGGCTGGGCGTACGGACCTAACGGGAAAGCACTGGAAGGCAAGGTTGTCATGCAGGTTTTATCTACAGGAGGAGCCAGATCCACCTATCAGCCGGAAGGTTACCATCATTTCACGTTAAAGGAATTTCTGACGCCTTTTAACCGTACCACCACCTTGTGCAATATGCAGTATCTGCCGCCCTTTGCAGGACAGGGATCGCACAGAATAAGTGATGATGAACTGCTGACACTCAGCCGGAACTATGCGCATCTTCTGGATTATCTTCAGCACAACAGACTGGATGTAGCTGAATTTCAGACATTTGAATACTTAAACGACTGGTTACTAAAAGATAAAATTGCATGAGCAGCGACTTTCTACCACAGGCATTGGTTTACCTTTCGGCAGCAGTTGTATGCGTGCCCCTTGCCAAAAAAATTGGAATGAGTTCAGTACTCGGCTATCTGATTTCCGGCATCATCATCGGTCCCTTTATACTCGGCTTTATTGGCCAGGAGGGCGAGGGAATTATGCATGTAGCCGAATTCGGGGTAGTGATGATGTTGTTTCTGATAGGTCTTGAACTCGAACCCAAAGCATTCTGGGAAATGCGAAAAGCAATTGCCGGATTCGGATTTTCTCAGCTCATCGGCACTACAATACTTATTTTTGGCCTGTTTATGCTTTTGGGGTGGGAATGGACCATGTCTTTTTCCATTGGTTTGGCGCTGACCATGTCGTCAACGGCCATCGTATTGCAGACATTAAAGGAAAAAGGGCTTTCCAAATCCCAGGCCGGTGAGGCATCATTTTCAGTGTTGCTTTTTCAGGATATAGCGGTCATCCCCATCCTGGCCATTTTACCATTGCTTGCCACCACGAGCATAGCGCCCGAATCAGCACATCCTTCTTTACTTGGAGGACTTGATCCCTGGCTGCAAACTGTGATCGTAATCGGAGCAGTTGCTTCCATTTATGGGATCGGCACGTATCTGGTTGTGCCTCTGCTTCGCATGATCGCCAAAACGGGTCTGAGAGAAATGTTTACTGCCTCCTCCCTGCTACTGGTTGTAGCTGTGGCACTTCTAATGGAAACCGTTGGATTGAGTCCTGCCCTTGGAACTTTCGTTGCCGGTGTAGTATTGGCTAACAGCGAATTCCGTCATGAGCTTGAAAGTGATATAGAGCCGTTCAAAGGTTTGCTTCTCGGACTGTTTTTTATGGGTGTTGGCGCATCCATCAACTTTCAGTTACTGGCTGAATCGCCCGGACAAATAGCACTGATTGTCTGCGCTGTAATCCTGATCAAGTTTGCGGTGTTGTTTGTAATTGGAAAAACCTTCAAACTAAAAAATGACCAGAATTTCATGTTTGCTCTGGGGCTTAGTCAGGTTGGCGAATTCGCTTTCGTTTTACTTTCTTTTACAGGACAACTTCATATCATCAACGAAGAATGGCTCGGCAAACTTACTGCTGTAACAGCCATCAGTATGATGACAACACCATTGCTGCTGCTTTTCAACGAAAAAGTGATCACACGCTTTTTTGGTACAAATGAAGTTCCTGAAAAACGCGCTGCGGACGCAATAGATCAGCAGCATCAGGTAATTATTGCCGGCTTTGGTCACTTTGGAAGCACCATTGGTCGGTTACTGCGTGCCAACGGCATTGAGGCGACGATTCTTGACAATAACTCGGATCAGGTGGAATTATTAAGGCGAATGGGTTTCAATGTCTATTATGGAGATCCCACCAGAACAGACTTGTTAAAATCGGCGGGGATAGAAAATGCCAAACTGCTCATCGCCGCTTTCGACTCACCTGAAATCAACGGAGAACTGATTAAAACAGTCAAAAAACATTATGGACATGTGAAAGTACTGGCAAGGGCGAGGAATCGCTTTGATGCCCACGAGATTATGGAAATGGGTGTTACTAATATCTATAGGGAAACACTTTACACCTCCGTTCATCTGGCTATTGATGCACTGCAGGAGTTGGGCTTCAGAAAATACACAGCCACCCGCCAGGGACAAAAGTTTATTACTTACGATGAAAAAGCGCTCGAAAGACTGGCCGGCTCCCGAAGTGACATGAAGGAGTATGCGATTCATGCCCGCAGGGAGATTGAAATGCAGGAAAAACTGCTGCAGGATGATCTTCTCCTTGATTTCTCGACAGGCGATCACAGCTGGGACAGCAATTTTGTCAAAGAAACCTTAATGGGCAAAAAGTAATTCATTTTGAGTCAGTATACTACCTCCCGTTTTCAAAAAACAGGAGGTATTTTTTTGTCGCTGATTAAAAACCATCTCGCTTGTTAATTAAACATTAGCCTACTTTACAGCTACACAGCACCTAAGTAGCTATTGTGAACTGATCCTGATTACCGGCATTTTACGTGAAAGTGTTGTCACTTTATTTATTGGAAAAAAATACGGAGATTTATGGCATTTAGAATGCGACACTCAACATCGAAATGAACTTTTCTCCTCTTAATGATCATGAGGCTAAAAGGCTTCAGGCCCTTCGTGAATATAAAACGCTTGCTACTGTCAAAGAACGTGAATTTGATCGTTTGACTGAGCTGGCATCCCTTATCTGTGGTACGCCGATATCGATGTTGTCCCTGATCGACGATACAACCCAGTGGTTTATATCAGGATACGGAATGGATCTGGCAGAGCTTCCCAAAGAGGATTCATTTTGTCAGTATACCATTCTGACAGAAGAATTAATGCAAATTGAGGACGCTACTCAGGATGAGCGCTTTGCAACCAACAAGTTCGTTATCGGGGAGCCCTTTGTAAGATTTTATGCAGGATATCCCATTATAGATCCTAACGGTTACACGCTCGGCGCTTTCTGTGTCTCAGGTTCTGAGAAAAAGAAACTTACAGACGATCAGTTGCAGGCACTGAAACTGTTGTCGGATCAGGCTACTTCGCTGATTCTCGAACAAAGAAAAAAGGATGAGCGCCGAAATTTCGACAGGCTGTTCAATCTCAGTAATGATCTGATTTGCATCGCAAGCTTTGACGGATATTTTAAGAAAATAAACCCTGCATTTACGAATGTTCTGGGTTGGGATGAACAATATATCCTCAATACCCATTTCCAGGACATGGTACATCCTGAGGACAAGATCAGGACGAACGAGGATTTGTCCAGCCTGATAAATGGTGAGACTACTACTACAGCAATACATCGGGTTAGGCACAAGAATGGCAGTTATGTATATATTCAATGGGTTACAACCACAGAACAGAGCACCGGAAACCTGTTCTGTATTGGCCGGGATGTAACAGAAGAAAAACTTAAGGAGGAAAAGCTTAAAATCAGCGAAGATAATTTCAGGTCATTTTTTGAGAACTCACAGGGATTCATGTGCACACATGACCTTGCGGGAAAATTTCTTACTGTCAATACAGTAGGCGCCAAGCTTTTAGGCTATGATAAGGAACAGATATTGAAAATGAGCCTGTTTGATATAATTCCGGAAAAGCATCATGTTATACTCAGACAATATCTGATCGATATTCAGGAAAACGGCGTATCAAGCGGTTTGATGACTACCCGCCACCTGGACGGCTCGCATAGAATATGGAACTATCAAAATATTCTTGTAACCACCGAGAATGGACAACACCATATTGTAGGCAATTCGATTGACGTTACCGAAAGTCAGAAGCTGGCTAAAAAGTTTGCAAAGGTGCAAAACATGCTTGTGCAAACCAGTCAGATGGCACGTGTAGGCGGCTGGGAGGTCGACATGAGTAATTACCAGGTATATTGGTCGGATGTTACTAAATCTATTCTGGGAGTAGATCAGGATTATATTCCTGATGTCGATAGTATCAGGCATCTGTACAAACATGAAGAAACGTTAAAAAAAATTACTGAAGCCGTTCAGATTGCTATTGATGAAAGAAAAAGCTATGATCTGGAACTGGAAATTACTACCCATACCGGAGAAAGTAAATGGCTCAGGACCATCGGACACGCAGAGTCGGATGGACAAAAGGGCTTAAAACTTTACGGTATGTACCAGGACATCGACGAAAAGAAAAGAGCCGAACTGGCAACTGCCAATTCTCAAAAACTTCTCGACGATGTTCTGAATGCAGCTTCTGAGGTAAGTATTATCGCAACAGACACCGACGGGCTTATTACTGTATTCAATAAGGGAGCGGAGAATCTGCTTGGTTACAGCGCTGATGAGATGGTGGGGATTAATCAGCCTGGCATGTTGCACCTGCTTTCTGAAATGCAGATACGTTCCAGGGAGCTGACTGAGGAGTTTGGATCCCCGATAGAAGGTTTCAGAATATTTGTACATAAAGCAGAAATTAATAAATCCGAAGTGCGGGAGTGGACCTACCGCACCAAAACAGGTGAGCTTAAGCCAGTTACGCTTGTTACTACAACAATCAGGGATCATAACGATGAAGTGATTGGTTACCTTGGCGTAGCTACCGACCTGACAGCCAGAAAGAAAGCTGAGCAGGAACTCTTTAACGAAAAAGCCCGCTTACTTGCTTTCGTTGAACACGCCCCGGCAGCTGTAGCAATGTTCGACAGAGACATACAATACATAGCCGTGAGCAGGAAATGGATGGAAGAGTATCGGCTCACAGAACAAAACATTATCGGAATTTCCCATTACGACATTTTCCCGAACATAAAAGAGCACTGGAAAAAGCATCACCAACAGGCATTAAAAGGTGAAACTATCTCCTGTGATGAAGAACTGTGGCGTCCTCCAGGTTGGGATATTGACCAGTATCTGAAGTGGGAAGTGCGGCCTTGGTACCAATATGACGGCTCGGTAGGTGGTATTATGATGTTTACAGAAGACATCACAGAAGCCACATTGGTGCGCCACGAACTGAAACAGGCGAAAATACAGTCAGAACAGGCAAGCATTGCCAAATCAGAGTTCCTGGCCAATATGAGCCATGAGATCAGAACACCGCTGAATGGTATTATCGGGTTTACCGATCTGGTACTAAAAACCAATATGAATGATACGCAGAAGCAGTATCTGACGATTGTCAATCAATCGGCCAATGCGCTTTTAAGTATCATCAACGACATCCTTGACTTTTCCAAGATAGAAGCCGGTAAGCTGGAGCTCGATATTGACAAGTGTGATATTTTCGATATTACGTCTCAATCGGCAGACATCATTTCTTTCCCGATACAGAATAAAGGGTTGGAAATGCTGCTGAATATTCCCGCGGAACTGCCTCGTTTTGTATGGGTAGACGAAATCAGATTGAAACAGGTACTGATTAACCTGTTGAGTAATGCGGCAAAGTTTACCGAAAGCGGGGAAATAGAATTAAAAATTGAAATACTAAACTACCATCCTGAACAAAGCGATCACATTACCTGCCGCTTCATTGTACGCGATACAGGGATCGGGATCAGAGAAGAAAAACAGGCGAAGATATTCGACGCATTTCTTCAGGAGGATGGCTCGACAACCAAGAAATACGGCGGAACCGGGCTCGGGTTGACCATCTCCAACAAATTGCTCGCTATGATGGGCAGTCACCTGCAGCTTAGCAGCGTGCATGGTGTAGGGAGTACGTTCTTCTTTGACCTGACTATGACATCAGAGCCCGGTGAGCAAATCATCTGGGACAATGCAGAATCCATCAGACGTGTACTGATCGTAGATGATAACCAGAACAACAGACTTATCGTGGAACGGATGCTGCAATTGATGCATATCCGGTCGGATCAGGTTACCAATGGATTTGAAGCACTGGAAGTACTCGAATCGGAAGCAGTTTACGATGCCATTCTGATGGATTACCATATGCCTTATATGGATGGGCTGGAAACGATCAGGCATATCCGGAATACGTTTCCCTTGAAAACGGAGAATATTCCGATTGTCTTGCTGAACAGTTCTGCAGACGACGCTACTGTGATCAAAGGGTGTGAGGAGTTGAAGGTCAATTACCGACTCATGAAACCCCTAAAAATCAACGATATACATCTTTGCTTATCAAGGCTGTCGCAAAAGGAATACGCTAACGAGCCAGCCGGTACTACGGATCCTATTGACATCAATCAGGACATCTTGACTATCCTGATCGCAGAAGATAATCCAGTGAATATGTTCCTGGCCAAAACCATTATCTCCAAGGTTGTTCCTGCAGGGCTAATTCTGGAAGCAGCCAATGGCCTGGAAGCTGTTGAACATTGCAAGCGCGTCAAACCGGATCTGATATTTATGGATGTTCAGATGCCGGAAATGAATGGTTATGAAGCAACATTTGCAATCCGTAATATTTTCAGCAATAGCTATGTTCCCATTATTGCGCTCACAGCAGGGAATGTGAAAGGTGAACGAGACAGATGTATTGATGCGGGAATGAATGATTTTGTGGCAAAACCGTTTGTTGAGGATTCTATCAGAACGATTATTTCCCGATACGCCCAACCTGGTGCACACCGGGAAGAAACACCAAAAGTAACTCAACAAAACCAGGAAGAGCATTTCGACATTGCGTTACTAAAAACAACCTACATGGACGACCAGGAATTCATCACTGAATTCCTGACTCTTACAGAGGAAGCGCTGGAAGCGGGTGTTATTGATCTGAATAAGCACTACCAAAACAACGACCTTTCAGGTATCAAAAATGCTGCCCATAAACTTAAGGGTGCATCTGCGTCTGCCTTCATGAACCAGGTAACAGCAATCACCCAGGAGTTGGAGCACATGACATCTTTTGATAAAAACCGTATCGAGTATCTGGTTTCCGAACTTCAGCAGGAATCACAGGTGTTAATGCCCATGATTGCCTCAGTTAAATAAGAGCAGCACTTAGGCGCTAGTCGATACTTTTGATTTTAGCTCTCTGTTGCCGGATACCTTCCGGCGCAGAATCGGGCTTTTCATTACCCATCAAAAATGCAAAAGAGCGCGTTTCTTTAAAATGGTGGAAACTCACCCTGAGTATGCCGGTGATCGGAATAGCGATAATGGCTCCTGCTACACCCCATAAGAGCCCGAAACCGATCACTGAGGCAATCGTCATAAACGGGTTCAGATCGACTTCTTTTCCAACCACATACGGCTGTGTGATATAGTTATCGATCATCTGAGCTGCGAACATAACACCGATCACTACCAGAACTGCCGTAAAGCCACCCGATACCATCGCCAGCATCGCAGCAAGCCCTCCTCCGATAGCATTGCCCAGATAAGGAATAAATGAGAAAACAGCGGCAATCAAAGCGAGAAGAGGCGCATATTTGATCCCTCCGATCAGAAATCCGGTTCCATACAGAACAGCAAGAATAAGCATCGCCTTAAACATTCCCCAAAAGTATCCGCCTGAGGTTTTACGGATTTCCTTCAGCACTTTGCGCACCCGGGTCTGTTCGCCGGCTTCTACATTCAATAAAATAAACTCCTTAAAACGCTCGCGCTGAGAAAGTACCAGCACTACATACACAATTACAAGAATGGTACTGGCAATGGCTCCTCCCACAGTTCCCAGCGCGGCCGGTCCCCCTTTGCCAAGGCTTGCAAGCATTCCTTTTGCCTGTTCAAGCTGCTGATCGGGATCCACACCTGCTTTGTCTTCAATAAAAGCCTGCGCGTCTTCAAGAAGTTTCACAGAAGTTTTTTCAATCTCCGGCCAATCCTTAGCGATCATTTTAACCTGAATCGTGATCAGTCCTCCCAGAAAAAGAAAGAAAAGAATCAGAACAAAGGTACTCGCAGCCACAGCCCATCCACGTCCCAGTCCCTTTTTCATCAGCCAGTCCATGACGGGAATAAGCATCATGGAAAGCACAGCGGCAATAGCAAGCGGCGCAAGGAAAGTTTTACCCAGGTACAATCCGGCTGGCAAAGCGATAAGCAGCATTACCCAACGGAGGATTTTAGTAATTTGATTATCCATATATCAATGATTTCTGAATAGTATCCAAAAATCATTCCACAAAGTGGTAGGCGCTTACGGATTGTACCCGGGATTATATTAAAGTCCGTTGTTAAAGTACTTCAACCATCGCTTTAATTACTCCAAAGTCAGGATTCAGCCAGTTTTCGAAATTTGCCTTCACGTCTCCGAACGCCACACGGTGCGTAATATAGGTTGTCGGATCTATAAAGCCCGCTTTCATACTGCTAATCACATGTTCGAAATCTTCGCGGGTTGCATTACGGCTACTCATTAGCGTAGCTTCCCGTTTATGAAACTCGGGATGTACAAAACTGATTTCTCCTTTCTGCAAACCGATCAGCGCATATGTGCCTCCATGCGCCAGATATTGAAATGCGTTATTGATTGCTCTCTGATTTCCCGTCGCATCGATAATTACCGTGGGCATATCTCCATTTGTAAACTCAGCAAGTTTTTGATGCACATTGTCAGTCAAAGCATTCACCGTATGAGACACGCCCAATTTCTCCCGGCAGAATTTTAGCCGGTCTTCGTTGATATCCATGGCAATAACTGTAGCTCCCGCAATACGTGCGAACTCCATCGTTCCCAAACCGATAGGTCCGGCACCAACTACCAACACCGTGTCGTTGGACGAAACAGCCGCCCGACGAATGCCATGTGCCCCAATGGCCAGGGGTTCTACCAAAGCCAGCTCATCAAAACTTAATCCGTTGCCATGAACGAGCGAATAAGAAGGAACGGAAACATACTCGGTCATCCCTCCATCAATATGCACTCCAAAAACCTTGATATCCGTACAGCAGTTAGGCTTCCCGTTGCGGCATGCGACACATTTACCACAATTGAAATAGGGAATAAAAGTGACAGATTCTCCCACCTCAAACCCTTCTGCTCCATGTGTTTCTACGATCTCCCCGGCAAGCTCATGCCCTAATATCCGGGGATAATTGAAAAATGGCTGCGTGCCTTCATAAGCATGTAAATCAGTTCCGCAGATACCAATACGGCGGATACGAATAATTGTATGGTCGGACTGCAGGGTCGGGCGGGATATTTGCGCGTAGTCAAACTGCCCCGGCGTTGTACAAACTAATGTATTCATTTATCAGTACTCAAAAAGAATGTTAAAATCAGGAGTTAGCCAGTGCTCTGTCCAGGTGCACATAGCCGCCGTCTACATAAATGAGCTGGCCTGTTGTATGGCTGGAACGTTCGGACAACAAAAACACAGTCATATTCGCAATTTCCTCAGCGGTAGTCATCCGGTTTTCCAAAGGAATATTAGCTGTGATCGAAGCCAGTTTTTCAGTAGGATTCGGAAGTGTTTCAATCCATCTTTCATAAAGAGGCGTCCAGCATTCTGCCACGATCACCGCGTTTACGCGGATTCCATATTTAAGCAGTTCAACTGCCCATTCACGTGTCAGCGCATTTCTTCCACCATTTGCAGCCGCATAAGCCGAAGTGCCCCCCTGACCAGTCTCTGCAGTTTTGGAACTGATATTTACAATTGCTCCCTTAGATGCTTTTAAGGCAGGCAATGCGTGCTGGGCTATAAGATAATAATGCACCACATTTTTATGCAATGAAGCTATAAAGTCCTCATAATTGCCATTTTCCAACCCCACACCGTCATTAACTCCTGCATTATTAACCAGTCCGTCGATGCGGCCAAACTCTGCGAGAACGGCATCTACAGCTTTTTTAGATTCTTCGGGGCGTGTCAGTTCAGCAGCAACCTGGAATGATTTAAAACCCTTTGCACTCAGCTCATCCACTACTTTTTGGTTATCAGCAGCGTTTCTTCCTATAATCACCGGTATGGCGCCTTCTGCCGCAAGTACCTGCACTATCCCCTCTCCGATTCCCTTGGCCCCGCCTGTTACAATAACCACCTTATCTTTCAGATTCAGATTCATTTTTTTTAAAATTTAATAATGTTAGATAAACTCACAGCGATCAACTAGTGTGATGCTCCGAGCTTTACGTTTTTGATAGAATTATTTTTGATCGCAAAATAGAATACAACCAGGAAACAAACAGCCGGAACAATGTAAGCAACCTGAATCGTGGATACATCCGAAACCTGTCCCATGATTACGGGAAAAATCGCTCCTCCGACTATTGCCATAATGACAAGTGAAGATCCCATTTTGGTTTTTGCGCCAAGACCTCTGATACTAAGCGCGAAAATAGTCGGGAACATAATCGACATAAAGAACTGTACACCCACCAACGCATACACAGACAACATCCCTGTTGTAGTGACCGCCGCAGCCAAAAGCACAACATTGATCAGACTGTATAAGGCAAGCAGCTTTGGAGGTGCGATAAATTTCATCAGATAAGTCCCGATAAAGCGCCCGATCATAAAGCTCAGGAAAGCCCCCGACAACAAGTACGCTGCCGTTTTCTCTTCGATACCCGCCACGTGATCTGCGAAGCGTATAAAAAAACTGCTGATACATACCTGAGCTCCCACGTAAAAAAACTGAGCGATTACACCCAGGATAAGATTTCTTTCACTCATGATCGAACCGGAAACCTGCGCAGACTCTTCTTCTTCGTCCTGAATTTCAGGAAGTGTGGTTCTCCATATCAGAATGGCCACCACAAGTACCACAATACCAATTACAACAAAGGGCATTTGTACGGAAGCCGCTTCCATATCCAGATAATCATTGAGTTGTGCAACAGACATACTTTGCTGATCCTGTTCTGAAAGTGTCTTTCCGGAAAGTATAAATGTGCCTCCCATGAGCGGAGCCAGAAATGCAGCTAACCCATTGAAAGACTGTGCAAAATTGAGCCGTTGCGTGGCAGAATCAGCATCACCTAATACGGTGATGTACGGATTAGCAGCTGTTTCAAGCATGGTAAGTCCGCTGGCGATGATGAACAGGGCCACCAAAAAGAAACCAAAATGTCGCATTTCTGCAGCTGGGTAAAACAGAAACGTTCCGAATGCAAAAAGCAAAAGTCCTAAAGTGATACCTGCCTTATACCCGAATCGTTTCATAAAAAGACCGGCTGGCAAGGCAATCAGAAAATAAGCGATGTAGGAAGCGGAATCAATCAGTGCAGATTGAAAATCACTCAACTGGCAAGCCTTTTTCAGATGCGGAATCAATATAGGATTGAGATTGAGGGCAAAGCCCCAGAGAAAAAACAGAGAAGTTATCAGTATGACAGCCAGTCTTGTTTTACGATCAGCCATGTGTTTATGATTAGAGAATGAGATGTTTAATTAGTTGGTGAGTTTGAATATCTGATCCATCAGCATCCATTTCTCGCCCGGAGCAGCCCAGGGCAGTGGTTGCTGGAATTTCCAGACAAACTCTTCCCAATCCTGCACCTTTTCGTTATCCTGGTCCATTTTCGCCTTGTTTTCAAATGTGAAATCATCCTCCGTTTCCATGATCATGAAGAGGCGATTCCCTAACCTGAAAATTTCCATACTGGTCACTCCGGCATCCAGTATACTTTTGGTTATCTCCGGACGAGCGTGCTCAGGCTTATGCCATTTTTCGTACTCTTCAATCAGTTTCGGATCGTCTTTCAGATCCACTGCAAGGCAAAATCGTTTCATAATCTTGGGTTAAGCAAGTGTTTAATTAAAGTTGGCGGAATCTCCGCAATGCGATGTTTCAGATATCTTTTCGTTTCGTTCAATATCAATTCATTCTAAGACAAGCCAGGTATAGCCATTTGCAGGAATTTTGACCGAAATACCCGCCTCGTAATTCCTGCTTACCTTGTAACTTTTCGCCTCGCCCTCTT
Source organism: Dyadobacter luteus (assembly GCF_003383615.1). Taxonomy (GTDB): domain Bacteria; phylum Bacteroidota; class Bacteroidia; order Cytophagales; family Spirosomataceae; genus Dyadobacter; species Dyadobacter luteus. Next base: position 330,586 of record NZ_QNUL01000001.1, read on the forward strand.
TTTCCCGGATTTTCACATAATCGTGCAGCCCGCTGAAATAGACAGGAATTTTGATATCGCGGGTTATTTCTTCATTCAAGGGATTATACAACATCACCAGCCCTTTTTCTTTCAAAGCAGGATTCACATGCATAATACCGTCCCAGTCCCGCCCGTCTGCACGGCGCAGGTGAATAATGTCTGAATTAAGAATATTCCTGTATTTCTTGTACCAATCGATCACACCGGATACAGTCGTCCTCGTTTTTTCTGTGTCGTAAAGCCTCGGACCACGGTAACAAGCCTGAATTCCTGCACCATAATACTGCATCATAAGCTGCTCGTAAGCATCCAAATGTTCTGACAGCGGCTCCAGAATTGCATCAGCATCACCACCCTGATACTTTGTAAGTGGTACAAAACCCCAGACCATAGATGGCGTTTCAGCCCATGTAGCATCAAAAATATTCTGTCTGTTCAGTATTTTCTGCTGCTCTCTGGAAAGAGAAAAATTGACCTCTCTGTACCCCAGAGCAATTTTGTTGGTACCATCCAGAAAGTACCAGTCAGGCGCATTGACGTACACCCCATTTTCGTTACACCAGCGGTAAAGGCTCTTCTGCAATTCCATCTGCTTCCACTGCGAATCATGAAGACCTTCATGGCCAGGATGACTCTGTGAAGCACAAACATCCCCGGGATAAGGACCATCATTTTCGAAGATACTAAACCCGGTATATTTCATAAAAATCTTAAGCTTTTCCAGATACGCCAGCCCCCACTTACTTCCCATACATGGTGCGTTTCCAAAAAATGCGCCTCCGGGTTTTCCTGTTTTAGGATCAATGACATCGTCCTCATCACTGATTTTCCTCGAACTAAACAGAGAATAGCTGCCAATAAAGATCTTCTTGCTGTGTGCATATTCAGCAAGCTTTTTCCACTTCTTCAGATTCTCAGCTGTAGTGTCTTCCATATTGCAGTGACTTCCAAAACTCAGGATCAGCGCTTCGTAACCCGTTGCCGCACATTGGTCAATGGCAGTGACGACCTGCTGATCATTCTTACTTATCAGATGCATAAATATCGGATTGCTCGTAACCCAGGGAGCAATAGTCCTGTACATTCTACGAATTGCCAGCCCTTTTCGCTCCCTGTCATAGGAATCCTGCAGTAGTTCGTAGGTCTTGATAGATTCGACCGATTCACCTGGTTTCAAACTTACACCCACCGGAACTTTCGGGTGAACTTCGAGTAAACAGGGAGTCTGAAAATCGTAATTTACCTGAGATGTATACGTGGTATCAATCTTCCAATGAGTCGCCTGATCACTCAGCGGATAGCGCATGGCGTTATTAAAAGCAAAATTGTTTTCTATATAAATACCGTTGGGTTTACTCATCTTTTCAGGACTTCCTACAACCGCACTTTCTTCCTCAGCAACTGCCAAAATCTCGTTAACAATCTGATCAACAACAATTTTTACGTTACCATTATTGTGGATTGTCACCCATTTACGCAGCAACGGTATCCCGTCGTACACAGCGTAATGCACCTGTACCAGAATTCCTTCTAAAGCAGGAAAGTTTGATTCGAAGTAGAAACTTATTCTCTTTCCAGTTGGCATTTTTGAACTACCTGTCCACATCGACGTTTTCCATTGTATCTCGTCTTGAATGTCTGAAACAGCATACTTTTTGAAGTGGAAAGCACTGTCTGCTATTTTCATTTTGTCGACCCATCCGGTCAGCAGATAGCCCTTCTCCTTTTGTCCCGTCAGGCCACCAACTGCATAATTTTTGCCATTGATCACAACTCTGGCTTCCGGCTGCACCGAGCGTACCAGCTCCTGCTTCGTAGTTGGATTTTTGAAACTGATACAGGCAAGATCAGGCGTATTTCTGAACGTCCTTTGCAAAAGTCCATTATACAGAATGATATCTTTCCCATCTGCAGACTGATATATCCCTGCTTTTGTCTCAACCGGTTTTATCAACCAGTCTACCGGACTTGCCGTCTCAAAAGCCTTATTCCAGCCAGACAGTTTCTGAGCTGACAAAGAAAGGCTGCACAAAATCAGAATACCGGTAAGAAAAAATCTCATAGACGGCTGGGAGATATATGGAGATCAAGGTTTAGCAATGCATGTCAGCATTTTACCAGACAAATGTATAGTATAATTATTTGCAGTAATTGTACAAAATTAGCTTACATTTGAACAAATCAGACTTTTTTTAGGATTCAGAAGAAGTCAAAAAAGATACTGAATACTGGATTATGCAGAATAATGACTTCAAAGGCAGTTTTTCCTTATTAAATGCGGACCACATCCGGTTGAACAAAAATTGGAATTACCACAATGTAATCAGCCCTTTTTACCGTATTTACCTGATTGATGACGGCGCGGGCTCACTCGGAGACAGTAGTCAGGATTTGATACTGGAAAAAGGTTTTTTGTACCTGGTTCCCAGTTTTACAATTTGTAATCATCATTGCAGCGATTTTCTGAGTCAGTATTATATCCATGTACTGGAAGAAAGTGCAGACGGGAATTCTCTTTTTGCCACCAGCAGAAAGATCCATAAGATAGCTTCCAACGAACAGGACATGGTGATTTTCAAAAGAATTCTCAGCCTCAATCCCGGGCGGGACCTGGGCAAAACGGACAATCCCAAATTGTATGACAAGCAGCCTACACTGGCCGGTTTCCGTCAACGAAATAACCTGATACCATTTGCCGATTATATTGAAACACAGGGGTTAATCCTGCAACTGATGTCAAGGTTTATGAATAGAAATGACTTTCATAATGAAAAGGATACAAAAATTCCATCCAGGATTCTGGAGGCCATTCATTTTATGCAAACCAACCTGCACACCAACATCACCGTCGAACAGCTTGCGGAGCGTGCCAGCCAGCATCCCAATTACTTCTCCCGGCTTTTTCAGCGCTACACATCAGAAAGACCATTGAGCTACTTACAAAAAAAGAGAGTGGAGAGAGCACAGTTTCTGATTGCAACTACATCTCTCCCCCTCTCTGAAATAGCCTCGGAAACAGGTTTTGAAAGTCTTTCTTACTTTTCCCGAATATTCAAAAATGTTACCGGACTCAGTCCGACCCATTATAAGATTAATAATCATATTGTTTAGGGCGATCAGCTGCCCCCCCCCCTTAACCCTTTAACCCTTTAACCCTCAACCGAAACTACTCCCGTTTCCGCTTTACTCCACACTTTCATTTTGTACTGTAATGCAGCGATGGCCAATACTCCGTACGCTATGATCTGAATCCCGAGGTGTTTTACAAATGGCAGCACATTTTGCAGGCTTCCCTGTTCGATCAGCAGGATTTTGTGCGCATTCAAAAACGGAGTTAGCGGAATCAGATTGGCAATAAACTGAACTCCTTCAGGCATGGAAGACAAAGGCCAGCTAAAACCGCCGATCAGGAACGCCGGAGTTGAAAACATCATCAGGATCTGGGTAGCTTTCAGTGCGTCCGGAATCACAACACTAAAGAGTATACCCATAAATGTAATAGCCAGCACAAACATAGATGTTGTAATCACAAAGGGCTGCAGCGACACGGGCATAGGCGCGTGAAATACACCATGCATCACGTAATAGAATCCCAATACACCGATCGTTAACAACCAAATCGGAAGCGCTTTTACAAAAATAGCCAGCACAGAATTACGCGTATAGCTCATCAGCTCTGTCTGAAAAGTTCGGTTTTGTAATTCAGAAGCAAAACTTACGGCAAATGCCAGGAGCAATACCTGTTGTAAAACCACTGCCAAAACTGCCGGCCACATGAAAGTGAAGTAATTTCCGGTTGGGTTAAAAAGGCGGATATAATTCGACTTAAAAGGCTCATACTGCGTTGCCGCCTGAGGAACGCCCTTTTTCATCAACCCCTGTATTTCTATTCCTGCGCTGAAAGTGCCTAATACTGACTGAATTCCCTGAGATGCCATATTAGCGGTAAGCAGATTAGCCGTGTTGATAAAGGTATTTACCTCAGGATACCTTTTCTGTAATACATCTGCTTCAAAACGCTCAGGGATTGTTACCACCAGCACCGCCTGTGAATTCAGCAAGTCTTCCTGTGTGCCTGTGTTTTCTCTTTTGATCTGTTTGATATGCAGCCTTTCGCTGTCTTCAATCATATCTGTCAACTTATTACTCAGTGGTGAATTATCCTGATCAACAACGATCACCGGCAATTCTGTCACCTTTCCTTCTTTGTATACAAATCCGATCAGGACTGCATATATGATCGGAGCGAAGATCATCACGGACAACAACGTACGATTGGCGAAAAACAACCTGAATTCTCTTTGCACTAATTCTTTGAAAGTTTTCATAGTGTAGGTCATGAAAAAGTAAGATTACAAAACCACTGTTGCGTTAGCCAGCAGGCTCTCGGCATATTGCGCGTCCCGTGGCTGTACTTTCAGCTCATACACAGCATCTTCAATCTGGTAATCCGGGTAGGCACTTGTAACATCGGCATAGCGGTTCAGCTGCTTGATATTCTGAATGGTAGCTTTCAACTCACCTTTGGTGTAAGGAATATGTACTGTGAGCTCCTCACCTTTTTTGTAGGCCGCGATACGGCTTTCAGGAACGGTGAAGCGGAAATAGGTAGTTCCCGGCAAATAACCGCTGAAAACAGGATAACCGGCTGTTGCCAATTCCCCCTGGCGCAGTGTGATGGTTTCGATCTGCATAGCGTTGGCCGCGATGATATATCTTTCAGAATAAGCCACTTCCACTTCCTGCAGTACACCTAAGGCCTGGTCGGCCTGTCCTTGCGATGCGGTTTGTGTTTCTGTTCTCACACCTCTCAGCGCTTCTGCAAGCTCGGCATCTACTGCATCCAGCTGCGCGCGTGCTCCCTGAAACTTGGCCACCATTTCATCATAAGCCTGAGGCGTTATCATACTGTCGGCAAACATAGCCTTTGCCCTTGCAAATGACTTTTCAGCAAAATGGTATTGCTCTTTTGTACCTGCTTGTTTGGCTTTTAACTGTTTGATCTGGTTGTCTGTAGCACCGTTTCTCGCCAGTGAGCGTTGCGCTCCGGTAGCTTTCACAGCTCCTTTGGCCTGTGCCAGTTTCGCATTCACTTCAGGAACATCAAGCATAGCCAGAGTATCGCCCTTTTGCACCAAGTCGCCCTCCTGCACATAAATTTTCAAGATCCTTCCGGTAACCTTTGGGGCAAATGCTAAAGTTTCTCTCTTCACCTTTCCTTCAACAGGTTTCTGTGTTTTTTCAGAACAGCCCGAGCCGGCTATTAATAAACTCACTATCAGTGTATATGGCAAAATTGATTTCGTATTCATGTTTTTAAATTTTTTAGTTTGATATTTTATTTCAAAGCTTCTGTGGTAAGGCTCCCTGTTGCTTTCAATAGCTCTATACCGGCCCGTCTTTGGTCAAATACTGCCTGCAGATAATCCAGCGCAGCATTCTGATAATCTGTCTCAGCACCAACGAGATCCGACGTTTTTATTAAACCTGTCTTAAACTCTTTGGAAGCCTGAGTAAGCGCATCAAAAGCCACCTGTTTCTGCTTTTCACGAGCGCTCATCTCTGCCCCGGCTTGTGCCAGCTCTGTTTTTTGCCTGATCAGGTTCAGCTCCAGTTTTTCAACTACTTCTTCCTTTTCAAGACGGGCTTTCTGCAATTCAATTTTAGATTGCTGCACCTCTCTTTTTCCTTTATTTCCATCAAACAAATCCCATTTAAATCCGACACCCACATTGAAATTGGGCACTAGCTCCAGTTTGTTTGTTTTTAAAGTCATCGTATTTCCCGTTGGAAATGGCTCTGTTGCTTTCAGTTGCATGCCAAACAGGTTCAGATAACCAAGCGAAGCAGACGCTTCCACTTTGGGTTTCCACCAACTTTTGGCTGCTTCAATTTTATATTGCTGTCCCAAAATACCTGCGTCAAGTGCAGCCAGCTCCGCCCTGCCTTCTATAGTAGCTGCGGGTTGATTTTGATAGAAAGCATTCAGATCATGATGTATCAATTCCAGTCTTTCTGTTTCTATACCCGTATACTTATGCAGCAAATGGATAAGCAGGGTGCGTTTTCCTTCATACTGCTGACGTTTGGCATCAAGCTGAGCCCTGCTCACATCTATTTTCTTATGTTCAAATTTGGTAATCAGACCGTATTCAAAAGCTTTGTCGGCGATCGCAGCGGTGGCATCCAGTCTTTTACCGCTTTCGGCCAGCACCACTTTAACCTGTTTGAGTAAAGCAAGCTGATCGTATGCTGTGCTTACGTCGGATATAATTTGCTGTCTGTCAGTTTCGAGCAGAGCCTTCTGTGCATTTTGCTTTTGATTCAATGCTCTTTTAAGGGCAGGTACTTTGCCACCGGAGTATAACAGCATTTCCGCTTTTAGTCCACCTGTAACCAGATTGGCGCGATTGGTAAATGACTCGTCCATAGCTGGCAAAGCAATACCGAGTTCCGGTACGGCGTTCACCGGCGCACTCAGATTAACTCCCGAGGCGAGAAATGCGTACTTACCCGACAAGTCCATATGTGGCAGATATGTTTCCGATAATTTTCGCTGATCTATGTGGGTAAGGTCGATGTCCAGTTGCTTCACGGCCAGACCATGATCTTTCTGAAGTGCTGCGGAAACCAGTTCTTCCAGACCGGGTGCGTTTTGGGCAAACACGTCTGTTGCTCCGAGTACTGCCACAAAACCTAACCCCAATTTCATTATCCTTTTCATAATGGTTCGATTTGCATTTTTTGATGATACAAATTTCCCCATACCTGCCCTCAGTTCTTTTGACATAGATCAAAAAGCACCGAAAGAGAGCAAAAAGTGATGTATTGATTAAAGAAGTATTGCGGCAGTAAAACCGCCATTTTAGAAATTTTAAAGAATGGTACTACTAGGAAAGCCGCCGTGCTCTGATCCGGCTAAGTGTTTCCTGGGTTATGCCCAGATAAGAGGCAATAGCGCCCAATGGAGCACGCTGTAAAATAGAGGGCTGAGATTCTTCAAGTTTGATATACCGCTCCTCTGCGCTTAAAAACTGTAGTGCTACAATCCTATCTGAGACCTTTAACAAAAGCTCCCTTAATACATGGTTTTCAATCAATTGCAATTCGGAGTGTTTCTCCCTGAGCCGTGTCATTTCCTGATAGCTCACTGCATATAAAGCGCAGTCTTCGAGCAGTTCCAGATAATAGCGGCTTGCCGAATGACCGAAGAAACTATCTGGAACGGTCACAAACTGCTGTTCGGTATAAAAACCATAGGTAACATCTTTGCCTTGTTTGTTGATATAGTACATGCGAACCAGCCCACTCTGAATATAATATAGCTGATTGACCACCTGTCCTTGTTTGCAAAGGTGATGCTTGCGGGGATGCTGTTGCTGTTTAAACCCGGTCACTATTCCGTTCTCCGCTTCGGCAGAAATGGTCGTGATCAGTTTGAAGTAGGTGAGTAAATCCATAGGTACTTGTTTCTTCTGTAATATGTTCAACTATGAGGACATGTCCAAAAACAGGTGCTGTTACACTCATTCTGACCACAGAATAATATCAATATAATCACAGAAAATACAGATCACTATATCACAAAAGAAAGTATTTACAGGAATCAAATTGCATTATTTGGATTTAATTCAATATTTCATTTGATTGACCTATCTGATATTGAAAGTGTCTCTTGCTACCTAATTGTTATTCCAAAATGAAAAAAACAATACTTGCCGTTTGCCTTTGCATTGCATCGACCGCCGTTTTTGCCCAGAAACCTAAATCTCAGAGAGTCGGTTTGAAAAAGGAATTCGTAGAGGAAATCACTGCACTCGGCTCAAAACCGCAGGTAAAGGCTGCTTTGCAAACCATTCTGGATCTAGAGCCCGAAACCAGAAAAGACCATATACTGCTCACCGAGATTCCCGCGCCTCCGTTTGCTGAAGAAGTCCGTGGAAAACAGTATGGTAAAATGCTTTCTGAGATCGGTGTTGATTCATTATGGACGGATGCTGTCGGGAATGTGATTGCATTGCGGAAAGGCAAGTCGGGCAAAAAGAAAGTAGTGATTGATGCGCACCTGGACACAGTATTTCCTGAGGGGACTGATGTAAAAGTCAGGTATGCGGGGGATACGCTGAAGGCTCCCGGCATCGGAGACGACACGCGCGGACTTGCTATTGTACTTACAGTCTTGAAAGCTTTAAACAAAAATAAAATTCAGACAGAGGCCGATGTATATGTAATTGGTACTGTGGGAGAAGAAGGCCTCGGCGACTTACGCGGTGTGAAGCAGCTCTACAGTAAAGATGGATTGAAGATTGACTCGCACATTGCTGTTGATGGCGGAGGTGTTGGAAGAATCGTAAACGGTGGCGTGGGTTCACTTCGTTACAAAGTTACATTCAAAGGTCCGGGCGGACACTCCTACGGTGCTTTCGGATTGGTGAATCCGCATAACGCGTTGGCAAGAGCAATTCACTACTTTACAGTGGAAGCCGATAAATTCACTAAAACAGGTGAGAAAACTACTTATAATATTGGTGTAATCGGCGGTGGCACTTCGGTGAATGCCATCCCTTTTGAATCCTGGATGGAAGTGGATATGCGCTCAGAGAGTCCTGAAAAGTTGAAACAAATTAATCAGCTTTTGCAAACCGCCATCAAACGCGGCCTTGCTGAAGAGAATGCTATCAAAAGAATGGGCGAAGACCTGACTGTGGATGTAAAAAATGTAGGCGACCGTCCGACGGGCTTTCTGGCTGAAACAGCACCTCTGGTTCAAAGAGCAGCTGCGGTTGCGGACTTTTTTGGCTCGGTACCAATGCTTGGCATGAGTTCTACCAATGCCAATACTCCCTTGTCTCTGGGCATTCCATGTGTAACGATTGGCGGTGGCGGCACGGGCGGTAATGCGCACGCGCTGGACGAATGGTGGTATAACGACAAAGGACATCTGGCAATTCAGAATGCGCTTTTGCTGCTGTTAGCTGAAGCTGGCTTCGCCAAATAAGATCTGAATTATAAGGAGTTATATAAAAGCAAAGGAGACCGCCGGTTAAAGCGATCTCCTTTGTTTGTTTATACCCTAAACTTATTTCGTAGGATGAGGCGCGATCAACTGCACCTGCACTGATCCTCCTCCATCCAAAGCAAGGCCTCTTTTGAAACCATCCGCTCCGCCGGCAGGATCAAACTCATAGATGTATGCCTTTTTGCCAACCGGACTGATACCCGTGTAATATTTGTTGTTGAACACCAACGGCGATCTGACCATACCCACAGGGCTCAAAGGGGTAGTCATAACTGTCACCGCCTTCGTATTTAGATTCAGCTTTACTACCTGCGCTACATCGTTCAACCGGTCACGTACCGAAGTCATTTTATTTTCGTATTGAACCGTACCGAATGCAATCCCGTTTCCAACATAGTTCAATCCCATCAGACAAGCCTGATCACCTACCGGTGTGGTTACATCAAAGAAATAATCCTTATCAAATTCGGCAGCACCTTTTTTGATTCTCACTACGCCCGATTTACCTCCCAAACCAGTCCAGAATTTACCAGCACTTACTACGAAATAGTGATTTCCTTCTTCATCCTTGTCAACAGAATGCAGATAATCGTAACCTACACTTCCGTTTGTCACGTTTGTAGTAATCACTTTCATATTGGTCATAGAAGGATAATCGTATACCAAAGCTTTTACCCCATCAACAACGTACCCCTTGGCTGCCGCGTCGTAGAAGTACCCCCCCATGATAAACTTTCCATTATCAACGAATCCACGTCCCAGGGAAAAGGAAACGTCCGGTTTGGCAGCATCGTAAGGAACTGTTAAAGTACCTTTATCAATAACAGAGAAATCACTCACGCGTATTCTGGCCCATCCTGCCTGACCTTTATTGGGATCCAAAGCACCTAATACAAGCAGCGTATTGTCATCAACTACATTCAAAGACATGAAATAGTTAGGAACGATACCGTCGGTGAGTATGTAAGATTTAGGCGAGATTGTGCCATCAGCTTTCATCTCATATTGAATGAATCTTTTTTCGAGTATATTCATTTGATAAACATATTGCTTATGCCACAAATACCTCGATCCCTGCGCTTCAATCCCCTTCCCTTTTAATGTGAGACTATCCTTATCGTTCATCAAAGAAGGCACAGATGCTATGTATTGATCCGGGCTTTGCAACCATGCTGATATAGCAAAGTGCTGCTCTGAGGGTGCTACTTCTTCAGATTTATTGTCATCATTACTGCAAGAGAGAAGGCCAAAACTGGCAATCCCCACAAGCATCCACAACCTGATTATGTTCTTTTTCATTATTAATTGATTTATTGATTATGTAAAAAGTACCTGATATTCAAACTCATAAAACGCCCTGGCTTTTGCAGTAAATAGTTATCATAAACCTGGCGATCAAAAATATTACGGCATTCCAGACTCACGCTCAACGCATTTTGCAACACACTGTAGGTCACTCCGGCATTGCCAAGAAATTGTGTAGGAATTCTTTTTTTAGTAGACCGGTCGCCCAGGCTTGGCCAGCTAAGAAAAAAGCCCTGGACATAATCGGTGCCTGCATAAAAACTCAGATCGCCGGAAGCTCCGAAAGCGGATGGATATTTGAGCCGGATTTCTCCATTCGCCATCAGCGAAGGCATATTTTTCATTTTGTCGTTGTAGACAATGTTGCGGGCACCTGATGCAGTAAAACGCTGTCTGTTGCGGACATCCTGATAGGTTACTGCTGCGTTGACTTCCAGCCAGTTCTTACGGGCATACCTGACAGACAGGTCGCCTCCCTTACTTCTTAACTTATCAATATTCTCATACCTCGCAGTACCATACAGATCTCCTTCTCCCAACCATATCAGATCACGGGTATCACGGAAGAATAGTCCGAGTTCATAGCTCCATTTATCAGTATCCGTTCGGAATGATTGGGATATGCCTGCATTCACATTGCTACTTTTTTCAGGCCTGAGGCCAGGCGCATTCAGAATCGTATTTCCATTTCCCATCAGCTCCACGCCGTCGGGCATACGTGCAGTACTTTCAAAGGAGAGTTTCACCAGACTTCTCTGATTCAACTGAAACTTAGATCCCAAACCCGCTCCCCAATTGTTGCTTTCTGAGAAATAAGGAATCAGTTCCTTTTGCGCGCCGCCATTGTAATTGTATATGTTCGTACGAGCTGAGTAGCCAAAATTCTTGACAAAAAACAAATTAGTCCAACGCTGGTCTAAAAGAACTGCTTGGTACGACAGCGCCGCGGCATGCCGGTTCAGGTGCTGCGGCTCCCGAAAAGGTATTGCCCATTCGGCTGTTTCGAGAGGGTCATTACCCGTCCTGCGTGTCGTGTTGAAAGAGAAACTTGCTGCGATTGTGTGATGCGGATTAATAACATAGGAGCCGCTGGAGATCAGCATGGCATTACGATCTCGAAACTCATACCGGGATTTCTGAGCACGTATACCGTTCAGTTCTCCCGGTGTCTGCCCTATAATGGTCTGAGCCCAATTGTACTTCCTCGAACTTGTATCGGTGGTCTGCGCTTGCATCCGGTTCATCACACCGTAAATATCCAGACTAAAACCTTTCGCATTCTTTTTGGAATACCTGATAGAGGGAGCCAGAAGCTTTTCTGCATAACGCACCTCACCGTATACAAACGCCATCGTACGGCCGGTCTGCACGCCTTTATCCATGTCAGAACCGATCACTCCGAACATCAGCGCATCTGCCCAGGGCTTACCGGTGATGCCGGCTTCTGCCTTTACATTGACTGCACGAAAATCATCATTAAAGCGTCTGTATTTCTTGCCGGCAATGGGCTTCCCGAATTCATCGGCGACTTCAACAGTAGGCCCCCATACTCTGTAATTATTTTCAGAAGAGCGGTAAGAACTGCTCAACTGAAAAGTGAGCCCGTTTTTTTGACGCCATTTTCCGGAGAGCTCCGCCTTATGCGTCTGAAAAGATCCGATGCTGTAAGACACATCCAGATAGTCGCCCAGATCCTTTCGAGTGATCAGATTCACAGAGCCTCCAAGTGCATCCCCGCTGAGTTCTATGGGCGTTACTCCTTTATAAACCTCAATATGGTCGAGTGAGTTAACAGGAAAGTTTTGAATGCTATAGCCTGTTCCATACGCCTCCATAGGTATACCGTCCACAAAGAATCGCACCGATTTTCCCGATAGACCATGTATAGAATAATTAAACTCCGAACCCATGCCTCCGCTTTCTCTTACTCTTATTCCCGGCATAGCGTCCAAAAGCCTGTTAATTTCCAGGTTCCTTCCCGCGATGCCCTTCAAATCCAGTACATCCACTGCAAAGACCCGTTCTTTTACCTGGCTGATATCTGTTTTACCAAGAACCGTTACCTCACCTAAATTTTTCATATCTGCCTGTAATCTGAAGGTTTCACCCGAAGTAGCATGATTTACACTGATCTCTACGCGCTCGGTTTTAAAACCTACACTACTGATTATCAATGTGAATTTCCCGAAAGAAAGTGGCAAACTGAATGTACCATCAGTATCCGTAATCGTATGTTGCCTACCATCCAGCACTTTTACAGACGCTCCCACAACAGCCTTTTCTGCTTCGTCCAGCACTTTGCCAGTGAAAGAGTGCGTTTGCTGTGCGAATGTTTTCCCTAAACATATAATGCAGAAAGTGAACAACAGGATACTATGTTGGCTCAAACGAATCACGATATAGACAAAAGAATGTTTTCAATTAAAAAAAGCAGCGCCAAACAGATCGCTTTTGTCGAAATCTGCATAGCTCCTGGCTTCACCTGTGATTTAGACTTGCGATTTTTCTTACCAAATCCTTTTCTGTTAAACCAGACAATGAAACCTGTTACCGGCAAAGAAGCGCCGATCAGCGAACAGACAAACGCCAGGATTTTACCAGGCAAACCCAATATGGTTCCAATGTGAATGTCGTAGTTCATTCGGCGAAGCTTTGCTCCCGCAGAAGCCTGTTCAAAGCTTTTATCGAATACCTCAAAGAACTCTAACCGCTTCAAAGTATGCCTGTCGAATGTGTGACGGGCCACATCATAAAACCTGCCCGGTGCGGGATAGGTACGTATGCTGATGGTGGAATGCGCCTGTGTAGAATCCGGAAAAGCGTAATAAAATCCTCCTGATGAAGGATTCTCAGTGATCATTCTTTCCCATACCAGATCCAGCGCCTGATTATAGGAATAATGCTTTCCCTGCTGCGTTGTGTCTGAGCTTACGCGCTTCCACTCCGGTTCGCTTTCACCGCCTGAAGTAACCCAGTACAGCCCTTTGCTATACCACGCGATTCCATAAACCATTCCGGAGAGTGCCAGCGCGAGTGAGACAAGCAATGCATAAAAACCAAGAACGTTGTGGAGATCAAGGTTAATTCTTTTCCAGCCAGCCTTCCATTTGATGTTGAAACTTTTCTGACGAGAAGCCGCATTCCATTTGGCCGGATACCACCAGATCAGCCCGGTAATCAGCAAAATCACAAAGACCAACGTTCCATAATTGACCAATGGCTGCCCGATTTCGTGGGGTAACCATATATGGCGATGACCAACCAAAATCCAATCAAAAAAAGCTGTTTCGCCTTTTTTATAAGTTGTTTTTCCCTGAATATGTCCGTCGTAGGGATTCAGATAAAGTATATACCTTTCAGAATCGGCTTCCGTTCCCACTCCCACTCTCACCGCTGTTCCTTGCTGGTAGTAAGCGTAGGTTGTTTTGCTTTCAGGATACGCGGTTGCAGCTATTGATAACACTTTCGAAGGCTCGACAACTGCCTCATTGCGAACCTCCACCCGCATGGAAGGTTCAAACCAGCGCATGATTTCTTCATTAAAAACCCAGATGGCACCAGTAAGGCATACCACAAACACCACAATGCCTGAAGCCAGACCAAGCCATAAATGCAGCCACTTATTCACTCTTCGCAGAGCTGTTTTTCCGGACTTTTTTGGCGCTGTATTGCGCATCTGCTTAAAATCAGAACTCATGATTTTCTTTCAATTTCACACACACTTATCCTGACAGAAACTAATGGTTTCGTCTCAAAACAAAAATTTATCTGAATTGGATATTTAAAAGGCCAACAGCCCGCTCAGGTATTCTGCACCATGGTATACGAGGCCTTTCTTCACAGTTCCTGTATCTGCATCATAGATGTACAAGGCATTTTCTCCGTTTTCAGCATTGATGGCAATAGCCACTTTCCCGTTTTTTAGTCGTTCCAATGCCCTTCTGGGATATTTACTCAATGGCACATCCAGCTTTTTCAGCGATTTTGATTTAAGATCTGCTTCGTAATAACTGATCACATAGCCTTGCTGATAATCCTTGTATGCCTTCACAAGAGAGCTTTCAAAAACCTGAACAACCACTTTATCACTCCCCGCATAGATCATCCCGCCTGAATGGTTGCCATTCAATTGCGCACTCAGATTCAAAAAATAGCTTTTATCGAAATCCGTTTCCCCCTTTCTGATCCGAACAATACCAGATGGCAGAGATTCATTACCACCCCAGTAATTGGAATTGGAGGAAACAATATAAAGATCACCATGCTCCGTAAAAGCATGGGAAGACACTACGCTATAGCCGAGGCAAGCCGTATTCTCAGTGGATATGGTCTTTTCATACGTCATATCCTGTGCATTAAAAATAGCCAAATTCGCCTTGCCGTAAGCATGATTCTGCTCATCAGCGTGAATGTACGGCACCAGCACTTTTCCTTCCTTCACGATATACATGCTGGGTGAAGCCACGCTCCCTTTCGTAACCGGAAGCTTTATCTTCCCGCTGACCACCTCTGTCATATCAGAAGTATTGATAATCTGATAAGCAAAAAGACTGTCGCTTACCTGCCGTGGAGCTGTGCTCACCAAAAGGCGATCCTGATCCAGAAAAGCCGATATTGGACCTCCTAAAAGGCCTGTATTAGGGACGGAGCCTTTCTCTTCCAGACTATTGTCAGCTCTTACCGCATAACGGGTGAGCTTCTCTTTCGAATTTAAATAAACGAAACCATCTTTTCCCGCAACCAATACGCTATTAGGAACTTGGGGAATAGGTCTTGCATTACTGATATCCGCCACACCGCTTTCCGGAGTGCGAACTACCTGAAATGGATATGCTGACTGAGCAGGCAAACTCAACGACAAAATATATTGCCCTTCATGATCATGCGACGTATTATCCGTTTTACTTTGCCCGCAGGAATTCATGAGCAAGGCCACCAAAAAACAGGGAAGTAAAAAATTCTTTCGCATCAGATTTCTAAAACTTCAAGTGCTTTTTGCTGTAACGGAAGCGGCAGATCGAAAATCCTGTCTTCTTCCACAACCACGAGTTCATCAGACTTAAAATGATATTGAAAGGCGACATAACGCGTATCCTTTCTTGCTTTTAAAAGTATAGACTTGTTTTGATGGCTATCGTTAACACAGCTCAGGTTCAACCTCATGTCAATATCTTCTTTCGAAGTATTGTGAATACGCACATTTCCGCAGAATACCAGATTAGCGCTATTGGAAACCACGCCGGGCACAACCCGCGCTGCCGCTTGCGGAGGCAGGTTCAGCTGAAGGCCATTGGCATCAAAAGCCTCATAGTGCTGAGATACATTGCGCACTACGTAGTCCTGTGTC
Source organism: Dyadobacter luteus (assembly GCF_003383615.1). Taxonomy (GTDB): domain Bacteria; phylum Bacteroidota; class Bacteroidia; order Cytophagales; family Spirosomataceae; genus Dyadobacter; species Dyadobacter luteus. Next base: position 346,278 of record NZ_QNUL01000001.1, read on the forward strand.
ACGATTTTCCAACCAATACCACCCAGTGTCACCAGTACCATGCATGCCGCGGCCAGATATGTTGACCACGGATTGAAGGAACGAACTAATCCTTGCCGGATATAGAACGATACATTCTGCCACGATTCGGATAGTAGCCGTTTTTCATCCGCAACAGGTTTCCGAAGCCAAAGCTCTACACGGGCTTTTTCCTCAGGTGTGCATGTTCCGGCAAAATATCTATCCAGTAAATCCTCGTCCATGTTCAGGTTTGTATAATAACCAGTAACCTGAACAGACATTTAGTCCTAGTGAGAAAAAAATATTTTTTAGCTGATCAAAAAAATGAATGCAAAAAGAGCTTCAATATTCCGTCTGAGGAACCCCAGCGCTTTGGTAAGATGATTTTTGACTGTTTTTTCTGACAGAGAAAGTTCTTTAGAAATTTCAGCGGTATTTAATCCTTCGCCCCTGCTCATTTGATACACTTTCCGGCACTGGTCAGGAAGCTGCTCAACCAGCTGATTAACATTATGCGTCAGCTCCCGGTATTCGATGTGCTCCTGGGTGCTGTCATCACTTTCGTCACTTGCAGCAAATACACTGTCCTGTACAGTCCGGAAGCGGGAGAGACTACGCTGATGGTTATAATACTGATATTTAGCACATCTGTAAAGGTAATTCTCCCACGAACCTTTTACTGAAATAGTAGTCCTACGATCCCATATGGAGCAAAAAACCTCCTGCATCATATCGGCTGCAAGGTTTTCATCATGGCATAACGCCTGACAAACCCTTAACAGAAAAGGGGCGTATTGTTTGTAAAGATTTTCGAAATCCCGCTGACTCACAATCGCAGCACGCTGCTCCTGAACGGCTGCTGATATGATATGCGGATCGGACATAGAAGGAAGTGGGAATATTCAGGATCGTAGCGCAAAGTAATATATTTTAAATAGAACAATTACAAATAAGTGTTCAAAATCTTTGTTCGACGAGAATTAAAATTTCATAGCATTCTTATCCATTTACCATCAAGCAATTGATAATGAATGGATAAGAATACCAGAATTCCTCGTTTAACCCAACTTCATTTTTACAGGATCCCACTGAATGACCTTCTTGCTGAAATAACTTTCGTTACATGCCAAAGCCGGCGCAGCAGCTCTGAAACCGAATTCTACGTTTTCAATAACCGGTTTGTTGGTACGGATTGAATCAAAGAAATTGGTAAAATGGTCCAGATGATCATCGTAACCGGCAGGCGCTTTAAACACTATATCTTCCTTTGTTTTTCTTTTCCGCTGCTCCGTAGTCCATTTGGCTTCATAGTCTTTTTTCATCTCCTCTTGCATGCTCTTCTGGAAAGTAAACAGAGAATCATATCCTCCGAAACCTGGTGCTTCTGGAAGCAAGCTATGCTTTACCTTAATGTCATTTCCCATCACATCAATTACTCCTTCTGAACCAACGAGCCTGATTACCTCCTGCCCTCCCGTCCCACTGATAAAATTCACCTGTAGTGTCAACTGGAAAGCGTTATGTTGAGGCGAATCGGGATATTGCATCACTCCGGACATGACATCAGGCAGATTTCGTCCATCCTTCCAATAACTGAACTGCCCCGTGCTGTATATGCTTTCAGGTCCGTTAGAGCCCGTGATAAAATGCGTCCCGCTCAACAGGTGAATGAATAAATCACCTGCTACGCCAGTCCCTACTTCTTTAAATGCACGCCACCAGAAAAATTTCCTGGCATCGAAAGGCATCTTTTCAGTTACTGCTATAAATTTATCCCAATCGGTTGTCGAGGCATCTGCATCTTTGGGAATGGTGTATTCCCACGCACCGATAGAACTTTGCCGGTCGTACACCGCATTGACCATGTTGAGCTTTCCTATTTCGCCCGCCGCCAGTAATTCCTTTGCTTTGGCGTAACCAATACTGCTCACCCGCTGACTCCCCACCTGCAGCACCTTCCCCGACTTTTTTGCCGCAGCAATTACCTGGTGTCCTTCGCTGATTTTATACACCATCGGCTTTTCACAGTATACATGTTTTCCTTTCGCCAGTGCGTCCAGGGTAATACGGGCATGCCACACATCGGTTGTGGCGATGATCACCGCATCAATATCACTACGGTCCAGAAGCTCCTTGTAGTTCCTTGTTGTATAAAGCTGATTACCAAACTTCTCCTTGGCATTCTGAATTCTTCCGGTGTACAAATCACAGATTCCGGCCAGTTCCACGCCAGGGACTTTCAGGGCTGTATCAAGATCAAAATGCCCCTGCACGCCGTAACCAATGACTCCAATCCGGATTTTATCATTTGCCGAACCTGGTCTTTCATAATGCATGATACGCTCCTCTGCTTTTTCACGCGCAGCCAAAGACGAGAGTGGTGACGAGGCTGCTACCAAACCTACAGCTCCGATGCGTTCCAGAAACTGTCTTCTTGAATTCTTGTTATGCTTTTCCATAAGATGACTTTTGCAAAAAAGATTATTGAACTGAGTAACTTACAAATGCGAATTTCTTGCTGTCCGGGCTCCATGAAGGCACATTGATTGTTCCCTGACCGCCATAAAATACGGGTGTCAGATCCTTGATCTCTTTGGTCTGCAGATTCATCAGACGTAGTTTCACATCCTTCCCAAAGAGATGGCTTTGCTTTTGATCCGAGGTATAGGCTATGTATACGATCCATTTATTATCCGGGGAAGGATGCGCAAACCAATTGGAATTGGTATCAAAAGTCAGCTGTTCGGGATTGGATCCATCCGTATGCATGCGCCATATCTGCATGTGCCCTGTGCGGTAGGAATTGAAGTAAATGTATTTTCCATCCGGTGAATAGTCAGGTCCGTCGTCCAGGCCTTCCTCTGTAGTCAGCCGCTTCTCAGTTCCGCCGTCAATACCTATTGTGTAAATATCAAAATTCCCGTTCCGCTCTGCGCAGTAAGCAAGTGTTTTACCATTGGGTGCCCAGCCATGCCAGAACGAGGGTACCTCAGGTGTGATCCTGCGTGGTTCTCCCCCCTCTATCGGTAAAACATAAATGGCCGATTTATATGGCTTTGGAGATGGATCTTTCTTATCATTATGACTGATCACCAGCCACTTGCCGTCCGGCGATATACCGTGGTCATTGTTTGACTGATCCGCAAATCCTGTATTCAGTTGTGCCAGCTTTTTCGATGGCAGATCAAGCGTATAGATTTTACCCTTGCTATTCAAAATCAGATAATTATCCCGATGCCAGTTGGGAGCTTCAAAATGGGTTTTCACCGCCATGACAGTATCTGTTTTACCGCTGTAAATGTCGAGTGTCTGTACATAACTGGTGGTGTCCTTTTTCACCTGAGCCGAGGAATCCAATGCATAAAATACCAAAAGAGCTGCAAGAACCCGCTTGCAACAACCTGAAAGAAAATGCCGGTGTAAAATGGGTTGTCTGATCATGTTTGAGAGATGTTTAAGTGATTGAGCAGAAGCGAATGTAGACACAAACTTTTACATTCTAAAAAAAAGAATATAAATTATTTTATTCCTTAACTAACTTTAAATTATACCATATTGAAGAATTCGAAGTTTTTCAGATTTGATTACATTTGCAGAAGCACGGCTGCGTGTAGCCAACCTTACCGGTAAAAGTGAATAATGAAAAAATCAGCTTACGACCAATACATTCCACATCTTTCGATTGACTGTGTGATTTTTGGTTATGAAAACAAAGAATTGAAAGTCCTGATCTCCAATTACAGATTGGGCGGTGGAAGCTGGTCGTTGCCGGGCGGTTATATCAAAAAGACGGAAAGCGTGGATGCAGCAGCAAGCAGGGTACTGAAGCACCGTACCGGTCTGGAGGATATTTACCTGGAACAGTTCCGCATTTTCGGAGATGAAAACCGGATTGTTAACAGCCCCAACAACGCCCATTTGAGTAATGAGTTAAGGAAACTTGACAGTGACCGGTACAGTGAAGAGGTTATTGAATGGATAACAGGCCGTTTTGTATGTGTTGGTTATTACGCTCTTGTGGACATTAGTAAAGTACAGACACAACCCGGTGAGTTCGACGACTACCTTGAATGGTGCAGTATCAATCACATACCGGCTATGATGCATGATCATAGGGAGATTATCACCTATGCACTGGAGGCACTTCGTGAACGGCTGGATAAAAAACTGATAGGTTTTAAGCTCCTGCCTGAAACTTTTACGATAAAAGAAGTACAGCAGTTGTATGAAACGGTGTACGAGAAATCGTTTCCAATCAACAATTTCCAAAAGAAAATGATGGATCTGAATGTATTGGAAAAACTGCATAAAAAGTACACCGGCGCTTCCAATACCGCACCTTATCTTTATAAATTCAAAAAAGAAAGCGTGGCCTGATCCCAGGTACGGGATCAAAATGACATGAATATTCTGCTCTAACTCACCTATCAATGACTGATCAATTCCGAACCTATCTGCGCCGTTTTGTTGAGCTGAACGATCAGCAGTGGCAGGCGCTTGCAGAGAAAATGGTCGTAAAAACAATCCGTAAAAAGGAGTTTCTGGTAAAGCAAGGGCAGATCTCCAGAGATATTTATTTCATGATCAGCGGTTCCTGCAGGCTCTATTACGAAAAGGACGGAGAGGAAAAAACCACTTATTTCTTTTTTGAGAATAACCTGATCGCTGATTATCTCGGATGTGTAACCGACAATCCCAGCAGTATGTCCATACAAGCCCTGGAAGACTGTGAATTAATTTATTTCAAATATCAGACTTTAACAGATCTATACGAAAGTCACCCGATCTATCAGGTTTTCGGACGGAAACTGGCTGAGTATCTGTTTGCAGGTCTGGATATGCGCCTGGCAGAACTTCTTACACTTACTCCGGAAGAGCGCTATCTCAAATTCATGAATACTGCCATCAAGCGCAAGATCATCGAACGCATCCCTCAGCAATACATCGCCTCCTATTTGGGTATCACACCTGTTTCGCTGAGCCGCATCCGCCGGCGTATTATTTTTTCCTGATTTCTTATCTTAAGTTAACAATTTAAGACTTTTTCCCGCCTGACCTTTGCATCATCATCTAATGTATCAAATCATGAAAACGCTGATCAAAGTCGAAGAAGCAGCCCAGTTTATCGTTACCATTATCTTGTTTAATCAACTACCATTTGCCTGGTGGATATTTCCTGCCTTACTACTATCGCCTGACCTGAGTATGCTCGGGTACGCACTGGGCAACAAAGCAGGAGCTTTTTTCTATAATTTATTCCACCACAAGGCATTAGCGGTAGTTATTGGCCTGGTTGGTTACTGGCTGGTGAGTGATCAATTGCTATTGGCGGGTATCATTCTCTACGCACATTCGAGTATGGATAGAATGCTCGGATATGGCTTAAAACTTAATACTGGTTTTAAATTTACCCATTTGGGGGAAATCGGCAGGTAGCGTTATAAAAATGTGCTGCAATTCTCAATACCAATTTCAGCACATTTTACTTCCATTGGGGACATTACCCGCTAGTGTAGTGAGCACGATAGCCCCATCAGCATCTGCAAAGCCCGTTACCAGGAATTCGGACATGAATTTACCAATCTGTTTTCTTGGAAAATTAATCACCCCAACGATTTGTTTTCCTACCAGCTCTTCGATGGTGTAGTGCGTGGTGATTTGCGCGCTACTCATCCGGATGCCAAATTCTCCAAAATCCACTTTTACTTTATAGGCAGGTTTTCTGGCCTCGGGAAATACGAAAGCTTCCATAATAGTGCCTGCCCTTAACTCTACTTTTTCAAAATCTGCCCAGGAAATCTCTTGCATACTAAGTCTTTCAATTTTTCCCCAAAGTTAGTCGCCGCAATCCATAAGTTACCCATCACTGACTTACTTTTTAACATTTGATCTCCTGAAGGCCATACATATCCGGCATGTCAGCATTTACACTTTAAATGGAGATATCCTTCTTGAAATGAACAATACGTCCTCGCTTTTTATCCAAGGTGACGAACCATAAACATCTCTGCACAAATTTGTTCAGGACCTTTCATCGGGAAAACATCAGTGTCATGATTTTTTTTACCCTCGAACATTAGTGCTACAAATTTGACGATTTGTGTCCACGATTCAGATTCCGGCTCACTTACTTTGCTAAATAAAATTATATTATTTATTAAGTAAATCACAAAACATCATGCTCATTTTCAATTCCCCAGATACCGGCCCCGTGGCGTTTGATCCTACTCTCATTGTTGTGTACAACCAGCAATACCGCATCGTCAGATCAGCACTCAACCATCCAAATTTGTAGAAAAAATGAAAAGAAAATTACTCAGTTTATTACAAGTATTGCTCATTACCGGCCTGATTTCCGGTTACCAGCATGTTTGTGCTCAGGCAGTCAATGCAACTGTCAAGTTAAACAAAGACATTTCCTACCAAAAGATTACCGGTTTCGGCGGATTTGTCAACAGTCCTCAGTTTGGCTACAATCATATTAGCGAAGCTGAGATCCGAAAAATGTGGGGCGCAGGCAGTGAAGCGGGTTACAATATAATGCGTATATACATTCCCGTAGGAGAAACCAATTGGCCGCAGTCTCTTGCCACAGCACAACTTGCACAGTCATTGGGTCTGAAAATCTTCGCATCTCCCTGGTCTATGCCTGCTGAATGGAAAACCTACAACACAATCGCCTCCAGATATACCGATGATGGTGGTGTTGTCAGACCGGTTTATCTCAGAGAAGAGCACTATGCCACCTACGCCAAATACCTGGACGATTTTGTCACTTATATGCGTACCAATGGCGTGGAGTTAGAGGCCATTTCATTGCAAAACGAGCCGGATTACCAGGTCGATTATGCAGGATGTATCTGGACGCCCGCTCAGATGGCTAATTTTATCAAAAACCATGCGGACAAAATCAATTGCAAAATCATTGCCCCTGAGAGTGTCGGTATTACAGACAACTATGCAGCAGCTTTCATGGACCCGGCAGTGCTGGCCAACTTTGATATCTTTGGCGGACATCAATACGGAGCCGTTCAAACAGGACACCTGAATGTGCAGGCACAGGGAAAAGAGGTGTGGATGACTGAGTACCTGATCAATTGGAATGCTGATGGAGGCGCGCGTAACTATGACTGGCAGCGCGACGCATTCGACTTTGCCAACAGGTTGAATGATGCAATGCTGGCCAATATCAATGCATGGGTGCATTATGCCACCAAGCGTTATTACGGGCAAATGGGTGACGGGCAATTTGGCACAGTGGCAGGCGAGATCACCAAACGGGGACATGTCCTTTCGCATTATGCCAAATATGTTACAGGTGCAAAGCGTATTCAAAACATCTGGAACGACAACACAAGTCTCCTGAACGGTTCAAGTTATATTTCTGAAACAGGCAACAAGGTTTTTGTAGTCGTAATTAATTCATCGGCCAACACCTACAATTTATCAGTCGATCTGCCATTCCTTTCCAATTCCGGCAAAGCGGTAACGACTACAAGCTCAACCAGTATGGCTGAAACCAGCATTGCATTTACCACAGAAACAGCCCGCCCGAAGGTAACGATAGCTCCTTCGAGTATTACCACGCTGGTGTTTGACAAAAGTGGCGAGCGCGAGGTTTCTCAGATGAGTAGCGAGCTGATTAACTTTGGAAAAATAGAAAACCAGAATGTCACAAATCCGGCCTTCGGAACGGCATATCAGCTCAGTGGCAAAACAGCAACGATTAAATTTGACCAGCAACTGATCAGCCCCAACAAAACGGCAGATAACGGGTATGTACAGTTAAACAGCAAGTTTAACAAGCTGGTCTTCCGGGTTGAAAATCTCACCTCTACCAACCAGTATTCATCCAGTAACACAACGCTTTATTACGTAAACAGCGCCGGCGCTTTGAGTTCACATAATTATGGAAGCGTTAATTTCAGCAGGCGACAAAACTTCGACTGGGTATTCGATATTTCAGAAAACGTGCTTACGGACGGGTGCAGCGGTATTATCGGAATCAGTAATGGAAATTACAGTTCTATCCTGACATTCAAATTTGCCAATGTTTATTTCTCAGTAGGCAGCGAAAGAGGCTATCGTTTTTCAGGCCCCTACGCCAGTACAGACAGCTATCTCCTGGATGCCATGGACGATAAAAGCTATACTTCCTTCGATTTTGGCAGCGTAACCAATATCGCCGCGCAAACAGACTGGCATACGAGTGCTGTTAACAAAAATGCCGTGTTCTACACCCAGGATGCCGGGCTCAGTGGTAAAACAAATGTTGTCTACGGTGGCATTTGTGCAGACCTGCAACTTAGCGATATGGGAACAGATTTCTATCCGCCAACTGGTTTCACTGCCACCATGGCCTCATACAGCTGCACATTAAACGGCCTGAAAATGTTGGTACTTCCTTTTGAAGCTAATATTCCCGCCGGAGTAAAAGCCTACACGCTTGAATACACAGATCCGGAAATAATGGGAAAGGTGATTATCAGCGGAAAAATACCTGCCAACACACCTGTGCTTGTCAATGGTAATGGAAGCTTCGTATTCCAAGGGTCCGGGCCGGTTGCCGCAACACCGAATTTACGACTAGCTATCACCACTGCCCGCACCATGCAAGTTGGCATTACGGGCGGGGTTTACATAGGCATTCAGGCTCCTGTTGGCAGCTATTACCTGACTACGACTACCGGCACACCGGTATTTAACCGGATTACCAGCGCTTCTCAGCGTAGTGTCAGCCCGTTTGATGCTTACCTGGCACCCGGCCTTGATACAACAGCTTCCAGTTTGGAGCTTACCCTGGATGAAAGTGCACTTCCCGTACGCCTGGGAATGTTCACTGCCAAAGCGATTGAAAACACCGTACGCCTTGATTGGACCACGCACAATGAGACAGGCAACGCAGGCTTTGATATAGAGCGCAGCAGCGATGCGGTCAGATTCACAAAAATCGGGTTTGTGAAAGGGTACGGAAACAGCCAGACTGATAATCATTACAACTGGACTGACACCTCAGTGCTTAACGGTATAAATTACTACCGTTTAAAACAAAATGACCTTGATGGTAAATATGCTTACTCAATTATAAGATCAGTTAAAAATGGACATGCACAGCCTGTTATTATTTACCCTAATCCGGTAAAAAATATCCTGACACTGGACCTGAAAGGTAACAGAACGGAAGGGGCATTATCCATACTGAATGTAATGGGACAAAAGGTGATCCAATCACAATTGATCAGAAGCGAGAAAACTGATATTGATGTTTCCCGATTAAGCCCTGGCATTTACTTTTACAGTATCGGAAACTTCAAAGGCTCATTTGTCAGACAGTAGCTGCATAAGTTTCTCACAAACAAGTTGGGTTTTATTTAATACGCAAAACATCCTTCTACCTGCTCTGATTAATAGCAGGTGGAAGGATGTTTTTTTATTCAATCTGCTCCGAAATCGGATTTATTTGCAGTCCCAAACAACCGCTTCGGGGATTCGACCTATTACATTAAAGTGATCATCGTAGGCTAGCGGCGTATCCAACACAGAACCCGGATACTCAGTTTTGACCGGATTGTTTACGGAGAAAACATTCTGAACCGAAAAATACTCAAAGTTAATAAAATTCAACACCTTGACCGTATTTGGATAATCATCATAATAATATTTGATAGGGAGCCTTGATTGGACTTGTCCATTTATTATGGATTCACTTATTTCATTCGACACATTACCTCTACTATCATATTCGAATGTTCTTTTACCACGCACTCTCAAATCATCGATTTCTCGGTTAAAAGGTACATAGGTAAGCATCTCCACTGGCTTACGAGAATTAGCATATTTAAACTCATGGCGACCTGTCTCAACACGTGCGCTCTGACCGTTGCGAATACCCTCATATCCAAATTTTCGAATGATCGTCACACCATATTCTCCATATTCGTATTCTACTTCCGTCCACGCTTCTCTACCTTCTTTAAAAAGCTCTGTTGGCTCAATCTTAGGCACGACAATCCTTTTAAGCTCTCCATTTTCATACACCAGGGTTCTGTATAATTCGGTAACCTTAGTTGCGCCAAAATAAACCATGTGCCTGTATATTTCTATCATCTGGTTATCGGCATTGTACCTGGCGGAAAATTCGTTCCAAGATGTCAGTTTGCAGTCAGGGGTAAAATATCCAAAATTTTTGGGCTCAGGAGCATTATCCTTTTTACAACCTGCAATAGCAGCACAAATAATAAAAATTGGAATAAAACGAAAACTATATTTATTCAAAATTAATGAGAGATAAGGTTTAAACTGGTTACAAATATATAGATTTATTCAGCTAAGCTATCTGTGAAGTTTGTTATAGCAGATCACCAGTCAGATTCTTTGACCTACATCATAGAAATGACCTCTCGGGATTAGAATCATTTATCGTCAACAAATAACATTTGTCACCGCTATGTAACTTAATTGCAGCAATGAGGTATATGAGCATGACTACCCCTACGCTTCAGGCTTATTCTTACATTTTTTTATTAATCATATATAACGGTAGGCTCACGCAAAAAAAGTCCCCGAAAAGCTATTGCTCCCGGGGACGTAGATGAGATAATTGACCTGATTATCCTACCAAAAATAAACGTACAATAAAATCAACATAATAAATATAACAACAGAACCCCATACAAAGCCTTTATGAGCGCGGAACATAGATGCGTCAACAGTGAGTCCTTTTTTCTCGTCGGGTAGAACATAACTCAGTATAAACATTCCTGCAACGCAAATCACAAAGACCCAACCCATCCGGTCAAGGAACGGAACCTGAGACCAGTCCGCAAAGGGAAGCCAGTTGTTGTGCATACTCAGTGCGATCAGAAAGCCGCCCACGATGGCGAATAGCGCGCCGGCCGAATTGCTGCGTTTCCAGAAAAAGCCCATAATAAACGAAGCGAAAATTCCCGGAGAAAGAAGTCCTGTCATTTGCTGTATAAACTGGAAACCACCCGCTTTATCAATACCCATGTAAGGTGAAACCACGATAGCAAGTATCATGGATATTACAATTACGATGCGGCCAATTGTCACCAGCTGTGCTTCGGTTTTATTCTTGCCGATATACACTTTGAAAATGTCCAGCGTAAAAATGGTAGATATACTATTGGCTTTACCTGCTAGTGACGCTACGATTGCTGCAGTTAGTGCGGCAAAGGAAAGACCTTTCAGTCCGGCAGGTAACAAATTGAGCAAGACAGGATAGGCCTTATCAGCAACGATCACGCCGTTTTCTGTCATTTCCTGCTGAAATAATCCCTGATTATAAAGCGTGTAGGCAGCAATACCTGGCAAAACTACGATCACCGGCATCAGAAGTTTAAGGAAAGCCGCAAACAAAAGTCCGTTACGGGCAGTCTTAAGATCAGCTCCCAGAGCGCGCTGGGTAATATACTGGTTGCAACCCCAGTAGTTCAGGTTTACAATCCACATACCACCAAGCAGCACAGTAAGTCCGGGAAGCTCCATGTAGTGTGTACTATCCTTTTTAAAGATCATGTGGAAGTGGTCAGAATGATTCTCTTTCATCATTTTCAATCCGTTCATCAGACCAGACGTATCAAAGTTATCTGATACCAGATTGATCGCAATGTAGCTGGTCGCAAGACCACCGATGATCAGAAAAAACACCTGTATCACGTCTGTAAAACCGATCACCTTCATACCGCCGATCGTGATTACAATAGAGAATATGGCCAGCCCCCACATGCATAAATCAAAGTCAAGTCCGGATATACCGGATACTGCCAATGCTCCCAGGTAGAGGATTGAGGTTAGATTGACCAGAATATATAAGCCGAGCCAGAATACTGCCATGATCAGACTCACCGTAGGATTGTAACGCTGACTGAGAAACTGAGGCATTGTAAAAATATTGTTTTTCAGATAAATCGGCATGAAGAATAACGCAACGATGACCAGAGTCGCCGCTGCCATCCACTCATAACTGGAAATGGCAAGACCCATTGAAAAGCCATTCCCCGACATACCGATAAACTGCTCAGCCGAAATATTGGATGCAATCAGGGAAGCACCTATCGCCCACCAGGTAAGTGATCCTTCCGCAAGAAAGAAATCTTTGGTGGAAGCGGCTTCACTTTTTTTCCTGTTGTAGATCCAGTAGCCATAGGCAGATACAATAATGAAGTAAATAAAGAAAATGACATAATCCAGAAATTGTAACTGTTTCATTGACAGTATTTTTTTGTTTAAATAAGGTGAAATATGACGTATTGAACTCCTTGATAAAACTGTAAATACGAGATGGGGCAAGACAAATCATCAGATAAGTTTTCCCGGCGAAAGCTCGCCGGGAAATAAACCAGAATTACTCTAACCAATAAGATCTCATTTTACCCCCATTCAAACAGGGGGCTGCACGCTTGATAGCTATACGTCACACGCAAAGTTAAAAGTGCAAATATGTCCGGTGTTAGCAATTTTGTCTGAATTAGGAGCATTTATGTGTAAGTGCGGGTTTTGTTGCGGCTACTTAATGCTACTTTTACCTGATCAGATATACATTTACAGACTTTTTCACATCCTCCAAAGTCTGTTTAGGGGCTTCAAATTCTGCCGGTACCGGTTGGCGGGCAAAGGACTGTAAGTACAGTACCCAGGCATCTCTCCACCAGAGTGCTTCCCTATGCTGCACTTTTAATCTTTGGGCAACATTGGTATACACTTCCGGATCAAGATTTACCTTTGCAAGATCCCATTGCTTTTGCATCCATAACACAGAATCCGCTCCGGCGTACAGACGCGTACAAAGCTCGCCCCATAACGTTTTTCCCGTGCTTAATTTTTTATCCCAACCTACGTAATGAAACCACAAAAGGTACGGCAGAGCAGTTTTATCGGGGTTGTTCCATTGCTTCTGAACCTGCAGTTGGTACTGAGCCAATGCATTACTACCACCTGTGGTTCTGTCAAAACCCAGGCCTGTAGAATCCGCGCGGTGGTAGTACGTAGCTGTCCAGTCCGGACGCGAGCCCCTGCTCTGCCAGGGTTCTGGCGCAAAGTGTACGCCCATCCACGGGCGCGAAAGGCCAAGAGGCGTATTGTAGTCGACATAAATCTCACGTGACCTGAGCAGCATATTCACAACATGCCCCCGCGCTTTTTGATCGCGTGTCAATGTGAGCCGCGTCCATTCGTCTGCGATTTGCTCAGCACTTAACTGATGATCCCAGCTTAGCCTGCCGAATGCATACCAGTTGGCTTGCGCAAGCGGATGGCCTGTCCAGTTTCTGTCACTGCCGGTATTGGCTACTCCGGCCATCAGCGTTTTTGTGTAACCATGCAGACTTCCGTCAATAACCTTCGCAACGGTCGAACCCTGCCCATTCACATAGGTATCTGAATCAAGGCATTCCTTGAATAGCGGAGCTTCATAAACAGCGTGCGCTGCAAATCCCAGGTATTCCTGCGTGATCTGAAATTCCATTCCCAATGGCGTTTTGGGCATATTACCAAACAGTGGCGAAAAAGGCTCGCGCGGCTGAAAATCGATCGGACCATTTTTCACCTGCACGATCACCTTCGGGTCAAACTTACCATCCAGAGGGACAAATTCTTCATAGGCCGCTTTGAACCGGTCCGCATTCGGATCCGCTTTGTACACAAACGCTCGCCAGATCACAATGCCATCATAGGGCTTGAATGCTTCAGCGAGCATATTGGCACCATCCGCATGTGTGCGGCCGTAATCCTGAGGGCCGGGTTCACCTTCCGAGTTAGCCTTCACAAGAAAACCTCCGAAATCAGGAATTTCTTTATAAATCTGAGCCACCTTCTCTGTCCACCACGCCCGGACTTTTGGATCCAGAGGATCAGAAGTGGTCAAACCGCCCAGGGTTTTGGGAGCTGCAAAGTATACAGACAAATAGGTCTTAATCCCATACTTCCGCATTACATTAGCAATCGCAGCTACTTTGACTATGTATTCCTGCGACATAAACCTGGCGCTGGCATTCACATTGTTGAGCACGGTGCCATTAATGCCCAAAGACGCATTGGCACGGGCGTAATCTTCGTAGCGCGGATCAACACGCTCGGGCAATTCATACCATTTCCAAAGAGATGAGCCGGCGTAGCCCCGCTCAATGGTTCCATCCACATTATCCCAATGGTTCAGCATACGGTACTGTACCTTAGGTCTGCTGGCAATGTTAAGATTTTTTAATGGCTGCTGCATCTGCAAACGTCTGAGCAAAGCGAATGCCCCATAAAGCAGGCCGTTTTCAGATTCGGAACTAATGACGATATTACCAGCTGATAACTGAATCTGATACCCTTCGTGGTCCTGTTTATCAGCTGTTTCAGATTTTAGTTTGAAGACGATTCCGCCTGCACGATTACCCGGCGAGCTCACAACAGAAATGCTTTTTCCAAGGAGTTGCTGCATCCCCCGCTGCAACTCCTTGGATGCGCTGCCAATAGTTTCACCATTTGATGACTGCCCGATAAATCCGGAATATTTCAGGTAATCGGCCTTTATAGCCGGAATGGTGACAGGCTCGTATTTTAGCCAAAGCCGGTAGCCATCATCCCCATCAGAGGTTACCGGAGCAGCGGCAAATGACGTCGCAACGATCAGAATAAAATGGGTTAATAATAGTAGGAATTGTTTCATTTCACTTATTCAAAATTTGATTTATGTCTTTAATCTCTCAAAATTCACGATCTATAACAGGTCATGTTATGCGCTTCAAAGCTATTTATTCAGACTTTTGATATGCTCAGCTACATTGAGCATGGTATCAATGTAAATGTCATTTTGCTGTTCTTTCAGATAATGCAGCAACTCACTGTGCGCCTGGCTCGACACATTCAGTGCGTGCTCCCCTCCTACGCCGTGGAAAAGAAAAACCAATAGTTTCCCACTTTTTTGCGCCTCTTTTACCAGGTCAATCATCTGCTGACCAGTTTGTTCCACCATCGAATAACAATCAATGTCCAGCAATTTCTGCTGATCAAACGTATGCATTTCATGACGGACAGATCTGGCAGCCACAAAATCTTCAGAAAGGGATTCTATAAACTCCCCCTCAGCGACTTTCTTGTGGCCGCAAGTAAAAGCGAAGGTACGTTTGTCCCGACCGTCAATGGATTTCAAAAAAGCATTACACATCCTGATCTCATCCTGAATTCTGCCTAAGCTATACTTGCTCAGATCATACTCCGGCTTTACCCAATTCATGCCAGGCCCCGTTGCATCGCAGGGATGATACAAGGTGTGATTGCCAAGTTCATGGCCACCAGCTGCTGCATTTCGCCAGTCTTTAATTCTTGTTCTGGCGGCTTCTGAAGAAGCTGTCAGGTAAAAAGTACCTTTCAGACTTAATGAATCTAAAGCCGGAATTACATTATCCAGATGTACATTCAGCGCGTCGTCGTAAGTGAGCACCACGGCCGCTTTCTTTCCTTTCCAGGGTTTTGATTCATCCAAAACTTCCGCATCAGTTCTGAACGGCGAGGCCGGCAAACCTTCCGAATTATAAAAGTTAATTCCTTGGGGATTGTCCTGCCAGCCATAACGGACATATTTCGGACTTTTCACAGCCTCACTTGCTAATTCAATCTGGTCTTTGCCTGATATCTTTGCTTTTGCCCATACAAACTTTTTGTCGTAATCCGCCACAGCAAACCAGCGTAAATCCTCCCCATCGCCAGACTGTACTCCCTCACCCACATCGCTGAATGTAAGCAGAATTTTATCGCCCAGAATGCTTTGTGACTTAAGCCTGGGGCCGCTATATATTACTTGTTTATCACCGTAGGCCAGGTTTCTGGCAGAAAGTGCCAGTCGTTTGCCTATATCCTTTTTGTTCAAAGGATGTATATCGTTCCATTCCCCCAAATCCAGCGTTACCGTGACCGACGTGTTTTTCAATGTCAATGCCTGGTTTTGTGCCTCTCTGATCACAGCCCAGCTGCTCTCGGCAGGCTTATAATTTATATCCTGAAAGTTAGGTAACTGCACTACCAGAAAAGGCAGGTTTTCGTTTCTCCAAAGACTGCGCCAGTCCTTAATCAGCACCGGCATAAGTTTGTAATACGCATTTGCAGTCATCACATTTGATTCGCCCTGATACCAGATGAAGCCTTTCACTTTGGCTGGCAAGAGTGGCGCAACCATTGCATTGTATAAAGCCGTTGGCTGATTTTGGGCTACCAACGGTGTAGTGGCTAGTTCGCCTGCATTTAAGGATTTATATACCTGACCAACCTTATACTGCCAGGTTCCTTTGAGATTAATTTCCTGATCCTTGGTTGTCATGAAATAGGGTTTATCGGCTACAAAACCGCCTTTTCCTGTCTGATTTGTGACACGTATTACAAACGTGTTCTTACCCTCTTTGAGTAAATCAGCAGGAATTTCGTATCGTCGTGGCGGATATTGATAAGTTGTTCCGCCAATTCTTTTTCCGTTCACATACATTTCGTCTGCATCTACAATACGGCCCATGAAAAGCTTGACTGGCTTTCCTATCCAATTTTGTGGAACCTCAAATTCTTTTCTAAACCATACAACCCCATCCAGGTCTTTAAGCCCCTGATCTTCCCAATAGCCGGGTATATTGAAATTCCGCCATCCTTTTGGCTGATAGCTTTCACTCTCCCAATGTTCCTTTTTCCCATGGTCAAATGCGTCGCTATTTCCAGGAATGATAACAGGCCGAAATGTTCGGGATCTGACGTAACTACTATCCTTGTTCAGGCTGATCACTTTCTGAATATCATCGGAGTTTTTATACCCCTGCTCACTGATCCATGCTTCAATGGGTGTTCCTCCTACTGAGCTGTTGATAATACCGATAGGAACCTTGTATTGGTGATACAAATCTCTGGCGAAAAAATAGGTGACAGCGCCAAAGCTCAATACATCAGCTCCATTGGCTGTTTTCCACTGTGATTCGGGTAAATCCTGCTTCGGCCCATTCAGATCTGCAAGAGTGGGAATGAAAAAATTGCGGATATCCGGGTAATCAGCGGATGCGATATCCTGAGCAAAACGCTCTTTGACTCTTTCCATATTGATAACCATGTTGCTTTGACCGCTGCAAAGCCAGACGTCCCCGAAGGCAATGTTTTTAATCCTGATTTGATTTTTGCCTTTGACAAGCATCTCAAAGCCAACACCTGCCGGTTGGGCTGGCAACTGCATTTCCCACCGCCCGCCGGCGCTTGTAACTGCACTATTACTTTTGTTTTTCAGAGTGACCGTAACCTTCTCTTTCGGATCTGCCCAGCCCCAAATCGTAATGGACTGATCCCGTTGCAGTACCATATCATCAGAAATCAACTGCGGTAAACGGATATCTGCAAACAAATCAGCAGATAAGAAAAACAGCAAAAATGCAAACTTGAAAAATTTCATTAACTGGTGGTTGTAACGTGTATTAAAATTGGTATGGACCTGTGTGAACGCGGTAAAATGGTTGATGTCGCACTTCGACAAGCTGGGTGGCATTTTTATTTACAAGCCACTTCGACAAGCCTGTGTGACAATGCATGACAATCAATTACGATACCTGACACTATTTGCCCGTATTACTTAAAATCAACCACCCCTTTAAAAGCCTTTTTTGGTTTGTAATTCTGATCGAAAAGCAGTGGATAGTCTTTGCGGCCTGCAACCGGGAAATTATCCAGCCAACTCGACTTGTCTGATACATTCCAGAACGTCACACCAGTTACTGTGCCCTTGTATTTTCTGAAGGTATCAAAAAGCATTTTATAATGTGCCGATTGCTTTTGGATCATTTCTTCGGTATAGACACTTTGATCTGTATCCTTTTTCTGTCTGCGCTCATGTTCTTTCGGATAAACGGAAACATCAAGTTCGGTGATCTGCACCTGTAGTCCCAAGCTGGCAAACTGCTCAATTGACTTTTCCAGTTGCTGCTGCGTCGGTTCATAAATAGACCAGTGTCCTTGTAATCCTACACCATGTATCGGGACTTTTTTATCTTTCAGTTTTTTAACCAACTGATAAATCTTTTCCCTCTTTGCAGCACTTTCAGTATTATAATCATTGTAAAACAGTTTTGCAGAAGGATCAATTTCGTGTGCAAATTCAAATGCCTTCTCAATATAATCCTCACCAATAATTTCGTAGAATTTCGATTGGCGATAGATGCTTTTACCCGTATCAGGAACCGCTTCGTTAACCACGTCCCAGGCGTAGATTTTACCTTTATAACGGCTCATCACGTCAGTAATGTGTTGCTTTAAGCGGGCTAACAACTGTTCTCTCGAAACCTGCTTACCTTCTGTATCTGTGAAAAACCACCGTGGCGCCTGGCTGTGCCAACACAGCGTATGCCCCCTGACCATGATTCCATTTTTTTGACCAAACTCCACAATCGCATCCGCATCCTGCCAGTTGTAGCGGTTTTCCTCCGGATGAACAGGTCCCATTTTCATCGCGTTTTCAGGTGTGATGCTGTTGAATTGTTGTTTGATTAACTCCGCTTCGGGTCCGGAAAGATTGCGTGGAGCCACTGCTACCCCAATGGAAAAATAGTCTTTATATACGTCTTTAAGCGTTTTTTGCGCTAAAAGATCGTTTGTAGAGAGTAACGTTACTGAAAAGGCCACACAGCTAATCCAATATTTTATTCCTTTCGACTTTGTCATAAATTACATTGATTGAAATTGAATTATTTGTGACAATAGATTCTATTTGATAGCCTCATTTTATTGTTAATCCATCATAAAGCTTCCAGTTGCCTTACTTTCTTCTTGGTAACAAAGTAACCGCGCGGCGACCGCAAAAACCCAAGGCAAAAAATGCTTCCATACGCCTACCCATCGCACACCCCCGCTTTTTTGCCGAGCCCACGCACTCATCCCGCTAATGGCTAACAGCTAACAGCTCTATTTAAACAGCAGCTGAGAAAACTGAAACAAATCATGTCTCCAAACCGGCCAAGTGTGCCCGCCCGCATATTCGCTGTACGTATATTTCACGCCCAGTTCATCAAACTTCGCACGCATGATTTTGCAATTGTTAAATGCGATATCTTCCTGACCACCCATCGAAATCCACAGATTTTTGATATTGCCGTTTATCTTATCAGAATTGTCTTTCATGAATTCATATTGGGGAGCAGTAAGAGCTGTATTGTTGGCAAACCAGCCTGAGCTGAAAACCCCCAATGAAGAAAACATTTCCGAGTTTCTTATTCCTGCATAAAGCGTCTGCATACCGCCCATGGAAAGTCCTGCCAAAGCCCGGTTTTTCGCATCAGTTTGTACACGGAATGCGCTTTCAACAAACGGAATAGCACCTGATTTCAACTCATTTTCAAAGCTTTTGAGCACACCTTCATTAAATCCTGCGATGCCACCTGCCCCACCCATATTACCATCGAGCATGACGATGACCATCGGCTTTGCCTTCCCTTCTGCAATCAGATTATCAAGAATAAGATTCGTTTTCCCCTGTGTTGCCCAGCCTCGCTGATCTTCACCTCCACCATGCAGCAGATAAAGAACCGGATATTTCTCTGTAGACTGGTCATAGCCGGGAGGCGTGTATACGTACATTTCACGCCATGTGCCTGTAGTTTTGGAGAGGTATTTGCGGATTCGGATATCTCCGTGAGCGACATCTTTCAGCGCATAGTAGCCGCCGTTTCTGTAGGGGATTTCAATTCCACTGGCCATTCTTCCCATTCCATAAAACGTCTCACTGCTTGGATCAGCAAGCGCTACGCCATCAACTATAAGTGAATAATAGTGAAAGCCTTTCCCGATTGAATCAGTTGTTACCATCCAATAGCCGCCGGTGTCTTTTTTCATTTCATATTTTTTGCCAAGATCAATCTGAACTTTCTGAGCTTCCGGCGCTTTCACACGAAACACGACCCGGTTGTCGGGTAGAATCTGCGGGTATTGCGCTGAACGAATATTGGTTTCAGCACGTGTTCCCAGAATGGTGTATTTGGATAATGAGCTATTGTCAACTGGTTTGAAAAGAAACTGCGAGAACATATACAAGCCATTTTTCCAAACTTTGAAGTCATGCACACCCGGCTCAATGTAGTAGATGTGAGGAACCTGATGCTCGAACATGTAATCATGTGTACGTTTGCTGAAAGTAATCAGCCTGTCATTGTCGCCACAGGAGATGAAAAGCAATTTCAACTTCTTTTTGGCTTCCTCTGGATCCGGCATCAGCTCATTGGGAACTTTTGTATTTGGTGCAGAGGAAAATCCGCCTACCCAGGCAAATCGGTCCAGGTTCCCCAACCCGAAATTCAACGACTGCCCGCCTCCCATCGACAGGCCAGCAATAGCACGATGTTCGCGGTCAGTATAGGCTGGATATTTGCTCTCAATAAATGGGATCAGATCGTTGAGAAGATCCTTTTCGAATGTTGCGAAAGCAGCCACTTTATCCTGCGCCATGATATTCCCTGTTGCCCGGTCGTCTTTCATGGCGCGCCCGTTGGGCATGACCACAATCATCGGTTCTATTTTCTTTTCAGCATAGAGATTATCCAGAATAAGCTGCGGATTACCACCCTTCAGCCATTCCTTCTCATCCCCGCCAATGCCATGCAGAAGATACAACACAGGATATTTTTTCTTCTTGCTAAAACCGGGCGGCGTGTACACCAACGCTTTACGCTCGCTTCCCACTGTTTTGGATTGATATTGAATGGTATCAATTTTCCCAGCTGGCGCGTCACTCCGGACAGCATCATAGCCTGTAGGCATTTCTTTTAAGATTTGCTGAGCCGCACCTGATAACGAATGGATTACCAAACAAATCATTAAAAATAAAAATCGTTTCATGATTGAAAAATGTTAGGGATTATCAAATATTCCGTCCTTTATAATGTTAAGGCTCAGCTGTGATACGGACCAGATAGCCATACCGGGAGTTATGACCGGGCCGGGTATCAACAGCTGAGTAATTTTATTTATTTTCCGGCAGGTTGAAACATCGGATCGTTACCACTGTATTTCAAATATTTAAAGGAAGCCGAATTACTGGTCTGCTCACCAGATGATGTGGCATACATACCAAACAGACAGCCGATAAAACCACCTGCCACCTGTGTACTCAGCAGTTTTGCATCCACTTTATCTTGAAGTAACTCCCACTGCGACCCTTTGGAAAAATAAAAGCTGTAGGTATCCCCTTTCGCCTCAATGCGAAGTTTCACCGGCTTGCTGCCATCCGTGAGAGCCTGTTGAGCCAATAGCTCCATACTTTTCTTATCTGCTCCGCTTTTGTAAAGCTGCATAACCGGCTTGCCATTCTCCAACGATTTACCAATGAAATAAAAGTGGGATTCATCCTGAAAAACAGTCAACCCTGCTTTTTCATTCTCAGATTTTGCTGAGAAATCAATCTCGGTATCTGTTGTGCAATACAAATGCTGCTGGCGCTTTCCAATGAAAGAAGGGTTGCCCATTTCCATAATTGTTTCCGGTTTCAGTTTCATGGTTAAACCACGTTTACCGGAAAGCGAGAACGAGCTGCTGTCGATCGTGCGCATAAAGAGAAGCGCCGGATCCAATTTTTTATCGAAAGTGAGGGTATACTGGAAATTTCCAGCTTGTGGAAGCGCATCCTTTTGCTTCTCTTCCTTATAATTCACAGTATACTTATACTTAATTTCCTTACTATCCGGGTTGATAATGGGCCAGTCGTCTTTCCATTCCACTGGTGCTATGAAAGTCTCGCGGCCTGTGTTGTAGAAATTGCCTTCATACGGGCGAACCGCCAAAAAAATGGCATACGTTTTACCGTCGGGTCCGTCGACAAACTGCGCGTGACCGGCCGATGTGATAGGGTCCTCGCGGTCGTCGGGCAATCCCATTTGCGTGAGTATGGGGTTATTTTCGTAAGCTACATAAGGTCCCCAAACTGACTTACTACGGAAAACGACCTCTGTATGATTCACTGAAGTTCCGCCTTCTGCCGCGTACAAATAGTACCAGCCATTTCTTTTCATGATATGAGGTGCTTCAATCCAAACCGGTTTCTTGCTCAGATCGACCCCACCGTTCACCAACTGCTTTTCCTCTCCAATCACTTTCAGACTGACAGGATCAATCTCATACATCCTGATGGTTCTGTGACCAGAATACAGTGGTTTTCTGTCGGGAGCATCGCTGTTGTAGATGATGTAAGCTTTGTTATCATCGTCAAAATAAAGAGACGGATCGATACCCTTCACCTGAGGAACACGTACCGGATCGCTCCACGGACCAGCCGGATTTTTAGCCGTAACTATGAAATTTCCTTCATGATCAATATCTGTACAGGTAACATAAAAGGTTCCGTTGTGGTAGCTGATTGCGGGAGCAAACAAACCTCTTGTCAGCTTTTCACCCATAAAATCCATCTGAGTAGCACGGTCAATCACATTACCGATCTGCTTCCAGTTTTTGAGATCCTTACTATGAAAAACAGGTATACCGGGAAAGTAAGAGAACGTAGAATTGACAAGGTAATAGTCTGTTCCAACCTGCACCACGCTTGGATCCGGATAGAAACCGGTTAAGATTGGATTTACTATCGTGGTGGTTTGAGCCACCGAAGCATTCGCAAAGAACACGGATGCGATCAGGATTGTGGAGATAATTTTTTTAATCATTATATTCATATTTTTCGACAAGCGGACCCAACAAGTTATTGTCCTGCAAATACATAAGACTTACCCGCCTGAGTGGGCACATCATAAAGTAAGGTAGGTTTGAGATTTGTTTCTGTAAGTTTTGCCTTAGGCGAAACCACGACATCCGCTACTTCCACACTACGGTAGAACTCATTGAGATTTTCTCCGGATGCTTTTTGCATTGGTTTTCCATTCACAGATTTGAGTGCATTGGGCAAACGAAGGCGAAGATTTCCACCCAGCCTGGATTTCACTTCAAGCGTTGTGAGTTTTCCTTCGCTCCATTTCATATTCACCACCTCAAACCCGCCCTGAGCCAGCAATCCGCCAATGCTTCCTGCCGGCCACACGTCTGGAAGAGCCGGGAGTAGATGGACCGCTCCATCGGCACTTTGCATAAGCATTTCCGTAATACCGGAAGTACAGCCAAAGTTGCCATCAATCTGAAACGGAGGATGCGCGTCAAAAAGATTGTTGTAGGTGCCTCCTCCTTCTTTCGATGTTCCTAACGGAGAAAGCTGATTTTTAATCAATGTGAAAGCATGGTTTCCGTCCTGTAATCTCGCCCACCAGTTCACCTTCCATCCCATACTCCATCCGGTCGAAACATCACCCCGATGCATTAGTGTGGTTCTGGCAGCAGAAAAAAGTTCTGGTGTCCGGTACGCAGATATCTGATCCGACGGAAACAATCCATACAAGTGGGAAACATGGCGGTGATGGTCGTTGGGATCGTCCACGTCGTCGAGCCACTCCTGCAATTGGCCATGCTGCCCAATATGCATGGGTGGTAAACGCTTTCTGATCTGCCTGAGTGTATCTGCAAATGCTGCATCTCTTTTCAATATTTCAGCAGCACGGATTGTGCTGGTTAAAACATCAAATGCAATCTGGTTGTCCATTGTTGTACCAGCATCCAGCGATGATCCCTCATGAGCAGCCGGCGCGTTTTCCGGTGAACTCCCCGGATTGACAACCAACCATTTGTATTTCGGATGTTCAATTAAAAAGTCAGCATAGAAAGTAGCGGCACCTTTCAAAATCGGATATACTTTGGCCAGATAGGCCTTATCTCCCTGGTAGAGGTAGCGATGCCACAAATGCTGGCTGGTCCAGCCACCTCCTGCAATCCACATTCCCCAGAATGCTCCATCAATTGCTCCGGTTGCCCGCCAGATATCTGTATTGTGGTGTGCCATCCAGCCCCTGGCTCCGTACATGGTCCTGGCAGTTCCCTTACCGGTGTGGGCCAGTTCTTCTACCATTTTAAAAAACGGCTCATGTAACTCGCTCAGGTTGGCGCGCTCTGCAGGCCAGTAATTCATTTGGGCATTGATATTAATGGTGTACTTACTATCCCAGGGCGGTCTCATTTTATTATTCCAAATACCCTGTAAATTGGCAGGCTGTCCGCCAGGCTGCGAACTGGAAATCAGCAGGTAACGACCGTATTGATAGTAAAGCGTTACAAGTTCAGGATCATTCACATTCCGGAAGTTTTTAAGCCTTTCGTCAGTAGGCAATTTCCCCTGGTCGGTTTTACCTAAATCGAACTTCACCCTATTAAAGTACTTCTGATAGGCAGCTATATGAGGATTGAGGATAGCGCTATATGGCTTGGCGGATGCCTTATTCAGATACGATAGAGCAAGTGCGTTTTCATCACCGCTTACATCGTTGTAGTTTTTAAAGTTTGTAGCAATGGAAATATAAATAGTGGCTGCATTGGCTCCTTTGACATTCAATGAAGTATCGCTTGCGGATAGGATTCCACCTTCGGTTTTGATGCGTGCAATTCCTTTAAACCTAACAGCACTTTTAACGCCTTCATGATCCGAGCTGTTTCCTGAAATAGTCAAATCCTTCGCGGATGTAATCTTTACTTCCTTCCTTGTATGCTGTGAAGCAAACGAAGCATCAAAAGACAGACTGCCAGGTTTGTCTGCGGTCAGTCTGATCACAATAACTCTGTCGGGAAAAGATGCCAGCACCTCTCTGGTATACGTTATGCCGTTCACCTGATAAGTGGTTTTAGCCAGTGCCCGCTCGATATCCAGTTCGCGGTAATAATTGGTAAAATTATCGTGTCCTGAAAAATTCAACCGTAGCTCTCCCAAAGGCTGAAACATCTGTCCATGCGACTTCTTTGTAATGATAGCTTTGTTGGCCAGCTTCTCAGCTTCCTTCTGCTTTCCATCGAAAATCAACTGGCGAATTTCGGGCAAAGCTGCCAATGCATCAGGATTATCATTTCTATTGGGTCCACCCGACCAAAGTGTGTGCTCATTGAGTTGAACAATTTCATCGACAACGTTTCCATAGACCATCCCTCCCAGCCTTCCGTTCCCAACTGGAAGCGCATTTTCCCAGGTTTTACCGGAGGGTTGGTTATACCACAGTTTCTGTACCCGGTTGTTTTGACCATAAACAAACGCCGGACACGTCAACAGAAAAAACAAAACGGAGCGTCGTATATAGATTGCGAACATATTTAAACAGATTGATCTGGACTTTGACACTATTCCCGCTGGCAACTGATTTGTAAAACCCGCTCCCACGGTAGGGAAGTCGGGTTTTTCTCATCAATATGCATGTATCGTGTATCGGTTGTCAGACAGGGGCAAGGTGATTGGATATGGTTATCAGGGAGTAATCGTTTTGATACTTCCTTTTTCGTCGCGCTGTAACTCTCTCACCTTTACATTGCGAAGGTGGGTTTTACCTGAAAGCTCTGAATCGTGGTAGTACAGATACCATTTGCCTTTGAATTCAACGATAGAGTGATGGGTTGTCCAACCTTCAACCGGATTCATGATTACCCCTTTGTAGGTAAAAGGTCCGTATGGCGAACTTCCTTCGGCATAACACAGCAAATGTGTATCGCCTGTCGAGTAAGAAAAATAGTACTTACCGTTATACTTATGCACCCACGCGCCTTCGAAAAATCTGCGGCTATTGTCACCAGCCAGTAAAGGGTTTCCGTTTTCATCCAGAATCTGTACATCGCGTAACGGCTCATCAAAAGTCAGCATGTCGCCACTCATCCTGGCTACTTTGGCGCTTAGAGCAGGTTCATTTTCATGGCCTTTCCCAAGATCCATCATCAGCGTTTTGTCATAAGTCCCCGTATGCCAGCGCTGCAATTGTCCGCCCCAGATCCCTCCCAGATACATGTAAGATTTACCGTCAGTGTCAGTAAATACAGCTGGATCTATGCTGTAACTTCCCGGTATGGGTTTGTCCTCAGCTTTAAAAGGACCTGCCGGCGATTTGCTGGTAGCAACCCCGATCCGGAATACGCCATCTTTATCCTTGGCAGGAAAATAAAGGTAATAGGTACCATTTTTGTAAGCTGCATCCGGAGCCCACATCTGCTTTTCGGCCCAGGGCACATCCTTAACATCAAGCGCCATGCCATGGTCTGTTACTTTGCCACCGATTTTATCCATGGAATATACATGGTAATCGCGCATCTGAAAGTGTCCGCCTTCATCATCCTGGGGGACATCGGCCTCTACATCATGAGAGGGATAGATATATATTTTTCCGTTAAAGACGTGTGCAGATGGATCTGCTGTATAAAGGTCCTTAACTAATGGCTGAATTTGGGATGGTGTTTGCTGGCCATAAACGCTTCCAATTCCGGCTGCAAATACAAAAATGAGTTTGTTGAAAGAAATCATATTCAATTTAAAAGCTAAGTTATGTTGGTAATCAAATGAGTAAGTCAACGAATACTGAATCTACTCTCCAACCATCTGACATCTGAATCTCAATAAATTTGAAGCAAAACCCGGATGTAAGTAACTAATGGTTAATCACTTACATCCGCATTCACTTTGCAGTCAACCGATTATCATGATGCAACCGGCTGATCTGCACTTTGTTTTACATATACCCGGGATTCTGATAAGCTGCCTTTTCTTCAGCAGTAATATCCAGATTATCCAATTGACCCTGCGGTATAGGTCTGAGGAAATGATAGTTTTCAATAGTTCGTTTGTAAGTAACCGGCTTATGATCACCTACCCCAGTGCCGCATATCGTGTAGCTTGCAGCAATCTCTTTCCAGGTCTGAGTACGTACCAGATCATACCAGCGGTATCCCTCGCCATAGTATTCACGTGAACGTTCTGCCAGAATGTAATTAACAGTGATTGCTGCAGGCGTAGCCGCAATCATGGCAGCGCTATTGTTTGCAATTTTCTCTACATTTCCCTGATTGTTCCAGCGCCATTTTCCTGCGCGACCACGGATTACGTTAACCAGATCCCGTGCAGTCTGGCCGGATTTTGCTGTAGCACCTTTTACAGCTGCTTCAGCCGCTACGAAATAAAGTTCTGAGAATTTGGCGATATTAAACGGACGGGTATTGGCTGCATTCGGTTGCCCCAAACCGGTTCCGTTATCAGTTCTGTAAGTTCCCAGTTTCCACAGACCAGGGTATACAAGACGGCTTATTGCACTTGGTGCGACAACATAATCAGCTCTTCCCGGCAAAACGCCCAGTCCCACGCTACTTTTGTAGACTGAATTAGAATAGTCAATTGTTTCCGCAGGATCTTCGTTCAGAAATGTGAGAATCGCTTGCCCGGGGCGCACCTGCATATTGTTAGCATTGTACAAAAATTCATTTGTGACACCAGCTTTCGGCCAGTTACCGCGGTAAGCGGTTGTGAAAGTTCCGTCGTATCTTGAATCATTTGTTTTATCGGCAAATGTATTTTTAAAAACCTCATGAGGAGGCGCCATACGTACCCATGGACGTCCCAGAGACTGGTCTGCTTCACGTTGAACAGAGTTAACTGTTTGTGGTGCACTCCAATTGGTCTTTGAACTTGTAATACTTGTATAGTTCCATGTGAGCATCCAAACAGCAAAGTTATCTGCATCTCCTCCTCCTGCATAAGTCAGGCTTGATCCATTGAAAAGCTCACTGGTTTCAGTATGATCAGCATAAAGCAGCATTTCGCTGTTTCTGTCATTAGGTCCCCAGTTGACATCGTAATAGGTATCCTGAAGTTTAAACGGCCCCGGATCGGCGATGGCTTCGGTAGCCACGTCATAAGCTTTCTGAAAATACCACTGTGCGTTGTGTCCGTCCGGATCAGTGCGTTGAGCTACCGGATAAGTCGGGATGTTGTTCGGGTTTTCAAGCCACCAACCGTAGGTAAGATAAGCCTTTGCAAGGTACAGTCTTGCGAGCGTTTTAGTTACCCCGCCTTTCACACGGCCCGTTGCCGGCAAATCACTGACAGCCTTTACCAAATCCGGAAAAATAGCTCTTGTATACACCTCAGGTACTGTGTTTCGTTTCGATGTTCTCAATGTCGAGATATTGAACGCAAGCTCACCCGAACCAAGATCAAGTGGTACACCGCCGAATGCCTGAACAAGCAAAAAGTAATCGAACGCACGGAAGAAACGTGCTTCGGCAATCAATGCTTCAGAAATTCCAACAGCAGTTGCATTCTCAATAACACCATTTGCTGTATTGATGTTAGGAAAAGCATTAAACCAGACATTACTTGCATCACTATTGTTGGCCATGATCAGTCCGCCACCTGTCAAATCGTGGATTTGGAACTGGCTACCGCCCCCACTCGCACCCCAGGTCGCTTCATCCGTACCTGTCATGCATGAGTTGTAATAGTAAGCGTTTCCGAAGATCCACCGCAAGTGGGCATACATGCCTGTTAGCCCGCCATAAACTCCTTTTTCGGTTTTAAAATACTCCGGCGTATATATCGCACGCGGATTTTCCTCCAGAATATCTGTACATCCTATTGAAAAGAGCACCAGGAGCATCATCCCCCTCAGGCTCAAAGATTGTATCCGTTTCATATAAAATACTATTTAAAATGTCAAATTGATTCCAAGAAGGTAATTTCTTGTTGAGGGCGTATTCGTTCCGATCGTAAGTATACGTCTGAGTGCACCTGACAACGGAACTGCTGCGTTCTCATTTCCATAAGAGTTTGTTTCAGGATCCATACCTGACTCTCTGTGGTAAGGAGAAAACATGACGAATGGATTTTGTGCTGTGAAGTATATCCTTAGTCTGGTAATACCCACTTTTTCCAACTGCCGGGAATCAAAATTATAGCCTAATGTCATTGTTCTGATCTTCAGGTAGGAAGCATCGAAGTAACCCAGGGTGCTGCCATATTTTGGGTTGTCACCTCCTATTCCGCCTGGAGCAGGGTATTTTGCGGATGTATTTTCCGGTGTCCAGTAGTCAACCTTTACGTTGTTGCCCGCTCTGGCATTGAGATTATTCAGGTAACCTGAAGAGCCATAGAGCGTACTATTCAGTAATCCACCCTTTTTGAACACACCAACGATTCCCAAATCAAACCCTTTGTAAGAAACATGTGTGTTGAAACCTCCCTGAAAATCAGGCTGCATGCTGATGATCTGTCTGTCTGTACCGTTAATAGGCCTTGTGGGCACACCATCACTATTGTAATCGCCTGTGTATTTCACTTTGATCATGCCAGCGTTACCGCCCGGCTCTAAGATATTTCGGTGCTCATCACCTTCCTGCCACAGTCCTACCTTTTCGTAGTCAAAGATGGAGTTAATCGGATGGCCTACAAACCACCAGTTTCCTTCGTCGCGTTGCTGACCAGATGAAAGTGAAACGAGTTTGTTGCGGTTTGCATAAATATTGAATCCTATATCCCAGCTCCAGCCGTTTACATTTTCGAGAACTGTCCCGTTCAGGTTAAATTCGATACCCCGGTTCTGGGTCTGTCCGATATTGGCTGTATAACTGCCCACACCTGATGTTGCCGGTAAGCCTACTCCAAGCAGTACATTTTTGGTTTGCTGAGAGTAATATTCGAAAGTACCCGACAAACGGTTGCTGAGCAGTTTAAAGTCCAGCCCTAAGTTAGTAGTGTTAGAGAACTCCCATCCTAACCGTGGATTAGGCGCATTGGAAACATAGAATCCCGTTGAATAAACATCATCTCCGAAGTTGTAAGGTCGTGTAGAGAGTAAACCTAATGTTTCGTAAGGATTCACAGCCTGATTGGACGTCTGCCCATATCCTGCTCTCAGCTTTAGAAGATTTATTTGGGATATTCCGGACATAAAACTCTCCTTTGAGATATTCCAGCCAGCTGAAAAAGCAGGGTATGCATTCCACTGGTGTCCGGAAGCCAAACGGGATGATCCGTCAGCACGATAGGTTACACTCAACATGTAACGATCATCATAGGAATACATAGCCCGCCCCATGTAAGAGAGAAGCCCCCATTGATTGTAACCCTGGTTGGCGGGATTGACAGTGATGATACCATCCGCACGGCCCAGGTTATAAAACTGAAAAGCATCTGCCGGAATATCGCGGGCACCAACAGAGGAATTGTTGGATGTATTTTGCTGCGCTGAATAAAGAGCTACTGCGTTGATAATGTGCTTACCTATAGTCTTATCATAACTAAGGATGTTCTCGATGGCCCAGTTTGTAGTCAGAGAGTTATTAATCCCTCCTTCTGACACATTAAGCGGGTTTCCGCTGAAAACACCCTGTCCCCGGTAGTTTCCACCTGTAGTATGTCTGAAATTAAGTCCGAGATTGGCACGGTATTTCAAACCTGTCACCCCGGGAATCTTCAGCTCTCCGAATAGCGTATTGTAGGAACCATAAGCTTTTGACTGGTCAATGTAGCTGTCTCCCAGCGCGTTAAACCGGTCCAGTGAAGGAACCCATTGCGGACCTGAAGTCTGCTCCTGAACAAGGGTTTTCATGCTTCCGTCGGCATTGTAGGGATTTGTTATTGGTGTTCTTCCAAGCGCCATGCCTACTGCCGGCATGTTATTCCCATTGTTAATTGTGAAGTTTGAGTTGGTCGACAAACCAAGTTTGATGTACTTGTTAACATCCTGATCTACCGAGCCCTGCAGTGTGTACCGGGTAAAGTTCTGCAACGGCACAACAGCATTTTCTTTATAGTAACCCAGACCAAAAGAATAGCTTCCCTTTTCGGTACCTGCCGATACGCTCAGGTCATGGCTGGTCATCATACCGTTACGGTAAATCATGTCCTGCCAGTCAGTATCGACATCATTGGATTCATCGATTGTATTTTGAAATCTCTGAAGACTGGCAGCCCGCAACGCGGCAAACTCAGGACCATTCATCATCGGATACTTGGCAAAAACCGAAGTGACCCCGTGAAATCCATTATAGCTGAAAAGTGCTTTCTGATTACGTTTTCCAGAATTCGTTGTTATCAGAATTACACCGTTGGCTCCTCTTGATCCGTAGATTGCCGTAGCAGATGCATCTTTAAGAATATCAAGACTCTTGATGTTATTGGGGTTGATATCCGTCAGCGATCCGGCAAAAGGGATACCGTCCAAAACGATTAACGGATTATTATCAGCCCGCAAAGAACGTTGTCCCCGGATAAGAATCTGCATGGCAGATCCTGGTTTGGTAGACGTTTGTGAAATATCTACACCCACTACCCGTCCCTGCAAGGCCTGCGACAGGTTTGCAGAAGGCACTTCGCGCATAATGTCTCCGGTGATCGATACCACCGATCCTGTCACAGCTTCCTGGCGCTGAGTTCCGTAGCCTACAACGACAACCTCGTTGAGTACCTTACTATCAGATTTAAGAACAACATTGACAGTCTTTTGTGAACCCACCGCTATTTCCCGGGGCACATAGCCAACCAGAGATACGACCAGAACGGCGTCTGCGCCTTCTGTCACCCTCAATTTGAAACTTCCGTCAGCATCGGTAATTGTTCCGGTCGTTGTAGCTTTCACAAGAATGCTCGCGCCGGGCAAACCTACGCCGTCTTCGTCGGTTACCTTACCTGTAATCTCTGTGTCTGCGACAGATAGCGTACTCTGCCGGCCAAGGCTTGTGCTGGCAGCGATTACATCTGCCCGGGCAGCACCCAGCAGTAGAATAGGCAGGCTTGAAAGCCCCATAATCCTGGCCAGTGTATTTCGGTTTAATAAACAGTCATGCATAATTGATGTATGATTTGATGTTTGGGATAAATTTTATTTGAGAGCCGGGCTTTCTGCAAGCCGGTATTTGCTGAGTCAATCAGGGTTTTGTCATAGATTTTAGGGTTTAATAAACTGGTGAGGAACATTTCATTATTATTAAGATGATGGTTTCGATTAGGATTAACTTATGGCTACGCCGCTCAATTAGTGTCAATTTGACAATACTAAATTTTGGCACGACGAACCCCGTGTGGTGCGCTTTGGGCGGTTGCTTTTCAGTGTTCCTTTATCAGTTGTCCGTTAGCATGAACCTGCCAGCCGTACCAAATTTAATTCATGACTTTTCTGAGATATTATTTAATTTATTTCCTACAAAAGTAGCATTCATTGAGGCTGCCGTGTGAGCACATTTGTTCATTTTAACGGTACTATTGTTCAAATTGGACTAAAAAATGCCGGATTCGGAGACAAACTTGCATTTTTTGGATTTATTTACCGTTTTTGCAGTGGATTTGGACATCAAACATCCGGATTTCACATCATCATTAATTCTAAACTTTTTTTCGGGCTCAGGCGGGTACTGTTGTCTTGTTTTCGGGTAATATTTTAACCCATCTTTTCCATGTGCTTTAATAACTCATACATCCGCCTCCTTTCTTTGCTGTCAATAATGATCGGGGTTACTTTTGCTACTCTGGCGCAACGCCGTGAGCCCAAGTTTACCTCTCTGACATCCATGGATGGGTTGTCTTCCAATACAGTTACTGCTATTCTCAAGGACCGTTACGGTCTGATGTGGTTTGCGACCGAAGACGGCCTGAACAGATTTGACGGAACGGACGTATTGGTGTACAGACATAATAAAAAGGATTCAACGTCTTTGAGAGCGAGTGAGATTTCAAGCCTTCATCAGGATGCGCATGGCAGTATCTGGGTCGGTACAATTGAAGGCGGCCTGCATCTTTATAACAGGAATAAGGATTCGTTTGAAAGTATCGCCTCTCCCCATAGTGTAACAAGTTTAACCAGTGATGCAAAAGGCAGGTTATGGGCTGGCACTTCGGGCGGGCTAATCAGTGTAAATCCCCGGACGCGTCAGATCACCACTTTTTCTTCTTCAGCCCATATTCCCGATCAGATTTCGAAGGGTTTGATTCTGAGTGTAGCCATCGACAGAAAACAAAGAGTTTGGATAGGCTCAGACAAAGGCCTGTTCAGAATCGACACCTTTGATAAATACGAAGAGCATGTGAATTACCTGCAATCACTACCAGATGAGGCTGGCTCACGCTCTGTAAAATCCATCCTGGAAGACCACCAGGGCAACATATGGGTAGGTACCTTCAGCGGACTGTTTAAACTCAATGCAGACGGACGGATACTTCAAAGATTCCGGTTCGAAGCAGGGAACAAGAATTCCCTCAGCAGTAACATGGTATTCGCCATGGCCAGGGAAAACAACAGGTATTTATGGGTCTGCACCGATGCAGGGCTGGATATTTTGGACACTGCGACAGGATCCATTACACGGCACGGGCCTGACCCCAGAACACAGTTCAGCCTGAATAACAAATCGATAAGGAGCATACTTATCGATAATGAAGGGATTTGCTGGCTGGGGACTTACAAAGGAGGAGTTAACAAATATGACAGAAATCTGGCCATTTTCGGCTTAACAAGATCAGACGTCAACGACCCATACGGTTTGAGCGCACCTTTTGTGACATCGTTCGCACAGACGGCATCCGGTGAACTGTTTGTGGGTACAGATGGCGGAGGGCTCAACTTATACAACCGTAAGACAAACCTGTTTAAAAAATTCCGGATCAATCCAAAAAACAAAAGTGCTTCGTCTGGTCTTGCTATTTTAGCGCTTGAACTCGCCTCGGAAAATGAACTTTGGATTGGCACATTTCAAGATGGCCTCTTGCGGTTCAATCCTCAAACAGGCGCCTACACACAATTTACCCGTGGCAAAGACTCTGTCAGTCTGGCCAACAATGATATCTTCTGTATTCAGAAGGATAGAAATGGTAATGTATGGATTGGCAGCAACGGAGGAGGTCTGCATCGCTATAACCGCGAAACGCAGCAGATAGTACGTTATCACAGACCTGACCTCCCTATTTCCCAAAGGATAATCCCTCTTAACGGATACATCAGAGATATCATGCAGGATCGCAGTGGCCAGCTCTGGATTGCATCTCACGGTACAGGTATTGCGGTTTTTAATCCGGCTACAAAGAAGTCTGTTTTGCTCAACAAGCAGACAAGCGACTTACCCACCAATATTGCTTTCTCGCTGCTACAGGACAGCCACGGCAATATCTGGGTTGGGACATCGGGTGAAGGGCTGGCTTTGTATAATCCGAAAACCCGGAAATTTACAACTTACGGGGAGCGGGAAGGGCTGGCTAGCGGCATTGTCAATAAGGTGCTTGAAGATGCTCAGGGCCGTATATGGCTTAGTACTAACCAGGGAATCAGCACGTTTGACCCGAAAAGTAAAAAGTTTACCAACTACACCTCTTTTAACGGTATTCAAAACAAAACGTTTGTGCTGGGTTCCGGTATCCGTACATCGGACAACATGCTTTTCTTTGGAGGAATTGCTGGTTTTAATGACATTGACACACGCATACTTCCGTCTGGTAAAAGCCTTCCGCCCATCATTCTCAAAGATCTCAGAATAGGAAACAAAACCATCACTCCGGCAGATTCAAACTTTATTGATGCTGATATTTCAGTGGCCAAAACAATCAATCTTGACTATAAACAGAATTTTTCTGTCGGCTATACAGCGCTGGATTACACCAATCCCAGACAAGTCCACTACCGTCACAGGCTCTTGGGAATGCAGACAGAATGGACTGAATCCGCCGCCAGTAACATTGCCAGCTATACCAACCTGAGTCCGGGAAAGTACGTATTTGAAGTCCAGGCGAGCTCTGATGGGATCAACTGGGGACCACAAACCAAATCTGTGGCTGTACATGTAGAGCCACCGTTTTATCTGACGGTTTATGCGTACGTGCTGTATTTTCTGGCGCCATTCGCGATTGTGTACTACATGAGACGACGTGGTATACAAAAGCTTAAAAAACAATTTCAACAGCAGCAACAGCAGGCCGAAGCAGAGCGAGCGAAAGAGATGGACAAAATGAAAATCAAGTTTCTTACCAACTTAAGTCATGAGTTCCGAACACCAATATCCTTAATTCTTGCGCCCACTGAAAACCTTCTGGTAAAAACCAGGGCTACCGAACTTCATGCATCTGCGGCAGCCATTAAAAGGAATGCAAAAAGGCTTCTGAATTTGGTGGATCAGCTATTGGATTTTAAAAACATGCAGCAGCAGGAACTTACACTTGATCTGAGCCGAAAAGACATCGTCTCCTTTATCAGGGATACCTGCGAGCAGTTCAGTGATCTTTCTATACGAAAGGGAATTCAGTTTAAAATTGACAACAGCCTGAGTCAGCTTGTAATGGATTTTGATACCGGCAAACTGGAGCGTATACTTTTTAATCTGCTATCCAACGCGTTTAAATTCACGGCCAAAGGTGGTGAGGTAAGATTAACTATCGATCAGCAAGTTCACGAAAATAATAACCAATCACTAACCATTACCATTTCCGATACAGGCGTGGGTATTCCAAAGGACAAGCACGACAAAATATTTGACCGGTTCTTTCAAAACGAAACAGATCTGTCCGTACTTAATCAGGGCAGCGGGATTGGCCTTTCGATTGTACGTGAATTTGTTCATTTACACAATGGAACCATCACCGTTACCAGTGAGCCCGGATCCGGAAGTACATTCATAGTCAGCTTACCGATAAGCCCTGAATGCAAACCGGTACCAGCCCTTCAACACTCTGATCAGGAAAGTACTGAATCTAAGATTAGTACTGAAAATATTAGTATCAAAAAGGATAAACCTTATGTTGAAGACCCTTCCAATGTACTGATCATTGAAGATAATGACGAGTTCAGAAACTATCTTAAAGAAAATCTGACCCCGTATTACAATGTAATTGAGGCTGGTAACGGTAAAGAGGGCTGGCAAAAAACGCTCAGCCATCATCCGGAGCTGATCGTGAGCGACATCGCAATGCCCGAAATGGATGGGATTACACTGAGCCAAAAAATCAAAGCAGATAAACGGACCAAGCACATTCCGATTATTTTACTGACGGCATCATCCGGTGAACAGCAGCAATTGGAAGGTCTCAATTCGGGTGCCAACGACTACCTGACCAAGCCTTTTAATTTTGACATTCTGAATGCAAAAATTAACAACCTGATATTGCTCAACCGGCTTTTGAAAGGCGTTTATTCACGGCAAATCAAAATCTCAGGGCAGGATCCTCAGATACAATCCAGCCAGGAGAAACTTCTCAAAGATATGTTGTCCTACATTGAAGATAACATTCATAGTACTCAGCTCAGCGTAGAAAATTTAAGCAAACATGTGGGCATGAGCCGGGGTACACTTTACAGCAAAGTTCTGGAAATGAGCGGACAAACCCCTATTGAATTTATCCGGTCAATTAAACTTGAAAAAGCAGCGGTGTTACTTGAAAACAGCGATCTGAGCATTTCACAGATTTCATACATGACCGGCTTCACTGCCCCTAATTACTTTGCAAAGTCTTTTAAAGCCAAGTTTAATATGCTTCCGACAGAGTATAAGACTAAAAAGAAAAGGCTGATCTCCCAGGGATCAACGGCCAGTTCATAGTATTTGAGTCTTCCAGTGTCAAACAGCTTATGATTAACCAACTATCTTAAATATTTTTTCCAATGAATCGCAAAATTTTACTGGTCACCGGAGATGGTGGCGAAAGTTACGAAACACTGTATGCCGTTCACCGCTTTCAGGAAGAAGGTGACATTGCCGTCATTGCGGCTCCATCCAGGAGGCGACTTAATCTGGTGATGCACGATTTTGAACCTGGCTGGGATACCTATGTCGAGCGTGCGGGATATTGTCTGGACGCTGATCTGACAATCGACGAGGTGGTAGTAAGTGATTATGACGCAATTTTGCTATTGGGAGGCCGTGCTCCCGAGTACCTGCGTAACCACGCAGTACTGCTCGAAGTGGTTCGTGAATTCAACAGGCAGGAAAAATGGATCTTTGCCATCTGTCACGGTATTCAGATTCTGGTTACCGCCGGACTGGCCAAAAATAAAGAATTGACTGCTTACGAACATGTCCGTACAGAAATTGAAATGGGTGGAGGCACATATTCTACGCAGCAGGCGATTCGCGACGGAAACATGGTTACAGGGCAAACCTGGCAGTCGCACCCCGACTTTTACAGGGAAGTATTCTCTTGTTTAAAGGAGCAATAAACCATACGGCTGTGTTCCGGGATTCGTTTTGTCTCAAATGCCCCTGTAAGTTGTCAGATATACGGCAGGTAAGTACGATGACTTGCATATATATTTGTGACAATCAAACAACATAATCTAAACACTTAACGAAATGGCAAAGCAAATTTTCATCAATTTGGCAGTGAAGGATCTTGTTAAGTCTACTGACTTTTATACGAAACTGGGCTTTACGAATAATCCGCAATTTTCAGATGACAGTGGTAAATGCATGGTATGGAGTGAGGCAATTTATGTCATGCTGCTGACCCACGAAAAGTTCTCATCCTTCGCTACCAAACCCATTGCCGATACAAAGTCGAACGTTGCCGGTTTGTTTTCTCTGTCTGTTGACAGCCTCGATGAGGTGAACAGTATCACCCAGGCAGGGCTTGACGCCGGCGGAACAGAGCCGAACGAAATCAGGGATTACGGATTTATGCAGCAGCGCACCATAGAAGATTTCGACGGGCACACCTGGGAAATATTCTTTATGGATATGTCAAAATTTCCAACAGAATAGAACATTCCAATGAAAAGAAATAAAACTATCTTCTGGACAGCGACCATCATCATTGCGTTGTGGGAGGCTGTGATGCCTGTAAGTACCTGGCTATTTGCG
The DNA here is from genome assembly GCF_003383615.1 of Dyadobacter luteus. Classification (GTDB taxonomy): domain Bacteria; phylum Bacteroidota; class Bacteroidia; order Cytophagales; family Spirosomataceae; genus Dyadobacter; species Dyadobacter luteus. The sequence continues at coordinate 383,943 of NZ_QNUL01000001.1, forward strand.
CCTGAGTACATGACAGTTGGAACCAGAGCACTTTTATATCCGGATTACTTCGGATTCTCTGTTGCAATAGCAAAAGTGCTGGGAGTAATAGCGATTGTATACCCGAAAACTCCGGCAGTGCTTAAAGAATGGGCTTATGCAGGACTCACCTACACTTTGATTTTCGCTTTCATAAGCCACGCGTGTGTCGATCAAAATATCGGCTACATGCTCATGCCTTTGGCTTTCCTTGGAATTCTGGCAGTATCCTACATCTACAATAAAAAGATTCATTCAAGCATCTAAAGTATCCAGGCCATGCAAAAGATAGTTCCTAACCTTTGGTTCGACGGTAATGCGCAGGAGGCTGCGGATTATTATGTTTCTGTTTTTTCCGATGGAAAACTGATCAACACCACCTACTACCCTCTCACTGAAGCCGAGGGGCTGGCCGACTTTCAGAAGGACTTTGCCGGTAAGGTACTCACTGTTGAGTTTGAAATTGCAGGTATGCGGTTTATCGGTATTAATGCGGGGCCACTGTTCAAATTCAATGAGTCTGTTTCTTTTATGATACCATGTAAAGACCAGGCTGAAATAGACTATTACTGGGACACTCTCACCGCCAATGGCGGCGAGGAGAGTGTTTGCGGATGGCTGAAAGACAAATATGGATTGAGCTGGCAGGTGTGCCCCGAAAACTGGGAAGAACTGAACAGCAAACCAGGTGCATTCAAAAAAATGATGGGAATGAAAAAAATTGTCATTGCCGATTTTTAAAATCGGCTTGACAGGCAAGGCTGAATCTGCATAATAATTTCCCTTCCGGCTGGCGATTTCATTTTTTCAGTAACATCACATCTGAGTAGAACTGTGTCTATTTCTACTCAGCTCTCTCAGATATAAAAACATGGGTAAACCTGATGAAACTCCTGCTAAAAATAAACCTATGTAAGCAATCCAATAATAACCAATAAAGTTTTTTTGCCTTTCCGCCTGGATGAAGACAATCACCACGACTGCTGAGATCAGTACATCCCAGGCAAAAAAGGAAGAGATGTGATTGACAAATAGTTGCTCAAAAAAGGAGTGAAAATCCAGTCCGAATTCTGTCAAAAAACCGTAAAATTGAGAGAGAGGTAACACAGTTCCAACGATGGCTAACAGCAGATACAAATTCTTCATAGGATGGATTTATTGACTATGGTAAAGTAGAAAACATCGTGACGAAATTACAAAACATTGTCAGATTTACGCGAGAAGATAAAACTGCATGCCTGTGAAGAATATATCAAAAGTTGATTAATCCCAATATTGCAAGATCGGAATTGCAGGAGCCGGACGGGAATCCGACAGTTGAGAAAGGTTGATTCCAGGAGGGTAACAGAAAGTCTGTTGATTGTCAATCTGCATGGAATCAGATAGTCTTCGCGTCTGATTTATTTAGCGCATACAGCGTGAAGGCGATTTTCTACTCATTAATTTTGTTACTTCTGCCAGATCTTATTTGAAGGCCTGACAGAAGTAATCTGGCTATTAATTTTCTTTACTAAAGGAGCCTGATAGCCTCTACTGGTCAGACTAACAATTCCCCCATTCCAAACAATGTTAAACCTTTACCGAACTCTTCTGCTACAGCCTGATTGGCCGCTTCGATATATGCCCCGGTTATTGGATCTACCACAGTTCGTAATGGTCTTTTTCCTTTTTCCGATTCTATGAGTTTGACAATAGCATCTGCAACGATCTGCGGATCAGGATTTTTTGTTGCTATCAGTCCGCCTATTGCACCGATCATTTTGTTCGGCATATCAGCGATTGCACCATAACCTTCAAAAACGGATTGATCCGAGGCTGGTTGGGTTTTCTGGCCCATCTCAGTCGGAAAAGCGCCGGGCTCCAAAATGGCCACATCGATTCCCAACCTTTTCACTTCATAATGCAGGCCTTCACTAATGCCTTCCAAACCGAATTTGGATCCACTGTACACAGCAGCAAATGGAAAAGATACGCGCCCGAACCCGCTGGTCACATTAATTATTAAACCTTCTTGCTGTTGGCGCATAGCAGGCAATACCTGCTTGATGAACCTCCAAGGTGCAAAGACGTTCACGTCGAACAGAGCATGTACATCAGCCGACGTAAAGCTCTCTGCAACACCATTCATTGACACACCAGCATTATTGACCAGTACATCGACTCTGCCTTCCTTTGCAACAATCCCTTCCACGGCTTGTTTTACACTTTCGTCATCTGTCAGGTCAACATCCAGAACCGTCACGTTAGCTAATGCTGCTAATGCAGTGGCTCTGTCCGCATTTTTCCCCTTAGTATTCCTCATGGTAGCATAAACCTGATGCCCCAGGGCTGCAACACTATGTGCTGTAAGCCAGCCAAAACCACTGTTTGTTCCTGTTATTAAAACTACTTTTTTACTCATTTTCTTTGATTAAAGATTGTGATGCAAAGTTTGGAATCTCAAAAACAAAAACATTTAACATTTGGTAAAATGAGACTTCAACGAATATTTTTTCTTATCCTGCTCAACGATTGCTGCGTGATACCCATGTAAGAAGCGACATACGAAAGCGGTATACGATTTACAAGGCCTGGAAAATGTTCATTGAATAGTGAATAGCGGGTCGTTGCATCCTCTGAGACCAAAGGGCTTCTTCTTTCGATCGTTTTTAAAAGACAATTTTTCATTATCAATCCTGCAATAGCGTCCCAGCCAAGAATGGTATTGCCGATTTCATCCCAATCTTTTTTTGAAAAAACCAGTAGTTTACAATTAGTCACAGCCTGTACATATTCAGAAGCAACCATTTGTGCTTCGAATTTTTGCTGATCCGAAACAAAATTGTTTTCATCAACAAAAGAATGGGTTATCTCTTCGCCTCTGTTATTGTAATAACAAAAACGAAGGACACCTTCGAGGATAAAACCGACATATCTGGGAATCTTTCCTGCCTCAGAAAAATACTCGTCCTTGTGGAGCTCCAGCGTTTTTGCTTTGCTCATAATGAAATCTGTCTGCTGCTTGTTCAAATTTCCGAACTGCAGGATGTAATTGATGAACTCTTCCATGAGCTAAATATCGAATTTATTAAGTTCAGGTTATTTAACATTTGGTAAAAAGCATGCTCAGATTTCCGAATCATTAATTACTGAGGCGGAACAGTGGTAATTTCCTTAACGATAAGCACAACAGTACAATTGCTTTTTCAAATAGAGTAACTTTCTGTTTCAAATTTGCTACTTCATTCGTTACATCTCCAGGCTTTGAGTAGTACCTGGGATTTCGCTGTGTCCAAAACTACAGGTAAGCATAAAAAAAAGAGGGTGTCTCCGTTTTGAATTGAAACACCCTCTTTTCATTTTTTTAGTCAACCGGATCAATAACCCGGATTTTGGTACATTTTGATCGGATCCAGTTTGTGTTCATCAAACGGGATCGGATAGTAACGGTCCTTCGTGCCGAAATTAGAGAGTTTCGCCAGACCAAAACTAGCCTGATCTTTCGCTTTGAAGTAGGCTACCAACTCGTCATTGTTAAAGAAGCGGAGCAAATCGAACCAGCGATGATTTTCGAATGCCAACTCAGTACGACGCTCGTGCAAAATGGCCAGTTTCAATGTCGGATATTTGGCACGGTAGGTTTGATTCTGGATGGACACTGCATACAAAGGAAGTCCCGAACGCTCACGCACCTGATCCAGAAATCCGATAGCCGTCTGCTCATCGCCAAGATACATATTCACCTCTGCCAGCATCAGGATTACATCTGCATAACGGATCAAAATCCAGTCATTGCCTCCAAAACCTTGCACACCGGCTGCAGTGCTCGCATCACGGTATTTGGTAATAAAGTAATCACGTACAATGGATGCATTGGCAAACTTTACAGAAAAATCTTTTCTCACATCCTTTTCTTCATAATCCAAAACAAGATCCGGCGTAACGTTTCCTCCCGCACCAGTCGACGCAAACAAAGAATTCACAGTTTCCCCGATTGCCTGGTTGCTCCTTGCAATGGAAGATGAAAAGTTGATATCCCCCTGGCGGTTAACGATCTGGAAGATAATTTCAGGAACTGTCGATTTCTTGGCTACATCAAACACATCAGCGTAAGGTATTTCTTTCAGCACCCCAAATGAGCGCATATTATAACAAGCCGTCAGGTAAGTTTTGGCTTCGTTCAGATTGGCATTGCGGTTAGCCTGATCCTGAGTTGTAGCCATTGTCAGATAAACCTGTCCCAGCAGTGCATTGATCGCAGCTTTGGTTACTTTACCCTTCGTTGCAGCAGTTTGTGTGTTTGGCAATGTGCTGCCTGCTGCATCTTTCAGATCCTGTACAATCTGCTGATAAACCACATCCTGTTTTTCACGGAAAGTATTAGCCTGTACTTCACCCAGAGAGTTAAGAGGCTTGGTAACCAACGGCACATCTCCCCATTTACGAACCAGATTGAAGTAAATCATCGCACGCATGAACTTGGCTTCAGCCTTATAATTCTCTTTCTGATTGTTATCGGCAAACGTAACCCTTTCGATACCCTCCAAAACCTGATTACTTCTGGAAATTACCTGATACAACGCAAGCCAGTGCGTTTTCAGATAAGCGTTACTTGGCAACAATGAGAAATCGTTGAACTGAAAAGGCTCTCCGGCGTTAGACTGGTTATCATTCCTTCCGGTATTGTCGGAGCGTTCTTCATTGTAAAGCCCGCTCGTTTCACCTATACCGTTACCGCTCCTCAAAGCATTGTAAATGCCATTCACCGCTGCTTCCACATCTGTAGGCGACTGGTAGTACGACGCATTCGAAACTGCATTAGGATCTTCCAGGTCAATAAAGTCAGTAGAACAAGCGCTGAGTACTGACAGACCGAGCGCTGCAATGATTGTGTTAATTTTATATCTTTTGTAAAACATAAGTGCTCAATTAAAAAGTGATTCGTGCTCCGATATTGTAGGCACGTGCCAATGGATATTTACCGTAATCAACACCTGGCGTCAGATTGGCTCCATCGTTGTAATCTACCTCAGGGTTATAGCCCAGATATTTGGTCAGTGTGAAAGCGTTATCTACACCCACATACAGTCTGAGGTTACTGATCGCATTTTTACTAACTTTTGCAATCTCAGGGAAGTTATAACCGACAGTCAAATTCGTACATCTGAGAAACGAGCCGTCCTGCAGATAGAAAGTGGAAAGACGCGTACTGTTGCTTTGAGTTCCTCCACGCGCTGCACGGTAGATTTTCCCATCGCCAGGCTGTGCTTCGGAGCGATATCTGTTAAGTACTTTGGAATATTGGTTACCCGACCCTTCCATGTTGAATATGTAATAATCCTGTCCGTCGAGCACCTGGCTGCCATACACTCCGTTGAATGATGAGCTGAAATCCAGATTCTTATAGCTTGCAGAGATGGCAAAGCCATATGTAAATTTCGGATGCGGCGTACCAATTACCTGTTTGTCAGCATCGTTTACAATACCATCTCCATTTACATCCTCAAAATACAAATCCCCGGGACGCATTGGGTTTGTTGAAGCGGTAGAGCGCGCTGGCCCTTTCAACACATAGCCTTCAGGGAATTTCTGCGTAGATGAGTTATAGACTGCGTTATCAGCTGCCAGGTTTTCCATATCAGCTTCGCGCACCATACCTTTCACTTTAAAACCGTAGAACATACCAATCGGCTGGCCCTGCTGGGTCACGTGAGTGATGTAAGAACGCTCCGCTCCCATTGAAAAAATAGTGCTCGCACCACCCATATCCAAAACCTTGTTACGGTTCAGTGAGAAGTTCGCGTTAAGATTCAAATGAAAATCGCGCTTAGAGATCAAACGTGCATCTGCCTGAATATCAAACCCTGTGTTTTGTACTTTTGAATTTCTCAGGTTCGTCAGGATTGTAGAAGTTCCTGAAATTGCGGAAAGTGGCTGATTGAAAAGCAGATTATAAGAACGACTCAGGTAATAGTTGGCAATGATTGACAAACGATCCTGAAGCAAACCAAGATCCAGTCCGACATTGTATTGGGAAGTAGATTCCCAGCCCAAACTCTGGTCTTTGATGCTCTCTGCCCACATGGCTGTGTTGACAGTCCCATTTCCGAAAACTACTCCGCCAGGTGTAGCCATCGTTTGCAGGAAGTTATAGTTACCAATATTGTTATTACCGCTAAGCCCCCAGCTGGCGCGTAATTTCATTGTTGAAGATTTGCCCAGCCAATCGCCATAAAACGATTCGTTTGAGATGTTCCAGCCTGCTGATATGGACGGAAAATTTCCCCAGCGGTTGTTAGGGCCGAAGCGCGAAGATCCGTCTGTTCTGAACGAAGCGGTCAGGTAATATTTGTTATCAAAATTGTAAACTGCTCTTGCCAGGTACGACAACATTGTCCAATTGGTTTTTCCCGTTCCTGTATTTTCCGGATTTCCGGTATTCAGGCCGAAATAAATTGCATCTGCTCCCTTACTCGTAATCTCTTCAATTCTGTCGTTCTGAAAACCACGTGCAGTTACAGAAACTACATCTCGCGTATTTTTCTGGCTGGTGTAACCAACAAGTCCATCCAGGCTGTGTTTACCCCATGCTTTTTTATAGTTCAGTGTAAATTCGGCAAGTCTGTCCATAAAACCTGCATTGCGCGAAAGTGCATATGCTGCAGCCTGCGCCTGAGGAGATCCCGGAGGATTGGCTCCTGAACTCAAACTGGTAGGCTGATAGTATTCATACTTCTCATTGAATGTCTGAAGACCAAGGTTTACTTTAAAGACAAGGTCCTGAATGATTTCAAACGAAGCAAACCCGTTGTAGGTGCCACGCTGACCACGGCGATTGATATGCGTTTCTGTAGCCAGGGCAACCGGATTTTCTATAGACTGCAGACCGTATCCGGAGCTCAAAGCGGCCGCTTCATTTTTAGCAAGACTACCATCTTCGTTATAAGCTTTGAAGATCGGCATGTATACCAAAGCTCCCAGAATAGGACCCTGGTTAAAACGACCTTCCTGAACTTCACGGTTCTCGTTGTACGTAAAAGCAAGATTTGCCCCTACTTTCAGTCTTTTATTTACGTCGGCATCCAGATTCGCGCGGAAGTTGGTACGCTCTTGTTTTGTACTCAGGATGATACCTTCCTGTCCTAAATGCCCTCCGCTGATTGCATAACGAAGTCCTTTCTGCCCTCCACTGAAAGCGACATTATGACGGCTCACAGGAGCATTACGATAAAGCTCATTCTGCCAGTCGGTATTATACTTGGGCGTAATAAGTTGCTGATTGGCAAAATCGTAAAGATCAGTAGGGATACTAACCGAACCCGCACTTCCTCCAAGATTTCTGATCCTGGTTGCATTGTCGTCAGAGAACATCGCATCGTTCCATTGCTTACCACCATTCACCATCAGATCGCGATAGGTATTATTACGACCATCGATCAACAGCTGTGCAAATTCAGAGGAATTAAGCATATCCACTTTTTTGGCAAGCTGATGTACACCAAACTGGTAATCATACTCCAATTTACCTTTACCTTCTTTACCACGTTTAGTAGTAATAAGCACTACCCCACCCGCAGCACGCGATCCGTAAATGGCTGCAGAAGCAGCATCTTTCAGAATATCAATGGATTCGATATCATTAGGATTGATAAAAACATCGTTTCCGGCAGGATATCCGTCGATTACATATAAAGGATCCGAGCTTGCATTAATAGAACCCACACCGCGAACACGAATTTTGGTTCCCTGATACGGCGCTCCGCTTACTTGCGAGATTTGTACCCCTGCTACTTTTCCGACAAGCGCTTGCCCTACAGTTGGTGTAGTCAGGTTTAATTCTTTCGCCTTTACACTTGAAATAGCACCCGTCAGATCACTTTTACGCAAAGTCTGATAACCTACAGCCACCACTTCGTTGAGCATCATAGCATCTGGCTGAAGCTGAATTGTAAGCGGCTTGTTATCTGTTACCACCACCTCTTTGGCCATAAAGCCCACAAAAGAAAAAATCAGTGTATTTCCCTGAGCAGTTTCAATGGAAAAAACACCATCGGCATCAGTTACTGTACCACGGTTAGAATTCCCTTTCTCCAAAATAGTAACCCCTAACAAAGCAGCGCCTGTATCATCGATTACCTTTCCTCTCACAGTGATAGTTGGCGCCTGATGCATCTTTGCACCACGCACTGCCCCGGAAATGGTTGGCCTGGCTGCCCATGAGGGCTGATCCACATACAGGACCATCGCACCAGCCATTACCATCGGAATGATTGATAGAAATCTTTTTTTCATAATTGAATTTAGAATTGAATTTTTTTAAGGATGCCTTAAAAGGTCGGTATAGAAATAGAAACACAGGCAGCCTAGTACAGTGCGCAAAGGTAGGTTCGCACTATTAAGCCAAAAGGACTGGAATGTTACGAAAATGTAAACTTGACAGTTGAAGGAAGTACTTAAAAAGGTGCTCCATCTGTTATCCGCACAGCATAATTTATTATAAATGTGAATCTTATGAAATAAGCAAATAGTAAGGTTTTGTATGTTGGCGCACAGTTCAAGGAATCATATAACTACTGTTGTGAGCGTACTTACCACCAATGAAGCCATTGGTCTGTACCGGTTACAAAAAATACAGATTAATTTAAAAAAATGCACTTTTCCAATATGAAGGTAGACGACTTAAAGTTGTAAAAAATGTTATCTATTACTGAAACGGGCTGACGCTACAATAGCACCAGCCCGCCTTAACCAACCGTTTTAAGAATGATCAGGGATCCATGGGTTCGTCTGCATCAATTTGTAAAGCATCCAGCACAGGGAAGAACTCCGAATCAGTGTCAGAGATTCTTTTGCCGGATTTGTATGGAATATGATTGATCTCACGCATGCATCTCTTTGCAAAGGAGTCACTTGTGATCATATAACTCTGAGAGCGCATGGTTGACACCAGGGAAGGTTTGTCCATAGGCATGCCATAGCGAAACATCAACCGCACCGCGTTCCGTATATTGGTTGTGGTATGGCGGGCATGGGGTTCCATAATGATGGCATTTTCAGGTACATGCAGCGTTTCGATCAAAAACTTTTTCATTTCAAATGCTTCACTGTATTTCGTTTTAAAAGGGTGTACTCTACCGCCTGATACAATGATGAAAGGGGCCTGACCTTCGAAATAACGCTTCGCTGCTACCCGGCAACGCAAAATACCGCCTTCGCTCAAAGCGCGCTCGTAGGTATCCGGACCTGCTCCGGGAACCAGAATCACGGCATATTTATAGCGGCTCCAATCTGTCTTCTTTATCTGATCAAAAGCAGCCTTATTGACTGTGGATTCCATCGGTTCATAATCTGCTGCCTCACTCCGCTCATTGATCTCCAGAAACTGCAACGCAAAGTGCATCGCGGATCCAAAAAACAAGCTCGTATCCTTGGATTCCTGCCGCACTACATCGGCACAGTCATAAACAAGCACCGGGTAACTTTTACGGTAGCGATTGAAAGCGATAGAATCAATAGCCGGATAATTGGGTCTTTTACCCTCTGCATACACCTCGATGGCATGATTAACGGCTTTGGCATCCTGTTCCCAGACCTTTCTTAAAAACTCGTCAGGCTTTGCGCCCGATAAAAGAATGTAGCTTCCTGATCGAAGAAGGTGTTCCTTCACAATTTTTCCGAGTGCATTTTGAGGATTGTACAATTCCTTCAACCGTTTTCCAACCTCCTTGATCTCCTGGTCTGAGAACTTCATTCCACTAGTGTAACAGAGATAATCAGTTTTACACTCTTTGACAGATGACCGGAGGTGATTCAATTTTGATTGAGCTACTTTCTGAAGTAAATCATCCTTTTCCAGCATGATGCGGGCGTCTTTAACCTGCTGGAAGAGCGTGAGCAGGTAGTAGTTTTTGGATTGAACGAAAGAACCCGGGCTAACGAGTTTATAATTTGGATCAGGCAGTTTGTTTTGCTGCGTGTATCCTTTCTGAAACTGTATCAGAAAGAAAAAGAGAAGAAGAATTATGCGCATAAGGTTTTTTGATAAAACCATAAATGTCGCTGCTTGTAATTACCTTAATATTACCCACACGTTAAAAAACGGGGATAATAGGCGTGATCCTTTAAAAATAGTAATGACGAACAATGAAAATGGGCAGCAACAATGCCACCCATTTCAACTCAAAAAATTTTTACCCGTTTTTATTTAGATAGGCTGATACAATTTTACCGTACCATCTCCCTCATTGCTGGTTACAAGCAGACTCTTTCCATTTGGACTGTTGGCCGCGGATATAAACAAAACTCCCTCAGGCGCATCACCAGTTTTGATCATCTGTAAAAATTTGGGAGCTGCAGGATTGGTGAGATCATATACAGCAACGGCATCTACCCGCTCCAGAGCAATGAAAGCAACAGGCTTATTGTTCATCCATCCGACAGTTACTCCCTCAGGTTCAATACCCTTGTCGTCAGAGCGGTCGTCGTCATAGATTCCTGCGCTGATCACCTCTTGCTCCAGGCTCTTACCAGATTCATAAACGAGTTGGCCGGAAGCGGCGTTGATAACACTGAATCCACGTCCACCAAAACCATAGAGCACATCAAAATCTCCATCTGAATCGATATCACCCAGCGTGTTAGTCACACGCAGACGCCCCAGGTTTGCAGGCAATTGCAGGGTAGCTGCATTAGGGAACACTTTCGAATCAAGCTTCAGCGAACTTACCCTCGCCTTCTCATCAAAAGCTGCATACTCACGCGCATCTCCTTCGTTAGCCGTGATCAGATAAGCTGCACCACCAGTTGAAAATGAGAAATCGCATCCGGAAGATAAAATGACTTAACAGCAGCAGAGCGGAGCTCAATTTTGCTATCTCTGTCGCTGGGATCCATTGCATTTATCGCAAGACTCATATCTTTGGTGCCCAGCGGTCTTATTTTTAGAATAGTGCCACTTGTCAGATCAATTTCAGCAATACCATTGTTCTCCTGCAGCGTTACATAAGCCTTTTTTGAATCATCCGAGATTGCTACATATTCAGGCTCAATATCCTGTGCAAAACTGGCACCAGGTCCGAATATGCGGAAACCCTCTGCGGCAAGCTGTGGCAAAGATCCGGCAAATGCACCGAACGTAAGCGTTTTAATACTGTAGTCATTCTGCATATCAATAATCGATACCGAACCCTCCGGATCTGTCTTGTAATCTGCACTGGGTTCGCCCTCATTGGCTGTCACGATATATCTGCCATCAGGGCTAAACGTAACCATGTCAGGCAAAGCACCTACTTCAATTTTCTTTATTACAGATAAGGTGCTCGTGTTCACAACCACAACACTGCCATTGGCCTGCTTGTTGTCGGCTTCCAGAGCGATTGCCAGCTTACCATTTGATACCGAAACGCTGTTTGCAAGCCCTCCCAATGACGAAACCGCAATGGGCTGAAGCTTTGTTATGACTGGTAATCCTGAAAGATCCAGAACTTCAACCAACGGACTTTTTTCATTATTAACTGTAAACAATCTTTGGCCGGATCGTAAGCCGAAATCTCGGAAGCCGCAGCTCCTCCCAGATCAATGGAGGCGATTTCTGTAAACGCGCTGGCATTTTCTAAGGGCACCTGAGGCGGATGATCCTTGATACAGCTATTCAAAAGCAAAGCAAGCAATGCGCCTGCATAAATGGAGTACTGAGATTTCATAAAAGTTTGGGATTGAGATTTTCCCAAAAATACCAAAGACTGTAATCCACTAAGCGAGAAGACATTAAGCTTAACAATCTGATAACATATCGTTCCTGACCCGCATCAGATTTGAGCAAACATTTTAGACTAAACATGAAAAAATGCTACCTTTTGTTTTATCTATCGGGTCTAATCAGAAATAACCACTTGACAAACAGACATTTGAAAATAAGAGACGTTATCTGCCAGGCTGCAATCCCGACATAGCTCAACAATGTGATTTATTATATATATTTCAAAACAATTTACACATTACATCACTTAAAGCTTTGACGTCATGAAATTCAAACCCGTATTGACATTGTTACTTTTAAACACTTGTTTTGCTGCATTTAGTCAGGACAGGCCGGCCCATAAAGAGCATCAACACAGGATTGCATCAACAGAAAAAGGCCTGGTAAAAATAGCAGTCATGTATCCTTATGCCGAAGGCAAGACTTTCAACATGGAATACTACGAAACCAAACACATGCCTATGGTGGCTGGATTTCTGGGACCAAACCTTGTTAAATATACGATTGAAAAGGGAGTCGCCAGCGGTATTCCAAACCAACCCCTACCTTATATGGCAATTGGCACATTTTATGTAAAAAGCCTGAGCGAATATCAGGCTGCAATAGCTCCCAACAGAGAGGCAATTCGTGCGGATTTTGCAAATTACACCAATACAGCCCCGGTTATTCTGGTCAGTGAGGTCGTGAGATAAGGCACCTTAACGTAAATTATTAAAAAGAACCGGTTCCACCTGATAACCCTTCTGTCTTAATAACGACACTACTCCGGTATTGTAATAGAGATGACCCAGGCCCACAGCAATCAGACAAGGTTTTGTTGTGATGCATTTGATTATTTTATCCATCCAATTCCTGTTACGTGTTTCAACAGGTATAAAATCGAAATCGTCCGAAACAGTAACAGTCATGGCCGGGGCATCCAGCTGATAATCAACGTCCATTTTTTTAAATTTTGCGACAGTCTGATCAAGATCCGGCATTTGGTAAATGTTCCAGTCAGCTTTATCACTGTTTTTAATGTAATTCAGAGATCTGGCGAGATGATTTTTGGCGTGGGCTATATTTGTAGAATCAAACTCAGTGGGTGCAACGCGATCCAGACGATCACCTTGCCTGCCAAGCTTTCCGTAAAGATGGAATAAGTCAAGATCCATCAGTTTAGTCAACCCGTTAGCACCTGTTGTTTCCGAAACAAGCGTCGTTAGTATTGCAGAACCCATCTCTGCCACTGTCATGTTTTCAGCATCACGGTTACCAACAATCCCCTCACCCACTCTGGCAACAAAAAACGAGTCGAGAGTCTGATACTGTTGTACGGACAACAAGGGAATCGCCTTTAAAATATCCTTTCGTTTTGGTTGCATTACTTCCGGCTGAGTTGTAAAAGCCTCCGTTAAAATGAACTCTGTGCTGTCAATAACTTTTTGGAATTCCGGATATTCAAGCAACCATTCAGCATCCGCAAGGTGCATCGTTCCCAAAAGATAGGAAGGCTGTTTACAATCCAAACCCGTAATCTTCCACAAAATAGTTTTGAGCTCAGAGTCACGCGCAGCAACTTGTATATTCTGCCCCAATGCTGATTGTAAAACAACGATAAATATCCAGAACAGAATCAAGAAAAAGCGCTTATGCATAAGAATGTGCTACAGGAATTAATTCTTTCATCACAATAAAGACAAAAAAATAACCAAAGTGAATCAAACAGACTTATATCAATAAATAAACTTTATCTGCCCGAACGCAAAATAGCAGCTTTTGGAATTTGAGCAATCAATAAAATTTCAATTCTCGCTGTCATCTCTGTATTTAACATCTTTTACGATTCATTTACAAAGTTTTACCAACGACCTGAGATAGTCCGGTGAAGTGGTAATAAATTTCAACGTTCCTAACTATTCAGAACGAATGCAGGGGATAGAAATCATGTCTGCTTACGCAAAAAAATGAATGAAGTAGAAATGCTCTTCGAGCGGCTAAAACCTCAACAATGTTCAGAATATTTCTAAAAATAGCTTTTCGACACCTTTGGGAAACCAGGCCATTTACCATTGTTAACATCATTGGGCTATCTGTGGGTACCGTCTGGCTGCTAGCATTACCCGGTTTTGCAGCAATCCTGATCGTATTTTTCATTGTATGCATTCTGGGAAAGAGGGCAGTATCAAATGACCCTGCTTCAGAATTACGCTCTTCTTAATATTTGTGGAATATAGTTTTCAATAAATACCAAGACATCCGCTGACCTCAATCTGGAGTACAGTGATAGCGATGAACCGCAACTGACGAATCACGCTAATTAAAGAGGTACTTCCACATCAGTACCTGCAACTTGTCTCAAAATAACATCCCGTAACCGACCTTCGTGTTCGTCGCCCCATTGCCCCAGGGCGGCTATCACGGGGATTACCGTTTTACCAAATTCGGTAAGGCTGTATTCCACTTTTGGCGGTACAACGGGGTAAATTTTTCTGGTAACCAGTTCGTGTTCTTCCAATTCTTTCAACTGTACATTCAAAACCCTGCGTGAAGCATCGGGGATTTTGCGTTGCAGTTCACTAGGCCGTTTATGACCGGTATGAATAAACCACAGCAAACGAATTTTCCATTTGCCGTAAAGTACTTCACCGATCAGGTCAAGTCCACAATTCAGGTTAGGTATTATCTTTCTTTCATACATATTACAAAGTTAAACCTATGCCTCATTCACTGCAATAGGGGATTAATTTATCCCTATATGAATCGTAATTCCGTACTTGTCTAAACTTCTTTTATACCCCAATTTTGTCCTATAATTATTCTAAAAAGCAGGACAAAAAAAATGGAACAGTTCAATTTCAACAATGAGTTAACAGGCAAGATTGCCTTGGTAACAGGAGGTACAAAAGGGGCCGGAAGAGCGATTGCAGAACGGCTTTTACAAGCAGGTGCAACTGTTATTATTACCGCAAGAAACGAACCGGAAAAAGAAAACAGCAAGTTGCACTTCATTTCTTCCGATTTGAGTAAAGCAGAGGGGTCGCAAAAAGTGGTAAACCAGGTACTATCAACTTACGGGCGGCTGGATATTCTCGTCAATAACCTTGGTTCTTCGGCAACACCCGCTGGCGGTTTTGCAGTGTTAAGTGATCAGGATTGGGAATCAACCTTGCAAGCTAACCTACTCGCTCCTGTCCGGTTAGACAGAGGATTTTTACCACAAATGATAGATCAAAAAAGTGGCGTTATTGTTCACATCGCTTCCATTCAGGGCAAACTACCCCTATTTGAATCTACTTTGCCTTACGCTGCTGCAAAGGCAGGACTGATCAATTATAGTAAGAGCTTATCAAATGAAGTTACGCCGAAAGGTGTCCGGGTGCTGACTGTCTCGCCAGGATGGATCAATACGACAGCATCAAAAGCCTGGTTGGATGAAATTGCAAGAAACGCGAATAGTACCGTAGAAGAAGCCCAGCAAAGTGTGATGGATGCATTGGGTGGAATACCTTTCGGAAGACCGGCAGAACCCGAAGAAGTTGCAGAATTTGTCGGCTTTCTGGTTTCGCCAAGAGCCGGTTATTTATCAGGGACCGAATTCGTGATCGATGGCGGTACAGTACCAACAGTTTAACAACATTTAAAATTTAGAAAAATGGATTTACCGAAAATAATAACAGATTTAGTAATAGCGCAAAACAACTTTGACAGCTTCGCCTATGCAAATTGTTTCTCCGAAACAGCCGTAGTTTTTGATGAGGGCAAAACGCACAATGGGAGAAAAGAAATCGAACAATGGATTGCCGATGCCAACAAGCGTTACCAGGCGACAATGAATCCCCTCGGCTTCGAAGAAAAAGAAACGGAAAGCGTTTTAAAAACTGAAACTTCGGGAAATTTTCCCGGAAGCCCTATTGTATTAACTTATCATCTGGAAATAACGGAAAAATTGATACAGTCATTGAGAATTACCGGATAACTGGGGATGGCTAATTTAAGCCATCCTTTTTTATCTGATAACAACAGGAAGGTAGGTATATAATATTTATTGTACAGCCATGAAAAATACGCAGGCAACATTTGGCCATCTGGTCAGGAATTATCATCTTGAACCGGATGCCTCTGCGATCAGTTTGCAGAAGATTATGTAATAATACCTTAGTACTTAAATTCGCAGATATACTTTTGAAAAATCTGTTTCAAACATTTTTGAGAATCTTTTTCAGCTCAAAAAAATAAAACCACTTATGACCACAAAATTGCGTTTTATACTTTCAATGTCTTTTTTTTCAATGCTGTTATCGCAAACAGTTTCCCGGGCACAAACTGCAGATTTGTTAGTCAAAACAGAGCCGTCCCAAAGGGTAAAAATTGCGCCGGAAAGCGTATTCAAAATGTTCCGGGAAGCCGGGCTGAAACCGGTTAACCGCACGCTGACCACAGCAGAAAAAGAAAAAGTATCTAATGCTTTTGCACATCTGACACCACTGCATCAGCGTATTTTGAAACAACATTTGCTCAGTATCAGCTTCATGGATAACATGCCAAACACGGCATTAACCTCACAGCTGGACACCTCTGGTGCAACAAAAATGTTCAACATTACTTTTCGGGCCAGCTTGTTGGAAGAAAACATTTCTCAATGGGCGACCTGGAAAGAGAATTCCTGCTTCACCCCTACTGCCGATTCCAGTTATCAGCTCCGCGTTGAAGGCGGCAGTATGGATGCGATTGTTTATGTGCTCATGCACGAGGCCACGCACATTGTGGATGCAGTGACTGGGATTACCCCCCATCCTGCCGAAAACGATACAATTGTCGAGCCGACTCTTTACACAAAAAATATCTGGCATACAGCGAATAGACCCGCAGAAGCATACATAGATACGCTGCTGGAACAAACCCGCTTTCGGAGCGGGAAATCAGTACCGATCAGCATGGCGCCTTATGTTTATAGCCAGCTCTCGAAAACGCCGTTTGCTTCTTTGTATTCCATGGCGGCGTGGTCCGAGGATATTGCCGAACTCGCCACTATTTACCACCTCACGACAAAATTAAATCAGCCATTTTATATTGTCGTTACTAAAAACAATGTGGAACTGGCACGGTTTGAACCTATGAAAAATGCACTTGTCAGGCAGCGATTGGATCAACTTTCGGCCTTTTACAAATCCTGATTTCACCTACAGGAAAAAATGTACAAGACGCATTGCCTCTTATCCATTTTCTGAGCTGCTTTAACGGCTCCCTTTGCAAGGTCAGATTTGAGATCATAAAGGGGCATTAAAAAAATTAACCAACTTTGTAACTACCTGATTCACATACTCTGGTTTCCAGTATGTTTCAATATGGGTTGCACCTTCAATAAGATACAACTCTTTGTTCTTTGTGTCCGGAGCTTTTTTAAACGCTTCCTCGGTCATGTAATAGGTATCGGCTTTACTGCCTGCAATCATTAACAATGGCTGCCGGATAAGATCCATGTTGGCAACAGCATCGAAGGTCATTAAATCGAGCAGACTACTCATCGTGTACTTTCCGCTGGAATTGGGATGTGCATGGGTTTTACCGTAGTAAATATATCCTTCACGGTACAGCTCAAACGGCATTTTAGCAATCTGCTCATCAGTAAGGGGAGTTTACCCAAGCCCCAGCTGCAAGCGGTCCGGTTGTATCAGTCCGTGTCGCCTTGATACAACCGGACGCATTATTTCATTCACTCTTAAGTGAGGATATCGGGTTCATTAATGCCGATTTTACAGATTGGTAGCTGATGGTGAGTGCAACAATCAAAAAGGCGATCAGCCCTGCTAAAATAAAAACCCAGAAACTAATCTCCACCCGGTAAGCAAAGCTTTCAAGCCATTGGTTCATCACATACCAGGCCACCGGAGTCGCAATCAAAATAGCTATTACAACCAATTTAATGAAGTCGCTGGAAAGCAACATGACGATGGTTCGAAAATCAGCTCCAAGCACTTTCCGTATACCGATTTCCTTTGTGCGCTGTTCTGCCATGTATGTAGCCAATCCAAGCAGCCCCAGACAGGCAATACCGATAGCCAGACAGGAAAATGTGGTAAATAGCTTTCTGAAGGTGAAATCAGCCTGATACTGGCGATTAAAATCTTCATTGAGAAAACTGAAAAGGAAAGGCCGCTGCGGCGCTATTTCACTCCAAACTGCACGAACCTGCTCAACCGTCTTTGTCACGTTTTGCGACTTAAATTTAATTGAAAGGTAGCGGCTTGAATAGGCCTGGAAAGGCAGGGTCAGCGGTTCAATTTTTTGATGCAAAGATGTAAAATTGAAATCTTTTACAACACCAATCACCACACCTGTTCTACCCCACTGACTGAATTTTTTGCCTATTATTTCTCTGGCATTCTTATATCCATACTGTTTTGCTGCAGCTTCATTGATAACCAATGCCCTGCTGGAGTCCGAAGCAAACTCTCTGGAATAGGATCTTCCGGCAACAAGCTCCAGGCCGAAATGAGGTATAAAGTCAATTCCTACCTCAAAGATAGGCTGTGTCATCATTTTCATTTCTCCGTCCTTTGTTTCTATCTCTGTACCCGCATTAGGAAAATGGCTTCCGGGAACACTTCGCGAAAAAGCAGCTGAAAGAATAGAGGGATTTGACTCCAGGATTGTTTTTAAAAGCTGCGATTTAGCATTCACAGCTTCATCATTATTATAGTCGATGACTAACATACTTTCTTTGTCAAAACCCAGATCCTTGTCCAGCAAATGATTCATCTGCGTATATACAATAATCGTTACCGCAATGAGCAGTATAGAAAGACTGAATTGAAAAACTACCAAGCCTCTTCTGAGGTTCACGCCTGCCGCAGACTTATTTATACCTTTTAGGATATGCACCGGATCGAATCCTGAGAGAACAAGTGCAGGATAAGAACCTGCCACAAAAGCAATCAACACCATGCCGCCCAAAATGATAGGAATACTTTTCCAATTAACCAGAAGACCTATGTTGAATTCTTTTCCGGTAAAGCCTGTCATAAAGGGTAACGAGATCACTACCAGACACACGGCAGTAATCATGGAAAGGCAAACGATCACAAACGATTCCCCTAAAAACTGAGAGATTAAGCTGCCTCTGGCTGCACCGATTGACTTTCTGATGCCGACTTCTTTACTACGTTCCATAGAACGCGCCGTAGATAAATTCATGAAGTTGATCATCGCAATCACCAGAATGAAAAGCGCGATAATAGAGAACACATATACATTCGATAAACTTCCGGTTTCTCCCGGCTGCCGGTCCGCATCGGATTTTAAATATACATCGTTTAACGACTCCAACTCGATAAGATATCTTGTTTTCGGGTCTTTGAGCTGACGCTGTGCAAAACCAGGAAGCTTTTGCTTGAAGGCAGCTTCATCGAATTTTTCGTTTACCAGAAAATAAGTATAGAAATCAGCGTAGTCCCAGTTATCGAATATTTCAGGTAAAGATTTTTTAAACGTACTCAGGGACAGAAGGGCATTAAACTTAAAGTGAGAATTGTCAGGAAGATCAGCCATGATTCCGGTCACCAAATATTCTCCCGCATAGGCTCTGCCTGGCGCATCAGTGCCTCTTAGCGTTTTACCAAGCGCATTTTCATTGCCAAAATATTTTCGGGCCGTGCTCTGTGTCAGTACGATACTATATGGATTTACCAATGCAGTTTTGGGATCACCCTGCAATAAATTCCAACTGAATACATCAAACACAGTTGAGTCCATGAAGAAAACGCCATTCTCTTGATACTTTGTATCATCGTGAGTCAGCAGAATGTCTGCCCTGCCGGAAAACTGAACTACTTTTTCTATTTCAGGAAAGTCGCGTTTCAGTGCCGGTCCGATAGGTGCATTGCCCCACACCCAGGAAGGCGCTGCTTTCGACAGATTCTTTGGATCCTCAGATATCCTTGATCCATGCGTAACGCGGTATATCCTATCGCGCTTGGTATGATACGTATCGTATGAGAGTTCAGTTTGTACAAACGTAAAAATCAGGAAGCAGCAGGCAATCCCTACACCCAAACCCAGAATATTAATCGCTGAATAAGCTTTCTTTTTAGCCAGGTTTCTCCAGGCAATCAGGAAATAGTTTTTATACATGGCAAAAGGCGTAAGGGTGTAAGATGATTTCAGGTTTCTTAACAGGCTTGGACGAAGCAGCTTTAACATTTCCCATGTATAAATCCGCTTGGCTTTCCGGACAGAGTACTGATGAAGATTATCCTGAAAAACCTCTTCCATGTCGCCTTCAATTTCTTCCAGATATTCTGTCCGAAGAACACGTCTCATTAAGCGCAGGGGCCACTTGGGCGGCTGAATATTCTCTGGCAGACTCATATCATTTTCAATTCAGAGACTATCAAAGGAATTGATTTCCATAAATCCGCGCGTATTGCTCTCATTTCTTCCAGCACCTTAAGCGCATGAGAAGTAGTATAGTAGATTCGTTTGCGTTTTCCTCCTCTTTTCAAAGTCGCTTCCCCAAATGCGGAAGTGAGAAAACCCTTTTCTTCCATTCGTTTCAAAGCCGATTGAATGGACCCCACACTCAGCCTTTCATTCAACCGTGTTTCCAACTCACGTTTTATCTCAACTCCGTAAGCATCGTGCTGTAAAGCTGCTACTGTAAGCAGTACAAGCTCTTCAAACTCTCCCAGTTTAGTTTTCTTCATAGCTATCTATTGTTCGTAATTGCAGTTAATATAGGGAGATTATTTTATTCCTGATTGCAGTAGAAATAAATAAAACGAAACAAACAATCACAAAATACTAATTATGAGCTAATTGCATTTTGTAAAATAATTAAACTTATAAATGACCTGATTGGTATTTCAGGAATTTTCATTAGCCAGAGCCACTGCTGAAACAAAAGCCCACTTTAAAGACAAAAGGTAATTTCTTGCCCTTCGCCGACAAAAGCGCTTCCGGGTTTTGCTAACCTGTGGAGTAATCACTAAAGCTCATATCAGTGTAACTAAATCAAATTCGGTCTACGCGCCAGATCAGGCAAAAAAGCATTGACAAGTTTTCTCTGGAAAAAACAAAAGCCGCCCATTCCGGCGGCCTTAATTAATGCTTGAAACCAACCTGTGGTAAAAAAAGCAAACCACTATGCGGCAACCTCCTCTGTTTACACTTCTTTAAAAATTGAAACTTCACCTCCCATTGAGACCATCAGTATTGTTTCTTTACCACCTTTGGAAACAGTTACAAAAAAGTGATCCGCATCGTCAAACTGGGTGCCATAATAGAGCATATCTGTTTCATTGCCCTCATTGTCATCATACATCACAACAGCGCCGGTAGTGTATCCTTTGTAGCGGTTTTTAATATCCTTTTGTGCGCTGGCCGGCAAATCAGCAAATTTTTTGTTGGTAGTAGTACCCACCAGCTTAGAGTCATAATCGTAATAGGCAGTCATTTTCGCGCCGTCTTTCGTAAAAGTAGCTTCGTCAAACTGTGCACCTCTCTGCCAGCTTATATCACTCACGCCATCAAAATCGGAATTAAACTGATCTTTCGATCTGGAACTTACCTTATTTCCTTCCAGTTTTTGTAGCTGTTTATGCGCTGCCTTTTTCTCTGATTTAAGTTCTTTCTTCACTTCTTTTGTGGTGGTTTGGGCTTGTACCTGAACTGCTGCGATGGCTACAAAAGCGATGATTGCGGATGCGATTAACTTTTTCATGATAGCTTGTTTTTAAGTGATTAAAGAATGATTGACCAAAACTAAGTCGGGAAACACGGCATGGAAACAGACAATAGACGCAAAGGCAAAAGCTGTCGGTAAACAGTCATAAAATCTCGCTATAATTCTTTTCTTTGTAAGGAATTTATCTCTGCCTTGTACCCTTATGAATTGCCTGATCATCGACGATAATATCATTGCCAGAACAACGCTTAAACAGCTTGTTAAAAAGGAGGGCTCGCTGAATCTGGTTGGCGAATGTGCAGACGCGATAGATGCCTATCAAAAGATTATGTCCGATCAAGTGGATTTGCTGCTGCTTGATATCGAAATGGAAGATATGAGTGGCATTGAACTTGTCAAAAGCCTTGGCACTAAAAATCCGATCATCATTTTTACAACCTCGAAAAAGGAGTACGCTGCGGAGGCTTTTGAGCTAAACGTAGCAGATTATATTACCAAACCTGTCACAACAGTAAGGTTTTTACAAGCTGTAGAAAAGGCCAAAGAGATATTCAAAAGCAAAACCCGGGAAGTTAAGGCTCAGGACGATGCATTTCTTTTCATCCGCGACTCAAACATCGTGCGCCGCTTAAAAATCGAGGATATTCTCTATGCTGAAGCTATGGGCGATTATGTGAAGTTGTATACAGCCGAGAAATTCTATTCTGTTCATTCTTCGCTGAAGGAAGTTGAAAGCAAACTGCCCGATTCAAGATTTCTTCGCGTTCACAGATCTTTTATCATTCAGGTCGGCAAGATTGATACCATTGAAGGTGGCACGCTGATCATTAATAAGAAAATGGTTCCCGTTGCAGACAGCTACCGTGCGGCGCTAAACCAAAGGCTTAAAATACTTTAATTTTAAACGATTACTGTGGGCCATCTGCCGATAGTTTATACCTTTCTGACTACCTGATATTGTTCTGAGAATTGCTCTGTATTATTTTCAATCAATCAAAGTCACAGCTCAGCCGGCGACAAACAGCCTGTTGGCCAAAGCACATACGTCATGCGGATCAGAACACTCATCTTTTATATCTCGGCGGGTTTCATCGCAGGAATAATCATGCTGTTGCTGGCCCAATATTTCACTGCGGGCAATGTTCGTGAACTGATCAGTGGTAATGAAAGTCTTTTAGCCGAGTATAGGCTTAGTAATGAGCTTGTACGCCTGCAAAAGGATCTTTTAGTGCTTGATAATAAAACCAAGGCGGCTGTCGCCACACCGGATTTTAACAAAGTTTCCGAATTCGAAAAGGCTGTTGATAAAGTCATAGAAGATAATCACGGGCTGGATAATGCAGGTGATTCGGTAGCTTCCCGAGCCTATATGAATCAGCTTCGAAGCCTGGTCAATACCAAAATAGAACTTAGCCGTGAGCTCGTTGGTAGCTTACAGGTCTCTCCGCAAGCCGCAAGTCAGCAAGCACTTTCAGAATACAAGGCAATCAGGCTTACAGATCAAATCACAAGACTGACACATCAAATAGATACCAGTGGCCGGACTGCTCTGGCAGCAAAGGTAAAGCTCGTCGATCAAAGCGGACAGAGGGTACTCCGATGGAATATATTCCTTACACTACTGGTACTGGTTCTTCTCATAGCTGTTTTCCTGATTATTATCAGCAGGATGAAAAAGCAGGCAAAACTAATTGGACAGCTCAATACCAGCGAGAGAAAATTAAAAGAAGCCGCATTAATAAAAGAGAATTTCCTGGCCAATATGAGTCATGAGATCAGAACTCCTCTGAACGCGATTCTGGGTTATACAAACCTTTTACAACGGAAAAAACTAGATGATGACGCGGCACTGCACGTGGCAACGGTGCACCAGTCGTCTGAAACACTTCTTTCCATCGTCAATGACATTCTGGATCTGTCAAAAATCGAGTCGGGAATGATGCGCATTGAGCATTCGCCCTTCATTCTTTCAGAATTGATCCACTCGGTAAGCATGATGTTCCATCAGAAAATTGAAGAAAAAGGACTCACGATTCATATCAATACAGGACCTGATTTGCCCGATACCCTCGTTGGTGATGCCACTCGACTCACTCAGATACTAGTCAATCTGATTGGAAATGCGGTGAAATTCACCATGAAGGGAAAAATCGAACTGAGTGTAAATATTAAAAATACCAGCCAGGATAACATTGAGCTAGAATTCAAGGTCAAAGATTCAGGTATTGGCATAGAAGAAGAAAAACTGGATACGATCTTCGAAAGATTTCGTCAGGCAGAAGATTCTACGACAAGAAAATTTGGAGGAACAGGTCTGGGATTATCTATTGTCCGCGATCTCGTTCATCTGCAAAATGGTAGCATCCAAGTAAAAAGTAAAGTGGGGTCTGGTACTGAGATCAGCTTCTTTATTCCTTATCAGCTCTACAAAGGGGCACCCGTTCCAGAGCAAAATAAACAACTATCGCAGGCAGATAACATTTTAAATGAACCGCACATATTGGTTGTAGAGGACAATGTGATCAATCAGGGGCTGATGGTTCATTTGCTGAAAGAACGTGGAATAAAAGTTAAAATCGCCGGAAATGGCAAGCAGGCATTGGAAGCGTTGCAGTCGGAGGATTTCGACATAATTTTTATGGATATTCAAATGCCGGAGATGGATGGATATACTACATCCCGCGAGATCAGGCAGACACTTGGTCTTACCACGCCCATCATTGCTATGACTGCGCATGCGATGGCTGGAGAACGCGAAAAGTGTATCAGTTTCGGCATGAACGACCACATTTCAAAACCAATCAGAGAGAGTGAGTTAACCAGAATATTAACAACCTTTTTACATAACAGCACTTTTTTAACTACTGACAATGAGCTCATTACATCAGAGGAATTTAACTTTCGGGTAATCAATCTCACTTATATGAAAGAGATTAGCGGCGGTGATGCGCAGTACGAAAAAATGGTTACGGAGCAATTCTTAGATTTGATACCTGCTGAGTTGAACGCCTTGGAATCAGCGACTACAAACAAAAACTTCACAGAGCTCAAACGCACCGCACACAGCATGAAAACGAGCGTATCGATTATGGGTTTGGTCAGCCTGCTGGATGAGGATCTGGATGATTTAGAGAATGGTGAGCTAAGTGAAAGTGAGATACAGCAAAAAGTTGATCACGTTACCTCCATCTGTCAACAAGCCCTGATTGAAGCAAAAACATTTTACAATCAATTTAATTCACTTCAAGAATCACACCTGATGAAACCTCTCCTACCCGGGCTGACTCTGCTGTTCATAACCCGGCTCTGTTGGGCGCAGCCTCTCGATATTCAAAACGAAAATTTCATTCGGCAACTTTACAAAAATCCTGACTACCTGGAAAAGAAAAACCAGGTTGACAAAGCTTTTGCACACACAAAACCGGGTAATTGGGGCGAATTTGTGAAAGGCGTCGATGAGGATATTGTAACGAACAAAAAAATTCTGGCACTCACTTTCGATGCCTGTGGCGGTCCGCACGGAAGTGGCTACGACTCAGAATTGATCGACTACCTGCGTAAAGAGCAAATACCGGCAACACTCTTTTGTTCAGGAAAATGGATTGACACTAATTATGATACATTCCTTGCACTTAGTAAAGATAATTTATTCGAGATTGAAAATCACGGGCTGAATCACAAACCCTGCTCTGTGGACGGGGAAAGTGAATACGGCATAAAAGGCACCGCGGATGTCCCCGACGCCTTCGACGAAATTGAAGCTAATGAGCGCAAAATAGAAACAATCACGGGGCGGAGACCTTTATTTTTCCGTTCCTCTACCGCTTATACCGACGAGGCGTGCGCAAAAATAGCCCGTGTGCTCGACGTGACCATGATCAGTTTTGATGTACTCTCCGGGGATGCAGTGCCTTTCACGCCAGTCAAAACAATACAGGAAAGTGTACTTCAAAATGTGAAACCCGGCGCACTGATCATCATGCATTTCAACCATCCTGAATGGAATACTTATGAGTCGCTTTCGAAGATAATTCCGGTTTTGAAAGCCCGGGGTTACACCTTTGCACAACTAAAAGATTACCCTCTTAAAGGCAAGTAAGAAGCTATTTCAACCCGGAAAAGTATGAATCCAATACATTTTCTTAGACAAAAAGGCATTCCCTACGTCCGTGAAAACGGAAAGATAGTCGGGCAATATATTTTCACAGTGTTTTTCATCGGTCTTGGTATCTGGTTTATCCGCCACGAACAAACAGAGCTGCATCAGGTCAGACACATCCTTCTCACGTCCCGCTGGGAATGGTTACTGGCAGGTGTTCTGCTCGCCGGCGTGTACATTGCACTGCAAGGATTGATGTATATTGAATCTTTCGCCGCCATTGGCAGCAGCGTTTCATTTAAAGACTCGGTAACACTTTTCCTAAAGCGAAATTTCATCAGCGTTTTCCTTCCTGCAGGTGGTCTTTCTTCCCTCGCTTTCTTCACCGGACCAATTGCGGACAAAGGAATTTCAAAATCCCAGATTCACTTCGCATCCTCCATTTACGCGTTCGTGGGTATTGTGTCGGTGGTGATTGTCGCAATCCCTGCTTTTTTGTTGGCCGTTGTGCAGGGAAATGTGGGAGCCGGCGAGTGGACAGCACTGGCATCACTGCTGATTTTAACTTGCTGTATATATCTACTCTACCGATCCATATTAAATCAGGGATTGCTCTACCAAAAAGTGATCCGTTATGCTCCCCCGGTGGAAGTGTACCTGGAAGATCTGCAAAGTAATAAAATCGATAAAATTCACTTTTTATGGGTTGTTTTTTATAGTGTTTTGATTGAGCTGACAGGGATCGCTCACGTGTATATCGCCATGCTCGCGCTGGGGCTGCAAGCATCACTTTTTGCAGCCATCATCAGCTACATTGTTGCAGTCATATTTCTGATCGCATCTCCGTTTTTACGCGGCCTGGGAGCAATTGAGGTATCGATGACCTATATTCTGATCCGGTTTGGCTTCACAGATGCAGCCGCCATTTCCATCACTTTTTTCTACCGTTTCCTTGAATTCTGGCTACCCTTGTTTGCCGGAGCCATGAGTTTTCTTTTGAAAATCAACAGACTATTGATGCGGGTTTTCCCGGCTCTTTTACTACTCTTACTTGGTATAGTCAATATTATTTCGGTTCTCACACCTGCAATTAGCCAGCGGCTGATCTTCCTCAAAGACTTTCTCCCACTCGGCGCGATCACAGTTTCCAATTATTTTGTACTGATCACCGGCTTGCTTTTACTGGTTACCGCTGCGTTTATGCTCAAAGGTCTTCGCATGGCCTGGTACTTCTCCGTTTTCTTTTGTCTGCTTTCCTTTGTAGGAAACCTTACCAAAGCCATTGATTATGAGGAAGCTAGTTTTGCACTATTCGTACTGGCCATTTTAATCTTGTCAAGAAAAGAATATTACATCCGTAACAACCGCAGGCTTGGCATCATTGGAATTCAAACCACTTTGCTTTCCTGCCTAGCGGTAATGCTTTATGGTTGTGTCGGATTTTATTTTCTGGATCAAAAGCATTTTAACATCGATTTCAGCTGGTCGGATTCGATCAGATATACCGTTCAGAATTTTCTGCTGATAGGAAGCCAAAATTTAATTCCTCAGGATATTTTCGCAAGTGACTTTCTTTATTCACTCAATATCAGCGGTTTTATTTGCATTTCCTTTCTGGTATACACGCTGGTTCGGCCCTACATTCTAAAAGCAACCGTAGAAACAGATGATTTGCAATGGGCGAAAAAGCAGCTGGTTTCCTACGGAAGTTCAGGTATGGATTATTTCAAAGCTTATCCTGATAAACTCATTTTCCGGCCGGAAAACAGTGAAGCCTTTATAGCTTACCGGCTCACGGGCAACTTTGCCGTAGCGCTGGAGTGTCCGGTCGGGCCCAGAGATACTTGGAGATCTTGTATTACAGCTTTTGAAAAATACTGCTTTGACAGCGGATTGAAAAGTATTTATTACCGCGTTCCTGAGGAGAATCTTGCCTATTTCCCTGATAAAAAGAAATTATTTCTGGGCCAGGAAGGTGTGCTTGATTTGACTGGTTTTTCACTGGATGGAGGTTCGAGAAAATCAATCAGGAATGCATTGAAGAAGGTTTCCGAAAAAGGTTTTTACACAAAAACGTACACCGCACCCATTGATGAGGACTTGCTCGATAAATTGAATGATGTCTCCCAAGAATGGCTACAAGACACACAAAGGTCGGAAATCGTGTTTTCTCAGGGAATGTTTTTGCGGGGAGAATTGAAAGAGCAGACTGTCATTACCCTCGAAGATCCTGATGGAAAGATTGTTGCTTTTGTAAATATCATCCCGGATTATGCTCCCGGCGAAGGCACCTACGACCTGATACGTAAAACCAAAGATGCCCCGAACGGAGTCATCGATTTTATCACGGTGGCGCTTTTTAATCAATTAAAAAATGACGGTTTTAAAACCTGTAACCTGGGGTTTGCTCCACTTTCCGGCATTGCCGACCCGAAGAATTTCCCGGAACGTTCTATGAAATTCGCTTATGAGAAGATCAGTAGCTTTTCGCATTACAAAGGGCTGCGCGACTTTAAGGAAAAGTTCTCGCCGGTCTGGTACAACAAATACCTGATTTACGATCAGGATTATGATTTATTCAAAGTTCCAGCAGCACTGACGAATGTAATCAAACCATAAAAGCAGGTTCGAATTCATCCTTTAAACACACATCATCAATATCTGAAAATGAAAAAGCCACTTGCCCTCTTTCTTGTTTTTCTGCTTGCATGTCAGATAGCTCATGCCGGTACAATCGATTCCATTGTGTATGGTTCTTTTGGAAAAATCATACTTTACCATCCCTCAATTCAGCCTACCTCTGTAGCGCTGTTTGTGTCGGGTGATGGTGGCTGGGAGTCAGGCGTAATAGAGATGGCTAAAAACATAGCGGCGCAGGGAGCGCTGGTGCTGGGCATTGATGCCCGGAATTATAAAAAATCACTCAACCGCCAAACAGAAGGTTGTTTATATCCGGCAGCCGATTTTGAAAATCTGAGTCTGATGATTCAGAAAAAATACCAGTTTCCTCAATACCTAAAACCGGTGCTGGTTGGCTATTCTTATGGGGCTACGCTCATTTACGGAATACTCGCCCAGGCCCCTGCCAATACTTTCAAAGGAGCGTTGGCTCTGGGCTTCTGTCCTGATATTGAAATCGCGAAACCGCTGTGCAAGGGAACAGCGCTCAGTTCGCATCTTACAGCAGATAAAAAAACGTATTGGTTAGAAAAAACATCCCGACTTACCGCGCCATTTATCGCCCTGAATGGCTTGAAGGATTTAAACTGTCCGTACGCATCGACAAAACAGTTTCTTGAAAAGATGCCTATGGCAGAACTGGTCACTCTTCCAAAGGTCGGCCATGGCTTTTCGGTGAACACTAACTGGTTGCCTCAGTTCAATATCGCTTACAAACAAATACTTCGTACACAGTCATTTACAGAACAGAAGTCTGCTCAGAACGCTTTACTTCAAACACAAAAAACAGCGCTGCTGCCAGGATCCTTACCATTAACACTGATTCCTTCCGCTCAGAAAAACGACATGCCCCTTGTGTTTTTTATTTCCGGAGATGGAGGCTGGACCAGTTTCGATCAGTCTCTGGCCGAGAACCTGGCAAAGAGCGGAATGCCCGTTGTGGGTATGGACGCACAGAAGTATTTCTGGAAGGAAAAATCGCCCGGACAATCAGCTGCTGACGTTAGTAAGGCCATTGTGCATTATATGCAGCAATGGAGTAAAAGGGAATTTGTATTGATGGGCTTTTCATTTGGAGCATCTGTTGTGCCGTTTATTGCCGACAGACTTTCCTCAGATATCCAGAAAAATATAAAAGGTGTAATCTCACTGTCTCCCGACGAAAACGCTGATTTTGAAATACATATTACCGACATGCTCAACCTGGGGCAAAACAATGGTCAGTACAATGTGCTGGCGGAAATGATTAAAATTAAGGATCTGAAACCAGCTTGTATATTCGGGGGCCGGGAAGATAGTCAGGTCAAAGACAAATTAAAAAAAGAAGGAATTAAAACCATAATCCTACCCGGAGGCCACCATTACAACGATGATTATGCGGCCCTTACAACTGTCATTTTGAGCAATATTCGGAATTGATCCCCTATTTCAGGACGGGACATATATTAAAGAAAAAAGCGTTTAACATTGCTGCTAAACGCTTTTTTTGTGATTCCGTTGTGATTCGAACACAAGACCTACTGCTTAGAAGGCAGTTGCTCTATCCAGCTGAGCTACGGAACCGAAACTTTTAAAAGACCTACTGCTTAGAAGGCAGTTGCTCTTCGGTTAATGAAACAGGCAGTGAGCAGTTCGCAGATCAAGCTGCATACGGCCTACTGCCTGTTTATTTGTCGGGGAGACAGGATTCGAACCTGCGACCCTCTGGTCCCAAACCAGATGCGCTACCGGGCTGCGCCACTCCCCGAGTTTGACTTTACCTTGCAGATAAAATCAAAGGCCATTTAAAACAGTGTAGAGGAAGCGGGATTCGAACCCGCGGTACCCTTGCGAGTACGGCAGTTTAGCAAACTACTGGTTTCAGCCACTCACCCATCCCTCCGTTGTTCCGTTCTGGGTTGCAAATATAGCTGGTTGTAAATCAGAAAAGCAAACTTTTAAATAAAAAAACTTTATCAGAAGCGTTAAAAGCCCTATTTTTGAAAAACTTTAAATTACACAAAACGTTCAGTATGAACTGGAATTACCCCTTTGGGAGCACAGAATATTTTTTTATATTTTTTTTCGTTTTCGTCTACACAACCTACATAATACGCACAATCCGCGTTGCCAGACAACTTAAAACTACGGCCAGAACAATCATCATCAAGTTGTTTTTAAGAAGTATTACGCTTGGTCTGCTGATCATAAGTTTATTGGGTCCCTCATTTGGAGAGGCGGAAAGACAGATTTCTGCAAAAGGGAAAGACATTTATCTTGTGGTCGACCTTTCCAGATCCATGGATGCAGCGGACGTAAATCCGTCCAGACTCGAAAAGGTTAAGTTTGAATTGAACCATTTTATACAAAACCAGCGTGCGAACAAGATTGGGATTATTATTTTCTCAAATGATGCTTTCGTTCAGGTACCTCTCACATATGATGCCGCTGCACTGGAGCTCTTCATACAATCCCTGCAAACAGATCTTTTACCTACAAGCGGCACTAATATTTGTGGCGCTGTGGAGCTTGCCTATACCAAACTGATGAGTACTACAGATCCTACCAGCCGTTCCAAAATGATAATTACCTTCACCGATGGCGAAAATGGGAATGATTGCAGCCGAAGTCTGTATAACAATCTTCGCCGTTTTGGGGTAGGTAATTATATAGTTGCAGTGGGAACACCGAATGGAATAAGCATCCGGAATCAGGGTAAGCCTCTTCTGGATGAAAACGGCAACATTGTAGTTAGTAAATTGGGTACAGGATTTCTTAAATCTTTCGCAGGAAACACCAAGGGTAACTATTACGAACTGAACAATGCCAAAAATGATATTAACAAACTTATCGGCGATGTAACAAATGCCGATGGTACCTTAATAGACTCGAGAACGGTGACAGTGGCGAGTAACAAGTACTACTATTTTCTTGGTGCAGCGTTAATATTGTTGCTGCTTGATGTGTTAATTACGATCGGAACCTTCCGTCTCTGATGATCTCTTCCTATTTTTGCAGGGTAACAACCGTTTTTTCATGACATCAATCATTCTCTATCTGCTTCTCTGGCTTATGGACAATCGAAATTTCGATTCCATTACCAAGGCTAATGAGCGGAAACTGAGCGCTGAGCGATTTTTTGAAAACAAGCAGTTCGTGGAAGCGGCAGATCTTTACCAGCAGATAACTTATGGATCAACATTTTCCGAACCAGGAGCCAGGCTGAATATGGCCCATGCTTATTTTCTGGCTGGAAAATACCGGAAAGCGCTTCAGCATTATCAGCTTTTAAGGCGTGTGAATAACAGAATGATTTCTTCTGTGGCCAATTTGCAGGTAGGCTTGATTAAAGCACAACAGGAAGATACGGCTGCTGCATTGAGCAGTTTGAAAGAAGCTTTACGTATAGATCCTAATAATGAGATTGCCAGGCATAACTTTGTTATTTTAAAGGACGCGTTTTCAGGAATGGAGCAAATGCCTGCATCTAAAACTGAAAAGAAACAATCGCAGCCTGAAGCAAACAACCAACCGGCCCCACCCCCAAAGCCTAACCAGCAGGAGGTAGAGGAGAATGCAAAAAGAGAGCAGTTATTGACCAGTCTTAAGGCCATGAATATGTCTGAAGATCAGGCAAGGGCAATATTGGATGCAATGAAGTCGGGAGAATCCCAATATATTTATCAGCTACGCAGAAAACAGTATGCGAAGAAAGCTGAGCAGAGTGAGCAAATTGAATGGTAATTTTTATCAAAAACCAATGAACAGTATATCCGAAACAAATTTCCAGTTTCCTAATCAAACAGCCTTTTACAAGGGAAAAGTACGCGATGTGTATTCTTTTGAGAAACATCTTGTGATGGTTGCAACCGACCGCATATCTGCTTTCGATGTAATCCTGCCACGCGCTATTCCTTTCAAAGGACAAGTTCTGAATCAGATTGCAGCCTATTTCCTGAATGCAACTTCGGATATTGTACCTAACTGGCTTGAAGAGGTTCCGGATCCTAACGTAGCTATAGGTATCAAGTGTGAAACCTTTCCGGTTGAAATGGTTGTGCGCGGATACCTTGCAGGCCATGCCTGGAGAGAATATAGTGCGGGAAAAAGAGCTGTTTGCGGAGTGGCTTTGCCGGACGGCTTGAATGAGAACGACAAATTGCCTCAACCGATCATCACACCAACTACAAAGGCGCATGAAGGTCATGATGAAGATATTTCACGTGAAGAGATTCTGAGCCAGGGACTGGTTAGTGAGGATGATTACGAACATCTGGAAAGATATACCCTTGCGCTTTACAACAGAGGTGCTGAGATGGCCGCAGACCAGGGGTTAATTCTGGTAGACACAAAATATGAATTCGGTAAAAAGGATGGAGTTATTTATCTGATCGATGAAATTCACACTCCTGATTCGTCACGGTACTTCTATAAAGATGTTTACCAGCAAAACCAGGAACAAAAATTGCCGCAAAAGCAGCTATCCAAAGAGTTCGTAAGGGAATGGCTCATTCAAAACGGCTTCCAGGGAAAAGACGGACAGCAAATACCTGTCATGGACGACGAACGTGTAGCGCTGATTACTGAACGTTATATTGAACTTTACGAGAAAGTAACTGGAAATAAATTCCAGAAGGCACACGTAGAAAATCCTGTAGAGCGTATTGAAAAAGCAATTGCCAGAGCTACGGAAACATTTTAATTATAAAGAGAAGACCATTTTTTTTAAACAAACTTGCCATGAATCACAAGCTTGAAAAAAAAGAACAATACGTATTTATAGAACTTGAAGAAGCAGCCTTCGCAGGAGAAGTGCCTGCGGCATTTGAAGAAACGGCTCGCTCGCTGTTCCGTGAGGATTACCACAGTCTGATCGTCAATGTACAACAGACAAAATCAATAGATGCCCAGGGAACTGCTGTGCTCAAAAAAATAAACTGGCTTTGTGCGAATGATCTGGGACTTCTGGTTCTCATAACAAGGGATGACGACTTTATAGATACGCTGGAGGCTTTGAAAATTCCGGATCTGACCATACTGCCGACAAAAGAAGAAGCAATAGACGCAGTGTTTATGAATAATCTGGAAAATGAATTTGGGGCAGGAGACGATGATTATGATGATGAAGACTACGAAGGAGTAAGCGAGTCCAAAGAGCCTTGATTGAACATTAATATATGTTTTTTCTTCAAAATCTCACCTTTGAAAAGGGTGAGATTTTTTTGTATCTGACGTATACTAATGATTCGTAAATTTTGAATGTTTAGGCACTTTCGTTACCACCCTAGCAATATTTTTAGATTAATTGTAATAAAACAACAAAAATGATAGACAGAAAGAAAATTTTGTCATTCGGCTATTCCGCCAAATATTTTTTGTGATTATATTGCGAGGCTTTACCCTAATCGTAAGGCAAAGCAAGTTTGGCAATTTTTTTCAAGCGCTTATTTATAAAAATTCTATATACGAATTTGTTAATTTCTCTACACTCTTCGATATATGTCGCAAATGTCTGAACCAATGGTAGAAAATCAGGGACTTTACCGTCCGGAATTTGAGCATGATGCATGTGGAATAGGTTTCCGGGCTAACATCAAAGGCCGCAAGTCACACCAGATAGTAGCCGATGCTATCCATATGCTTGAACGTATGGAACACAGGGGCGCCACAGGTTTTGACCCTAACACAGGTGATGGAGCTGGTATCCTTATCCAAATCCCGCATGAGTATTTTGTGGATGAATGTCTTCAACTTGGCTTTCAGCTTCCGCCGGCTGGAGAATATGGGGTTGGGATGATATTTTTCCCAAATGATGCCACTATGCGTGAGGAATGCCGTGATATCCTCAACAGGAAAATTAAAAAACTTGGCTTGCATTTACTGGGTTACCGCAAAGTGCCTACACTGAATAATACACTCGGTGAAGGTTCTCTCTCAGTAGAGCCGCATGTAGAGCAAATGTTCATCAAACGTCCGGATGAAATTACGGATGATCTTGCTTTTGAACGCAAGCTTTACATACTTCGTCAGGTTTCAGCCAGACTTATTACTGATACAGTAAAAGGTTCTAAGGGTAAATTCTATTATTCTTCTTTATCCTGCCGTACCATTTCATATAAAGGACAGCTTACTACTGCCCAGTTGAAATATTATTTCCCTGATCTGGAAAACGAAGCAGTTGTATCTGCACTTGCTGTAGTACACTCACGTTTTGCTACCAATACATTCCCTGCATGGGAATTGGCTCAGCCTTTCCGCTATATAGCGCATAATGGTGAGATCAATACCGTGAAAGGAAACGTGAACTGGATCAGAGCCGGAGAAAAATCTTTCTCTTCTGAATTCTTTTCAAAAGAAGAAATGGATATGATTCTGCCGATATGCGACAGAAACCAGTCTGACTCCGGTAACCTGGATAACGCCATTGAATTGCTTCACCTTTCAGGCCGCTCATTACCGCACGTGATGATGATGCTTGTGCCTGAGGCATGGGACGGCAACGAGCAAATGGATCCGGAACGTAAGGCATTCTACGAATACCACGCTGCGATTATGGAGCCTTGGGACGGACCTGCTTCTATTTCCTTTACTGATGGAAAAATGGTAGGTGCTACACTTGACCGTAACGGACTTCGCCCTTCACGCTACTGGGTACTCGACGATGATACCATCATTATGGCTTCTGAAGCCGGCGTACTTGAAGTGGACCAGGCAAAGGTTGTTACAAAAGGACGTTTGCAACCTGGCCGTATGTTCGTTGTGGACATGGAGCAGGGGCGCATTATTCCTGATGAAGAGGTAAAAGCAAGCGTATGTTCTGCACAACCTTACCAGCAATGGCTTGACGAATACAAATTACACGTAGATCAGCTTGATGCGCCGATCAGAACGTATCGTCCGTACGAGGAGAACGCGCTTCTGAAACGTCAGGTAGCGTTTGGTTATACTTCCGAAGATTTGCGTATGATTCTGGCTCCAATGGGGCAGACAGGTCTCGAGGCGATTGGATCAATGGGTACGGACGTTCCGTTGGCAGTGCTTTCAGAGCAGAGTCAACACATGTCAAACTACTTTAAGCAGTTGTTTGCACAGGTAACCAACCCGCCGATTGACTCAATCCGTGAGCGTGCGATCATGTCTTTGATCTCATTCGTGGGAGCAACAGAAAATATTCTTACTGAAAGTCCTATACATTGCCGCCAGATTGCGCTGCAACATCCTGTACTTACGGTACATGAGTTCGACAAGCTTCGTTTTGTTGATAAAGCAGGTTTTCAGGCAAAAACAATCAATACCTATTTCCGTGCTGACCAGGGCGGGAAGGCTTTGGAAAGAGCATTGGAAAGAATCTGCCGTTACGCGGTAGATGCGATCGAGGATGGTTTTGAAATCATTATCCTATCTGACCGTGCGATCGACTCTGACCATGCACCGATTCCTTCTCTGCTTGCTACAGCTACCATCCATCACCATTTGATCCGCGAGGGATTAAGAGGTAAAGTGGGTCTTCTGGTTGAAGCTGGAGACGTATGGGAGACACACCACTTTGCGACCCTGATCGGTTACGGCGCAGCAGGTGTTTGTCCTTACATGGCTTTCGAAACCCTTTCTTATATGAACAGAAAAGGGATGATCGAAGAAGGTTTCAAAGACGAAAAATTACATTACAACTATATCAAGGCTGTTAATAAGGAGTTGCTTAAAATCTTCTCTAAAATGGGTATTTCTACCTTGCAGTCTTATCAGGGAGCGCAAATTTTCGAATGCGTTGGTCTGAACAAAGATGTAGTGGATCGTTATTTCACAGGTACCATCTCCCGCATTAGTGGTATGGGTATCTCTGAGATTGCGCGAGAAATATTGGTCCGTCACAAAGTTGCTTACCACGAAACGCCGGAAGAACATCCAAAATTGGAAGTAGGTG
Source organism: Dyadobacter luteus (assembly GCF_003383615.1). Lineage (GTDB taxonomy): Bacteria > Bacteroidota > Bacteroidia > Cytophagales > Spirosomataceae > Dyadobacter > Dyadobacter luteus. Next base: position 420,043 of record NZ_QNUL01000001.1, read on the forward strand.
GTTTCTATCAGTGGAAGCAGCGTGGAGAGGCGCATATATTCAATCCTCAGTCTGTTCACTTGCTGCAGCAGTCAACGAAGAATAACAGTTACGAGCAATTTAAGAAGTTCTCTCGTCTTATCGACGATCAGAGCCATAAAGCGCTGACCTTGCGCGGATTACTTCGTTTCAAAAAAGGAAATCCTATTCCTTTGGAAGAAGTTGAACCGGTTGAAAATATATTCAAACGCTTCGCTACAGGTGCGATGTCATTCGGATCTATATCATGGGAAGCGCATACAACGCTTGCCATTGCCATGAACCGTATCGGCGGCAAGTCCAATTCAGGTGAAGGTGGTGAAGATGAATTGCGCTATACTAATCTTCCGAACGGAGATAGTATGAACTCGCAGATCAAGCAGGTTGCTTCCGGACGTTTTGGTGTAACCAGTCATTATTTGAGCAATGCTGGTGAGCTTCAGATTAAAACAGCTCAGGGAGCCAAGCCTGGTGAAGGTGGACAGCTGCCTGGATTTAAGGTAGACGACTGGATCGGACGTACGCGTCACTCAACGCCGGGCGTAGGACTTATCTCGCCTCCTCCTCACCACGATATTTATTCTATTGAGGATTTGGCGCAGCTTATTTTTGACTTAAAGAATGCCAATAAAGAAGCAAGAATCAGTGTTAAACTTGTATCGGAAGCAGGCGTTGGAACTGTAGCATCAGGTGTTGCGAAAGCACATGCTGACCACATTCTGATCTCTGGTTATGACGGAGGAACAGGTGCTTCTCCATTGAGCTCAATCCGCCATGCAGGTCTTCCATGGGAGCTTGGTCTGGCAGAAACCCATCAGACGCTTGTTCGCAACAAATTGCGTGGCCGTGTAACTGTTCAGGCAGATGGACAACTTCGTACAGGTAAAGATCTTGCAGTGGCAGCTTTACTGGGTGCTGAAGAATGGGGTGTGGCAACTGCTGCACTTGTAGCAGCTGGATGTATCATGATGCGTAAGTGCCATCTGAATACATGCCCTGTTGGTGTGGCTACACAACGTAAGGAACTGCGTGCGTTATTCTCCGGTAAGCCGGAACACGTAGTGAATATGTTCACTTTCATGGCAGAAGAATTGCGCGAGATTATGGCTCAGCTTGGTTTCCGTACAGTGAATGAAATGGTAGGTCAGGCTCAGTACCTTGAACTTCGCCATGATATTAAACACTGGAAATACAAGAACCTGAACTTTGATGCTATTCTGTACAAAGAGGCTGGCATTAGCGTAGCTCAATTCAAACAGGAAGAGCAAGATCACGGTATAGATAGTATTATTGACCTTGAATTGATTGAAGCCGCAAAACTTTCAATCGATAAGAAGGAGGAAGTATATAAAGAGTTCCCTATTAACAACCTGAACCGCGCGGTTGGTACAATGCTTTCCAATGAAATCTCCAAGAAATACGGAGGACAAGGACTGCCGAAGGGATCAATTCATTACAAATTCCGTGGGACGGCCGGACAAAGTTTCGGAGCGTTTAACACGGCTGGTGTTCGCCTTGAATTGGAAGGAGATGCAAATGATTACTTCGGAAAAGGTCTTTGCGGTGCTGAACTAATTGTATATCCGGACAGAGATTCAAAGTTCAAACCGGAACAGAATATCATCGTGGGTAACGTAGCATTCTACGGAGCTACTTCTGGTGAGGCATACATTCGGGGGACTGCTGGTGAGCGTTTCTGCGTACGTAACTCCGGTGCCAAAGTTGTTGTTGAAGGTTTGGGAGACCACGGTTGCGAATACATGACAGGTGGTTTGGCCGTAATTCTTGGTGAAACCGGAAGAAACTTTGCTGCAGGTATGTCAGGTGGTGTAGCTTATGTTCTTGACAAGGCGGGCGACTTCAAGGAAAAAGTGAACATGGAAATGGTCACTCTGAACGAGCTCAACGAGGAAGATCAGGGTATACTCAGAGAATTCCTCGACAAACATTTCCAGTACACAACGAGTAACGTTGCCTTCCAGCTAATACAGAATTGGGAAGAATCTGTGAAGCGTTTTGTAAAAGTGTTACCGACCGATTTCAAGAAAGCACTTGAAGGACGTGGCATTACACTTGCGCAGCAGATCGCTGATAAAAATGTGGTGTATCAGGACATCGTTGTAGACGTAGATCACCTGTAATATCTTTTGGCCCGGTAGCAATTGGCTGTTAGCTCCACCGGGTTAAAACTTTTAAACGGCCCGATTCAATCACGATTAATTTGAAAGAAAAATAATGGGAAAACCAACCGGATTTTTAGAGTTTGAAAGGGAATTGGCAAAAAAAAGAGCTGTAGACGAGCGTCTTCAGGATTACAAGGAAATCGAAACAGCGCCAACGGATTCAAACTCCAAACAACAATCGGCCCGCTGCATGGATTGCGGGATCCCTTTTTGCCATAATGGTTGTCCGCTGGGTAATATCATTCCGGAATTCAACGATGCCGTTTACGACGGAAACTGGAAACTGGCTTATGAAATCTTGTCCTCAACCAACAACTTCCCTGAATTTACAGGAAGAATTTGCCCTGCACCCTGCGAATCGGCATGTGTGTTAGGTATCAATAAACCGCCTGTTGCCATCGAGTATATTGAGAAGGCAATTATAGAGAAGGCATTTGAGTTGAATCTGGTAAAACCACGTATTCCAAAACGTCGCACAGGTAAGAAGGTCGCTGTTATCGGTTCTGGTCCTGCAGGTCTTGCTGCTGCAAGCCAGTTGAACCAAGCCGGGCATTCGGTTGTACTGATCGAGAGAGCCGACCGTATGGGTGGATTGCTTCGGTATGGTATTCCGGATTTCAAGCTTGATAAAAAAGTAATAGATCGCCGTCTTGAGGTAATGCAACAAGAAGGCATCGAATTCCGCACCAACGTAAACGTAGGTGTTGATATCAAGGTGGATGAACTTGAAAACGATTTCGACGCAGTAGTGCTTACAATGGGTTCTACTGTGCCTCGTGATGTGAAAATTGAAGGTCGCCATTTGAAAGGAATTCACTTTGCTATGGAGTTCCTGAGCCAGCAAAACAAACGTGTTGCAGGAATTGAACCAATCGTAGATCACCGTGGTGTGAAATACAAAGATGGACAGCTGCTTGCTACCGGTAAAAATGTGGTTGTAATTGGTGGTGGTGATACAGGTTCTGACTGCGTAGGTACATCTAACCGCCACGGAGCGAAATCTGTGACTCAAATTGAGCTGATGCCAATTCCTCCGAAGGAGCGTGATGCAAGTACTCCATGGCCCAACTGGCCGATGATGCTTCGTACGTCTACATCTCACGACGAAGGTTGCGACAGACATTGGTCTATCAATACAAAAGAATTTGTCGGTGACGAAAATGGCAATCTGAAAGCGATTAAAATCGTGGATCTGGATTGGCAGAAAGATGCTGAAACTGGTCGTCTTCAAATGAAAGAAGTGGCAGGAAGCGAACGTACAATCGACTGTGAGCTTGCGCTTTTTGCCGCGGGTTTCCTTCATCCACAACAGGAAGGTCTTCTGAATGATCTTGGACTTGACTTCGATGACAGAGGAAACATCAAAACAAATGGTTACCAATCTACATCGAATGAAAAAATCTTTGCCGCAGGTGACTGTCGCAGAGGTCAGTCTTTGGTAGTATGGGCAATCAGCGAAGGTCGCGAGGCGGCAAGAGCAGTTGACGAATACCTGATGGGAGAATCATTCCTGGAAGCAAAAGCTATTTCAATGTTCAATCCATCTTTTGCTCACGTGTAGAGAACTGAGCTTAGTTTTATTAACAATATTGAAAAACCGTACGTGATCCGTGCGGTTTTTCTCATTTTAAACAGCAAGCCCACCATTTAGTCAATGATCTGTATATTTGCATGTGACTTCTGCCGATAGGCGGAGAAATCAAGAAATCGCGTCAATATGTTTTTGCACTATTCCCCGTTTTGGTTAAAGGCTTTGTATCCCCGGTATATCTGGCATATACCGGTTAGTGAAAAAAAGATTTTCCTTACTTTTGATGATGGCCCCATACCCGACATTACTGAATTTGTACTGGAAGAACTGGCGAAATTTAACGCAAAAGCCACTTTTTTTTGTATTGGAGACAATGTGCGTAAACATCCGGATGTCTTCGCAAAATTAGCTCAGCAGGGACATTCAATTGGTAACCACACCTTCAATCACATGAACGGATGGAAGACACAGGATGACTTGTATCTGGATAATATCAGCAAATGCGACGTGCAACTCAATATGCAGACTTCATTATTCCGTCCTCCCTATGGCCGTATCAGCAGAGCCCAGGCGCGGCTGTTACCGGCAGATCGTAAGATCGTAATGTGGGATGTATTGAGTGGTGATTTTTCTGCAGATATGACTAGTGAAACCTGTCTCAGGAAAAGCATAAAACATACGCGGCCAGGGTCGATAATATTGTTTCACGATAGTATTAAGGCATCGAAAAATATGCAGTTTGCACTACCCGGATTCCTTTCTCATTTTGCTGAAAAGGGATTTGAATTTGCAGCAATACCCATGACAAACTAAAAATAGCAGGACAAGTCAAAGTTCCTGATTAATAAAGTATATGATTGAAACACATGCTCACATCTACAGTGAGGACTACAATGAAGATCGCGAGACAATGCTGGAAAGAGCCTGGAATGCAGGTATCAGCCAAATTTGGATGCCAAACTGTGATCATGCCACTATTGAGCCAATGATGGCACTGGCAGACCAGTATCCTGATCAATGTTTGCCTATGATCGGCCTGCACCCATGTTATGTCAAAGAGGATTTTGAAAAAGAGCTTGCCGTCGTTGAACAGTGGCTTTCGAAAAGAAAGTTTATCGCTATCGGAGAGATAGGGATGGATCTGTTTTGGGATAAAACCTACCGTACGCAACAAGAAGAAGCTTTTTTATACCAATGTAAGCTGGCTGTTAAGCATAACATTTGGATAGATATTCATAGCAGAGATGCTTTTCAGGAAACAGTTGCACTGATTGAAAAATTGGCTGAGCCTGCTTTGACTGGCATTTTTCATTGTTTTACAGGTTCGTTGGCTGATGCCGAAAAGGCAATTGAGCTTGGATTTAAACTGGGTATCGGAGGTGTAGCCACATTCAAAAATGGCGGACTGGACAAAGTAATACCCTACGTAGATCTTAAACATCTGGTTTTGGAGACGGACAGTCCGTATCTGGCACCTGTTCCGTATCGCGGAAAAAGGAATGAAGTTTCTTATATTGAAATAGTTGCGCAGCGAATTGGTGATCTTAAGCAAATCAGCAAAGAAGAAGTAATTGTAGCAACAACGGAAAATGCATTAGCCATGCTTTCGGTATAACTGAATTAAGATTAACAATGTCATATAACACAATTCATATCAATCCCATATCTCCTGATCCTGTTCAGGGTTCAGTGCTTGTTATTTACACCGGAGGTACTTTGGGAATGGTATATGAGAGCAAGGGAAAGCAACTTGTCCCCTTTAATTTCGATCAGATCATTGAAAAAGTGCCAGAAATCAGCAGACTGAGCTTTGGAATTACATTCTTATCTCTGAAAGAACCTATTGATTCGTCAAACGTCAATCCTGCTATCTGGATAGAGCTTGCTCAGATTATTGAAACCAACTACACGTACTATGACAGTTTTGTAATTCTGCACGGAACCGATACGATGGCCTATACGGCATCAGCGTTGAGCTATCTGTTAGAAAATTTGGATAAACCCGTGATCCTTACTGGCGCTCAACTTCCTATCGGAGTTGCTCGATCGGATGCACGTGAAAACTTTATCACTGCGCTGGAGCTGGCTGCAGCCATGGACGATGACCGCAAACCCATATTATCGGAGGTTTGTATTTATTTCAATTCTCAGTTATTACGCGGAAACCGTTCAAAAAAACAGGAAAGCTCTGATTTTAACGCATTTCATTCTGAGAATTATCCGTATCTGGCCAACGCGGGTGTGCAGATTGAATACAATTATCCATATCTGAAACCGCGGGAGGAAAATGCACAGTTGAAAGTTCACACACAAATGGACACCAATGTTGCTTTCATTAAAATGTTTCCGGGTATTAACCAGAAAGTTGTAGAGTCGATTTTAGGTATCGAAGGTTTGCGCGGTGTAGTGCTTGAAACCTATGGGGCAGGCAATGCCACGACAGACAGGTGGTTTCTGGATGCAATTAAAACTGCAATTGAATCCGGTATTGTGATTTTTAATGTTTCTCAGTGCGAAGGAGGCAAGGTAATCCAGGGACACTATCAAACCAGCAAATTTCTTAAGCAGGTAGGTGTAGTAAGTGGCTCTGACATTACTGCGGAAGCAGCCATTACCAAAATGATGTACGTATTCAGCAAGGAAAACGAAATCGAAAAGTGCGCAGCGCTTCTTGGAAAACCTTTAAGGGGAGAAATGAGTGTTTGATTTGTTTATTTAATTACTTCCGCTATATTTGCACCCTGATTAACCACCCAGAGAGGTGTCCGAGTGGTTGAAGGAGCTACCCTGGAAAGGTAGTATATGGGTAACTGTATCGAGAGTTCGAATCTCTTCCTCTCTGCAAAACCCCCTTGCATTTACTTGCAAGGGGGTTTTATGTTTTCTACTACTCTAATTGCTACTTTTTAAGCCCTAGTGCTATGGTAAACCCTTACATAGAAGCTAAGCTCTACAAACGACAAGGCGACCTTTCCAAACGTTGGTACGTTGAGTTTGGAGCGTGGAACCCGTCTGAGAATTCAGTAGAGAAAAAGAAAATATATTGTCCGGCCAAATTCAAGACTGAGAAGCAACGGGAAGTTAATGCGACAGTTCCTTATTATAGTAAAAGTACAAATTCTTTACGTTTTATCATCGTCCTATTCAAGAGTTAAATACCATCTAACACGTAACACGAGCAGGAATTATACTATTGACGTTGTCACATTTGTTTAGAGGCAGAAATAGGCAGATTTAATATTTCAACTAAATTTGAGTATGAGAAAACGACCGCGGCGGACCGTGAGTATTCGACGAATCTTTCAAAAAGATGGCAGTAGAACTGTAAGAAGCTAAAGGCTCGGTGAGTGTAGCAGCGGCTGAGCTCGGGCTTGATGCAGGGCGTATCAGTAAATGGCGCGCAAGTTTTAATAAGCCTGATTTTCGAGAAAAAGTTGAAGGTTTGACGGAGGAGCAAAACGGATCCGGCAATTAGAAAGAGAGCTCCGGGAGGTAAAACTTGAACACGAGATATTAAAAAAGGCGGCCGCCGGGGCCCGGTCCGCATCTTTTCCAGGGGCGAACGGAACGGTTCCGATTTATAGAAGCTAATCAAGGAATCTATCCGGTGGCAAAGATGTGTAAAATGCTCGGAGAGACGGGGCCGAAAAGGAGACTGTTGGGACAATGCACCAGCTGAAAGCTTTTTTAAGACGCTGAAAACAGAAATGGTTTATCATCGTGAATTTAAAAGTAAACAAGAGGCAAAACTGGTAATTTTTGAATTTATTGAGGTTTGGCGGCCGCCGCTGCGGTATAATAGAAAAAGAAGACATTCATCGCTAGGTTATTTAAGCCCTCAGGCCTTTGAAGAAAAGCTACTAAACGAGCAAAAAGCAGCTTGATCGCATGAATCGAAGACGTGAAATCAAGCCCTTTATCTAATTGCGGGGCCATAAGCCCCGCAATTAGATAAAGGTTCCAAGGGGTTTGGGGAATAGAAGATTCCCCAGAAAGATGTAAGAAAATATTGCCTATTAAATTCCTCCAACAAAAGGTTGCAATTCCAAACTTCATAATAGGATTTGTATATGTTGAAAAAGCGATTCAAAAACCTGATCGACATAGACCTCAACAAACTCTATTTAGAGATGAAATGAATGAACAGAATATTGAGTGACACCTGATTATGCACCTTTGCATTAAACCATTTCCTTTATACCACTAACAAAATCTTTTCCACTGCTGTATCAGGTTCATGTTGAGAGTAAATCTGCAGATAACCATTGGGGATTATTCTACACGCAGGGATCCGGGTATTTTACACAGCTATGAATGCTCTCTGAGAGTAAACTACCAGTGACAGCATTGTCTCTAATCCGGTTATCAATCAGCTTAATTAAGGATTATTTAATCAGACAACTTCAAAGGTGGTCACCCCAGAACTCTCTGTCAAATCAGCTCGATTCTAATCACAAAACCATTGACTATAAACTACATAGATCACCCAAAGAGTATTATCATTTCCTACCCGCACTCATTGTTCTGGCCCTATTTCGCGTCTAATATCTTCTAATTAAAGATGCTGCCTACAGACTGACGTCTACCTTTACCGCCACCATTCCCTTGTCAGTTTTTATAACATCACGCCTTGGAAGATCAAGGCGTGATATTTTAATATCCACGTTCAAACGTGGTTTATGCACTTTACATAGCATCCCGTCAGATCATCAACTTTTATATGCTTAAACTTTATCAAAATCAGAAAAGTATAGGACTGGCAGCGTCTCTGCTGTCTCTTATCATTATCATTGGCCTTTTGTATGCGCTGCAAAGTGTGCTCGTACCGCTGATGTTTTCAATACTGCTGGCCATTTCGCTTTATCCGGTTACGCGTTTTATTGAGAAGTACAAAGTAAACAGAGTTACCGCTTCCTTGATTTCGGTGCTTATTGCCATCATTCTGATCGGCGGTCTTGTCTGGTTTATTGTACACCAGGTACTGATCATAGGGTCAAGTGGAAGTGAGTGGCAGTCCCGTTTCATGCACATTCTTCAAACCATTCAGCAGTGGGTAACCATGCGCTTCGGAATTGAGCAGGGGCAACTTACCCAGCAGATCACCACATTCACAAACAGGGCCATTTCCAATGCAGGCGTCATTGTCGGCACCGCATTTGGTTCGGTGGGAAGTATATTGGCAGGCGTTGTGATTGTGCCGCTTTTTACCTTCTTTCTTTTGTACTACCGCGATTTTTTCAGGGAATTTTTCTTTCATGCATTTATATCAACGCCCAAAGAGATTGTCAGCGAAGTCCTTGACAGGATCTACTATGTTGTGCAGAGTTACCTTGTAGGTCTTGTAACCGTAATGGGCATTGTTGCTATCTTAAACACAGTAGGACTGCTGGTGCTGGGAATTCCCTATGCATGGTTCTTTGGCATACTCGCGTCCCTTCTAATGCTACTTCCTTACATCGGCATTGCAATCGGGTCGATCCTACCTGCCGTTTTTGCACTGGCAACCAAGGACAGCGCCTGGTACGCCTTGGGTGTGATCGGATGGTTTCAGGTCGTCCAGTTTCTGGAAGGCAATTTTCTGACGCCCAATATTGTCGGCGGCAAAGTAAGCATTAATCCGCTGATGGCTTTGGTTGGACTACTTCTGGGAGGTATGCTCTTTGGTCTTGCAGGACTTATACTGGCCATACCGATGATAGCGGTTTTGAAAGTAGTCTTCGACGCAGTGCCGTCCATGAAAGCGTTTGGCTTTTTGATAGGCGAACCCGAACAGTATCATCTAAAAAGATTCTCGGGCAAGATCCTTATGAAGCGGTGGAAAATAAATCCTGCAACACCACAAAACGAAAGTTAAGAAACTAACTGCTAACCCATTGATCACAGTTCTATGAAACTCATATGACTTTACACTCATGGCTGTATGGTTCTGAGAGAAAACCGTTTATGCTGACGTACTAGTTGCATCCCGGCCTTGTAGCCAAAACGTTTGCCGTCATCATTGCATTGTAAGCTGCCTGGGGATACGAAATAGATATTGTACTAAATGTTAACAAAATCATAAATGAAGAAAGAATACCCTGCCCAGGCCCCTACCCCCTGGGAAAGACTGGTAGGCATGCTGTATGTAGAGAGAACGACAATCAACTACATACTTCTTTATGCGATTCTTATAGGTCTTTTGGGACTTACGCTGCCTTTGGGAACTACTGCCGTTTTTAACTTCCTTTCAAACGGCGTTTTATACAGCTCTACGTATATTTTGATAGGCATTGTATTGCTTGGAATCGCAGTAGGTGGCCTTCTGCTCATCGGTCAGCTCACACTCGTCGAGCTGGTAGAGCAGAAAATTTTCGCCAGGGCAACCGTTGAATTTGCCTACCGTTTCCCACGTATAAAAAAGCAGGAACTATCTGGCGAATATCCTCCCGAGCTTGTCAACCGTTTTTTTGATGTACTCACTATACAAAAGGGGTTGACAAAATTACTTGTGGATGTGGTCGCATCAGCAGTCCAGATCTCCTTCACTGCCATTCTTCTGTCGTTTTATCACCCTGTTTACATTGTCTTCGGGATTCTAACTGTACTGGTCATTTTTCTGATGCTCAGCCTTTTCTACAAGAGCGGGGTTTCTACCAGCATAGAAGAATCTGCATATAAATATGAGGTGGTTGCTTACCTGGAAAAAGTGGCAGAAAACCTCGATGATTACCGCAACCGTAAAGATCAGCTTGATAAGGTACTTTCAGATACGGACAGAATTACGGCGAAGTACCTCAGGGCCAGAAATGACCACTTTAAAATCCTAAGAAAGTTTTACGCCAGCTCTGTCGTACTGCGTACACTGCTGATGGGCGGGCTGCTTTTGGTAGGGTCCTACTATGTTATAGAGCGCCAGATGACACTGGGACAATTTGTGGCGGCAGAAGTAATCATTGTCCAGATCAGCTACGCAGTCGAAAAATTCATGACCAGTCTGAGCACCATTTTCGATATGGTGACAGGTAGTGAGAAAATAGCAGCAGTCACAGATCTGCAACTGGAAGAAAGTGAGGTGGAAAATGGCTAGCAAATCATCGCAGAAACCAAAATGGCAGCACATCGGTGTGCTCTCCAAACAGCAGATCCTGGCCACCAGGGGCACCAGAATGCTTGGTAGGGTTATGCTCGCGCTATTGGGTGTATTTATCATTGTGTTGTTTTTACCGTGGAGACAGACGATACCTGGAAGGGGAACAGTGACAGCGCTCAGACCCGAAGATCGTCCGCAGACGGTACAGAACCAGATTGGCGGTCGCATAGAGCACTGGGCAGTACGAGAGGGTGAAAAGGTAGAAAAAGGCGATACGATACTAATTATTTCTGAAACGAGTCAATCCTACTTTGATCCCGAGCTCCCGCTTCGGCTCAGAGAGCAGCTTACTGCCAAGGAAGGAAACGAGGGTGCTGCATCTCAGAAAATGGAAGCAACTGCGGCCCAAATGCGTGCATTAACCAAAGGGCTTCGCATTCAGCTAAGTGCGGCGCAAAACAAAGTGACCCAGGCAGAAAACGTTGTAAGTATTGACAGTGCTGATCTGATTGCAGTAAAGCGTTTTTTTGAGATTAGTAAGTCCAGGCTTGCCAGGTATGAAGCCGGATATCTGAACGGGCTTTTTTCGCTGACCGACATTGAATCACGCCGGCTAAAACTGCAGGAGGACAATGCCAAAGTGGTCAGCCAGCAAAATAAGCTCAGCAATTCTATTCAGTCACTGCTCAACGCGCGTATTGAACTTGATAATATCAGGGCGGAGTATGATCAGGCCCTGGCCAAGGCACAATCTGAGATGAGCTCTGCGCTTTCCAGTAAGGTAAGTGCGCAGGGAGAAATTGCCAAACTCAGAAATGAAATTTCTAACACAGATATAAGGCGGGGACTTTACGTAGTGCGGGCTCCTCAGACCGGTTTTGTAGTCAAAACCCTGAAAGCGGGGATCGGAGAGAATATCAAGGAAGGAGAGTCAATTGCCACCCTTCAGCCCGAAGCGCCTTTAATCGCCGCTGAAATATATGTGGACGCGATGGATGTTCCGCTGATTCTGATGAACAGCGACGTTCGGCTTCAGTTTGAAGGCTGGCCCTCTGTTCAGTTTTCCGGTTGGCCGTCAGTCGCTGTGGGCACTTTTGCCGGGAAAGTTTCAGTAATAGACCTTGTCAGCAGTACCACAGGCAAATACCGTCTGCTGATAAAACCTACAGATCCGGTACCTGTGAAAGACCAGCCATGGCCCAAACAGCTCAGGCAGGGATCGGGTGTATATGGCCGTGTGATTTTGCGGTCTGTTCCGGTATGGTATGAGATATGGCGGCAGCTGAACGGCTTCCCTCCGAGTCTGGAAGCTGAACCGGCTGTGCAGGTGGGTGCAAAATAAACAATTCAAATTTTGACGTTATGTCGTCGACCAGGTATTTTAAGATTATCAAGTCAGTAATAATCCTGCTTTTTCCAGTTGTGTTTAATGTAGCTGGAAGCTATGCCCAATCTGACTCAAATCAGGTTAACCGCAGGATATTCGCACTGCAGGATTTTGAGCGGATTGTTCTGATGCACCACCCTATCGTCAAGCAGGCTGAGCTGCTAAGTGAGCAGGCCCGGGCACAGCTTCAGCAAGCCTGGGGCGCTTTTGACCCCAATATTAAAAGTCATTTCGGAAGAAAAACATTTGGCGGCACCGAATACTATAATAACTGGTCAAATGAGCTCAAAGTGCCGTTATGGCTTGCAGGTGCAGATCTGAAAATTGGTTATGACCGCTTTGTGGGCGAGAACACCAACCCCGAAACCCGTACGGGCGTGCCCGGCCTTACAGGGCTCGGACTCAGTATACCTATAGGACAGGGCCTTCTGATTGATGCACGCAGAAATGTGCTTCGGCAGGCCAGGGTAATGGTAAATTATGCTGAAGCAGAAAAGATCAAACAGATCAATCAGATTTGGCTTTCAGCTATGAAAGATTACTGGAACTGGTACAATGCCCACCGGCAATATGAGCTGATCGGTGAGGGTGCCGATCTTGCTTACCAAAGATTTGTGGCAGTAAAAAACCAGGCACTGCTCGGCGATAAACCCACCATTGATTCAGTAGAAGCCGCCATCACTTTTCAGGAGCGAAGTATCCAGTTTCAGAAAGCGAAAGTGGAGCTGAATAATTCACGTTTACTAATGTCCAACCATATCTGGGATGAGCGCGAGCAGCCATTGGAACTGGCGGACAGTCTGTATCCTGAAAACACGCGGCCACCTGGCTCTGACTTCTACAAAAGCAAACTACAGTCGCTGCTTGGAACCGCAGCAGCTTCGCACCCAGAGCTTCTGATGCTGAAAAACAAGGATCTGCAGCTTCAGATAGAAAGAAACTATCGACTGGAAATGCTCAAACCCAAACTCAGTGTAAGTGCTTCTCTGATCACCAGCCGCACTGACTTTTCCTCTTTCGTACCGGATTATTACGATCTGAGGTGGAGTAATTACAAACTTGGTGTCGACTTCGCCTTTCCACTGCTTCTAAGGGCCGAGCGCGGCAAACTCAATGAGGTCAAAGCTAAACAACTCGCAATCAGATATGATGCCGCGCAAACAGGCCGTGAAATTAACACCAACATACTCAATGCATTCAACGAGTTGGTTGCCTATGAGTCACAGATCGCGATTCAAACCACAAGCATCGAGAATCAACAGGTTTTGCTAACCGGCGAGTTGGCTAAATTCGATCTGGGGGAAAGCACTCTTTTTTTGATCAATAGCCGTGAAACCAAACTGATTGACATGAAAATAAAACTGGCCGAACTGCTGACCAGCTATCAGAAAACCATAGCACAGCTATACTACTCGGCCGGTACTGTAACAGAGAGGTAGTACAGGTGTCTGATGCGCCCCATCAGAACGTCAGATTTCTGATTCTGTTAGCCAAGTCATTTCTCAAACATCTTACCCAGGGGGGCTTTTCAGCGACTTTGAAGAAACTCCGGGTTCGTAGGTGCCGAATTTAACTTTATGGCCAACTATGAATAGAATGCCAGAAAGCTCAATATCAAATAGGGCTGTCGCGACGGGTCTTGACTACAATACAAGGTAACAATTGGGCGGACAAACCAGATAGCGTTTTACCTGACTTTAACCACAACCTTGCCCTTCGCACGGCCACTTTCAACATACTGCAACGCCTCATTGGTCTGTAAAAATGGAAATACCTTGTCAACAACGGGCCTGATATCTGCTGACTCAATCAGTTTGGTAATCTGCTGAAGCTGTTTCCCATCTGCTCTCATAAACAGGAAAGAATACTGCACGCCTAGTTTTTCTGCCTTCTTTCGTATGCCTGAACTGATCAGCGACAGGATTGTTTTGATATACCAGCGAGCACCTATCTCGCTTGCAAATGCTGGCGTTGGCGGGCCGGATATGGAAATGAGCTTTCCGCCCGGTTTGAGTACATTCAGCGATTTTTTCAGTGTAGCTGTGTCCTGGCTGTTGAGCACCAGATCGTAATCTTTCAGCACGTTCTCAAAATCCTCTTTTTTATAATCGATCAGAACATCGGCACCAAGACTTTTAAGGGTATCAAAACTCTTTTCGCTAGCTGTCGTGGCGACGGTTGCCCCAAGGTATTTTGCCAGTTGAATAGCGATGGTGCCCACGCCTCCGGAACCAGCCTGTATAAAAACTTTCTGACCTTTTTGTATATTACCGATTTCAACAAGGGCCTGCCAGGCAGTTAATGCTACCAGGGGAATTGATGCAGCTTCTTCCATCGAAATATTCTTTGGTTTTAAAGCGACATCTTTTTCATTGATAGCGATGTACTCGGCAAATGTTCCGATGCTAAAATCGGCAACACGCGCGTAAACCTGATCACCGACTTTGAGGTGTTTGACATTTTTTCCAACCTGTGTGATGACCCCGGCAGCATCGTGCCCCAGCGTCAACGGAAACTGATAAGGCAGGATCATTTTGAATTCACCCGACTTGATCTTTGAGTCCAGGAGATTTAAACCACTTGCATGCACCTCCACTAATACTTCATCGTCTTTGATCGATGGCTTGGGGACCTCAGCAAGTATAAGCCCTGCTTCTTTATCGTATTTTTTGATTTGAAATGCTTTCATTTTTTTCTATTTGTTCATGAGATACAGTTCCTGTAATCTGCTTAGGTAAGAACATTAACTCCTCAAAAGCTCATGGCTTTTCTTCGGATTGAGTATGCTAAAACCAATTTTGGGGAATAATCTGTTGATCACATTGAATATTTTCGCATCACCCACACGGATCGTTTGCTGGTCTTTCTGTAAACCATTGATAAGACCTTTTACCATATCTTCCACAGATATTTTTTTGTCGTTCCGATCTGCCGTCATTTCCGTGGCGACAAGCGGCGGGATCAGTTCAAATACTTTGACATTGCTTCCGATGATCTTTAGGTGTTCACGAAGCGACACCGTGTAGAAGGCCAGTGCGGTTTTCGACGATGAATAGGTAGCTTCAATCAGCGACGGAGCTTCGCTCAATATTGATGTTGTATTAATAATTGCCGCTTCTTTTCTTGATTGTAACGTGCCCAAAAAAAGATTATTCAACCTGATCACCCCCACGTAATTGACTTCCATTTCGTAGGCAGCACGCTCTGCATGCTTGTCATTTGCTATACCCAGATTTGACGGGGCAACAAGCACAGCTGCATTGTTGTACAGAATGTCAATGCCTCCTGACGCATTGACCTGTTCAAAAAGTGATTCGGCATCTGCGGCATTGCCTACATCACTTTTGATGGCAGTCAGCTTTGGATACAGCTTTTTAGCTGCATCCAGTTTCTGCTGATTTCTGCCGGTAATAATCACCCTCGCTCCAAGATCCAGAAACTGCTTTGCAGCTTCCAGACCAATTCCTGATCCTCCACCGGTGATCAGGATTGTTTTACCTTTTATGTTCATAACATTTTGTTTTAAAAAGTACACGATGATTAGTGAGGGGCTTGCTCGAAAATCGGGTGAAGCATAGCATGGATTTTTTTAGTGTCTCCCACGGGGACTTCAAACTGGTTGAGCTCCAATGCTGCCAAAAAATCATCTGCTACTTGCGATGCTGGAATGCCGTTGGCGCCACCAATCTCTGCTGAAAATTCGGTATTGACCAAAGGCGGATACACTTCATAAATATTCAACTTTTCGTTTTCCGCGAAAGTGTCCCTTAAACCTTGGGTATAGCTATGAAGCGCCGCTTTGCTGGCTGAGTAGGTAGGCAGATATTTATTGGAGCGATACGCGGCTATGGATGAAATATTGACAACAGCAGCCTCCTGTTGTTGCAAAAGTTGCGGCAACACCAACGATGTAAAGTGAATAACGCTAATGTAATTGGTATTCATTTCCTGATAAGCTTTTTCCGCAGCATTGTTATTGCTGTCGCTCAGATCGTTTAAAAACGCTGCGCCGGCATTGTTGATGATCATATTCAGCTCTGGATGCCCGGTTGCCAATTCACCGGCTATTCGTATACGCTCTGCTTCAATGGAAAGATCACCCTGAATCGCAACGACATTATCCAGTTCTTTCAACGCATTTTGAAGGCGCTCTTCATTACGTCCGTTGATAATAACTTTGTTGCCCGCTGCGCTTAGTTTTTTGGCAATAGCCAATCCAATTCCCGCACTTCCGCCACTGATGAATACGGTGTTCGATGATGTTTTCATACTATGATTTTTAAAAATGTTATTGTGTTAATTATTCAATGTTGGGTAATCGGTATATCCTTTTTCTCCTGGTGTGTAAAAGGTGGCTTGATCCGGTTGGTTGAGCGGAGCATCGGTTTTGAAACGTTCTACCAGATCCGGATTGGCCAGGAAAGGAACGCCGAAGGATACCAGGTCTGCGTCACCTGCATCCAATACCAGATTTGCCGATTCTTTGTTAAATGCCCTGTTAATGATGATTGTGCCGTTGTATATTTTACGGAAGTGTTTGGCAACCTGCTGAATTGCGTCGGCATTGCCTGTTACATCTGTGAACGGTTCAATCAAGTGGATATAAGCCAAACCGTAGCTATTGAGTCTGTTTACGATGTAATCATACAATGCAATAGTTTCATCGTCCACCAGAATACCCATAATTCCATTCAGTGATGGATTCAGGCGTACTCCTACACGATTGATGTTCACTACTTCTTTTAATTCATCCAGTATATCAAATAGGATGCGGGCACGGTTCTCGACTGTGCCACCGTACTCGTCCGTTCTCAGATTGCTGTTTTTTGAGAAAAACTGCTGCAGCAGGTATCCGTTGGCACCGTGCAATTCCACACCATCGAATCCGGCCTTGAAAGCATTGATAGCCGCTTGTTTGAAATCGGCAACCGTTGTTTTGATATCTTCAATGCTCATTGGCTGCGGAGCCTCAGAGGGTTTAAGTCCTTCGGCAGTGAACACCTGCTGGTTCGGATTGACATCAGATGGCGCCAGCGGCCTGACGCCATCGTGCAGGTCAGGATGGGAGTACGCTCCTGTATGCCACAGCTGAGCGAAAATGGTTCCGCCTGCCTGATGAACTGCTTTTGTTGTTAGTTTCCAGCCATCGATCTGTTCGGCAGTGTATATGCCCGGTACATTAATCACTCCGACAGCGTCTTTACTGATGAAAGTACCCTCCGTAATAAGCAGGCCGGCTGAGGCGCGTTGCTGATAATACCTTGCCGTTAGTTGTGTAGCTGCGTTTCCAGCGTTATCCGACCTCGAACGGGTCATGGGTGCCATCACCATGCGGTTCTGTAATGATGCTCCGTTGAGGTGGTAAGTGTCAAATAATGTTTCGTTGCGCATGTCTGTTTTTGTTATTTTCGAAATTATAAAATATACTTTTTGGTCTATTTTGTGTCAAAAAAAATTAGATGACGTATTGTTCCAGTTCGGCTTTAAGGCTTTTGATAAGCGATTGCATCGGCTTGGCAGTTTCCATCGTTCTGCACATCACGATACCACCTTCAATAGAGGCCATCAATTTAAAAGCAAAAACCGAAGCATCAAGATTTGAAGAAAATTCTCCGTTATTGATCCCTTCTGAAAGCACATTGATAAGATCCTGCTGGCCGGCACGGAATACACTTGCTATCTTTTGCTTGATAACCGGATAATTATCGTCCGCCTCCACTGCGGTGTTAAAAATTGGACAACCTCCTGATATATAAGTATCAATAGGATTTTTGTAAAAATCCAGAAATGCGAATATCTTTCCCTTTGCCGTTTTCTTATCGGCTACTGCCAGATGAATTTTGTCTGATATTTTCTTCAAAAGTAAATCGACAACCTGAACTGAAAGATCCTCTTTATTTTCAAAATGCCCGTACAAACAGCCTTTTGTCAACCGCGTAGCTGCAAGCACATCATCTACACTCACACCCGAAATTCCCTTCTCGTTATAAAGCGGGCCGGCAGTTTCCAGTATAAATTGTTTTGTTTTTTCAGCTTTGGTAAGCATAGTATGTTATAGGTTAAATATCCGCTCACAAATATACCAAAAAGTTTATTTTTAAAAACAATATTTTTAATTTTATAAAACTCGGCTGCCTCCACTTATTGGATTAAATTGAAAGAAGATGCACAAAGCGCTACCCGTTATTGATTGATTACAATCATCTTACAATAAAAACACTCTACCAGCATTAAGGGACAGATTTTGTATGAAATTGAAAGCGTTCCGGCATACCTAAACTGCAAGTGACAGTGCCAAGCTAGTGTAATGATTTCAGAGATAATAAACTAAAATTATTATCTCTGTGGTATGGCCAGGATAGCACAACCCATCCTAGCGAGTGAAGAAGACCGTCTGGAACTTCTTGTAATGAGCCGCTCTTTTAAAATAGAGAAACGATACAGCCAAACGGCAGAAGTAATCCTTTTGAGTCTGGAAGGAAAAGGATTGATGAGATCATTATCAGCACGGGTTTGACCCACCCTATTGTGAATAAATGGCGGCAACGGTTTCGCAGATTGGGCCTTGCCGGTTTGAAAGACGCTGCCAGGAGCGGTAAACCTGCCACGGTAACAGCCAGCCAAAAAGCGATGGTAATTCAAAAAGCCTGTGAGAAGCCTGATGGCGGCTACACCAACTGGTCGCAGAGACGAATCGGACAGCAGGTAGGTATCAGCCAAACCAAGGTGCACCAGATTCTGAAGAAAGCAGACCTGAAACCGCACAAAACAGAATACTGCTGTGGCAAAAGTCCTGATCCTGAATTTGAACAGAAGATGTTTAATATCGTGGGGCTATACATGAATCCACCGGAAAATGTGATTGTGGATAACCTGGCGATCCATAAATATAAAAAAGTTAAAGAATGGTTAGTGGAATTGCAACCTTTTATTGGAGGAATTTATAAGGCAAAAGAATTTTACTTGATATGGGGAATCTTCCATTCCCCAAACCCCTTGGAACCTACCTATAATTGTGGTGCTTTTGGCACCATAATTATAGGTAGGGCTTCATTGTAATTCATTGTTTTGAGCTGTTAAGCGGCATTTTTTCCGGTAGTCAGTTTTTCTTCAAAAGCCATAGGACTCAAATAACCTAGAGATGAATGTCTTCTCTTTCTGTTGTACCACACCTCAATAAATTCAAAAATTGCCAGTTTTGCCTCGTGTTTATTTTTAAATTCTTGGTGATAAACCATTTCTGTTTTTAGCGTTTTAAAAAAACTCTCAGCTGGTGCATTGTCCCAGCAATCTCCTTTTCTGCTCATACTCTGCGTAATAGGTAAGCCAATCAATTGCTTACGAAACTCACTGCACGCGTATTGGACGCCCCTGTCTGAGTGAAATAGTAATGGTTTATCTACGGGATAGCACTTTAAGGCCATTTTGAAAGCTGCCACGCTGGTATCTTCTGCTTTCATTGTTTCACTTAGTGCCCAACCCACCACCTTACGATTTGCAAGATCGAGTACTATTGTAAGATAAATCCAGCCCTCTCCGGTCCTGATATACGTTAAATCTGACACCCATTTTTCACCCATACATTTTGCTTCAAAATCTCTATTTAGATGATTTTCAGACACATAATAAGTATGATTGCTATCAGTAGTTTTGACTCGGTATTTCTTCCGGATAATACTTTTCAAACCAATTTTTCTCATCAGTCTGGCTACTCGTGGGCGCGATACATGAAAACCCTTGCCCTGAAGTTCCACCGTCACTCGCGGACTACCGTAGCATCCTTTATTTTCATTATAAACTTCCCGGATATGATTGGATAGTTCGTTGTGCTCTCGGTGACGTTTACCAACTGGCTGTTTCAGCCAATAGTAAAAGCTACTGACGCTTTCGTTGAGCACCTTACACATCTTTGCCACCGGATAGATTCCTTGATTAGCTTCTATAAATCGGAACCGTTCCGTTCGCCCCTGGAAAAGATGCGTACCGGGCCCCGGCGGCCGCCTTTTTTAATATCTCGTGTTCAAGTTTTACTTCCCGCAGCTCCCTTTCTAATTGTCGGATCCGTTTTTGCTCCTCAGTCAAACCTTCAACTTTTTCTCGAAAATCTGGCTTATTGAAGCTTTTACGCCACTTACTAATGCGCCCTGCATCAAGGCCGAGCTCAGCTGCAGCTTCAGCAACGGAGCCTTTAGCTTCCGATAGCTCAACTGCCATTCTCTTGAAGGATTCGTCGAATACTCGTCGTTTTCTCATAGTCAAATTTAGTTGAAATATTAAATCTGCCTATATCTGCCTCCAAACAAATGTAGCAACGTCATAGCTGGCAAAAGAAAGATAAAACTACACTTCACGCCAACCTACTGCTCGTGGCTTAACCAGGTCGAGATATTTTTCAACATGCTATCAAAAGACGTACTAAAAGGAGGTGTCTGGAAATCAGTTGAACAGCTATCAGCACAACTAATCGAATATATTAAAACTTACAATCAGACAAGGGCCAGGCCATTCGCATGGACATACACCGGAAATCTAATATCAGTTAGTTAATTTACTTAAAAATCATTACACTAGGATGCCATTTGCTATACCTGATTCGCGTGCGAAAGCGATGGACACAGCAGCCACTTTTTCAATGGAATAAGTGAAGTTGGGCCAGTCTGAATGTTGCCAATTATACATAGTAAGCCGATTAATCATTCTAATCGGCTCAAAACTATTCACGTAATTCTATAATCCATCAATATATCCTGCGAAAAATTACCGACCAGACTCCCAACTACCGCTCCATTTATTCAATTGATCGATAATAACCAGAAGCTGCTCTCCTTTCGCAGTCACAGCATACACGATTTGCGGTGGATTGGTACCAGCTACTTCTGTTCTTGTTGCCAATCCCTGAGTCACCAACTCATTAAGCCGACTTGCCAGAATATGGTCTGAAATGCCGGAAATTTCCCTTCTTAAAATCGAGAATTGATTCTTACCCTGAGATATCTGATAGAGCACAGTCATGAGCCACCTCTTGCCTGCCAAAGCCAATACATCGTTAACGCGACACATTACCCCCAACTCCTTTTTGTTGGCCTGATTGGTTGAGTTTGTTTTCAATATTTGAGACATCGGCTAATAAAAAAATGAGTTATAGCAGCAACGTGACGTAGAAAATAGCTTTGTAAAAAAATCCATATCCAAGCTATGTACATCTCCGCAATACTAACGCCTGTCGTTACAGATTCATTCGAAACTACAGTTGCATTCTATCAAAAAATCACTGGCAAAGAGGTAACCCTCTCTGCATCACACGATGGCTACAAGTTAAATCTCATCGGTCATTTTGTGGTTCTGGCAGCTCTGGACGATCCCCGCGCTCTGGACATACCCCGCATGGTGAATGCCATTTTTCTGGTGGAAGATCTGGAATACTTTTGGGAGCTCATTCAAAATGACATTGTAAAAGTCATCGTTCCCTACAGCCAGGTTAGCACCGGAAAGAGATTTATTGTGGAACAGAATGACGGAAAGGTTATTGAATATTTGCAGCTCAACAAATCGTAATTGAAACCAGGCCGCTTTACAAAAACGATTCTAATTTTGATAAATGGAAAGGAAATTTACAATATTAGAATCCGCCAACAACATACGCCTTTAGGAACAATTCGAAAAGATACACCATGAAACGACGAGTCCGTGGCAGCCTCCATTCTTAACAACACTCCACTAAAAAAGCAATCAAATAAGGAGCTGAAGTTTTTACGTATGAGAGAAGAAATGTAGCCAGTTATGGCGGGTTCAAGAATTATTTTGTCATCTGGTTCTGTAAAGACCTATTTCGGAAATTTCTACAACCTTAGCATCACCTGCATTTGCAAACCAATTTGATACGACCTTATATTGATATCTGCAGGAGGAATAAAATAGGTGAATGTTGGCTGGGCTACAAGGGATAATCTTGAATCAAAATTATAAATCATACCTGCGCCTACAGATGGAGCAATTCTTCTCGTCCCACGATCAGATTTAAAAATGACGGTGCCAACATCAGGAACGTTGACACGACTGGTTGTTCTGAAATTCCATAAGGTACCTGCAGAAAAATACGGAGACAACTTCCTTTCGGAACTCTGGAAATTTACGAAGAGGGGAATGGCAAAGTTATTACTTCGCCCCTTGTAGTTCCCGTCCTTGGGTCTGCTTTGGTTAAACCAGAAACCTGTTGCCAAAGACCACTTCGGATTAATTGAATACCGACCATTCAGACCAACTGAATAGCCCAGCGTAGACGCCTCAGAACTCCAATCCTGCGAAACAAGTGTTCCGCTGCCGTCCTCAGCAGGCAACACAAGAGTTCCCCACGCTCTGCTATGTCCGTAAAATGGAGCTGCTGTAGCAGATATTGCAAACTTGTTTTGTGCATGCGCCAAAGTAGCTATAAACAAAAAACTGGTGAACATCAGTGAAGTAGGGATGATTGTTTTCATGATTCTCTCACTTTTAAGTAAAAAAACTTTGATGATTCAGTATTTAATAGCCCTGCCCGAATTTACAGCTCAATAGTTGCACAATTTCACCGGATATCAATCCGGCTGGCAGGAGTTAAAAGATGCATTATCAACTTGCCTATCAATGATTTACCCATTACCTATGCCGTTTTTCGCTATGTATAACTGATGTAATGACGACAGCTGATTAAAATCTGATCTATAATCTAAACATGAATTGTGCCTGAAAACCGAGTAAATAATCACTTACAGTAAGGTTCTCGGGAGCTGAAAAGAAGATTGCCGTTGGCTGGGCTATAAGAGATATCTGCGGACTCAGATCAAATATAACACCTGCAGCGAGGGTTGGTGATACTGTCGCAGTGATTGGAGACTTGGTTTCTACTATACTATAATCGGAGATGCTTATACGAGTTGCCGCATCAAAATTATAGGATAGACCTGCAGAAATATACGGAGATATCTTGTGCTTCAATACCCTGTAATTGATCAACACGGGAATAGAAAACTCATGAGAGCGCACTCTGACATTGCCTGCTTTAGAAAGACTATGACTAAACCACAAACCTGCTGATGCAGACCACTTAGGAGTAAATGAATAGGTTCCGTTCAAACCTGCCCAATACCCTGTTACAGCAACATCCGAGTTAAGTATAACAGTACTGCTACTGCGGAAAAGATCATCTCCACGTGAAAGGTTCAAGGCTGTACTACCCCTGGTGTACGACGGAGCAACAGTCGCAGATAAAGCAAATTTACGCTGACCAAAGCCTGTAGTAGACAGTAACAGAAATACAACCATAAACAATGAGATATAGATAGTTGACTTCATAATTCCTGTTTTAAAGTTGAACAGATTTTAGATTGAATCAATATACCTTCTAAAATACTAAGTAACTTTCAAATAACCAAGGGTTACTAATTATCATAAAGCGCCTATACTTAAAAGCCAGAAAGCTGTAACGAAAAATACAACTGTAATACCTTTGTTCTTATACCCAATTATTCGCAGAGGTTTAAGGAATATCACAAAAGCAGAGAAATATCTACAAAAAAAAGTCTGTATCACCTAAGTGTAACAGACTCATTCACAATACCAATATTTTCGGTTACACGAAATTTATTCATCCTTTACACCCTTCTCCAGCCACTCATCCGTAAAGTGCCTGACAGACTGATCAGTATTAAATTTCTTTTCATTATATAGACCTGATCCGTTCCTTGGAATAGATAAACTTTGCCAGTCTTGCCCCCGGATTAGTTTAGCGGCAAACACGATCTGACCTACGTGATATGCATAATGAGCAAGTTGTCTGTTGATCGCTTCAGTTACAGTATGTCCTTCATTTCTGATGTATACGATCTTTTCCAAATCTGTCTCCTGCAACCCTGCAAGTGTCGTAAGAAGGCAGTTCCACCCCTTATTCCAAAGACCATATAGGTCCTCACGACTACCAGTCCACGGCTCAAACTCCTCATCCCGGTTACGCCAGGGTTTCTCGCCATCCGTCGTCAGGAAATCAGTAAACCGGGACAGCATGTTGCCGGATAAATGCCTTACAATAATTGCTATGCTGTTGTTGTCTTCTCCAAACTGTAAAAAAAGTCCTTCATCAGGCAACTGCGCGAAAGACTTCTCGCCAAGCATTTTATAGTATTCAAACTGCTTGATCACGCTGGTCAGGTAACTGCTCATACGAAGTGTGATGGATTAAATAAACTTGTTGGCGAAAAGATAGTCGATCTAATCTATATTCAAAAGCAAAGGAGCGCTATGTGCTGGTTTACACAATAGCGCTCCGAATTTACCTAAGCGTCTGATTCCTTCTGAGGTTTGGAATTGCCGGCTGATAACTTCGTATTTTCAGGTTCACCTGCATCCTCTTCGGGAGAAGTTTTCTTCGCGTTTTCGGCAGGATCGTTGGGTAGCGCACCTGACTCTTCCTCACCCATTTGAGAATAGGTTCCATCCCTATCGGTACTGTACACCTCGTCTACACTATCTATCCCCCGTCTCTCATTTTCATGATGCTTTTTCATTACACTTCCTGTTTAAGTGAATTAACTGCCATCCACTTGAAAATCTCATGCCAGGCAATTATCACATTTCTATTCGTTCTTTAGACTTTCCACCGGATCTGCCCATGCCGCGCGAACAGCTTGCGAGGCCACTGTCAACAGCGCGATGAGCAAAACGAGCCCTCCGGAGGCAAGGAAAATCCACGATCCCAAATTGACACGGTATACAAAACCTTCGAGCCACTGTTGACTCACATAGTACCCCAAAGGCATAGCAACCGCAAAAGCAATGATGATCAGCTTCAGATAATCCATTGACATCACCCCTGATATTTGCAGAATGCTTGCCCCGAGTACTTTTCTGATACCTATTTCTTTTGTGCGTTGCTCCATAGAAAGCGTCGCCAGCCCGAATAATCCTAATGCCGAAATTAAAACTGACATCACAGCAGCATAGGTTACTACCTGCTTCCAGCGCTTGTCATCACCATAAGCGCTGAGACGTTCATCTTCCAGAAATTCGTAATTGAAAGGAAAGTAAGGAACAGACTTGTGAAACTCCCGGCCAATCTGAGCTATGGTGGAAGAAGCACCTGGTTTCAGCTTTACATACATCCAACCCATATCCTCCGCAGTACCCATGTACCACATCATCGGCCGGATTTTTTCTTTAAATGAACCCAACTGATAATCTTTAACAACACCAATAATAGTAAACGGTACTCTCACCTGTTCTTTTTCCTTCTCAATTGTTTGTCCGACTGCGTCATTACCTGCTTTTATATATTCCTTCACGAAAGATTCATTCACAAGAATACCACTTTTCAGGTCGGAAGAGTTACCTTCCATAAAGTTGCGCCCTTTCACCACCGGCACTTTCAGCAATGGCAGATGTTTAGCATCAATCTGCTCAAAATAAACTCCTTCTTTCGGACGCTCATTATCTATAAAGAAATCTGAGGAGGCGCGCCAACCCGACGAACGAAGAGATACCTGCTCTACACCGGAAATTCCTGCTATGGTATTTCTAAGCTGGTTGGCCAAGCCCGGTCGTTCCTGTGGCACTTCGAGCCTGAGTACCCTGTCGGTGGTGTAACCGGGATCCGTATCGGCGATAAAATTAAACTGACTCTGAAACACAAATGTACCTACCAGCAAAAATACAGCAATCGAAAACTGCAGAACGATCAGCGATTTTCCGACCAGATTTCTGCCGGCTAATCTGAATTTCCCGTACAGGGTCTCTACCGGGCGAAACCCTGACAATACAAAAGCTGGATACGCGCCCGCAAGAAGGGAAACAACCAAAAGCAGGCCCGCAAACAAGGTTATGTTCGATAAAGTCAGCAAATAACTGACATCAAGTGCCTTTCCCGTAATTGAAGAGAATTCGGGTAAAAGAAGATTCACCAATACCAGAGCAGGCAGAAATGCCAAAAGACTAAGGAAAAATGATTCAGTCAGAAACTGGAATATCAGCTCCCGGCGTGAGCTACCTGTCACTTTACGAACGCCTATTTCCTTGCTGCGGCGCAGTGATCTGGCCAGTGTCAGATTTATAAAATTAACGCAGGCTATAAACAATATCAAACCCGCAATTCCTAAAAGTATATACGAATAAGTCGCATTTGAGCCGTCATTCACACCGTTACCCATGCTGTAAGCAGGATCCAGATGTATGGAGGTATAAGGCTGAATACCGAAGCTAAGTCTATCGGAAGAATTACGTTCCTTTTGCTTGCGGTCGAATTCTGCTCCGGCGTGTTTACGAAATACCTCTTGGAATTGCGCCTGCACCTGAGCAGGATCGGCATTCCCCCTCAGTAACAAAAGTGTATTCAAATGATAGCTCAGCCACTCTCTCTCTGACTTTTCCCTATCTGCTGCGTCGGTTGGTAAGGATCTGTTAAAAGGTATCAATACATCAAACCGTACAGAAGAGTTCGTCGGTGGTGTTTGGGCCACGCCGGTAATGGTAAAAAGTTCGAATTTCCCGTCAAGGTCCACTTCGATCGTTTTACCCAGCACATCGGACGTACCGAAATGGCGGCTGGCCATATCCTCAGAAATCACCGCTGAATAGGCCCCGGTAAGTGCTTTATCAGGATTACCTTCAATTAATGGAAAACTAAAGCAGCTAAAAAAGGAAGAATCTACATACAACACCTCCTCATTAATTGCGTCTGTGCCTTTCTTTACAAGCATATCCCAGCCTTTCAAACGGCAGAAAGTTTCGATTCCTGGTATCTCCGCAGCGAATGAAGGACCATGCGGTGTTCCGGTAATACCCATATTGCGCTGATTGCCCTCCGGAGAAGTGTAAGTTGCTGTGAGGCGGTACAAACGATCGCCCTTCTGATGAAAACGGTCAAAAGACACTTCGTCCTGAACAAACAGCAAAATGAGCATTACGGCTGTAAGACCCAGACTGAGCCCCACAATGTTAATGCTACTGAATACTTTGTTTTTGAGAAGACTGCGAAGTGCTACTTTCATGTAGTTTTTAAACATAACACGCTTTTGGTTTAGGAATAAAACCTCTTTTCTGGCTAGACTTTACCATACAGAAGAGATTTCTGATCAAAATAAAAAGATCACTACAAGAAAATTATGCCCTTACTGGCCGAACGCAGCTAATTTACTGGTTTCCAAAAGATATCGCTTAAACCCGGTGTCCGAAAGCGTACAATGACCGTACAGTTTCGAACGCTGGTCGTCTGATCTGCCTTCCTGATAAAACAATCAGACTTACCCCTGGTTTCCGGGATAAGTCTGAGCTTACAATACGGAATTTAAAGAGTTAATTCCAGTCGCCTGCCACATCTTTGGCCACCAGCGGATTGGTATTTTTTTCTGCTAATGGAATAGGGAACAACACATGTTTATCCTGGAAAAAAGATTGACTTGAGTTAGGATACTTCGCTTTCTTTTCAGCATTCAGGGTCTGTTTGGCAACGCCCCACCTGATCAGATCAAACCAGCGCACCTGTTCACCTGCCAATTCGAGCTGCCTTTCAAGCATCAGTTTCTTCAAAGCCTCATCTTTGCTTCCAAGCGTGGTGTAAGCAAATGCGCCTGAACGCGTCCGTACCTTATTGATCAAGGGCAGCGCTTCTGCAACTTTACCTGAATTGATCTGCGACTCTGCGTACATCAGCAATACGTCGGCATAACGGATCACCTGAGAATTGATATCCGATTGCGGTAGTTCTGCTTTTTCTTTGTACTCGTAAGGCTGGTACTTTCTCCAACGGTACCCATTTCCGTTTTCCGCAAAAGGATAAGGTTTTGCTCCTCCAGCACAGTTATCGCAAAAGGTAACATCTCCCCCACTGGCTTTATCTCCGTAAAAGGTATTTTTTGCTCTGGGATCTACATAATCCTTCCCTGCTTCGTCCTTGTAAGTAAAAGCATTTACTGCGGCATCGGATATAAATACATTCCGCCAATCGTTCCAGCCATACTCCATCGCCCGGCCAGTCAGCGTATTTTTTCCGCTTCCGGAACCTTCCTGAGATCCGAACATGTAGTAAGGACTTCCCTCTGCCCAGCCACCCCAGGATTTATGCGGAATATCGAATACTGTTTCAGCATTTTTTACAGGCGATTTGGTAAACAATTCATCCAGATTTTGGACCAGATCGTAGGCAAATGGTGCTTTGGTAAGTAGTTCAAACTGAGAAGCAGCCTCAGCGTACTTCTTCTGGTACAGATACGATTTCCCAAGTAGCGCAATCGCAGCTCCTTTGGTAACACGACCCAGGTCAGCTCCGCTTGTGTACACTGCCGGCAAACCAGCGATGGCATTGTTCAGATCAGACTCTACCTGTTTCCAGACATCTTCTGTATTTGCCCTAGTGAGATAAAACTCACTGTTGCCATCATAATCTTTACGAATGGGCACTCTTCCCCATAGCGTTACAAGTAAAAACTCGGCATACGCTTTCAGAAAATAGGCTTCAGAAGTATACTGCGCCAGCTTGATTTTTTCTGCATCGGAAGCAGGTATAACTTTCGACGCTTTATCAATCACCAGATTCGCCCGGAATGTGACCTTATATGCTGTAGACCACAGGTCATTGATCTGAGCGTGATTGGCAGCATAGCTATAATCGTGCAACTGCAGTACGTCCCCCAAAAGAGGTGCATCTGCTTCAGCTTCATTACCTGTAAGATCCATCAGATAATAAAAATCTCTGGAATACAGGCCCTTGTAGAGCATAAGTCCATAAGTGGCTGTGACCGCTTCCGAAATGGTAGCTGGTGTGGTAAAGTAGGTGTCGTCATTATAGCTGGATTGGTTTTTAACGTTTTCCAGAGAATTGTCACAACCGGCTACGGCTAGGCAAGCTATTGTTCCGAGTGAAAATATATGCTTTTTCATAATGCCTGAATATTTGAATAGAAGAAATTAAAAACCAACCTGAACGCCCAAAAGGAATGTTCTTGGCTGTGGATATTGACCGGTGTCTACCCCTTTTGTAAAAATGAAGGACTTGGCATCATTAACGCTGGCACTCACTTCAGGATCATACCCTTTGTAGTTGGTCACGGTAAGAAGATTCATAGCTGTTGCATACACACGGAAGCTCGAAAAGATCTTTGTACTGCCAGCATTCAGCAACGTTTTGGGCAACGAGAAACCAACTGTCAGGTTACGAAGACGCATGAAAGAACCATTTTCAAGAAAACGATCAGAAGCGCGAAGATTGGAAGGTGTGTTCTGGCCGGATCTTGGCATATCTGTTACATCTCCGTCTTTTTTCCAGGCTTCCAAAACTGCCGTGGATGAGTTGAAAGGACGTGTAGTTCCTTCGGTCCAGTAACGAAGTGCATTATATACTTTCACATCACCTATCCCCGCTAGCCCCATGGACATATCCCATGCTTTATAGGCCAGGTTCACCGAACCTCCGTAGGTCCATACCGGTATTGCTGATCCCAGAAATGTCTGGTCTGCATCTGTGATTTGTCCGTCCCCATTCAAATCCTGATAAACAATATCACCTGCTTTCAATCCATCCTGATAGGATTTGAAACCTTTGGCTACGGCCTGCTCGTTGTAGCGGGCTACATCAGCTGCACTGGCTACAACGTGATCAACCTTAAATCCGTAAAATGAACCAATTGCTGCACCCACATCCGTTTTGGTCATGTTGATACCACCGTTGGTTGCACCACTCACAATAGGTGAGCCGCTACCCATGGAAACCACATTGTTTTTGTTGTAACCTGTGTTAGCAGAAACACTGTAGCTGAAATCACCCGCCTGACCTGTGTAAGAAACAGCAGCTTCAAAACCTTTATTTACTGCATTTGCTGCATTCTGAACCATACTTGCATCGTTGTAAACATCACCCAGACCTGTAGAAATCGGGAGCTTTACATCCAATAGTAAATCCTTACTGTCACGTTTGTAATAATCGACGCTCACCTGAAGTTTATTTCGTAGCAAACCTAAGTCCAGGCCAAAATCAATCTGCGTTGTTTCTTCCCATTTCAGGAACGGGTTGGGAACACGGGTAACAGTCGCTCCCTGCTGAAATGCTTTGCTCTCACCAAAAGAATAGACAATATTATTGTTTCCGTAACCTCGGTAAACCGTTGGGTCTGTCAGAAACAGCCCGATATTTGCATTGCCTGTGATACCCCAGCTGGCCCGTAGTTTCAAATCAGAAACAGCCGTCACACTTTTCATAAAATCTTCGTTGATCAGCTTCCATGCGACTCCCACAGAAGGGAAATTTCCTTTCCGGTAGGCCTGACCAAATGCCGGGTTAATATCCTGGCGTATTGATGCATTGATCAGATACCGGTCATGGAAGCCATAGGTAACTCTTCCAAAATAGGAGCGAGAAGCATAGACACTTGAACTGGCGCTTGTGATACTGTTAGATTTGGAAACACCGATTTGTTTGATCAGGTCATTTGTGAAGCCGGAACCCGTCAGATTGACGCCCCTGCTTCGGTTACCTTCGTTGTATGTATTACCAACCATCACGGAAAAATCATGCTGCCCCAGTGTTTTCGAGTAAGTCAGAATATTTTCGACGATGGGTGAAACACTGAAAGAGTAGCTCTCGTCAATTTTACGATCGGTTTTGAGATTGCCGTTTAAGTATTCTCCTGTGTAATTATAACTGTTGCTGTTTGACAAGCCGATGTTAGCCTGGGTCCTGAATTTAAGTCCGTTGAAAATATCAACTTCACCCCAGAGCTGAAAAAGATTAGAAAACCCTCTGGATAGTTTTTCGCTCAGGTAAATACCCGGTAGCGGATTCAAGGCGTCATTCTGATCCAGAATTGTAGTTACTCTGCTATATCCACCCAAATTCGTCGGATCCATGGTTGGTGCATATGGGGGCATTCTGAGTGCCTCCACAAAACTGGCCGCGTTGCCTGTAGTTCGGTTGTATTTAAAATTAATCGTTTGCCCGAGTCTTATTCTTTTGCCAATCTGCTCTTCCAGCTGCGCTCTCAGGTTGATACGCTGATAGCCGATATCTTTCATAATACCATCCTGGCTGGTGTATCCTGCCGAAAAGTTATATGTTGCTTTCTCGCTTCCTCCTGTAACGTTTACATGATGCTCAGTAATTTTAGCATTTCTGAATATCTCCTTCTGCCAGTCAGTACGTGTTACCAGTACATCGGGTGTATTGAGCTTATCTGGCATTTTGTTCCCCTGAGTCTCGTTGATATCCTTTACAAGCTGTACGTATTGCGCAGCGTCAAGCATATCTAGTTTTTTCCAGGGCTGAGATACACCTACATAACCGTTGTAGGTTACCCTTGGTGTCCCTGCTTTCCCTTTTTTGGTTGTAATCAAAACAACCCCGTTAGCTGCTGATGCGCCGTAAATGGCTACCGATGCCGCATCTTTGAGCACGGTAATATCCTGAATATCATAAGGACTCACCGAATTTATATCACCTCCCTGAATACCATCGATTACATAAAGTGGATCTGAGTTGGTTAGAGAGCCTACACCACGAATAATAATTTTAGCGTTTGCACCTGGTAGTCCACTCGTATTAACAATCTGTACGCCAGCTATTTTTCCTTGCAGAAGCTGCTGAGCGGAAGTAGCAGATACATCTCCGAACTCCTTGCGCCCTACTACCGCAACCGAACCCGTCAGGTCTTTCTTTTTGGCAGTTCCATAGCCAATCACTACTACTTCTTCCAATGCTTTTGTATCAACCGCAAGAGAAACATCCACAAATGTGCGGTTACCCACAATCTCCTCTTTAGGGATGTAACCTACAAACGAAAAGATCAGCACTGCATCCGCACTTGCTCCTGTGATCTCGTAGTTACCGGAAATGTCGGTGCTTACACCACGTTGAGAGCCTTTCAGCACAACGCTCACACCAGGAAGACCATCTCCGCGTTCATCTGTAACCTTACCCTTGATATTTAAATCATCAGGAGTGCTTTTTGTGCTCCTCAAAAGCGAAATTTCGGGCCTGCCTGAGGATTCACCGGGTAAGCCCTGTGACAGACTGGCACTTTCCAACGTAGCGATTGTTGGCTCAGCTCGTTTCTCAAATTTTGATACGATTACATAAGCTTCCTTACCAGCTTTTTTGAAACGCAGGTTGAAGGGTCTGAGAAGATCGCCCAGCTGCTTTTCCAGCTTATTTCCTTCCTGCCGGAAGTCGGCGCCGGTAACTGTGATATTCTTAACTGTTTCTTCTTCAAACAGGATACTCACCTGATGTTGCTTACCCAGGTCGACCAAAAGGTCTTTAAGATTTTTGGCTCTGTGGCGGGTTTCCGTATGCTGGGTTTGCACAGGAACAGTATGGCTGCTTGCCAAGGAAATACCTTGCGCCACACAAAGCTGCTGGACCGATAGCATGGTCAGCACGATACGGGTTTTTTGTAGAAATCTGCTACTCATGGTCTGGGTTTATTTCTGATTTTCTCAATTCAATGAATTCATTATGTTTGATCACTTCCAAATGAAGCAACTCGGATAATATGGCCAGCAGGTCTTCTGCCTGCTTCGCTTTATAAATACCTCCTATACGATGTTTACCAAGAACGGGATCCAGTATACGCACATTCACTTTGAAGCGTTCATTGATTTGTTCGACGGCCTCCGAAAGCAGTGTGTTGTCGAAATAAAACATGTCCTGCTTCCATGCGACAATTGAGGCGGGTGTAGCCGGTGAAGTAAGCGTGAAGGTTCCGTTATCCGCCGTCGAAAACAAATTACCTGGCTTCATATAAAGCTGTTTTCCTTGCGGAAGGCTTAGTTTCACCTTTCCTTTTGTAAGGAAAACCTTCGTTCCCCGTTTTCGGGAGAATGCGACAAACTCAGTACCGAGCACTTCTATACTGTAATTTTTCTCCATCTTAACTACAAACCGGCTGTCCTGTGCAGTATGCACGACTTTAAATTCGGCCTCTCCTTCAAGCATCACTTCCCGGTTGCCCTCGCCGAACCCCATCCTTGGCACACGGAGCACCGAATTCGCATTTAATACCACGTCGGTTCCATCCGAAAGCTGGTAAGAAGACGTCTGTCCATTTCCTGATGTTAATGATTTGTACATCAGCTCGTCTCTGAAAACGAATCCTGCCACCATCAAAAAACATGCAGCAGTCGCGCCGTAGAGCCACGGGCGCCTCCATAAACTCACGACCTCCGCTGGCACATTTGAT
Source organism: Dyadobacter luteus (assembly GCF_003383615.1). GTDB lineage: Bacteria > Bacteroidota > Bacteroidia > Cytophagales > Spirosomataceae > Dyadobacter > Dyadobacter luteus. Next base: position 453,422 of record NZ_QNUL01000001.1, read on the forward strand.
AATGGAGTGTTTGTAGTGGCACTTCCATTTGTAACCAAAGCGATGTATTCCGACAGAGCGTTGTCCAACTTCGGAGCAAACTGTGGGTGGCGACTCTCCCACTCATCAAGATATTGGTAGTAGAGCTCTTCATTTTGCGGATCAGCCAGCCAGTCTTCTATTAGCTTGCGCTGAATCGATGTGGTTCGTCCATCAAAAAAATCGAACAGAACATCTTTAAACAGGGAATCTTTCATTTTATATTTTTTAGCTTATACAGGCTTCTTTTACCTTCTCTAAATCATTGCAAAACTGCCATTGAGGGCTACCATTATGCAGCTTTACATACAGGATACAGACAATTAGTGTATCAATAACCCCATGCACTAACTCAAAATATTACTGTAGATAGAGCATCAGGCAGATAAACCAACTGTCTTTCAGTCCTGCCCGGAGCCTGCTTATTGCACGCGTAATTAACGCTTCCACAGCTTTAGTTGTAACCTGCAGTTCCGAGGCTATTTCTTCGAGTGTTTTGCCTTCTACACGTTTCAGCAGATATGCTCTTTTGCACTGAGGTGGCAGCTGCTGTACAATTCGTTCAATCTGTTGGGAAAGCTCATTGTACTGCAATGCTTCACAGGGATTGAGCGCATGCGTGGCGAACGGTGTTGTTACCGTTTCCATTGGCGAGGTACGGTTCAGATCCCATTTGACATAATTATAGGACCGGTTTCTAACCGCTTTATAAAGATATGCTCGATAGGATGTTGTAATGATTTCGAAAGTACGGCTCTGCCAAAATGCAGCAAATACCTCCGATACAATATCCTCAGCCACTTCCTGCGAATGCACAAATCGTATCGCATGGTTGCATAAATTGCTGTAGTATTTTCGGAATAGCAGTTCGCAACCCTTTTGGGAATCTTGACTGAAAGTTTCTCTGATCAGAAATTCGTCGTTAAGCATCACCGGCTGTATATCCTGGGCAGACAGATCCCCCATCTCAGGTGATTGTAACGGAAGTTTTTGGGTAGAGTCAAATGTCATAGCGTTTCATTAAACCATTTTTAATTTAATACAAAGACAAGTTGTTAAGTAGCATCCCTATACTATAAATAATAAATTTTTTTCAGTAAATAATTCAATTTAAAAATTCAGAGATAATCGCCCTTTCGACCAAATAAAAATCCGGATCAACTCACGTTGATCCGGACAAAACACTCTGATAGAAACGAATTTATTACGGTTTAATAACCTTGATCACAGATGTTTCCCTGCCAGATTCTACACGAATCAGATAAAGTCCTGAACCTTTCCCAACTGGTAAAGAATGCTGTTCAATCTCTGATGGCTTCTCAATTGACTTACGGTATAACGCACGCCCATTTTTATCTGTTACGATAATGTTAATCACCGGGGCTGTTGCTCCTTTAATCACTACTTCAGCATGCTCTCCCTGTACCGGATTACCAAGTACTGTAGCTGTCATGCCGGACGAAGCACCATTTTCTACCGGGAAATACATTCGCGACACCGATTGTCCGGCTGGCTCTTGGCCGTATACCAGCGTGCCTTTGTAGTAAACAGTAATCTTGCTATTCTCAGCAAAGTTGCCAGCTGCTTTGAAGGAGTAGTCGTTCGCTTCATTAAAAACTGACCAGTCCGACTTGGCAATCCTGTACTGAATATTGCCAGTGCTACTCAGCGGATAGAGTTTACCAAGAGATGCTGCCGGTTTTATTTCGAAGTACGTATCGGCGTCAGCTTTTTGCTGACCGGATGTAAACTGTCCTGAAATATTAGCAGTTCCCAGCTTCGCAAAATCGATCCAGTAATTCAGGTTCGCTGTCCCATCGGCAGTAAACCAGTAACGGACAGACAGATCAGCATAGTCAAGCGGCACATTTCCTTTGTTCTCAATTTTTAGCCAGGTGCTCAGTGAAGAAGGTGCCGAATTTGTGTTTTTATTCTCGGAAGAGACCTTCACATCTGCAACTGCCGTTATAGAATCAGGTTCTGTACCCCACCACAGCTGACCATTTCGGTATAAAGTTATATGCTTATTTTCTGCAAAAGTCGAACCGTTTTTGAATGAATAGTCATCCGTTTCTGCAAGATTCTCCCAGTTCAAATTAGCAAACCGCGACTGTATTACTCCAGAATTCCCACCAGCATTCAAGTTGCCTGCCGACGAGTTAAACTGATATTCAACATATCCCAAAGCACCCTGACGAGGTTTTTCAAGCTCAACGTAATTCATGGAAACCTTGTTATTGCCCATTTCAGCGTAGTCAATCCATTTATTAATGCCCGCATAATTCTCCGCCGTAATCCAGTAGCGTGCAGTAAGTTCGCTATAAGGAACTGCGACCGGACTTTCATTTGAAATAGTCAGGAAGGGTTTGATATTGTTATTGTCTACCTGACCATTGTCGCCGTCTTTGTAGAGTACCTTCAATCCGGATGACACAAAAAGCGTACGGCTCAACGAAGGAGCAGCGCTGTATGTTTCGTTGCCAATTTGAGAGGCGGTTATCACCGCAGATCCTGGCGCGACAACCTGAATTTTTCCATCAGAAATGATTGCCACCGTAGTATCCGAGCTTGCATAGCTAACAGGCAAACCGGAGCTTGCTACTGCACCTGCATCAAAACCAGCAGCACCAACAATTTTCGGTGATATAGTATCCATTGCAATCGTTTGTGCTGTTTGAGGTGGGGGAGCAATAGTTAAGCAAAAATCATCTAATACGAACTGACCGGAAGGACCAGCCTTAGAAGCCCATATACCAATCCTGACAGCATTTGCGGGTACGGTCCGGGTTCCTGCATATTTAGAATATACCGTTCCGTTAGCGCCTGGGGTAGAAGGATAAACCTGTAATTCTATTTTTGCAGCATCAACTTTGGCTCCCTGTGCATCATAAAAATCCAGACCGATTCCAGCCCACCATGGGAAGATCAGTTGTGAGGCATTTGCAGGATTTGGCGTTCCTTCAACTTTTGCCCAAACCTCAAAATTGATTTCCGAACCGGCTGTTACGTTGATTGTTTTACCATAATTAATTGCTCCCTGTTCAGCAGTGATTACAGCACTTTTTAATCCACTTTTGGCAGACGTACCTATTTTTGCCGCTGCCGCGTTCGGGTTTCTTAGCCAGTTTACAAAGCCGCTTTCAAAGCCATTGTTGGTCATAATGCCGCACGCTCCCGCACTTACAACAGTTATTGCCGAAGATGAGGAAATGCCACTTGCATCCTGCGCTGTGGCTGTGATGGTGGCTGTTCCGATAGCCACCGCAGTAACCAATCCATTATTGCTTACCGTTGCAATAGACGGATCGGATGAGCTCCAAATTACCGTTTTGTTGCTTGCTATGGCCGGAGCGACCGTAGCTTTAATTGAAGTAGTGTCACCTACACCAACGGTAGCGGCTGTTTTATTAAGAACCAGTGAGGTCAGCAGAACATTGGAAGAAGTGATCGCACTGCTTGCCGTTTTTGCTCCGTCCTGCGTAGTAACCGTAATGGTTGCATTGCCTGGCGAAACGCCTGTAACCACACCACTTTGATTTACTGAAACGATACCTGCATCCGAACTAGACCAAACGACTGCTTTATTTGTCGCATTCGCCGGTTGTACAGTCGCTGCAAGAGTTATTGAATTATTTACCCCGACAGCGCTGATTGCAGGAATACTCACACCTGTAACAACAATATTGGCTGCCGTAACAGTTGATGTAGCTGTTTTCTTACTTTCGTCAGTCGTAGCAGTAATTACCACAGAACCAGGAGATATTCCTCTAAGCAGCCCGTTGGCATCAACACTTACAACGGAAGTGTTGGAAGAAGTCCAGGTCACTCTTTGATTGGTGGCGTTTGCCGGTGAAACTACAGATGCCAGTCTTGTTGTATCGCCCACACCCACAATAGCAGTGGAAGGATTTACAGCGACGGAAGTAAGTGGAGTAACACCTATTTCAATGGCATTGATTGCAGGATAGTTCAGGTTTGCAATCGGCCTGAAAACCAATGAAATCTGTCCTTGCGCTGTGGATTTCACTTCAAACTCGCGCACGATTCCTTTGTATCTCCCACCTGCCTGTGTGAAAATGTCAAAGTTTTTAAGCAAAGTATCGGCAACCGTGTTTGCTGTTACGTTAAATTTCCTTTTTCCAGCCGTGATGACCGTTGAAAGCTCTGCAAAATGCAGGCGTACCACATACTTAGAGTTGGGAATGAGATTTTCGTAAAGGTAGGTCATCCGTTCTCCAGTGTTACGCTGCGTTTTGTACGCGCCTGCTGGCGCAGGTCTTACTACCCCGCTGATATCTATCGCATTGGTAACAGTTGAGGTCCACATGTTATAAGATTGCGGATTGTCCGCTACAAAATTACCGATGGTTGGTCCGCCGCAGTTGTTTGCAATCACTGTAGTTCCAACCGTCAAAACACCGGTTGCCGTTTTGGCTCCGTCTTCCGTGGTTACGGTTATGGTGGTGGTGCCCAGTTTTAATCCGGTCACGAGTCCGCTGGAATTGATCCTGGCCACTGTGGTATCGGACGAAGCCCAGCTCACATTTTTGTTAAGCGCATTGGCAGGCAGAACGATTGCCGTCAGATTTCTGCTTGTACTTAATCCAATGGTGATGGTTGAGTCCAGTAATACGCTTGTGACATGGATTACCGGTGTAACTTTGATGCTGCTCTGGGCAGTTTTGCCTCCATCTTGTGTAGTTACCGTGATATTTGCGATACCGGCACTGACACCGGTAACCAATCCCGTTGAGCTGACTGTGGCAATGTTGTCGTCCGAAGAGCTCCAGCTTACTGCAGTGTTGGACGGATAGGCAGGAGTAAGTGTTGCTTTCAGTTGTTTGGTTAAACCTACTATCACGGAGTCCGCGGCAGGAGTTACTGCAACAGAAACAACCGGTCCACCCGAAGGTTCGCCAACGAAGATTCCGTTTCCGGCGATCCCAAGATAAACTCTGCCGTGCAGATCCGCAGCGATGTTACTCACAATACCCGGAACAGGATTTGCGATAGTTGTCCAGCTAGCCCCATTGTCGTCGGAACGGAAAACTCCGTGCGTCACTCCGTTAATAGGCGTGCTCTCCGAAGTGACATAGATAACAGGATTGGAAGAAGCCGTTGTATCCGCTTTTCCAACAGCAACCCATTTCACTTTTGTGATACCGGTAGGGTTCACTTTTGTGAAAGACTGACCTGCATCAGTAGAATGATACAGACCTGCATCATTAGAATACTGCGAACTGTTAGCTGCAAATGCAATCCAAAGATCACCTTCTTTCCCTGGAGTTGTTTCTATGTTCATTTGAGCTACATTTCCCACATTTGGCAAATTGGAAGCAGCCGTAGCTGCGAAACTTACACCACCATTTGTACTGACATACATTTTCCCCGCAGCGTAGATATAGAACATATCACCATTTACCTTATCTGCTGCAAGCGGATTCATTCCTGCCCAGATTTGATAGATGTCCCCAGGTTTTAGAACAGCATTGGGTACTCCGCTGGCAGGTGTCCAGGTAGTTCCTAAATTCGAGGATTGATAAGTGAGGCCTCCCTGCGTTACCCAAACCATTTTCCTGCTTGTAGCAGAAACCGCGATGCGGCCTCTCGTTCCAGGCAATGATGCAAACTTGGTGTAGGATGTCCCTCCGTCAGTTGAGTAACCACCTATACCCGATCCATTCCAGCCATCACTACCGACACGGGCTATAAAATTCGGGTCGGAATATTGGATAGCTCCGCCGGAGGTATTACAGCCGGTATTGGTGATAAAAAAGCTGGATATTCCCTTCGCAGGTGGCATATCCAATGTCTTGTGGTCAAAACCGCCCACATCGCCGGTGGTTGATACCAGATAGTTTGGTCCGAAGGGAGGCGCTACCAGCGGTCCTGCTACTACTATTTCTTCCAAACCGTTATTGCGCAATTTCCAGGTTACGCGGCTTGCCCAGACATTCGTAGTTTGCCCAACGTCGAGCATGTCCGAGAACCACACCTGACCTTCGTTGAAAGGATCCCAAACAAAGCCGTTGATATCATGTCCGATGTTGCCGTTTGCTCCATTTCCACTTGAATGAGGTGCCTCTGTAACATCCCGTGTTGCTGGTACCATTGGCGTCCAGCTGCCGCTATTTCCGCCATTTGTACTACGGTAAGCTACATCATGATTCCATGTCCCTGCCGTTGCAATGATAACTTCGTTACTGTTAACAGGATTAACTCCAACACTGCTATACTGCTTGCCGCTGGCAGGAGTTATGTCAATCCAGCTGTTTCCATTCCATTTATTTACAGTAGTACCTTCCTCTTTTATATTCCAGTCGCGAAGTGTTTGCGTTACAAACAGCGTTCCGTCATTACTAATACTTGCCCGGCGCGGGCGAATCGGACTTCCCGGCATCAACACAAATGTATTACCGCCATCTGTACTACGAAAAACGCCATCACGGCTTCCGAGAAAAATATTTTTGGTCACACCGCCAAGTACTCCACCACTTTTATCAAAAACGATAAATCTACCTGGCAGATCGTCAGGTAATGAAGTATTGACCTTGATCCATGAACCGACAGCCCCAGCTGCTGTACTTTTGTATGTTCCGTTGGCACGTGTTGTCACATATACCACATTGCTGTTGTTTGGATCAACCACCAGACGGTCAGTGAAAGTCTGGTCGCTGTTGGGGAGTACGGTTATAGGAAGCTGGCAGTCAGTCCAGGTTGCACCCCTATCTATCGACTTCATCACCGTGCCAACCCCGGTTCCACCACCAGGATTAGCCCCCTTACCTGTCTGAATCGTTGCATACAGAATGTTTCCTGTTGCGTCATTCGGATCGAAGGCAAGATCTCCGCACCTGGCGGCCACTTCCCAGTTCCAGTAGGTTGTCGGGATTTTATCATACCACATCAGGTCTTCCCATTTTTGGGCAGCGTGGTTCCAGCGGTAAGGTGTACCTACGTCAGTTGTAATGAAATAAAGGTTAGGGACTTTGGGATGCGCTTTGATACTCGTCACGTTGCCTCCCCCTCCCATTTTCACAGGGCGCCAGTTGTAGCTCTGTGCGTTGGCGATAAAATGCAAAGCACCTGTCAACACGATGAACAGGGCCATGGTCCGGAATAGTTTTTTCATAGAAATTGCTTTTCGTTAAGTAATGTGACATGTAGGTCAGACAAACAAAAAGCAAAATCCCTATACTTAAACTTGATATTTTACAAAAAAAATGAAAAATCCGGCTGATTCGCGTATCTTGTCAATCAGCCTTGATTTTCACAGCCCCGAACATAAATGTATTATCACTTACTCTTACAGGCTTTCCGCTGGCAGTAGTCACGTTTTTAAGAATCACCTGTTTCGTTTTTACATAAGGGAATTTTTCCTGATACGAATTGTCTTTCATTTCCGGATTGAAGTTACTGAAGATGGTGGGTCCCTTGTAATTATCGGGATGTGAAGCGTCATCAATCTCCAGGTTTTCAATCGTAATCCGTTCCGGCATGTAGCAGGTATAACCGAAGTCATGTTGACCCGAGTAAGAGCCGCTGATCAGGGATGCACTCATTGGTTTCCCATCGGCAGGTACGAAGACGCAATTACGAATGATCACCTCTCCCTGCCAGGTACTCCCGTAATCTGAGCGCAAATTCACAATGCTCCTGCCCCGAATGGTCGAATTTTCGATCATCAGTATGCCGCTACCAATAGCATTGATACCCATGTGACCTAACGTTGAATTACGGATTGTTGCATTGGCAACACCCTGATGGGCATCAAACCTGGATAATGTACAATTGTCATACAGTATATTTTTGCAAAAGTTCGAACCAAGAATGCCCCAGTACTTGCTGTCATTGATATCGTTGGTCTGGGTACAGTTGATAAACGAAACATTCAACGCACGGTTCACAGAAAGGTCATAAGTTCCCATCGACACCGGCTTGCCGGCAGTACCTATTGTGCTGTACGTTTTATGTCCGGTCAGCACTGCATTTTTCACTGTCACATAGGAACAATCGCCGATATTGATAAATCCTCCATACGGAGCTCCATGATCATCTTCACCAGTGATACGATGCTCCATGCCTTCGATGGTTACGTGGGATCGGCGCACCGCAACATTGCGGTTATAGTAGGTATATTTCGAATCCGCCTTGTTTGCAATGGTCGTGAAACGTCCACCGGTTATTTTGAGTGGTTTTTCATCAATAGGTAATGCAGTAATATCAGTGATCTGGTCAAAATCCCAGATAATCGGAGCATTCATATCCACCTTGCCATTTTTATCAACCACAAAGATGTCCGTCTGAGAAGAGCCGTTATTCTGATTAAGACCATATCTGATGTAGTGCTTTACATTGGCATTTGTAACGGTGACCAGGCAAGGTCCGGGTAAGGCGACATCTATTTTTTGCTGGTTTCTTTTCAGAGAGGTAATCTTATCCAATTTAAATGATTCAAGTGCCGAGCTCACTGTAAAAACAGAAGCATTCCGGTTTTGCACATCAATATCATCGATGATAAAAGCAGCCTTGCCAAAATCTGTGTCTGTCCTGATGATCGCAGACCGCTCTTTGCCTGAAATATAGTAAGTTGATTTGTCATCAGCTTTCACCCTCAGGCCACGCCTATTTGCGTAAGCATGCGTTGCGGCAATTGCATCAATGTCATCGGTTTTCCCATCTCCCTTTGCCCCAAAATCACTGTAGCGTACTACCCCGGCCTTTTTGAATATAGCCTCATGTCTGGATGATACGTTGACCTGTAACTGTCCATTTTCATTAACAGTTACCCGCGTATCTCCTGCGTCAGACGTGATCGTAATTTCTTCAACCGGCTTTTTGTTCTGCCCCTGAACAGCGAAGCAGCAGCTCACAAACAACCATAGGAGTATGAAATATTTTGTTTGAAAAAGCTTAATCATACGTTTTTAGATTTAGGAATTACTGGTGCTGATAAAAGGCTTTGGGGCAGTGGGTTTACTACTGTCAAAAAACTGGAAACAAGATTAATACCTTGAACGCACATAATCTGAGCTACCTTATTTAAATGTTCAACTTCCTTTCGATTGATGCTACATATCGCATTCATACCTTTATATTTGAGGTCTCAGATATGCTGCTTTGGCAACCATTGTCACAAAATTTGAACCCTACTTAATTGTATGACAGAAGAAATACTCAATGAACTTGTACGACTGGAAAAGCAGCATGACATTAAAATACTTTATGCAGTAGAAAGCGGAAGTCGCGCCTGGGGTTTTGCATCAGCCGATAGTGATTGGGATGTACGCTACATTTACATTCATAAATTAGAATGGTACTTACAAATTGATGCTCAAAGAGATAATCAGGAAGAAATTTTACCGAACGATATTGATCTGGCAGGTTGGGAATTGAGAAAGGCCCTACGTCTATTCAGAAAGTCGAACCCGCCTATGCTTGAATGGCTCAGAAGCCCGATTGTCTATTTACAGAAGTATTCCACCGCGGCTCAGCTACGACATCTGACAGCATACTATTTTAATCCGAAATCCTGCATCTATCATTACCTTCATATGGCAGAAGGTAACTTTCAGTCGTATTTACAAAAGGAAAATGTTCGCGTCAAAAAGTATTTTTATGTGCTACGCCCAATCCTGGCCTGTGATTGGATCAAAAACACGAATACCATGGCCCCCACCGAATTCCATGAGTTATTAGAAAGCCAGGTAGACGATCATCTCGTTAAAGAAGAAATCCTTAACTTACTTGACAGGAAATCAAGGGGAGATGAACTGAGTGAGGAACCAAAAATTCAGGTTTTGCATGACTTTCTGGAAGCAAAGATTCTCTTTTATAAAGAGTACGTCAAAACAGTTAGCCAAACAATACAACCCGACACAACGCTTCTCAATGCACTTTTCATCAATACGTTAGAAGAAGCATGGTCATTAGACTGACCCTTTGATCTATTACAATTAAATATTACACTATGGGAATGATTGGTTATCTCCTTCGCGTATCCGAGGAGGAGTTGAATGAAATTTTAGAAGATTCTTCTATTCTGGAAGAAAGAGTATTTCCTGAAGATGACACCGAGCCAAGCGATGTCCTGGATATAGATAAAACCTGGGAAGCAATCACATTTGTCTTAACAGGGTATGGCATACAGGATATAGATCAGGCTGCTGCTCCTTTTTCGTGGCTGCTTATGAGCAATCAGGTTATTGATGAAGAACAGGATCTGGGTTACGGACCGGCTCAATACCTGACCGTGGCTGAGGTTCAACAGGTAAACTCTGCGTTAGATCAACTCTCTGTTGAAGGCTTCAGAGAACGCTTTGACGGAGCGGCGATGAACGAAGCAGGCATATATCCGGAGATATGGCATGAGAGCGACGCTCTTGACTATCTTACTGAATACTTTGAATTACTTAAAGCATTCTTCAATTCTGCAGCAGAAAGTGAAGATGTAGTAATAACTTTTATTTCTTAACCGCCTGTCTTAAATAGCCCTAAAAAATTGGGGGGAGTCTGAAAACAAGAATTCACTAAAATCTCACTCCTCCCCATCCCCTCTCTCATCCTCCGTTTCAAACTCATCTATCACCGTGTCCTTCCACATCGGAACACCTATGTGATAGGCAGTCCGGGCGATCATATGGGCTGCTACAGGCGCGGTAAGGATCAAAAAGAAAGCAATAGCGATCGCTTTGGTTGTTACTGAAATATCGGGAAATATCACGGCCGCACAAAACAACAGAAACCCTACTCCTAAGGTGCCGGCTTTTACAGTCACCGACAGCCGCAGATAAAAATCCGGCATTCGGACCATACCAATGGCGGCAAACAAAATAGCGAGCGAACCCAGCGTGCTGAAGATTGCGATAAAAATATCTGTTACTGTCATTTTTGTTTGTCGAGGTAAAATGAAAATGCAATGGTGCCCAAAAACGCAATCAGTGCCAGTATCACGGCAACATCTAAAAATACCGGTTGCGCCGAACGGATGCTGATGGCGGTAATCACGGCGATCCCGGTAGTGATGATCAGATCTATTGAAATCACACGATCCACCAGATCCGGCCCCTTAAACAGCCGGATAAAAATCAATATCGCGGAAACCGACAATAAAGGAAATATTACGTAGTCAAAATACAGGTTTAGTGTCATCTCAGTATGGCTAATAGTCTCTTTTCAAATCCATTTTTTATACGCTGAATAAAACGTTCTTTATCTCCCAGATACATTACGTGAATGTAAAGCCACTTTTTGTCTTCGCTGATATCTAAAATCAAAGTTCCCGGCGTGAGGGAGATAATGGTTGACAAAATACTGATCTCAACATCGGTATCGGCCTGCAAGGGATAGCGCACAATGCCGGGCTTAAAGAAATATTTCGGGGTAATTACGTCATACGCCACCTGGAGATTCGCCACGATCATTTCGTACACAAAAAAGAAAATGAACATAATTGTTTGCGGGACTCTGGTGAAATAGCGGTGGTCTTCCTCTGAACGATTCAGTATCCAAAGCACCGAAAAGCCCAGCAGAAACCCGAAGAAAAAATTCATAAAATACAATGAGCCCGTGAGCGCCACCCAGATAAAGGACAACAGCAGATTCATCAATAAGTGTTTTATCATAGTTCTGTTATTTATTACCCAATACAGCACTGGTGTAAGGAGTAGTATCAATCATTTCATTTGCAATACGGTCTGCGACCTGAATAATAAACTCCGCATTCAAACCTATAAACAAAGAGGTGGAGGCCAGTATTCCGATAGGCAGTATCATCAGGAATTTTCTCCCGGTTTTAAGCGGTTTGAAATTATCAACTATCACTTCGTCCACAACCGCATCCTTCCAGAAAACCTCCGACCACAATTTGGCAACAACAAACAAAGTGATAAAACTACCTAAAATAACACTTGCGGTGAACGCATAACTTTTTGACATCAGCGCAGCTTCTATCAGATAAATTTTAGGCCAGAAACCCGAAAGCGGAGGAATACCCACCAGCGAGAACAACACAATGGCTATCAGCAGTGAGATCTTCGGATACTCTGCGTATATGCCACCAAGTTTACCCATATTCATGGTTCCTCTGAGTTGCCTGATCAATCCGGCGATCAGGAACAGATTCGTTTTGACAATGATATCGTGGATCAGGTAAAATACAGCTCCAAGCAAAGCTGTTTTGCTACACAGCCCTAGTCCGCCCACTACGAAGCCAATGTGACAGACAATCAGGTATGACAAAACACGCCGGATATTTGTCCTGATCAACGCGCCAAACGCGCCTGTCAAAATGGTAGCACAGGCGATGATTATAAAAACGGTTTGTGCAAAGTCATCAGGGACGAACAAGAGCGTGAAACATCTGAAAAGAGCATATAGGCCCAATTTCGTAAGCAGACCTCCGAAAACCGCTGCCACAGCGGAAGGTGGAGTGTGATAAGAAGATGGTAACCAGAAGTAGAGCGGAAATACTGCCGACTTGATTCCAAACCCAACCAGAAAGAATATTGCAGTCAGGTTCACTACACTGCGATCCTCAACCTGGGCTATCTTCAAGGAAAGATCTGCCATATTCAATGAACCTGTAATACCATAAAGTATGCCGATTCCGGTCAGAAAAAACATGGATGCCAGTATATTCATCGCCATATACTTCACGGCACCTTCAAGTTGCGGTATCCTTCCTCCGAGAGTCAACAGCACGAAAGATGAGATGATCACCACTTCGAACCAGACATACAGATTGAATATATCGCCGGTCAGAAACGCCCCGTTCAACCCCATAATCAGGAAATGAAATATGGGAAAATAGCCAAACAGCATTCTGGCTCTCCCCACGCCTACTGCAGAAAAAATGGATACTGCCAAAGCTGCAACGGATGTCAGCAAAACCATCGTACTGCTGAACAGGTCAGCCACAAATACAATACCGAAAGGTGCATCCCAGTTGGCAGCATTCATGGTAAGAATGCCGCCGCTGTATACCTTCATAAACAGGGCCAGAGCAAGCAGAAAACTCAACAAACATCCTGCAATGCTCAATATCATTTGCGGGACAGTCTTTTTCGGTAACAGCAACTGAGCCAGTGCTGTGAACAAATGAACTAATACTGTAGCTACTATGTGATTATCAATCATATATCTTCTTCCTGTGGGGTATTCAATGTATCAAGATCATCCGTACCCAGCAGGGCATAGACACGTTTGAGTAAAACAATGGCAAATGAGGTAAGTCCGAAGCTGATTACAATGGCCGTTAATATCAAAGCCTGCGGAATCGGATCGGCATATATATCTTCAAATACTTCCAGGTTTGCTGCCATAACGGGCGGTTTTCCTTTGGTAATCGTCCCGAGCAAGAAGATCAGAATGTTGGTACCGTTACCTAGCAGGATAATTCCCAGAAGCAGGCGTACCATGCTTCTTCTCAATATCAGGTACACACCGGAAGCATACAGCGCACCTATAAGAAATACTAATAAAAGCTCCATAGTTAGTGTGTTTCCAGGGATATCGTGAATAAAATCGTTAGTACCACACCAATGACTACCAGATAAACCCCGATGTCAAAAAGCAAAGCGGATCCGATCATTCCTACAACTGGTATGGGCTCCTCTATCCATAATCCTGTCATAACCGGAAGTCCGAAAAGTACTGGCAGAAACATAGCTATGGCTGCAACAATCAAACCCACAGGAATAATGGCTGACGGTTTGTACTTCAGCATTTTCATACTTTCGGCTGTACCAAAAGCGAAGCTATGCAAAACAAATGCGATCGCAGCGACCAATCCGCCTACAAAACCACCGCCGGGATAATAGTGCCCTCGTAGCAATAGGAAGACAGAAAACAGCAAAAGGATGGGTAGCAAATACCTGGACGCTGACTGTAATATGGGACTTTTCATAAGGTTAATCTTTTTCTGATGTTTTTAATCTCAACTTGATCAGGCTATACACACCAATGGCAGAAATACTCAGCACCACTATTTCAAACATGGTATCGAAGCCTCTGAAGTCTACCAAAACAATATTCACCACGTTTTTCCCCTTGGCTAGTGAGTAGGCAAACTTTCCATAAAACTCACTGATGTCCTTGACGGTAGGCACCTGCAGCACTTTAATGGCTGTCAAGGATAACAAAATCCCGAATAAGCCGGCCACCAGAGCATCTCTGATCACGATGGATCGATTCCCATGCGCGACAACCAAAAATGAAGGCAGATTGAATAAAACAAAAACAAACAAAACTACTGTGAGCGTGTCAATCGTAAACTGGGTAATGGCAAGGTCGGGCGCGCTGTAGAAGACAAACATTAAACAGATCGCATAGCCGATAATACTGGTTCCCACCACTGCTGTGAGCCTGGACGTGGTGGTGACAGTTAAATAAATCGCTCCCAGTAAAATCAATACATTGATCCCCTCATGAACGCTTACAGGGATTAGTTTACCGTAATCAATATAGATCGGCCCTCCTTTTACCAATTCATAGATGAGCAAAATCTCTGCGAAGATGATAATTTTGATCAGGTAGGAACGCAGGAAACCGTTGTGCATAAAGCCTGTATACCATACCGAGAATCGCCTGAAGGTAATCCACGACTTCTGAAAAAAGTAGTGAGGCGTATAGCTGTTAAACCTTTCGACAAAAGCTATTTTACTTACTGCGGGTTTGTTGAACAGATAAACAACAGTTCCTGCAATGATTGTGATTCCGCTTAATAACAACACTGTATTGAAGCCATGCCATATTTTCAACGTGAACTCGACGGGTTCTACCGTTAACGCACTTACAGTTGGAGCTACGATATACTGCCCCGCCAAATCAGGAAAGCAGCCAAGTGCAAAACCCGATAAACCCAAAATCAAAGGCGGTATCCATACCAACGCAGACGGCATTTTAACATCTGCAAATTGAGTGGGCAATGCTCCGGCAAAAGGTTTGATACCGGCCATAAAGCCTGCCGCAACCAGACAAATATTAGCAATCACCGCCACGACTGTCAACAATATTCTCAGAGGATCGCCAGCGGTCAGTGTAGCCTCGTAGATCAGATCCTTACCAATAAATCCGAACGAAAAAGGAAGTCCCGCACTGGACAAGGCCGCCAGAGTCCCTGCAACGAAAACGGGGAACAGCACCTTTCGCAGTCCGCCCAAACGTGTAATATCCCGGGTACCGGTTTGATAATCAATAACACCGGTAACAAGAAACAGAGAAGCCTTGTACAAGGCGTGAGCGATAATAAACGTACCGGCAGCGATGAATGCCTCTTCAGTTCCAAGTCCGATCAGAAAAGTGAGTACACCTAAAACTGCAATTGTAGAATATGCCAAAACCCCTTTCAAGTCTGTTCTGAAAAGTGAGTGAACAGCCGCATACAACATGGTAACTCCTCCGACGATCAGAAGGGTATAAGACCATAGTGGTGTCCCCCCCAAAATAGGCGTAAATCTGGCCATCAGAAATATGCCAGCCTTCACCATCGTCGCAGAATGCAGATAAGCTGAAACAGGAGTTGGCGCTTTCATTGCCCCCGGCAACCAGAAATGGAAAGGAAACTGGGCAGACTTTGTGAATGCCCCCATCAATACCAATCCTAAAACTAAAGGATACAATGGATGCTCTGTGATCACGCCGGATGCATTAATCAGTTCACCAATGGAATAGGTACCGGCCATTTCTCCGATGAGCACCATCCCCGCCAGAAGTAAAAACCCTCCCAAACCTGTCATGCTCAGTGCCGTGAGCGCACTCTTACGTGAAACGGCACTGTCATTATTAAAGCCGATCAGAAAGAAAGAGCTGATACTGGTAAGTTCCCAGAAAATGAAAAGCAACAGTATATTGTCCGACAAGACCACCCCCAGCATGGCGGACATAAACAGGCACAGATAACCGTAGAAACGATCCAGATAGGGATGCCCTTTCAAATAGGAACTGGCGTAGACAAAAATCAGCGAACCGATACCCGTAATAAGCAAGCTAAAAAGCAGAGACAATCCATCCAGCCGAAAATCAAAGTTAATTCCCAATGAAGGTACCCACTTAGTGCTTTCGTACAGCGTTTCACCTGAGCTTACCTGAGGAATATGGTAAACAAAATAGCCGAATAAAATCACCGGCAGTAGAGCCAGCGCAACACTCACAGGGGATCTGAAATATTTTCCCAGTGGAATCAGCAAACATGATGTAATTAACCCTATCAGTATTGTGAATAACATTTATGCGCATTTAGATAGTCAGAAAAAGATTACAGCAGCCTATTACTCAATAGGCTGGCAGACGCTAACAGTAGTCATCTTGATTATCCTGAGAGAAGACTCTCTTCATGATTGAAACGGATTTATATCTTACTGCACCTCTTTGGTAACATCCAGTAAAAACCGTTGCAATTTCTACGCCAGAACAGCGTAAATTCTGAAAGTAACCAATATACGAAAGATATGGCTGGCAGGCAAGCAATGAAGTGAGAGAAATGGATATGCTGTAGTTGTTTTACTGAAACCGCTTATTGCAATGATGTCTCAGGTTCCTTGATTTCCGACTCATGTTGAGCCAATAACCGATGCTTAGCACCCCACGCTTCCAGAATTCTCCATGCAGGGATTAATTCCCTTGCGATGTCAGTTAGTTCATAATCAACTCTGGGAGGCACTTCAGCATATACAGTCCGCTTTACCAATCCTTCTTTTTCCAACTCTCTCAGCTGTAACGTAAGCATTCTTTCCGTCACCTCGCCAATCTGACTACGCAGTTCACTATATCGCAGTTTCCCGCCTTCCAGCTTCCCCAGAATAAGCAGCTTCCATCTTCCGCCGATTTTACATACTGCATAAGCCAGATCACATTCAGTTATGAATTTTTCATTCTGCATATTGCTGGAGCTCTGTTTTCTCTTACCCATTACTTACATTTTTGTGCGTACCGCACATTCAGTTGTATACAGTACAAATTTAAGGGTTCTGAAATAATTTTGGCTGTTCAAAAATTAAACTACAGCATGAAAAAGTACGCATACATTGGTTGCATTGGCTTTCTTGGAATTATTACAACAGAATTCGGGGTAATCGGCATCCTGCCTCAAATCGCAGATTACTACAACATTACAATAGATAAAGCGGGCTATTTATTGAGTGCTTTTGCACTTGTGATTGCGCTTACCGGGCCATTCATGACATTGCTATCTTCCAGATTTGATAGAAAAAAAATCATGTTCACGACATTATGTATTTTTCTGATTACCGGTGTCGTATCATCGTTTTCGCCTCCTTTCTGGGTACTTATTTTCGTGAGAATACTACCCGCATTCTTACAACCGGTCTATATTGCCACAGCACTTTCAGTGGCAGTATCGAAAGGAAATAAGACCAATGAGAATGAGTTGATGAGCATTGTTTTCAGTGGAGTAGCTATTGCGATGCTTACCACAGTTCCCTTTGCTACTTATCTTGCCAGTAAGCTGAGCTGGGAATATTCATTTATGGTGCAGGCATTTGTTAGTTTTCTTGCCTTGTGTTTCATTCACTTTGGCCTGCCGAACCTACCGGTAAAAACCAGAAAGTCTTTCGGTAGTCAGATACAAATTTTAAAGAGGCCAACCTTCATTATCAGTACGGCTATGAACTTTTTTATGATTTCAGCTTGGTTTTCCATGTACAGCTACTTTGCGGAATACCTCACGAAAGCAAAAAATATGGATAGTACAATGGTCAGCTACATGCTTTTCATCTTTGGAGCAATAGGTGTACTGGCCAACTACCTGTCAGGTAAAATGTTGAATTTCAATATAGTCATAACTACTCTGTTCTTTTTAGCAGGCACTATTCTTATCCCCCTGCTGCTGCATTTTTCAGGAGGAGATACTGCAGTAACAATCGCTGTGATAGCGCTGTGGGGCTTTTTGTATTCCCCCAGCTTTTTGAACGCCTCAACCTATATGATTTCATCAGCACCTGACGCCATGGAATTCGCCAACAGCCTGGCAACCTCCTTCGGAAATCTGGGAGTCACTTTCGGGACAACCATAGGTGGCTTTGTCATAGTGAAATACGGCGTAGAATACACACCCTGGCTAACGCTGGTATTCGGGGCACTTGCAATAGCAATGATAGGACTGCGGTGGAAGGTTGAGCAGGTAAACAGAGCAACTATATATGAGCCGGTACGTTGTGAATAATTTGAAGCCTCCTCTATCTTCCACTACAAGAATCCACGCGAGCAACGCGAAGGTGCCTTTTGTTACCCGGAGGTATGCCTCATTACCACGTAACGATGTCGTGACAGCCATAAGCGCAGAAAAAACCTGGCCAGTTTTTATATCTGAAACAGGTGACCAGATGACGAACCGGAGGTCTAATACGTTGGTGGTTGATTTACTGGTCATTGATCAGTAACCTTTGATTCAAAGTCCGCCTTTAATGGTTTGAAATCGATATTCTTGAAATCGAAGTCAGTGACACCCTACTTGCAAGGGGTGTTGCTGTCTTTTTGCTTACTAGTTATTTGCTCAGCAACTTATGCAGGCTGCAATATGCCTCATTACACCACGCCTCGATACTCGTAATGATGGGCTACAGCAAATTAGTGTAAAATCAGTAGTAATGGGCAGTTTTGGATTGAAGTACCTGACCCCGAAAGCTCGTCTTTCGTTATTAGACTCAGGGATCGAAATAAGTGAGCAAACCTTGCAGCCGCGATCCTCGAAATTCGGTTTAGCTTCCCTACTTGATACAAACTGGTGTACAACACTCTGGCTCTGAATTGGTATATTATGCTTTGCAGGATTGATAATTTGGGCATTGATATGGCTGCGGTTGCATTACAAAAAATGCAGGATGGTTGCACTGGAAAAGCAGGTGGCACTTCGCACGCAGGAATTCAATCATATAATACTGAACCTTGAACAATCAGAAAAGCAGCTGAAAACGCATTTAAATTATCAGAAGGATTTAAACCACAGTATTACCCATGATATAAGTACACCACTGCACTACCTGACCACCATAATCAGGAATTTCTTTGACAGAGCAACAAATAAAGAAGCTATAGAGGCCGGGGAAATGTATCTGCTCTATGAGGGAGCGAAGCGGATTAGCGACCATACTGAAAAATTAATGTCTCTCATGAAAGAGCGGCTGCAGGCTGACCAGTTCCGTTCGCAAACAGTAAACCTTCATAAACTTGTAAGCGATGCGGCAGCGGCATTTCTGCACGCGGCAGTAGCCAGAAATAATCAATTTGTTAATAGCATTGACCCCAGGGTAAACATCAATATTAATGCAAAATTGTTAAAAATTGTCTTGCATAATCTGGTTGATAACGCCATTAAGAATACTGAAAGAGGAGGTATTTCTTTTCAGGTTCAGCAACTGAAAAATCAACTGTCTATTGAGATTAGTGATACCGGAAAGGGAAAACCCGATTTTAAACTTAGAGAACTAAAAGCTTTCCTTGCCGATCAAACTCATAAAAATCTGCACATGACTGGTTTAGGTTTCAAGATGATTATGGACATCCTATCCATGATAAATGGCCAACTGACTATCCTCAGTGAAGAGGGAAACGGAACCACTGTGAGAATTTTACTGCCTTATTCGGTCATGGTACGATAGCCTATTAATTCCCGAAATTTGATAAATTATGAGTCAAACCACTCTGAGTATTAAGATTTGACCAGTTCCCATAACCCTGCTCCCTACACATTCAGTTTAACACGGATCTGCCTTTCTGATCTTTGCTTTTTTTGTGTAGGTCGCTTGCCCCACCAGATGTAAAAACCTGTTAACGGTAAGCAGGCGGCAATCAGACTGGCAACAAATGCCAGGATCCGCGATGGAAGATTTAAATAGGTTCCTGTGTGCAGGTCATAATTGAGTTGGTAAACCTTATCGCCAGTATTAAGTTCTTCATATGTAGAGGACCGTAGCAATTTCCCGGTATAGCGATCATAACTTGCTTGCACGCGGTCATGTAGATTCCAGCTACTGAGATAGCTGGAAATGTTAATTGTACCTTCCGGTTTGGAAGGAAAATTGATGAGAAAAGAAAAGGCTTGTCCGGACTGGGTCCTGGCAGAACTAAATGCAACATCAACCGCCGAAGCAGTGCTAAATTGAGTTGAATCGGAGACAGCCGGCTTTACCTTTTCTACATTTTTTGCGCCATTGGCGATGTAACGCACGGAGTTTTTCATCCAATCGAAGCTCCAGCATAACCCTGTAATTGCTATCATCAATAGTACCAGGAATGCATAAAAGCCCAGCACATTGTGTAAATCATAGTTAATGCGTTTGAATTTCGCTGACCACTTAATTTTGAAGCTCTTATTTCGCTCCGTTGTATTCCACTTTTTGGGCATCCAAAGTACTATTCCGGAAAGTAACAGCACAACGAAGGCTAATACTGAATAGCTTACCACAGCATGACCTATTTTTTCGCCAAAAAGTAACCGCATGTGCAGACCCAGCACCAGATTAAAAAACTCATTTTTTGAATTCTCTACATACAATATAGTTCCATCATAGGGATTTACATAGACCCGTTTATAAAACTTGTAATAATCCCAATGCGAAAAACCTTCGGGATCCAGTTTCATTGATCTGAAAACGTAGGAGCGATCCGGTGCTGCATACATTTCAACCCTGCTGACAGGATTCCCCTCCAGCTCTTTTTCCACTTTCGGTATCAGCTTGCTGAGTGGCATTCTGGGTTTGGATGACGCCTCTACAAAAAGTCTGTCACGGTAAAACACCGTTTTAAGCTCATCAGTAAAGACATAAATTGCGCCGGTTATACCCAGCACAAATATCACAAACCCACTCCCCAGCCCAAGCCAAAGGTGCAGGACTCTGGTAATTTTTTTAAATTTCATTTTGGATCGATACTGAGATGCTCTTTAAATATAAGACTACAGCCCGAACCCAGAAGGCCCGGGCCTGATCATCAAAACAGACTACACAAGAAAGAAATCTTATTCTCTCACGCTAGAATTTGACCGTTACATTTGCCGAAAAATTTCTTGGCAGCTGAGGGCTGACTACCCCTTGTCCTGTGAAGTACTGCTGGTTGCTCATATTTTCGAATTTGAGTCCTAAGCGATAGCTCCTCGTTTCGTAAAAGGCAGTGCTGTTTAAAAGTGTATATGAAGGAAATGTAAATATTCCGGTTGTTGCCGAGTTGACTGTAACGTGTTCGCTGACGTAATTTCCACCAAAACCCAGCCCTAAACCTTTCAGCTTTCCATTGGTAAGGGAATAACTTAGCCATACATTTACCAGATCAGCCGGACCGGCAGAAGAAGGTCTTCTTCCCTCCAGGGCCTCGCTGGACTTGATCAACTTACTGTTATTATGGGTGTAGCCTCCCACAAAATTCAAGCCCGGAAGCGGATTTGCAAGCAACTCGATCTCTATTCCTTTGCTGCTCTGCGTACCATTCTGGACCGTTATCGGATATTCCATTTGATCTCTGACCAGGCTTTCAACACGTATGGTATTATCGACGGTAATGTCATAGTAGCTTGCCGTGAAACTAACCCGGCTTTTTAGCAGTTCCATTTTGATTCCGCCTTCCAGCTGATTTGCCTGTTGTGGTTTAAACGTCCCTGAGATATCTGGCAATGGCTGTGTTACAGGTGCTACATTGCTAAACCCATTCATGTAATTACCAAATATAGAAACATGATCTTTAACCACCTGGTAAGTCAATCCGAATTTTGGAGAAACAGCAGTCTGTAAATATTTGCTGTTGGGTACAACTTGATTCGTAGCTTGGTTAAACGTCCCTCTGCTATCAAAACGGTCTACCCGCACACTCAGCATAGTTAATAATCTGTCCGTAATGTTCAGAACATTAGAAATATAGGCACTGTAAATATTTCCATTAGTGTAATTTTTGGTCGGGGCATCTTTACTGGCTGTAATTTTTGCCTGGGCTGAAGCGCGAGAAAGCAAGACATATTTAGCAGCTGCGGTAGAGCCACTTATGGTGTCAAACTTAACAATAGGAGAATTGCTGTTATTCGCATTTTGATTTAAATAATCCAGACCAATAACAACCCTGTTTCTTAAAGTTCCGATTCTAAAATCTCCTGTGAAATTCTGCTGAATGCTCGTAGATACCGCCTGAGAGTTCTGTAACTGAACATTTCGTTCCAGTAAATCATCACTTGCATTGCCCCTTACAAACTCATATTGGTACATGCCATCCGTTTTGCGAACATTTCGCGAAAAGCTCGTTTGTGAGGTCCACTCTCCGGAGATTTTATAATCGGCTTTTCCATGCACATTCGATGACGGGGCCTGCAGGGTAATATCATTGCTCGTGTAAGAACGTTTCCAGTCAAAATTCAACTGCTGGGGAGTTCTTGCATAAAACTGGCGGGTACGGCTCAGGAAAACGATCGAAGGATTCGTTCCCTCGTAATTATAAAACTCGGCTCCTACACTAAACCTTAAACGATCATTAACACGATAGTCAATTACAGGAGCAAGAAAGGTGGACTTTCTGAAGCCTGCATCCTGAAAACTATCCCTGTTATGATAAGCCACATTCATTCTTGCCGTAAGTGTTTTACTTTTATTCAGCGCTCCGTAAACATCGGCAGATATACGGTTTAAGTTGAAACTTCCCATCGTGTAGGCAATCTCACCGCCAAATGTATCCATTGGTTTCTTGCTGACAATATTGATCAGTCCACCAAAGGTTGTCAATGCTCCTCCATACAGCGTACCTGACGGCCCTTTGATGACTTCTATTTTTTCGATGTTGGCCAGATCAAACTCGCCATTCGTCTGAGCAGGAATACCGTCAACCATGGATATTCTGGTTGGAAAACCACGCAGATTATAGTAAACGGCACCATCTCCGCTTCGCCCTATGCTTGCCTGCATTTTGATGATGCCGGGCGTATTTCTGAGCCCGTCACTAAGGTCGGTGATTACCTGTTCTGCCAGCAGATCCTTGGAAAGCGAGGAATAAACCTGCGGATTTTCAAGGTTTTTCAAAGGTAATTTTGCTACGAAGTCACTCTCTTTGGAGTTAAATCGGCTCATTTGCGCCTTAATCACCACTTCGTGCAGCGTTTGACTATCCTCTTTAATAAAAACGGGTGGTACCACTGTTGTCTGGTCTGCAGGTATGTCTACCTGAATTTCTATCGGCTCGTAACCAAGGAGGTGGATGATCAGAATTTGTTTGCCTGCAGGCAGGTTTTTTATTGCAAACTCTCCTCTATCATTCGTGATAGTCCCCTTCATCGTCCCCTTTACCTGCACGTTTACAAAATCTGCCGGTTCTCCGTCCGAAGTTTGTACAGAGCCTTTCAGATTTCCCCGGCTTTCACCTTTTACAGGTCTTATGTTGACTTGAGTTCCCTGAACATAAATTCCACGAGCCACATCGCCCAGCAATTCTTTGAGCGCGGCGGATAGGGAAATGTTTTGATAGCGTGCATTGACTTTTCGCTGCGTATCCAAAAGTGTGCTGCTGTAAACAAAAGTACAGCCCGTTTGTTCTTCAAGTACATGAAGGACATCGGCAATTGTCATGGCTTGTACGTCTAATGTAATTTTTTTGTCCAGAATGTGGTTTTGCCCTGTCACAACACCAAAACTGGTAAGAACCACAGCTGCTATCATCCACAAACGGCGTAATTGAGCAAGCCACTTCTGTGAAATTTTTTCTCTGTTTTTGGGTTTCAGTAAAAATCTGCTGCCAGATTGTAAGCAAGAATTCATAATTTTGAAAAAATGGTTATTGTTTCATGCAATGGACTATTTATCCAGGTGCTCTGTCGCCAAACTTACACCTGGGTCTGCGGCTTTTGCCGCTTGCCTCACGGAGACAACCGTGAGGTTTTTTTAAGGAGGCCTTCCTTTGTTATTCATTATCAATAAATTAAAACATCATTGTCGTGGATTTTATATTTAAAGTTCATAGAATAGCCCAGGCTTGCCATCAGACTTTTTAATGTCGGGTTGGCAAATGTGCCCGTGCAACGCCTGATACCTAATTCTGAGGAGCTAACATTGACTTTTATTCCATACCATCGCTCCAGTATGGGTACAATTTCGGTGAGCTGTTGATTGTTGAGTACTAATTTATTTTCCTTCCATCCCGTGTAACCCGCTGCATATACGTTACTTGATTCGAGTTGTCCACTTTGCAAAATTCCTTTTTCATTAGCCGTCAGGATCAGATGTGACTCCTTATTCTCTGTGTCTGAAAAACGCACCTTACCTTCTTGTACGATCAGTGTTGTCATTGGGTCCTCAACGTAGGCTTTGAGACTGAAAGCAGTGCCGAGTACACGAGTTTCGCTATGGCTGGTATGAATCGTAAACGGACGTAAAGAGTCCTTAGCTACCTCAAAAAAGGCTTCACCTGTTAACCAGGCAGTACGTGAGGTGTCGGTAAAGTTTTCCGGATAACGCAGCTCACTACCTGCATTAAGAAAAACAACTGTACCGTCGGGAAGCTCGTATTTTCGGCGCTCTCCGCCGCTTGTCCTTAAAGACTTAAATGCGACAGAAGCAGATTTGGAATCCTGAGGAGAAAACCCACTTTTCCCCGATAAATACCACACACTGAATATTACAGCAATGCAAGCGGCGAAGCTTGTCGGGATCCGTACAATGTGCGCAGTGTTAAATATCAGCGAAACCGGCTCAGGACTTACTTCTTCTCTTAATTCCTCCCATATTTCCCGGATCGCGTCATTTTCTCCGGGTACAGACGGATAAGCTGAATCATTTTCATCAAGCAGTAACCAGTCTTCCACAAGCTTTTCTTCTTGCTTGTTGCAAAGACCAAGTTGGTATTTTTCCAGTAATTCGGGGGTTACCTGCATAGATTTCTATATTGTCGTAATGATATAGTTCCTTAACAAGCATACATCCCTAAAAAGGCCGGGAATATTTTTGGATTATTTTTTTAGTTCCCCCAAAGATTTAGGATTGCTGATAAGGCATGGGCTAAAAATTACCGACAGCAAGGAGCTACAAGAGAAATGTTTATTCAGAAAGCGCGCGACGTAGAAAGGCAATGGTCTTGGTAATATGGTACTCAACCGCTTTTTCGGAAATAAGTAACATCCCCGCGATTTCTTTGTGAGACAACCCCTGATGTCGGCTCAAACGAAATATTTCGCCAGTCTTATCCGGAAGGCTGTCAACAAGTATTTCAATTTGGTCTGAAAGCTGATAGTACATGATGCTATTCTCAGTAGTATTCTCTCCTGTCGTCTGATCATTCAAAAATGACATTACATGTTTTTCACGAACACTTTTGTCCCTAAAGTATTTAAAAATTCTCAGCTTGACCGCTTTCTTAAGGTACTGTTCTATGGGAACGTTTATCTCAACCTGATCCCTTCTTTCCCAAAGAGACTGAAAAATCTCCTGTATAATTTCTTTCGCATCCTCCTGATTTTTGATGTAATAACAACAGAACCGATACAGTTTTCTTGCATGACTCACATACAGCTGCTCAAACGATTTTTCGTCGTTTAAAATAAACTTCTCCTTGTCGTCTGAGGTCATGATTTACTTCGCAGAAATTGAATACGCAAAGTAAATTACAATTTAGACTAGATACAAATAATTAACAGAGGTTGATAAGAAAACTACTTTGATAGCTTTCCCCTACCCTTCTGTATGTCCTGAGCATGTAGGCGGCACTGTTTCAACAGCGTGCCTACATATTAAATGGTCATCTCTTTAACTTGTTGTTTGCTTCCCAGATATTCGACTACGTCAGAAACTATCATCGCAAGCCGCGTATTGGGTTCATTATTATGATCTTTACCACATTTTTCCCAACGCGGACTCAACAATACCGCCGCATGATAAAAAAACTTAAAAGAAGGCTGAGCGAATTGAGGAATGAAAGTGGTGACGGACAGGAGAGTAATGCTACGATCCGGGAAATTGTAGAAAGCAGGCTATAACATGCCTGCTACCAATTTTCCACGCTCAAATTTTGTATTCAGCTTTTTTAACACGACTTTTGCTTCGATTAGAATAAATCTAAATAAGTATTACCTCTAACATCCTAAGCTAAGAGTCTGTGTTCTACGATAGAGAATCATTCCGCCGAATATATGACCTTCATTGGAAGAACGTTTTCGGTATTTGCTACCATCAGACGCAGGACGCAGTTGTTGCCGAAGAGATCGTTCAGGAGATTTTTTGCTCTCTTTGGGAAAGAAGAGAAAGCCTGGAAATAGAAGGTCCTCTGGAAAATTACCTGGCAAGGGCGGCCAAATTCAAGCTTATTGATTATTACAGAAGGAAAGCAAAAGCCCCCATCCATACAGACTCTGCCGCAGCTCTGCCCTGCTACTCCTCCGAAAACTGCACCGAGAATGATGTACTGTACCATGCGCTTTCAGATAAAGTAGGAAATCTGGTCGACCAACTACCTTGTCAATGCAGGATGGTATACAAAATGAGCAGGGAAAAAGGATTGACAACTAAAGAAATTGCCGCCGATCTTTTAATATCAGAGAAAACGGTCAAAAATCATCTCACCAAGGCCCTCAGCTTTCTCAAATCTGAGCTGAAAGAATATCAATAGCAGACCTCTAAAAATTTTGATAAAAATTTCGGATTACAACTAGGACCAACAGAGCTTTCTCACGACTGCCTTACGATCGCACATTCGTAATGTACTGCCATGAAGATAACAGCCGAACTTTTGGAGAAATATGCAGAAGGACTTTGCTCATCAGAGGAGAGACTTGCTGTCGAGAAATGGCTGGATAATGCCGAAGCAGAAGTAAGTTTCCCTTCTGAGCAGGATATCCCATTGCATCAAGCCAGAATATGGCAAAAAGTCGGACAGCATGTGTATGATCACCAGTTACATACAAAGCAAATACATGCGTTTTGGAAACCCTGGATGGTGGCTGCTACTGTACTTGTGGCATGCGCTCTCTCGTTTTTCTTATTCAAAAGACAGTATGAGAGCAAACCTCTGTTAACAAAGCATGTCGCAAATATCCAGTACCAGAGGATCAAAACAGCAAAGGGCGAAAAAAGAGCCATAAGACTTTCTGACGGAACAGAAATTTATCTTAACGCCGACAGTGAAATTCATTTTCCTGCCAGGTTTTCAGATACAAGCAGACAGGTTATACTTTCCGGTGAGGCTTATTTTGCTGTAGCAAAAGATGCCAAAAGACCTTTCGTAGTCCGCACTTCACAAACCAGCGTTCGGGTACTGGGAACTGTTTTCAGCTTAAAGGCTTATGCAGAACACACCACCACACTTGTTGTGAAGGAAGGAAAGGTGCAGTTCTCAGCCCTATCCGGGAATCAGGGTGGAGGACACCTGATACTAACTGCAAATCAACGTGGTCAATTCGATGTATCTACCGGATTAAAAAAAGATAACGTTTATGCTAACCGTTATTTAGCATGGAAGGATAACAAACTCATTTTTGATAATGAAAGTATGAAAAACGCAGCTCTTACTTTGGAGCGCTGGTACAATATCGAAGTGAATAAAATTCCGGAACACATTGCCCGCCAGCATTACACAGGGGAATTTGAAGGACAATCGCTGGAATATGTACTTGAAAGGATGAGCTACGTAATGCAGTTTAAATATACAATTAATAAAAAAAACGTAACCATATATTAATGCACAAAACGTATTAGAACCATAAAAGGCCGGTGCTCCATCGCCAAACTTTGCACCGGACCTATGGAAAACAACCGTTTCACTGATTATTTAACCATTTGTTTCAAATTTATGTACTCTTTGCCAAAAAGCCACTTAAAATGGCTAAACCTGTTTTTTTATCTGCTTTTTCTTGTACCATTCGTGTCCCGTGCCCAATCGCCAACGCTTAACCGAATTATCTCAATAAACCTGGAAAATGTCCGTCTGGCAGATGCACTTCATGCGATAGCCGATCAGGCAGGCTGCAGCGTTTCCTACAACAATAGTAAAATTGAGTCGGACCGGCGGGTAACAATCAATTATAAAGACATTTCAGTGGGCGAAGCTTTTTCGCGCTTGCTGGGAAATACGCTCAAAAAGGCACAGGTCAGCGACAAACAGATTTTTCTTCAGATACAGACAGACACCAAGGGAGCCTTGAAGGGCATTATAAAAACTTCTGACAGTAAGCCTGCAGAATTTGTGAACCTTTCGGTGAAGGGAACCGGAAAAGGTTCACAAACGGATGAAAATGGAGAATTCCTTATCCGGAATATCCCTGCCGGTTCTAATACCCTTATAATTCAATATCTTGGTTATGAAGCGATGGAACAAAATGTGGAAGTAACTCACGATCAGACCTTGACATTGCCTGTCATTTTTTTGAAAGAAGACAGTAAAACGCTTCAAGAGGTCATAGTCAATGGCAGCCCTAATAAATTTGCCAACAAAGAATCTGACTACATAGCCAGAATGCCGCTGAAAAACCTTGAAAACCCGCAGGTTTACAGCGTAGTCGGTATCAAGCTGATTAAAGAGCAGTTGTCTGTCGGCCTGACAGATGTAATCCGAAATGCGCCGGGTGCTGTT
Source organism: Dyadobacter luteus (assembly GCF_003383615.1). Lineage (GTDB taxonomy): Bacteria > Bacteroidota > Bacteroidia > Cytophagales > Spirosomataceae > Dyadobacter > Dyadobacter luteus. Next base: position 481,979 of record NZ_QNUL01000001.1, read on the forward strand.
CCTGTAATCAACCCTTCCGGTGGTTTCAATGCTTTTCTGAGAGGTTTCGGGATAGGAATCAATGCCAGAAACGGTATGGAATCTGCTTCGGAGCGTTCCTCATTGGATATTGGCAATGTGGAACGCATTGAAATACTCAAAGGCCCTTCGGCTACGCTATTCGGATCTTCGGTTTCGTCTTATGGCGGGGTGGTAAACCTTGTGACCAAAAAGCCATTTGAAACATCCAGGACAGAAATATCATATGCTACCGGCAGTTATGGTTTAAACCGGATTACGGCAGATGTCAATACACCTTTGAATAAACAAAAAACGGTGCTGATGCGAACCAATATTGCCCTGCACAAAGAAAGAAGTTTTCTGGACTACGGCTTCAACAACAAGTTTCTGATTGCTAGCAGCTTGTCTTATCACGCCAGCACCAGACTCACATTGAATGTGGATGCAGAATTTCTGAAGGTTAACAATACACAGCCTATGAATTTTATCATCGGCTCTCCTTTGATAAAAAGCCCTAAGGATTTTCGCCTGGATTTTCGCAGATCTTTATATCACGACAACACGGACGTAAAAAATTCCGCAACCAGGCTATTTGCTGAAGTTATCTATAAACTCTCTGACAACTTTAAATCCACTACCCTGTTTTCTTATGTTGAGGAGAATGTGGACCATAGCTACCAGCGTCCGGTCATCTGGGCCTCCCCCGCTGTTGTGGTAAGGGCGTCTTCTGTTTACGGGCCACTTTACAATGCTTACAGCAATCTGCAGCATAATGTCAACGGCAAATTCTCAACAGGGAATGTAAAGCATAACATCCTGATGGGTGCCAACTACAGATATTACAACGGGAAGTTTCTTTTCTCCGAAGCAAATATGATTGATACAATCAATGTAACGGAAAATTTCAGCCCCGTAATTAAACAAAACATCGACAGGACCGTCAGCTTTGAACCCTATCCTACCGCAGATCAACATACATTGAGTGCCTATTTTTCAGATGTGATCAATTTCACAGACCGCTTCTCTGTTATGCTGGGACTCAGAATCGATCATTTTAACAGTAAAGAAATCAAAGGAACACAGGAAGGATTTGAACAAACATCCCTGGCTCCAAAATTAGGAGTTGTGTACCAAATCCTGAGAAACAGACTGTCTGCCTTCGCCAACTACATGAGCGGATTTCAGAACATTGCGCCGGTGCTTCAGCCTGACGGAACCAGACTTATTTTAGATCCTCAATTTGCCAACCAGGCCGAAGGCGGTGTGAAAGCGGAGTTTTTTGATAAAAAGCTCACGGCGTCTGTAAGTTACTATCACATCCTGATTGACAATGCGACCAGGGTGGATGCGGATATGTTTACTGTACAGGATGGAAAACAGGTAAGCAAAGGTGCCGAGTTCGAACTGATCACCCAGCCGGTAAGAGGACTGAACATTGTGGCCGGTTATGCCTTTAACGATAACCGTATCAAAAAAGCATCTAACCCGGCAATTGAAGGAAACAAAGCCGCCAACGCGCCCGAAAACGTTGCGAATGTATGGACATCCTACACTTTTCAGCGTACGCTTAAAGGGTTGGGTCTTGGAGCCGGCCTTAATTATGTTGATAAGATTTACAGAGCAACCAACAACAGTTTCGCCGTTCCTGCTTACACCATTCTCGGTGCCACAGCCTTTTATAATCAGGAAAAATGGGGTATCAACGTCAAGGTGAACAATCTAACTAACGTAAGATACTGGGACAGCTGGGGAAATGCCCAGGCTCCTGCCAATTTTGCTGCAAATCTGACATTTAGATTCTAGTCTTCCTGTCAGAAGGGAAATAAGTCTTGTAGTCGGATTTGTTTCCCTTTTGATATCGTCAACATGTTCTGAAAATGAATGTAAAGAAATTAACAGGCAAGATCCATCTCTGGCTTGGGCTGGTATCGGGGATTATTGTTTTCATTTTGGGGATCACAGGTTGTATCTATGTATTCATAGATGAAATTAAGCCTCTGCTGTATGCAGACAAGTATTTCATTCAATCTCCCGGACGAAAAGGTCTCCCTCTAAGTCAGACGCTCCAGGCAGCACAGGATAGCTATGGAGCTGATAAGCCTGTATCGGCCGTTGAGATTTATAATTCGGAAGACAGATCTTTGCGCTTCAGGGCTTATAAGGAAAGCGGCGATCCCGGTATTTGGTACTGGGATCGGAAGGAGTATTACGAATCAATCTTTATCAATCCATATTCCGGTCAGGTAATTGCTACCGAAAATTCTGAGTTTGAGTTTTTCAGGATTATACTTTATTTACACTGGAGCCTGCTGCTGAGCAATGAGATCGGGCAGCCAATCACAGGCATTGCCACGCTGATTTTTGTCATCTCGCTGGTCACTGGTTTGATTCTCTGGAAACCCAAAAACAAGAGTGCAGCCCGGCAGCGTTACTGGTTCCGGTGGAAAAGCACTACGAAATGGAGAAGAAAAAACTATGACCTTCACAATATCCCCGGGTTCTATTCGATGGCATTCATGCTTATAATCGGGCTAACCGGTATGGTATTTGCCTTTTCTTGGTTTGACGCCAGCGTACAGTGGATTGCAAACGCCGGTAAAAGTTATCCTGCAAAGGCACCTGTTTTTTCAGATACGTCTCAGAGTAAAATTGATTTGCCCATAGATGTAGTATTCTCCAGTGTAAGGCGAAAACATCCTCATGCAGAAGGTTATCACATCTATTTTCCGGTAAGCAGGCAGGGCGTATTCAATGTGTTGGTCAGAAACGGACAGACATATAATCAGGTCATAGAGCAGTATGATCAGTACACGGGTAAATTGTTGAAGACACACTACTTTACAGACAAGAATCCGGGCGAAAAACTCAGAGGTCTCAACTATGAAATACACACGGGCAGCATACTAGGACTGCCTGGTAAGATTCTGGCCTTTTTTGCAAGTCTGATCGCCGCCAGTTTGCCTGTGTCGGGTTTGCTTATCTGGCGGGGCAGGCGTAAAAGCGCCCCGAAAACACTATACTGAATTATGGGATTGACAACACCCACAGATGAGGCTACAAAGGCCACTTTATGATTGTTGAATTTTGCAGTGCAATTCAGCAATCATAAAGAAGATAAAATTGAATATTGTCATTACAGGCTCGTTGGGTAACATAGGAAAACCATTAACTTATCAATTGTTACATAGAGGACACTCGATAACCGTCATCAGCAGTCAAGCTGACAGAAAAAATAGCATTGAGGATCTGGGAGCCAAAGCAGCAATTGGCTCCATACATGATACGGATTTTCTGACACTGACCTTTAAAGGCACAGACGTTGTATATCTTATCGAAGTGATTGATCCTGCCGATTTTTTTGACCCGGCTACAGATGTTATCAAATCCTATTCGGCAATCGCAGCTAACTACAAGCAGGCGGTAACTGCCGCAAACGTGAAAAAAGTGATTCACCTGAGTAGCATTGGTGCACACACTACTGAAGGAAATGGTGTGCCTCGCTGATTGCCGTTTATGCATACAGGTCACCTCCTATCGCAATGGTGGTCAGCCAGAGAATCAGTCTTTCACAAACTTAATTCCGTGGCTATTACCATTACCGTCTTCTACAGAAAGAAGATAAGTACCTTTGTCCAGGTTGCTGATGTCAATGGTCAGACCATTATCCGTATTTTTGGCAAACTGGTCCATCAGCCTACTTTTAGCATCCATACCTACAATCTTCAAATGTAGATCACTGCCAAAATTCTTGGGAACTTTCAGGTTTAACTTTGTATTTGCAGGATTTGGAAACAATATAAGAGAGTCTTTATTTGTAAAGCTGACGGCCACAATCCGGGAGTTTTCAGACTTACCATCAAAATCGACTTGCTTAAGCCTGTAATAACTGATTGGATGGGCCTGTGGTGACGGATCGCTGAATGTGTATTGAACTGGCTTATCGGAATCCCCGCGACCTGCTACTTTACCAATTGCATGAAAGGCCACCGCATCTGCACTTTTTTCTACAACAAATTCTTTATTACTAGATTCAGAAGCCGTTTTCCAGCGTAAAACTGTAGCTAAATTGACCTGCTCCGCATCGAATGAAATCAATGTAACGGGCAATGCAGCATCTCTCAAATGGATGATCATAACATCCTTTGGGGGAATAGTGAGAGACAAAATCCCTTGTACCGTTGCAGCCATTGCCTTCGCCGACGGATCTGCTCTGCTAAAAAGCTCCTCAGATAAATAGTTCGTTTGTCCATTCAGTCCGGCCCTGGCAAGGTCTATTGAAAAAACTTTGGTTTCTGCTCCATAATTAAAAACAGCCAGGTAATGATCTCCACCGACTGTTTGGATAAAAAGTGCATTAGGATCCCAGCCCGTATTGCCTTCTACGGGCCGGAAAGCTTTTCCGTTTTTTGCTAACTCGAGCAAGCCAGCATTTTGTAAAAGCGTTTGCGATGTGGTTTTCCAGATTCCATCAGTTGAATAATCATCTCCTGTAATAATGGTTCCTGTTACAATGGAAGAAGCAAGCCTTGCACGGTTTTCACCGGCAGTTTGGGTTCCGAAAACAATGTGATCTGCATCAATGTATTGGTATATCTGGTTTTGCCACCAGCCATAATTAGTGCTATTGAGTGTATAAGCCGTTTCGCTGATATCCTTGTACGCGTCGCAGGCTATCCGCCGCATGTGCACGTAACGCCCTGTAGCAAGGCTGGGCGAAATTGCAGCATATACCAGCATGGATCCGTCCAGTTGATCTGTCAGATATTCCATACCCACTTTGTATGCTTCCATGCCTGTGTGAATATCGGATTGGTAAAATCCATCCGCTTCCAGTGAAGCATGTGCCAAGAAGTCTATCTTGATCATTTCAAAGCCACACGCCTTAAATTTCCCTATTAAATAAGCAATTCTTGCTTTTGTGGCCGGGTGTGTAGGATCCAGTGCATAAGCGCCGTCCAGATCAATCGGTGCACCGTTCACTTTGGTCCAAACCTCCTCATAATTGTAGGAACTGCCTTCCATTTGCCGGTTCGTTTTGCCCCAATCCACAAACGGTGCCCAGTATATACCTGGTTTCAGACCTTTCGTTTTACAATAATCAGCAAACTCAGTAAGTTGACTAAAATCACCTGTTAAGCCACCAGGAGTGAGGTTATCCCAGTAAGAATCGAGATCAATGAAAAGGGTATTATCTCCATTTCGGAATGTTGGAACCTGATCTGCAAAGTAATCCACTACCGCTTTTGCTTTCGGAAGGTTCAGATCCGCCTGAATAGCGCCCCAGCTGTTCCAACCAAAAGGAGTGCCGCCGGTCCAATCAAAAATATACCTTGGCTCTGCCAGTGCGTTTGCTTTTCCATATTCTTCAAAACCATTACGCCAGTCATTGTAATAGCCCACCAATATCCGAGGTGATTTGCAACTTTGCTTTCCTATACCAACCCAACCATGACCTCTCTTGTCTCGTGTCACATTTTCGCTCGTCCAGCCGGCTACGACGGAGATAAATGAAGTTCCGGTGCGCCCTTCGCCTGCGAGGTTCACGCCTGTTTTCCATACTTGATGCTCTACGGAACCTATGATTAAGCCTTTACGGCTGGTATTATCGTAAATCGCTCCTGCTTCTGATGAAGTAAAATTCGCATAGCCAATTTCCTTCGCTTCATAACGAATCCATTTATCATTGTCGAAAGGAACAAAAAGTGCCCGCCTGTCCCCATTCGATTGAATATCAACCGCATTGGACGTGATCGGCGTCATTTTGTAAGAATTTGAACCGGAACCATTGAGTATCAATTCCGTATAAAAATGGTCTTTCCCTGAATATGTATAAAAAACCTGCTGCATTTCCAGCTGACCGCTGCCCGTGAGCGTGATTACGTGCCTGGTTCCCGCACCAAACTCATCGCTAATCGCGGCTGATGAATATACCCGACTGCTGTAACCAGATGTACTGTTGGCAACAGAATTGGAATGTGCCGTTGCAAAAACCTCTCCGACCGTTTTTACATTGTTGAAATACACATCATAGGTGCCGTTGTTCAGATCGTAATTGATCTTGTTATTGGTACCAAATGCGATGGTTTGGATATTGGGCGCATTCAGTGGTATCAAGGTTATTTTATCAACATTCGGCCCGTAACCAAATGTATTATCGAGCTTGATTGCATTGCTTCCCGCGTTCAGTGTCACATTCACACCGATTGTCACAACTGTCGACCAACCTCCGGAAGCTGGGCAGGTTACTGCGATCAAATCATCCGCATTGGGCGTCACGTTGATCGTTCGCTGATCGCTGGTGCAGTAGGAAAGCAGCAGCTTGTAAGTCCCCGCTGCGGCCACATTCACAGGAATCGTAACCGAACCACCGCCTAGGTTCCCAATCATTTTTTGTCCCGAACAGGATTCACAATCCTGAATATCCGCACCACCTGCAATGGCACCAGACTCAGCTTCAAAACTTTGTGAAAAGGACTGAAATGAAACAAATGTGAGCAGACAAGCAACCAGCCGTAACTGGTTCAACTTCCTGATATTATCAAAATAACTAAACATAATCAATTCATTTTTCGCGGGTTGATGTAATTTCCTTTTTCTCTCCATTAATCTTCACCAGCACTTTTCGAGGATCTTTCGATGTAATCTTGTAGGTAGTTATTTTACCATCCTTCCATGCAAAATTCACCGTAAAATTGCCTCGTGCTTTCAGTCCTTTCACTTCGCCCGACGCTTTCCAGGAATCCGGGATTGCGGGTAATACATCAATATAACCATCATGACTCTGGATCAGCATTTCGGCGATCCCGGCTGTGCCCCCAAAGTTGCCGTCGATCTGGAAAGGTGGGCCAGCCGAGAGCAGATTGGGATATACTCCTCCCCCTCCTCCATAATTGATGTTTGTTTGCAAGGTCGGCATAAGCAATTCCCTTAGTAGCTTGTCAGCCCTGTTACCGTCACCTAATCGGGCCCAAAATAGTAGCTTGTAAGCCTTTGACCAACCAGGACTGTCGTCGCCGCGTACTTCCAGCGTAGCAGCTGAGGCTGTTGCCAGTTCGGGTGTTTTTTCAGGAGTAATCAACCCAGCAGGATAAAGTCCGTACAGATGCGAAATGTGACGGTGTTTGGGATCTGTTTCCTTATACTCCTCCAACCACTCCATCAGTCTGCCGTCGCTTCCCACAACGCCGGGAGGCGGCAGTTCTTTCAGTTTGTTTTCAAGAAGTTTTTTAAAATCCGAATCCGTGCCCAGCACTTCGCATGCGGTGATCACATTGGTAAAAAGCTCACGGGTGATCTGGTTATCAATAGTGGGTCCCATACAAATTGACGCAGTTTTTCCGTTAGGCAGGTAAAATGAATTTTCAGGAGAAACAGATGGGGCGGTAACCAGCCAGCCTGTTTTTGAATCCCTGATCAAGGCGCTACTATAAAATTCAGCTGAACCTTTAAGTATAGGGTAAATGTCCCTGAGATAATTTTTATCATTTGTGAATGCATAGTGCTCCCACAAATTATTGCAAATCCAGCCCGAACCTGCATTGCTTGCACCCCAGGAAGCTTCCTCTCCCGGAGCGGTATAACCCCATACATTCGTGATTACGTGTGCAACCCAACCATTGGCCTTATAATAAGCCTTAGCCGTTTTTTCTCCATCTTTTACCATGCCTTTCACCAGATCGGCCAACGGCAAATTGAGTTCAGATAGATTGGCTACCTCAACCGGCCAGTGGTTCATCTGCACATTCACGTCCAAATGATAATCCCCATTCCACGGTGTTTGGATCTGGTTCGCCCACAGTCCCTGCAAGTTCGGTGGCAGTAATCCTACGCGTGTGCTGCTGATGCTCAGATACCGGCCAAACTGGAAGAATAAAACTGGCAGCTCATTATCTGATCCGGGATTTTTATGAAACGCAGCAAGCCGCTGATCGGTCGGCATTTGATCGCCTTTGGACCCGCCAAGATGCATTGTTGCACGGTTGTACAATTTCTGGAAGTTTGCTATATGCGTTTGTTTCTGAACAGTGTAAGATTTTTTCAATGCGACATCAATCAGCCTCTGCGTCTCCGATTCAAAGTTTTTGGTTTTAAAATCGGTACCTGCTGAAAAGTAAAGGATAATTTCATCTGCATCAGAAATCACAATTTGTTTTCCTGAAGTAACTATTTTCCCGCCTTTCACCTGCGGCTTAATCTTGGTCAGATACTTCATTCCTTTTCCATCGGTCCCATTGTTCAGCTGCCCCGACATTTCGAGCACATTGTTCTTTACAACGGTCTGAAAACGTTCGGGGCGGTCCAGTGAAAGGCGTAAATTGAGATGACCAGGTTTATCGGCAGAAATTTTGATGATACCCACATCATCACCAAAACTTGTAAAATACTCTCGCTTGTAGGTCACACCATTGACTGTGTATACCAAACCGGAAACAGCATTATTGAGAGACAACTCACGCTTATAACGCTGAAACTGAACCTTTGAAGAGTCAATACCTTTGTACGAAAAATTCATGTGCAGATTTCCTAACACCTGATAACATCCAAAAGGAACATTGGCCCCATCTCCGTGTCCTGAGCCTTCCCCTTTTGCCACAAAATTCTGATTAACCAACTGCTGAGCCTCATCGTTTTTTCCATCCAAAAGCAATTTCCGGATCTCAGGCAGACTTTTGTGAGCCTCATAATTGTTCGCATCCTGTGGCGCTCCTGACCACAACGTGATATCATTGAGCGTAATATTTTCGCTCAACACCCCGCCGTCGTTCATCATCCCCAGCCGCCCATTCCCCACAGGAATCGTCTCTTCCCATTGAGCAGCCGGTTTATCGTACCAGATACGCAAGTTGGTTTGTTGCGAAAAGCAGCCAGTAATTGATAAAAGACTCAGGATGGTTGTTAATAGTAGGTTATTTCTCATGGATATAGGTTTGGTACTTCACCAGGATATCAATTCTGCTTCGCTCAGTTTGTCAGACCAAGCGAAGCCTATGCTTCTCCCTAACGATAATCTTCATTTTGCACCAGTACACCACCACTTTTGTCGATTTCGGGTTGGGGTATGGGCCATTTGTAAAACTTCTTTTCAAATTTGTAAGGGACGAAACTGTCTTTTACGTTATTCAAGACCGTTTCTGCGATGCGCCATCTTTTCAAGTCGTAATAACGCAAGCCTTCAAAGCCTAGCTCAATGCGTCGTTCGTGCCGGATTCTTTCACGCATTTGCGCTTTGGTTAACCCGGTTGGTAATGTGGGCATTTTGGAACGTAGCCGCACATCGTTGATCGCTTTGTAAACCGATGCATCCGGCCCTGCAAGTTCATTCTGCGCCTCTGCGTACATCAGTAAAACATCTGCCAAACGCAGTACTACTGCATTCTGCTGACTCAATGTTGAAAATCCAAATGGAATATTTTCAGGTGCAAGGAATTTCATAACACCATAACCCGACGGGCGGCTGTTAGACGGAATATGCACCCGGCCTCCACCAAAATCAGGATGATCCACAAAAACTGTTTTAGCAAGACGTGAATCCCGGTTTTTGAAAGGTTCGTCTTTGTCTGTCAGCGGCGATACGCCGTAGGGAAGTCCATCAGTGCATTCAAAAGCATCAACGAAATTCTGTAACGGACTTGCTACCAGCCAGTCGCCATAATACATATCCCAAGGACGCGTGTTGTTAGGTGCCAGAAAGTTAATCGAATAAATGATCTCCGGGTTGTTTTTCTGCCCCGCGTCGCGGAACAGATCTTCGAAGTTAGGACTCAGAGTGTACTTTGGTATTACGGCGCTTGTGAGCTCTTTTACCTGCGTCAGCACCGTCGGATCGGGTGTTCCATCTTCTCCGTAAGCAGCAAAAATCAGTACACGGGCTTTCAAAGCCTGCGCGGAAGACACTGCTGCGTGACCACCGTTTTGCGGGTATGCATTCGATTTCAGATTGGCAATGGCAAAATCAAGATCTGCATTGATCTGCGCAAGTATTTCAGCAGCAGGCACTTTAGGTTGATTTTGTGTTTCCAGGGTAAGCGGTACTAAAACCAATGGAACATCCCCATACAAATGGTAGAGCTGGAAATAGTAAAATGCTCTCAAAAAACGAACTTCTGCCTCATAAAGCGTACGGTCCGCATTGGATATATCCGAATTTGTGTAGGCCTCAAGCTGTGCCAGGAAAATATTCACCCGCGCGATCGCCTTATAACTTTCTCCATAAACACCAGAAACATAACCGCCTGTGGATGGACTGATACTTCCCGATGTAATTTCCCGGGCACTTCCTGAATTGTGCTGCGCAAACCCATCATCCGCAAGACAATTCCAGACCGGCAATTCCACCGCCCAAGGATCGGCCTGCATAGAAGCATAATTGGCCGTCAATGCTTTGTCAAAATCCCCTTTCGTTTTCCAGAAAGTAGACGAAGAAATCTGGTCAAGCGGATTCAGATCGAGGTTATCGTTGCATGAACTGAAAGCCAGCGCCAGCAGCATGAACAGTTTTATTTTCTGACTTTTCATTATAGTTTAATATTTAGTCCGAATGAGTAAATCTTGTTTTGAGGATATTGTACAAACGCTCCGCTTCCGCCGCGCTCCGGATCCAGGCCTGGGTATTTTGTAGCCGTAATCAGGTTATCACCAGAAAAGAACAGGCGCAGGTTATCCATGCCGATCTTTTTTACCAATGTCTGAGGAAGGGAGTATCCCACTGTAAGGTTTTTCAGTCTCAGGTAAGAAGCATCCTGCAAAAAGTAGGAAGATGGCCTGCGAATGCGATCAGGTGCGCCCCAGCCCCAGTAAATTCGCGGCATGGTAGTCGACGGATTTTCCGGCGTCCAGCGGTTACGCCAGTCCGTTGTCGGCGGCGAGCCTTGTACAAAAGGGACTGTTCCCCAATTGTCTACAAAAAATTTAACATTATTAACACCTTGAAAAAGAGCAGAAAAATCAAAGCCTTTCCAGTTAGCCGACAGGTTGAATGCATAGTTTAATCCAGGATAATTTCCTGTCATCACCACACGGTCTTCATCGTTGATCACTCCGTCGCCATTTACATCCCTGAAACGGATATCTCCCGGCACCGTCGCGTCATTATACTGCTTTGGCGCAGCCGCAATCTCATCTTGTGACTGGAAAATACCTGTCATTTCGAGCATGTAGTAAGTTTCGTACTCCCTGCCCTCTTCCCGGATCCGGTAACCGTCAATTTCACGCTGTCCGAATTTGACCAGCTTGTTTTTATAATGTTCCAGATTGGCACCTATTGTGTAGTTCAATCCTGAAAATACGCCACTCGAAACCTGGTGATTGTACGTAACGCCTAGCTCCACACCCGTATTCTGCATGGTTCCATTGTTGATCGTTGGTGCGCCAAGGCCTACTACTCCTGTCACCTGCGAGCTTCGCAAAATATCGGTTGTTGTTTTACGATACAAGTCTGCGGTCAGATTCAGGCCACTGAAGACGGTAAGATCCATGCCTATGTCAGCGATGGTTGTAGTTTCCCAGCGGATATTAGCATTGGAAAGCTGCGTTTGCGCTACACCGGAAGACAGGTTGGAATCGTCAAACGAGTAATTGCCTGTAAAACTCAGGATCGCCTGATAAGGATAATTTCCAATATTCTGGTTTCCCAGCTGCCCCCAGGATCCACGAAACTTCAGGCTATTGAGCCATTTAAAATCCAGATTTTTGATAAAATCCTCTTCCGTAACCCGCCAGCCCGCAGAGAAGGAAGGGAACACTCCCCATCGGGAATCCGCATTCAACCTGGAAGTTCCGTCGTAACGCATGTTGGCTTCCAGCAGGTAACGTTCCTTAAAATTGTAGTTCAGTCTTCCAAAGAATGAACGTATTGCCCACTCATTCTTAGAACCATTTGCATACTGTATCGATGGGCTTCCTGCATTGATCTCGCGCAGCACATCGGTGGGAAAGTTTCTCCGGATCGCTTCCAGGTATTGATATGTACTTTTTTCGGTACTATATCCTACCTGCAGTTTGAATGCATGGTTTTGGGCAAAAGTGCGCTCATAATCCAGATAGGAGAATAAATTGGTATAAACATTCTGCTCATCTTTCACTTCCAGTCCGCCGCCAAGATCCAGGGTAGCCATGAAATCATTCGTACGAAAATTGTAAAGCTGCAGCGGAGGCTTGAAAGATTTGGTCTTGTAAAAATCCGCATTAACTGCCCCTTTCGCATACCAGGTCAATCCTTTCAACAGATTTACTTCAAACCAACCCTGCGTATTGGCCGAATAATCCAGCTTGTCGCGGTTGATATTTCCTTCCAAAAGCGCGATCGGGTTTTTGTTATTGTACTCAAGATCATACGCTTTGTAGGTAAACCTGCCGCTGCCGTCGGCGAGCTTTGGCCCGTAAGTAGGTGCCTGTGACATAGCCGACAGGAACATATCCTCCGAGCCAAAAACAGGCGATGTCGTATTACCCGATTTCAATGCAAGATTTGCGCCGAATTTAATCTTCTTGGTTATCTGAGAAGCTATGTTCAACCGCGCATTGTATTTTTCAAAATCAAATCCTTTCATCACACCTTTCTGGTTCACGTATCCGACGGAAGCATTGAAATGCGTTCCGCCACGTCCGCCGCTGAAAGTCAGGTCGTGCTGGTGCGTGGGGGCTGTTTGAAAAATCAGACTCAGCCAGTCGGTATTCGGGTACAGGTTGCGGTCGGTTGCATTGCGGTATTCGTCGATCTGCTGCTGTGAATACAAGCCGGAAGTAAGCCCCGAATTGAGACGTGCTTCATTATACAACTCCATATATTCCGCCGAATTCGTGATCAGGTCAAAAAGCTTCGTAGGCTTGTTAATCGCATAATTCCCGCTGTATTGCACACTCAGCTTTCCTTCACTCCCTTTTTTCGTCGTTACCAGAATCACCCCGTTGGCCGCCCTTGCTCCATAAATGGATGCGGAAGCGGCGTCCTTCAATACCGATACACTTTCAATATTATTGGGATTCAGGTCGGCCATATTGCCCTGTACGCCATCGATCAATACAAGTGGATCCGAACCTGCGCCACTGAAAGTACCTGTACCCCGTATCCGCACAGATACCCCTTCATTACCCGGCTCGCCCGTTCCCTGCCGCACCTGAACACCCGGCATTGTTCCCTGCAGCATCGCTGTTGGGTTCGTAACCGGTCTTCTGATCATTTCTTCTCCGCTTACAGTAGCTACTGCGCCGGTCAGGTTTACCTTTTTCTGCGTTCCATAACCTACCACTACCACTTCACTGAGCTGTTTCAGATCTTCTTTCAGAACAACATCGATAACACTGCGGCCCCCTATAGTTTGCTCGGAAGCTTCGTAACCAATATAGGAGAACACAAGCACTGCGTTTTCGTCGGCCACATTCAGCATGTATTTACCATTCATATCGGTCACTGTGCCGAAGGTCGTACCTTTAACGGTGATTGAAACACCCGGCAGACCTATGTTATCAGGGGCCGATGTGACGGTTCCGCTGATATCTATTGCACGGGCATAAACTTTGGTTCCCGACACACATAGTATGTTCAGGCAGGAAAGTAAGAGCACTGGCAGCAGAAGCTGTTGCTTCCATCGAAATTGAGTAAAATATACTTCTTTCATATGATCGGGTTTGAATGGTTAGATTGAAGACTATTCGCCACAGGTAACACTATTTTTATTTCCATATCTTTTCATTAATTTATACTATTTGATGAGGTAAAATTAGACAGGCTAAAATCACATTGAAATGGACTAACCTGATAAAATAATGGATAATACGATTATTGAAAAGAATAAAATTTGTGAAATACAGAGCACCAAAAATGCAGCAAACCGGCTTCTACCGGTTCTTGCACAAAACAATTATCAAAATTCAACGATTTGGACTATCTGAAAAACCAGAATAAAAAGATCATAATACCAGCAAGTAGCGCCGAGAGTGTTTTGTAGTTCCCAATACCCCGCCAGCCGGGCGCCTGAAGCGATTCCAAAGGTGATTTCCAGTACAGTTGCATGCTTTCAGCCGTGTGACGGACAGGGAAAATAAAAGAGCTTATGACCTGAACAGCCACGCAAAAGCAGAATAAATAAAAGGCCATCATCATAAATGGGATTTGCCCGATAAGACTTTCAGGGAAAAGCTTGTTAACTGCAAACACGATTACTCCTACTGCCGAGCCAATCCAGAGCGTACACTTTGCAGATTCTGCCGAAGCTTTTTTCCAGAAAATTCCCAATAGAAAAACGGCGGTTATCGGAGGCGCAATGTGCGCGATAATATCATTGAGACCATTAAAAATGCTTTCATAACTGTTCAAAAGCGGCAAAGTAGCCAGTGAAACGACCAGCGCAATGCCCGCAGCAATTTTTCCAACCAGAATCAGCTCGCGGTCAGAGATGTCGGGCTTGCGGCGCTGATAAATATCGTAGCTTACCAACGTCGAAATGGAGTTGAGTGCACCTGAGATCTGGCTCATCAGTCCGGATAACAATGCAGCTACCAATACCCCAACCAATCCTTTCGGCAAAAGCTGCGTGATCATTAATGTGTAAATTCCTTTGCTATTGACAACCTGTCTGCCGTTTTCAACAGACTGTAGTGCCGAAATATCCAACCCGCCAGTTTGGGAAAGAGCATAAGCGAAAAGGCCCGGAAGTACGAAAATGAATACTGGAAGAATCTTGATAAATCCGCAGAACAGTGGACCAAGCCGCGCATGATTTTCGTCTTTGGCACCCAAAACCCGCTGAACAATCGTCTGATCCGCACACCAGTACCAGATTCCAAGAATAGGATATCCGAGAAAAACCGCATACCAGGGCATCCCGCTACTATCCCCGTGCGGGCGCATCATCGACAGTTTTTCCAGCTGGTTACTCGCCTGCAAAACGCCCACCATCGGCTCCCAGCCACCCATTTTGTTATATGCAGCGACGCTGATTACTACCGCACCGAACAGCAATACCACCGTTTGAATGGACTCTGTAACAACCACTGCGGTCAGTCCGCCCACGATCGTGTAAATAGCAGTAATCACCGAAATGGCGATGATGCTGGTGTACATATCTACGCCAAACAATGTCTGAAGGACAATACCACCAGCCAAAAGCGAAAATGAAATATGCACAATCACCGCCGATACCACCGATATGACAGCCAGCCAGTCCCGGCTGGCGCGGTCGTATCTTCTTTCAAGGAAATCGGGCAGAGTTGAAACACCCGAGCGGATATAGAATGGTGCAAAGAAAAGCGCAAGCAGAATCAGGATGAAAGCGGCCATCCATTCAAAATTTCCGTTCAACAGGCCCGTATCGAAACCACTTTGTGCCAGACTTACAAGATGTACGCAGGATATATTGGTCGCAAACAATGCCAGCCCAATCGTGGGCCAACGAAGTGTTTTACCAGCCAGAAAATAAGCTCCAGCTTCATTTGAGCTATTTTTTGATTTGTTTTTATGCTTTAACCCAGCCCACATACCGATCATAAAAATCGCCGTGATGTATAACGCGCTGATTGTGATATCGAGGGTATGGATCATGTTTGCTGAAAATTGTTTTAAATAGTAATACCGATCAGCTCGCAGCTGCTGCCTGCTTCCTGCGGGGTTTCATAAACGCCGTTTTTAACGTTTGCCGGATGCACAAAATGTTTTTGAAGATGAGGAATATGCTCCAAAAATAACGCTTCATGCCCCATTGCAATGTGATTAAACAAAACCAAATGCTGGTGCAACTGGCCCATATCTCCCACGTGCGGCACCACCGGGATACCGAATTTCTTGCATAACAAACTGACGGTCAAAAACTCGCTGACCCCGCCTACCCGCACCGCGTCCACTTGTACAAATGCTGCAGCTTCTGCCTGAAGATAATTTTTGAAGATTACTTTATTAGGAACATGCTCGCCCAATGCAAGCTTAACCGGCGCAATTTCCCTGGCCAGCTTCCGGTGCGCCAATACATCATCAGGATGCGTAGGCTCCTCGATCCAGTAGGGATTCACATCTGTCAGTTTTTTACAAATTGAAATAGCATCTGGCAAATTCCATTGCTGATTTGCGTCCAGCATTACTTTTACATCCGCCCCGGCCACTTCGCGCACAATGTGCGCACGCCGGATATCCCGCTCGGGATCAGCCGAACCGACTTTCAGTTTCATAGCCGTAAACCCTGCTACTATTGCCTTTTTGCAATTCTCCCGCACTTTTTCGTCGGAATAATTAAACCAGCCTACTGATGTATCGTATCCCGGATACCCGGTTTTCAGAATGCCTCCCCGAGTTGCTTTACCGGCTTGCTGTTCAGTTAACAGAACTATAGCCTGTTCTTTCGTCAGCGCATCTTCGAGGTAGGAAAAGTCGAGCGTATTTACAACTGCTTCCGGGGAAAGGTCGGCCAGTAATTTCCAGAGCGGCAAGCCCTTTTTCTTCGCCCACAGATCATAACACGCATTGGTAACGGAAGCCAAAGCCAGATGTACCACACCTTTATGAGGCCCCAGCCAGCGAAATTGCTGGTCGTCAGACAACTGTTTGAAAAGTGTCCCAAAATCAGCCATTGTTTCCTCAATATCCTTACCCACAAGCTTTTGCGCATAGTATTCCGCTGCTTTACAAACGAGATCATTTCCTTCTCCCAATGTAAAAGCGAAACCTGTTCCGGTAATCCCGCTATCGTCGGCCAGCTGCGTTACGGCATAGGAATAAACCGGATCTCGGTGAATTGCGTCGCTACCTGCGTTTCCGTCCAGCTTGTAGCGGGCATCTTTTACGGCAATTTTATAAATCATAAACCTGTTTCTGTTTGCTGTACATTTTTTTGTAACCCAGTTCCGCGCCGCCGCTCACCGGCAAAATGCAACCTGTGACAAACCGTGCCATATCTGAAATAAGGAACAGACAGGCATCAGCGATCACATCGCCTTCCGGGCAGTAACCCAGCGCATGGATGTTGGCAAGGTATTCCGCGGCAGATTCAGGATCGGGCTGCTGCTGGCTCCAGCTTCGTAAAAGTGGGGTAATGACACCTGCCGGAGCAACTGCGTTCACCCGGATCCCGAACGGTGCATAATCCAACGCCATGGATTTCGTAAGGGAATTTACAGCCCCTTTTGTAGCCGTATATGCTGCGTGAATTTCCTGGCCAATTTCTCCTACCAGGCTACCGGTATTAAGAATATTACCCCCGGATTTTTTCAGCGCGTCGATCCCATGTAGCGTGGTGTAATATATCCCGCTCACATTGACGGCAAAAAGCATTTCCCATTCAAGCTGGGTTGTATCGTGAAGCGCTTTCGAGGGACTTGAAATACCCGCGTTGTTGTGAATGACATCGATCTTACCGAAGACATCCAGGCATTGCTCAATTGCGTTTTTTACCTGATCGGAATTGGCTACGTCGGCCAAAACGAACTCCACGATACCACTTCCCAACCGTGATTTTGCATAGGATATACTGCCCGGATCATTGCTGATGATGCATAGGCTAGCCCCCGCCTGCTGGTACACTTTGGCGCACTCAAAACCGATCCCTTCGGTGCCCCCAGTTAAAAAAACGACTTTGTCAGCTAATAGCAACATGTGATATAGGATTGTAGAATCATCTGTGGAAGAAATAAATGGAAGCCTGCAACGACAATCAAAAGTAGAACAGCATTGAGCAGATACATATAGAGCATTCATTTATTTTGATGGACAATTCCACGATTTACTATTTTCTCAAATTCTATTTTTATATCATTAAACTAACATTGATTTTACTTTTTAATTTAAAAATACCTATTATCGCAAGGTAATTAAATAGATAATGGAAAATACAACGATTTAAGCTTCATAAGATGAGCAGCAGTTTCAGAAGGAGAGATGGATTTGACGGAGAAAAACTAATCAGTCTGCCGCCTGGTATTTTGCGGGACATCGTACATAAAAACCCTGCACTCTTCCAGCTGTATATTACCCATATAGGTTATTTCCCAAAAGCGCTGTTTCACTACCGCGAGCGCCGCAAGGGATGCGAGGATAATATTCTAATTTATTGCGTTCAGGGAAAAGGACATTATGTGATTGCCGATAGGAAATTTGAAGTGTGTGCTAACCAGTATATTCTCCTCCCGGCAACCGATCAGTACATTCGTTACTGGGCCGACCATGAAGACCCATGGACCATTTATTGGGTACATTTTACAGGCCCGGTCGTTCATAGTTTCAATCAGTCGTTACAGATCTTACCCGAGAGGGGACCCACTCAGCTGGCTTTTCATGAAAAGGTGCTTGATATGTGGCACAAGATCTACCAGACTCTTGAAATGGGCTACAGCCTGGAAAACCTCGCCAATGCCAACATGTGTATCTATTACTTCGTGGCCATGCTGATTTATCCCGAAAAACATTTCGGCGAAGACGCTATCGGCAAGCCCGATCTGGTATCGGATACAATCAGAAATATGCGACAAAATCTGGACAAGAAACTATCCGTAGAAGATATGGCAAAACAACACCAGCTGTCGTGCTCGCATTTTTCTATGCTTTTCAGAAAAGGCACCGGGATGGCCCCTATGGACTATTTTATTCACTTAAAAATACAGAAAGCGTGTCAATTGATCTATACCAACGATTCCAAGATTAAAGAGATCGCCATGAGCCTTGGCTATGATGATCCTTTTTACTTTTCAAGAGTTTTTAAGAAGAACATGGGCCAGTCGCCTGAACAGTACAAATCTACTGCGAAAAAAGTCGGATGATATCATACTGCAATACAACCAGACTTACTTGATACAAACTTTTAATTGGGTGTCTTCGACTCCGATTAAAATTGGCTTGCGGATAGAATTAATTTTATCCTATTCACAAATGTTCCGGAAGTAGAATAAATTCATTTGTTTTGTTTACGGTCTCCAGCAAAAAAAGAAATACAACAACTAATGACTGTCTGAAAAAAGGGGTACGTACGTAATCTCACTCGCAGTTTCAGAATCCATCTTAGGAAAGATGCCTTAAAGTCGTCTCCCCAAACCTTAACTAGAGAAACACCGCATTATTTTGAAAACAGAAATATCTCACTCAAGTAGCTTAGTTTAGAAAAACGTTTATTGAGCTGACAGCAGGATTATGGTAAACCGAAAAATGGAAGGCTTTATCAAAAGTTAAGCTCACAATTCTGCTAAATGCATAAGCGCCATCCCGATCTATCATTTTCAAACGGTAAAGATTGCTACCAATCGATGGTAACGTGTGTGTAGTTGTAAGTCACAAGTTCTTTGCTTTCACATTGTGAAGGGCTAATGGTGAGCAGAACCCAGTTTTTTCCGTCCTCACTATGCTGTATCTCAAACTTTTCACTAGTTGTTTCCTTCGTAGTTGACCATTCAAGTAGAGCCGAGTTTCCGCTGTCAGTCTTTTTGGCTGAAAAAACAGTCAGTGTCACTGGTAATGTAGATGTTGCACTACCAAAGGTGTTAGCCGTATCGGTGTTGGTAGTAAAGGCTGCAGCTGATGTAGTTATCGAGCCAGTTCTACTTATAGTACCCGGTATTCGAAGCTCCTAGACTTTCCCACTTGCTTTTTGATGGCTTGTAGCCAATCACTGTAAGGTTGCTCAGTGAATTATCAGTGAGTGCTACATAAACCGCCGCCTGGGTGTTGCCCCCCTGGGGGGATAAGCCCCGTCAATTTTCATTCAATTTAGACATGCGATTGCCCTTTGGCACAGAGCCGGGACTGAGCTACTTCAAATGTCTTTCAATCATGAAAAATTCAGAAAACACTCCAAAGATATATGTAGGAACTTACGGAATGTAAATTTCAGATATCCTTTCGCAAAATCGCTTGTAACGTCTACAGCTACAAAGTACAGATGGATTTTCGCGCTCATAAAATGACCTTGCCCTACCTTCACGCGCCCCTTCTAATCAAAATAATATTCTACGAATAAAATAAACAATTGACATTTTCGAAATTTTATATTATATTTGAATAATTATTTAAAATTATATTATGAACAAAGGAACAGTAAAGTTTTTCAACGACACAAAAGGATTCGGCTTCATTACGCCTGAGCACGGTGGAGAGGATGTTTTTGTACACACAAGTGGTCTGATTGACGATATCCGCGAAAATGACAGTGTGTCTTACGAAGTTGAAAACGGCAGAAAAGGAATCAATGCAGTTAATGTAACAATTATCTGATATAGTATATTTCGCAAGTGACGAACACCTCCTTGTCATAGGAGGTGTTTTTTTATGCTCGTTCAAATTATGACAAGTCTGTTAATTTCTTAAACTATTCAATTATGAAAATCAATTCATCCCGCCCCTGTAAAGCCCGGTCTCCAGGTACAAAATATAGTCATCTGCCTGCCTTCTTCTATGGGCAGATTCTGTTAGGAACCGCCAAAGCTATCTCGCTATTAATATTTCTGTTTCTTCGCCATGTGATCGCCTACCGGCGTGATGTAATCAAAAAGAACCTGACATCATCATTTCCTACTAAATCAGAGGCTGACATCCGGAGACTGACCTGTGATTACTACTACCACATGAGCGATCTGGTTGTCGAGCCGTTTTTATTCTATCTGGCGCCGGCAGTAATCCGCTCACAATTAGCCAGGTATACAAATCCTCAAATGCTTGAATCGCTGCATGGTGACAGCAAACACCTGATATTGTTTGCATCTCATTATGGAAATTGGGAGTACCTGATTAACCTGCCGGAAGTAACCAGCTATCCTGTATACACGGCCTATTCTCCGATCAAAAATGGCCTGATGGATAAGATTATGATGCGCATGCGCTCCTTTCTTGGTGTGAGACTAATTCCTAAAACTGGTTTTTACAAACAGGCTTTGACGCTGCTCAAAGAAGGCTCTGCTCCAAAGTTACTGATAGTAATAGCCGATCAGAGGCCAGCGCCCGGAAGTGGTAAATATCACATTCCTTTTCTTGAACAACAGACCTGTGTTCAAACGGGAGGTGAACGCATAGCTTCTTCCACCAAGGCTACGGTAGTTTACGTAGAATCAAAAAAACATGGCCGTTTCAGATATGATTTTACTTTCACACTTATGAAGTGTACTGATGCTGTCATCCCTTTAAGTATTACAAAGGAATATTATCAAATTCTGGAAAAGAGTATTTTTCATGATCCAGGCTACTGGCTATGGTCGCATAACCGCTGGAAGCTTCAAAGGCCTGCTGCCGCGGGGTGATATGATGAAAGCTATCAATTATTGGCTACAATAAAACAAATGCCCATCATAGTTGCCGCTCGGTAACCACAATGAGCATTAGAGGGCTGGTATTTACAAAATGCTTGTCAGACAGAAATCCTTACCCGAAGCTCAGGATGGAACCGCTGAAATTTCCCTTTCAAAATAGGCATGTTCCTTCTGATCATCCAGCGTTCTGCAGTAATAGATTCTATTATAATAACGCCTGATGATTAGCTGCTGAGCACGATCTGCATTTACAAACACTTTCTGGCCGTTTGCATATTTCCCTACTGTTTCTGGCTGTCTCATTTACCGAAAGGAAATCTAACAGTGTTTACAGCATTGATTCTTAAAGCGATAAGTCTGCCGGTCTTTGGTGCAAATATGTTTTGGTAGTGGCCATTTCTCATTTTACCAAATCTGGAAAGAAGAACATCTGTAAGAACAGAAACTGTATTTACCGTCTGAGAGAAAAAATCCTGAATTCTGCCACCGGTATTGTATTTGAAAATTTTCATAGGATCAGTTTTATTTATTGTGATTATTTAAAATTATTGATAGTATTCTTCATTTGTAATATATGCGGCTCTTCCACCGAAGCCTTGGGCAAAAGTGATCAGCTTACATGCACTGACGCCTGGTAGCTCATCGTTGAAATACACGGATCGGTTGTTCCCTGCACAGCGGCGACATCTTCTGGTGTGGGCCCGACAGCCAGGGCGATATGAAAACTGCCTGTGAACAGCCCTGATGTAGTGTCAAGACCTATCCACCCAGCCCCGGATATGAAAACCTCAGTCCATGCATGCAGGTCTGCTTGGTGGCCATCTTCTGTGTCAAGTTGCAAAAGATACCCTGACACAAAACGACTCGCCAGTCCCAGATGCCGGAGTACCTCCACAAGTAGCCATGCTGAATCACGGCACGATCCGGATTGAATCGAAAGTGTCTCTTCAGTATTTTGTACGCCCTGCTCGAAACGCTGATTATAGCTGATTGTTTCGTACACTGATTTTGTAAGTTCTGAAAGCAGGCCAAGAATATCACCATGGTATTTTCTGGCATTCTCCACAAATGCAGAAAGCCGAGGGCCATACTCATTAGTTCTCAGGTAGGGCGTGAGCGCTTTTTGAATACGGACAGGATAAAGAAATGGAAATAGCTGTGCCTCCTGATCGATAAGAAAATCGAATGGATTGAGCATTTTCAAATCAATATCCAATTGTACTTCTACAGACATCTCAGTCATCTTCCCTTCGAAATTAACCCTTGCCACTTTGTTTCCGTAGACATCCTGCTGCCAGAAAATCTGTTCAGATGGATTAATTACAAGAGCATAGCGGCTGGGTGCGTTGTGAGCGAACGCATAGGCAGAAAGCCGGAATAAATGTGGGGAGAGCAGCACTGGTCTGTCGTACAGATACTGAGTCTTATGAACCAGCGATATCAAGCTGAAATTGATTTACTGCCCCTTACCGCTTTGATGCATTCGATGCTCTTTGTTTTGTCACCTAACCTCACAACCTTTTGCTCTGACATAATCTATGTGTTTGATGAAAGGTAGGGTTTAAAACCGGATATCAAAGCTTTTACAGACCAAATAAATAACTCACATTCAAAGCTTTGAAAATGACACTTCCTGTCCAACCAATGATTAATGCCTGTGAAGCGTTTAAAGGCATATTCTATCCATAATACCGAGCTCAGCAACAGCGCGCGGAGCCATTTTTTTACGCCTGGTTTCTTATGATTTTCTGGCCAGCCGCATCGATATGATTGTCTTAAAATTTACCGTTTTTAAAATAATTATAAGCCGGGTAAAGCTTGACTGCTTTTTGTCTTTAGCTAAAGCTGCTGTCTTCTGTACTATTCTGATCACTAAACGGTATCCTATTTCCCTTGTCAGAAAATGTAATACACCAACGGTCAGGCTACCCATTGAGGGTAAAAAAACGGATAATTCCTCCAAAAGCTGAGTCAATAGGATTGTTTGATTCTCGGAGAACACCAGAACGGGCAGCCCATTAGTTGCAGTGCCCTCAAAAAAGTTAGACACTTTCTAAGGGCACTCTATTTTATGCAACAGCCTCTTTTCAGTTTGATCTGTTTATTATCAAGAAAACTCCCTGAACTAAGAGTTCGGGGCCTAACTCATCGACAACCTAAACGCTAGGCTTCCAACCGTTCTGATATTCTCTTGACCACAGCTGCTGGGCTTGCTTGTCACCGATGATATGCCCCGTTTTCGAATCAATTTTTAGATCTCTGCCAACTCTATACGCGATATTGCCCAGTTGCATTGATACCACACTCTTATGGCCAAGCTCCACATCACAATTAGGACGGCGGTTACTTTTGATAGCGTCCAGAAAATCTGCAACGTGCAGACTATCCAGGCCCAGACTCGGACTAGCTAGATTGCGCCCCTGTACAGCGGCTTGCTGCTGTGGTTTGACTTCTTTAATCAGTTTTCCATCCAGATCATAAACTGAATACTGATCACCACCCGTATCCAAACTTCCCTTCTCACCATAGAAAATAATGCCCCGCTCCTGTCCTTCTATCTGGCGTCCGTTGGAGCTTCTTGACTCCCAGACCAAAGACACCCGGCCAGGAAAATCCATAGCGACCACCTGTGTATCGGGAGTCTCCCAGTCATCTTTGAACTGATACCTGCCGCCAATAGAGCTCACGCGGGTCGGAAAATCAACGCCCAGCCCCCACCGTGCCACGTCTACTTCGTGCGTACCGTTGTTCAGCGCCTCGCCTGTCCCCCAATGCCAAAACCAGTGCCAATCGTAATGAACAAGTCCCTCTTTGTAGGGCAATCTGGGCGCTGGCCCCTGCCACAACTCATAATCCAGCCAAGAGGGAATATTGCCTGGTTTAAGTACGGTAGCCTTTCTTTTATTGGTATACCATGTTTTGGCAAGATACACCCTGCCGATAATTCCTTTATGCAGCTCATTGATGCCTTCTGTCAATATCGGAGCGGAACGGCGCTGGGCCCCCATTTGAACAACACGCTTGTATTTGCGTGCTGCCTCAATGGCCAACTCCCCTTCTCTGGGATTGTGGCTCAAAGGTTTTTCAACGTAGACGTGTTTGCCCGCCTGACAGCCCATGATCGTCAAAGGCGCATGCCAATGATCAGGCGTAGCGATGTAAATCGCATCGATTGATTTGTCTTCGAGGACTTTGCGGCAATCCTTCTCTGATTTTGGCTCCTGCACCTGTTTGGCATCCATGATGGCCTTGATTGCTTTGGGTATTGCGCGTTCATCTACATCGCAGACAGTTCCGACTTCCGCATTCTTTTGTCCGGCTATTGTTGCTCCCATTGTCCTTCCACGGCTGTTGACGCCAATGGTAGCAATCCTTATCAATTCGTTAGCGCCCACGATACGGTTGTAGCTTTTGGCACTGAACGCGAACGCAGGGCTGCCGATACTCATACCGACAGAGCCAGCAGCTGCTATCTTCAAAAATTCACGTCTGTTTTGCATATCTTATAACTCTCTTATTTTGATGTTTTTAAAAGAAACCTCAGCACCGTGCTCCTGCAGAAGTATATGCCCACTATCGGGTGTTCCAAAAGCCGGTACTGATTTATTGAATTTACTGGACGCAACAGCATCAGTGAATAGCTTGCTATCTCTGACAAACTCCAGGATCTTAATCCCGTTCAGCCAGTGCTGAACTTTATTACCCTTTGCCACCACGCGCATCGTATTCCATTGCCCCGGCGCATTCGCTTTCTTCACTAACTCGTCCGGCGGCAAAACATCATAGAATGATCCTGTCAGGTGATTGGCTTTTTTGTTGTCTTCAGCCATCTGGTCATCCAGGATTTGATACTCGAATCCCAGATATCCGCCTTGCTTATAGCTGGTAAAAAAATATTTGATACCGCTGTTACCTCCCGCAGAAATATTAAAGTCTGCCTTCAGCTCAAAGTCTGAATACTGCCTGGAGCTGATAATATCGCCGCCTCTGGCGCCTTTCAAGGCTGTTAAAATACCGTCTTCGATCTGCCAGCCTGAAGGTACCGGATCACCTTTGACTGTTGTCCACCCATCTGTTGTTTTACCGTCGAACAAAAGCTTCCAACCTTGTTTGATTTCTTCCCGGCTCAAAACCTGAGCCTTTTGAGAAAAACCGGGTGAGGCAATTGTCAGCCAACCCAGGATACTGATTACTATTAATTTCTTTATCATATATGCACTTATTTAATACCCAGGATTTTGCTTGATTTTTTCTGGATTAGACTGGATCACCTGCAAGGGGATTGGAAACAAGAGCATGTTGTTGTTCCATAAAGCGGGGTCAAAGCCATTCTGTTCTTTCTGCTCCTGGCTCATGACTGTCTGAGCGCGCTCGGTGCGCACAAGGTCAAACCATCTGTGATTTTCGAAAGCGAGCTCAACACGTCTTTCTTTTTCGATAGCCAGCAAAAACGCCTCGTCCGTTGCAAAGGATGTATAGTCAGCCAGTGTTCCGGGAGCTGCCCCGGGCGTGTTCCTTGCACGTTGACGGATCTTGTTCAGATATAAGAGCGCGGTCTGATACTGTTTTCCCTGTCTGACCAATGCTTCGCTATAGAGCAAATACACATCAGCAAGCCTAAGCTCAATCCAGTTGTTATCGTTATCAGGAGAAACTGAAAAGGAAACGTCGTAGTATTTCTTTACATACTTCTCGTTGACCCTGGCCCCGCCAGGATCAGAAACGTACCCATCGCTCATCGAGATCGCTTTTCTCGGATCGCCTGTTTCGTAGGCTGCTGACATGGAAGGCGTAGGTGCATTGAAGCCGGATTTATCGCCCACCAATACAACTTCCTTATTTGAGAATCGGGGGGCAAACGAGTTGCTCCACGGACTCCCGGTGCCTGTTCCTCCCTTTTTGTACTGAACTTCGAAAAGTGATTCGGAACTGTTTTTATTTGTTACACTGAAAAGCGCTTTGTAATCTGAGACCAGCGAGTACTGCGGGCTATTGATCACCTCAAGTGCTTTTGCTTCAGCAAATGCGTAATAAGATGCGCCCTTTTTCAGCGGATAACCTGCCATGGTCATGTATACTTTTGCCAAAAGACCCTTTGCGCCTGCCTGTGTCACCCGCCCTTTATCATTATTTGCATACGTTACTGGTAGATTCGCTTCTGCAAATGTCAGATCCTGAACGATAAAGTCGTAGATTTCCTCTGTCGGAACCCGGCCCAGCGCATAAGCCTCTTGTACCGACAGCTGCTTGTCGACTTTGGGCACGTCCCCATACACCCGTACCAGCCAAAAGTAAGTCAGCGCCCTTAAAAATCTGGCTTCTGCTTTATACTGAGATTTCAGCTTCTCATCCCTGAACGCAACAGCATCAATTTTATCGAGTACGATATTGGCCCGAAGAATTGTCACATAGCTACGGTTCCATAAATCAAGGACGTTCTGGTTGTCAGATAAGAGTACATCGCCGAAATTATCAATCGATGTCATGTCCTTGGAGCTACCCGGTACCCAGGAAAAGGTAGTATTATCAGACCTTACCTCGCCTGCAAAAATGTATAGCTGATTATAAACATCCCGAAGCGATGCATACGGCGACATAACAGCCTGATTCATATCCTGCTCGGTCTTGTAAAAGTTACCTGCATTCATATCTGAGATGGGCTGAAGATCTATGAATTTCTCAGAGCAGCAAACCAGCGTGCCCGCTATCAGCGAGAGTATGATGTATCTTTTCATTAAAAAGAGGTTTAGGATCAATAATCAAAATGAGACGTTAACGCCGGCAATCACAGTTCTGGCAGACGGATATCCCAAATAGTCTCCGCCTCTTGACAGCCCTGATTCGCTGCTGGTCTCAGGGTCAAAGCCAGGGTACTTGGTAAAAGTGTAAAGGTTCTGTCCGGTCACATACACCCTGAGCGCTCTGACTTTAATACGCTGCATAAAATCACTGCTGAACGTATAGCCCAATGACACATTGCGGATCCGCAGAAATGATCCGTCCTCTACCCAATAGCTTGAGGGCTCTTTCTGAAGACCTTTCGGATCGCGGTTAGCACGCAGCACATTTCCTGATCCCGGCTGCTCTTCTGATCGCCATCTGTCTTTGAGTTTGGCAAGCCCGTTTCTGTCGCCATGATAAATACCGATCATCCTGTTAAAAAAGCTAAACAATTTTGCACCTTGTGATCCTGTAAGCATCAGGTTCAAATCGAAACCCTTGTAGGAGAAATCATTGCCGAAACCATAAATAAATTTGGGCTGGTTACTGCCCAGGTACGTTTTATCAGCGGCAGTGATCTGTCCATCGCCGTTTACATCAACGTACCGCGGATCTCCCGGTCTGTCATTGGCAAGATGCGGGGCCGCATCAAGCTCTGCCTGGTTTTTGAAAATACCATCATACTTATAACCAAAAAAGGTTGCAATTGGCTGGCCAATAGTAGTAATGAAGGTATTATTGGCGTTTTGCGCCCCTGAATAAATCGGCCGGCTGTCAGGTCCCAGAGCAAGAACAGTATTGCGGTTAAATGAAATATTAAAATCTGTAGACCACTTAAAGCCGCCTGTGGTATTTCTGGTCCTTACCAAAAACTCCATCCCTTTGTTCTCTACCTTACCGATGTTCTGCAGCTGTGTCGCATAACCACTGATGGTTGGAACCGGCACATTGAGCAGCAGATCAACAGACTTACTGTTATAGAAATCTGCTTCCAGGCGTACCCTTTCCTTATACAAACCTAGCTCGAGGCCAAAATTGAACTGCCTGGTTTTTTCCCATCCCAGATTCGGATTTGGGTAGTTTACCGGATTGACTGCATTGACCAATATTCCATTTAACGGATAGTAGCCGCTGACAGTACGTGCTATCGACTCGTAGTTTCCAATTTTGTTGTTTCCCACCAGCCCCCAACTTGCTCTGAGTTTAAGCTCTGAGATCTGACTGACATTTTGAAGGAAAGGCTCGCTGCTTATTCTCCATCCTGCTGAAACCGATGGAAATGTACCCCACCTGTTTTCAGAACCGAACCGGGAAGAACCATCTTTTCTGATGCTGGCAGAAAACAGGTATTTGTCATCATATGAATACGTAAGACGGCTAAGATAGGAGATCAGCGAGTTCTCATCTTCGGTACCTGTTCCAGCCACCACCTGCCCCCCTTTGATATTACGGACTGCATCGTTGGGGAAGTTCTGGGCGTTAACGCGGCTGTATTCTGCATAAGACTTCTGTGCAGAAAATCCGGCAAGTAGATTCAGTGAGTGTTTGTTGAAGACTTTGCTGTAGGTAAGTGTATGCTCGTTGAGCCAGTTGGCGCCCAGCCAGCTTTCGGCCCTGGCAGTCGCGATCCTTGGTGCACGCGAACCGTCCAGGTCAACAAAGGAAGGCTGATAAAACTTCTGACGTCTGTTTTCCAGATTTCCATTCAGACTCAAACGGTATTTAAGCCCTTCGATAATTTGGTAGTCAGCGTAAATCGAAGCAATGACAGCATTCTTTTTGGTAAAATTCGTTACGTTCTCGGCTATACTGACAGGGTTGGAGACATCGCCTGCCCATATCTCCGGGTTTCGAACCTGCGATCCGTAGGTGCCGTCCGCGTTTCTGAGCGGATAGATAGGCGGCAGATAAAGTGCATAGGAAATCGGACTATCCTTACCATTTGCAACCTCATTGTTTTCGGCGTAATACGCACTTACTGCAACACCTACTTCCAGTTTGCGGCTGACACTGGTTGTCAAATTGGTTCTGAGGTTATACCTTTTAAAATCGGTATGAATCTGGATACCGTCCTGCTTGGTATAGCTTCCTGAAACCGCATATCTGGTTTTTTCCGATCCGCCATTTACAGAAAGCTCATGTTTTTGGGTTGATGCTGTGCGGAATATTTCATCCTGCCAGTTCACGTCAGCAAAATTGCCTGGATCGTTAAAGCTTTCGGGAATAATATAAAAATTTGCATTGGTATACTTTGACCTGACTTCATTTGGATCACTAATTGTATGCGGGGCGTTCCCCGGCATTGGTGTTCTGTCTAGCCATGCCTGGTTGTGGCCATCTTTGAAAAACTCCAGATATTCCCGGCTGTTCATCATATCGATTTTTCTGGCTACCTGCTGAACTCCGTAAAAAGAGCTGAACGACACTCTGGGCGCTCCCGCAGTCCCTTTTTTGGTCGTAATGATCACAACGCCGTTGGCACCTCTTGATCCATAAATAGCGGTAGAGGAAGCATCTTTTAAAACCTGGATGTTTTCTATATCCGAGGTGTTGACCAGCGAGAAAGCACTGCTGTCAATCGGATATCCATCAATCACATATAAGGGCGAGCTATTTGCCGAAATAGATCCTGTGCCGCGTATACGTATATTGAGTCCTTCTCCACCCGGAGCGCCATTGACCTGCTGGACCTGCACACCTGCCATTTGCCCCACAAGTGCTTCTGCATAAGACACTGCGGCCGCTTTAGAGGTCAGCCTATCAGCCGAGATACTTGCGATTGCTCCGGTCAGATCCGCCTTCTTTTGGGTTCCATAACCGACTACGATTACTTCATTAAGGGATTTATCGTCTGTTTTAAGAGAGACATCAACAATACTCTTATTCGCTACAATAAGCTCCTGGGAGGAATAGCCCACAAATGAAAATACAAGTACCGACTGCTCATTTGCGACATTAATGCTGAACTTGCCGTCAGTATCAGTGACTGTACCCCGCTGCGTTCCTTTTTCAACTACGCTCACCCCCGGCAGTCCCATACCGCTTTCATCAACTACTGTTCCTGACACAGACTGCTGCAGCTGTTTGGGTCTGCCAGCTCCCTGATCCTCAGTGTTAAGCATGATCTGTCCGCCTATGACCCTATAAGAAATATTAAGGGGTTTTAGGACCATATTAAGTACCTCTGAGAGTTTCCTCTCCGATGCGGTTATACTCACTTTTCGGTCGGCCCTGATTGTATTGGAGCTGTAGACAAATTTTACATTCGCAAGTCTTTCGATTCTGCTAAGGATCTTACTGATTTCGATGTTATCCATTTTAATAGAAATCGAATGGTCAAGCAGGTCCTGCGGACGAACCTCACTGGCAAATCCGAGTGAAATGCCAACGGTGATCAATAATGAATAAAGCAGTGTAATCCTCATGATACATCTGGCTAGAGGATGAAATTGTATTGTTTTTTTCATTAAATTTGGATGTTTTGTTAAGGTTTAAGAATTTGACAAAACCCTCCCGATCATCTTTTCAGATGAGAAACGGCCAAGTTTCAGAAGGGAAAACATACAGGGCCGGATGTGGTCTGAACACATTCGGCTCTTTTAATACGTCGCAGTTTTACATCATAATCGTTACGTGGGGTTTAGGGTTAATTACCTGGGCAGCCTTTACCGCTCAGAAGAATCTTGGTTCCGACTATTTTGTAGTCCGCATTCACTGACGAGCTGATCATCTCCAGTTTTGTAAGGAATGGCTGTTTGTTGATATCAGCTGTAAAAAGGCAATTCCTTAGTTTTTCGTCTTCGATAAGAATCTGGATTCCATATGCTTTCTCTAAAAGCACTGTGACCTGGCCCAGAGGTGTATCAGAAAAGATAAATGCCTCCTGGTAAGCTTCATGCATTATGGGCTCGGGGACAAGGCCTGTAACAAAAGACTGGTTGGCAGTCATATAGTTCACGCGCTGATTAGGCAGCAGCACTACCCCGTTGTTCAGTTTCTCCCCCTCGCTAACTCCATTTTGATCGCGCTCAAAGACCGATACCCGGCCGGTTACAACCGATACTTCGACACCGTTTTGCTCTTTAGCAGCATCTACCCAAAAGCTTGTACCTAACACCTTGGTGGCAATCTTTTCCGTATACACCACAAAAGGATGCTGCGGATCTTTGGTGACATCAAAAAAAGCCTTTCCGCTTAGATATACCTCTCTTTTGCTCTGGATAAAGTTGACAGGGTATTTAATACTGCTTTCGGGCAAAAGCTTTACCTTGCTACCGTCGGCCAGGATAAGCAGTAAGGGCTGCACTGTGTTGTTTGTTTTCACAGTCATTCTCTGCTGCAGGGTTGCTTGCAGTTGCTTGCCACTGAGCCTGCCTTGCGTAAATTGGTAGCTACCCCAAGCCATAGCGAGTAGCAGCACGGCCGCAGCCGATCGCCATGAAAAAAAAAGTGAAATAACCCTTCCTTTAGGCGCCGGTACGCTGCGGTAATCCCTTTGGATCGCGCTCCAAATCCTTTCTTCGATCTCTTTGTTTTCCTGAGCTAAGCTCTGGGTTTGATCAGTATCAATAAGTGCAAACCACTGCTCAACCAGATGCTTTTCTTTCTGAGTACATCTCCCACTTCGGTAACGCGATAACAATCGGTGCAGGTGTTGCTTGTTCATTGTGACTGTGCTTTTTATAAAGACTCAGAAAAAGCTATCAACCGCAAATCGAAAAATAAATTCATAGAATATTTATACCAAAGTGGGCATTTTAACAAGTCAACCTTTAAAAAATGCTACTGAAGAATATAGGCAGAATTATGGTGATGAATTCTTTCAGCAGAACCTTCAGCGTGCGCAGTGCCTGTGTGATATGGTATTCGACTGTTCTTTCGGGAAGATCCAGATCGCTGGATATTTCTCTGACAGTTTTACCTTCGAATCGGCTGAGTAGAAAAATGCGCTTGGTTTTTTCGGGCAACCGTGCAATCGAATTCTGGGTTATCGTTTCCAACTCCTCCAGAAACAAAGCATATTCAGGCTCTGCGACAGGTTCAATGTTATCAATTTCTGAAAAGATTTTTTCCTTGTAATGGTCAATGACTCTGTTTCTTGTAGCACTGAAAAGGTAAGCGCGCAGATTTTTAATATGCAAAGACTTCCGCTTTTCCCAGATTGTAACAAATAAATCCTGCACGACATCCTCTGCCACGTCGGCATCATTGGTTTTTAGAAAAGCAAAATCGTATAAATGCTTCCAGTACTTCCGATAAATTACCTCGAACGCCGAGCGGTCGTCATTTACGACCCTGTCTAAAAGTTCGGTATCATCCTGTGAGGAAATCTTCATGGGTCAGTGGCTAACCATTCAAAAGTCGGTGAGCAAATATCAAACATTTTTCTAAATAATCTGTATTATTCAATAAAAATACTGCGAAAAAACCAATTTAATGCAGGTACTCACCTACAGCAACCCATCCCAAGAATTTTAAAAAAAACCACTGAAATACTAACGCTGTATCACATACGTCGTTAGTATTTCGCTTGCTGATCCGTGCCTTTGAGTTAATCTCAACCATTCGGCTATCATCTCGAAGCAGCCGATCTGCTGTCCGCCGCAACGAGCCGCCCGATTAGTTCATACCGCAGAACGAGTGATTCCTGTATCTTCCACCACATCTAACATCCTACCTATGTCAAGCAGTTGTTTGATGATTTCTAAAGGCTCTCGCCCCCTCCGGTTACGCTCCTACGGAATGCTGGTAGCATTTGGCGAAAGTGCCATTAGTTTGTTATCCAGTATGACTTGGCATTTTAACCAACAATGGTTCGCCAAAAATCTGGAAACATAACCGAGTCTGCTTACCTCTTAACAAGGAAAGAAATTCACCAGGTTTAGTTCTTTGCAATCAAAGACCACTGACCTTTTCTTTAAATATTTATCGGATCCTTATTTTCCCATTGCCTAAATTTATGAGCCGCTGCTCTGATCAACAGCAGAAACACGCGCATATCCAAAAACTTAGTTCATTCATATCACAGATCTATCTGGATTTTAAGGTAGGCAAAAAGAAGTATAAGTTGCAAAGTCAAGTTTTTCTTGACGGCATCTATAATGCCATCATTATCAATCGAAGCGGGCTTAAACGTTCCCCAATCTTGTTAGCGGTCATCCTGTTTTAGCTTTCACAGCTAGAACACATCAGCAAGATCAACATCGTTACCGGACCAACAGGTTAAAAATCCTGAAAGCAGGCATTTAATTCCAGACTATGCGGCATTAAAAAAGATTCTATTTTTTTTCGATCCCATGCAACATTTACTGACATCTTGCGCCTTAGATCCAAAGAATCTGAAAAACAGAAATTGAAAGACGTTGGTACAACCGAAAAATCTAAATGACAAGCAGCTCATCAAGCTCTGCCACCAGGGTAACCAAGACTGTTTTTCTGAGTTATACATGCGCTATCATAAGGCGGTTTTCAACTCCATCCTGCGTTTGGTAACAGATTTTGCCCAGGCAGAAGATTTGCTGCAGGAAGCGTTTATTTCAGTCTATCAGGAAATAATGAAAGGTTGTCAGATTGAGCATTTTGGTGGCTTCTCAAAACGTGTCGGAGTCAATAAGGCTATTGGTTTTTTACGGAAGAATAAACATATGCTGGTTTTTGAAGACGGCTATGAAAACGTTGCGGAAGAGCAGACAGAGGACGAGGATTTCTTTCAGTTCCGTGTAGACGAAGTAAAAAAGGCCATCCGCTCCTTGCCGGACGGATATAGGACAGTGGTTAACCTGCATGTGATGGACGGATTATCGCATGAAGAAATTGCCGAGCTGCTGGGTATTTCCCAAACGACAGTCCGTACGCAGTATCATCGGGCCAAAAAGAAAATAGTTTCATCAATTACTAAGGGAAATTGCATCAGATGAAAAAAGATAGCTTAAAAGAATTTGTGTCTGTTAACAGGGACTTTTTCGAGGATCAAAAACCAGGTCCGCATGTGCTTAACAACATTCACGGCAGGCTAAAATTGTATCATACCCCAGCAAAACCCCAATCAAAAATAGTCAAGTTTGGCTACTGGTGGGCAGCTGCTGTGCTGATTATTGGCATATCCTATTTCGCTGTTTTCGAAAACGCTACCAGAAATAAAAATACCGTAGCCCAAAGAAAAGAAGTCAGAAGTACACCTGCTGCGGTAGCTAAAGCCAAAGAAAGCTTAGAAACATCTCAGAAGCCAGAGCTCGGCGCTCTTGCAGACTCACAGAAAAAGCAGCAGACCGAAACCATGCTGGCTAGAAAAGACCTAAAGCCGGATATTGGTCCTGACGGAAAAATGGCCCAAAGCGCCACCACAGTAAATCAGTGGGCCGAAGCATTGAAAAGTGAAAGCTCATCTAAGCGGTTGTCAGCGGTGCTGAAATTGGCAGACAGAAATTCGTTATTGTCGGTCAAAGACCTTCATATTCTGTTCAATACCATGAGCCATGATGAAAGCAGCAATGTGCGGCTGGCTGTTTTAGATCTTCTCAAACAGCAACAAACTCAGCCCTTGGTAGAAGATTTCATTTTGCAGTCTGTTGCCAAACAGGATGATCCGGTCGTTCAGATGCAGCTACTGTCATCATTATCCTCAAATGAGGCTGTCAAAATCAAGAAACAACTACAGGATTTAAGCCAGGACCCCAATAATATAGATTTGGTACGTCAGCAGGCCTGCGCAGTTTTATTTCGATCAAACATTAACATTTAAATGCATCTAAACAGCCAAACATGAAAAAATTATTAACAAGCATTGTAATCTCTGTCTCACTGTTTTCGGCAGCATATGCACAAGATCGGCAATTCAAATTGTCAAAAAAAGCGGGCAGGCTCATCCTGAATATTTCTGATGTAAGCGTGGAAGGCTATGATGGCAGTGAAATTATCTTTTCAGCGCCCCAGCCCAAAGAAAAAGATGAAAAGGCCAAAGGGCTGACGCTCCTTTCCGGCTCTGGTTACTCAGACAACACAGGACTTAATCTAAGCGTAAGAGATAATGGATCCAATGTAGAGGTGGATTACGTCGGCAAGCAGGAAAAAGTACCCATTACCGTCAAAGTGCCCAACACGATGTCAGTTAAAGTGTCAGCTACAGGCGCTATGAGCTCTGATGGTATTGTGTATGTAAAGGATTTCAAGGGAGAATCAGAAATCAATACCATTTATAATTCAATCTCTTTACAGAATGTAACGGGTCCTATCAATGCGAAAACGCTGTATGGTGAACTGAACGCGAAATTTGCTTCCAGTCTGAAAGGCCCGATATCGCTGGTTGCGGTCAATAAATATATTGATGTCAGCATTCCGGCTGATCTGAAAGCCAATGTTAATCTGTCCACAAGTTTTGGTAATATTTATGCAGCTGAGGGACTTAATATTGTAAGAGAAACAGCCGGCAATAAACAGGCCGGCCAGCAACAGACGGCGTCTTCTGATTCAAAAGAATGGAGCAGGTCTACGAGTATAAAAGGCAGACTTAATGGCGGTGGCCTTGACCTTATACTGAATACAAACAACAAGATCTACCTTCGCACAAACTAGTGCCTTAAACAAATCAACAACTCCTTCCCGGCCTTCCATTTAATTTCATATTGCTATGAGACAGCTACTGCTTTGCCTTTTGATCACAGGAATACAACACAATCTGCTCGCCACTAAACACTGTAAAGAAGCATATTACAACACTGATAACCGGCCAATATTGGTCCCGTGCACAGGCTGTGAACCTACAGCCAGTAGCCAGAGCGGATATCAAGTCTATGAACAGGAAAGTAAATACGGAAACGATTCGACATATAGGATTACAGGAAAAGTTGTTGATGCACAAACCAATGCACCCCTGACTTTGGCAAGCATCAGTTTAATGCAGAATGACAGCAGCTCAACACCTTTGAAAATGGCGCTAACCAACGAGCTCGGAGAATTTGGGTTGGAAGATAATCGCAGCCGGACATTTTTACACATCAGTTTTGTAGGATATGAAAATGTTGTCTTAAAGATCAAAAGACCGGAAGGTAGTGTCCTGTATCTTGGAAATATTAAACTTACAGGCGCATCAAACGTTTTAAACCAAGTAATAGTCAATGCAAAAAAGCCTGCTTTGGAAATGATAACTGGCGGATACAGGTTCAATGCCAGCAATAATATTATCGGAGCCGGCGCAAACATGGCCGAGATGCTAAAGCAGATACCCGGATTACTTGTAGATGATCTGCAAGGCAAGATTGAACTTTTGGGCAAAACGCCTAGCGTGCTGATTAACGGAAGAAAAGTCAACATCACAGGCACGGACCTTCTTACCTATCTTCGGTCCTTGCCTAGTAATGAAATCCTTTCTGTCAATGTGCTTACAAATCCAGGAGCCGAATATGATGCATCCGGTGGCGGTGGTATATTGGACATCCGTTTGAAAAAGAGCAAGCAGGTGGGCTTTTTCGGATCGGCAAGCGCCGGCGTCTCCACGCTGTGGCGGACGGATCAGTCAGTGAACCTGAATTTAAAACTGAATAAAATCGACGTTTCATTGGGCTATAATTTCGGTGCAGGAAAGAATCTTTACCGCAGAAACGACGTGATCAAAAACTACATGCTGGCCGATACGAGTTATCTTTTTTTGCAGAATCAGCGTATGAACGAATTTCAACGCAGCCATTCTATAAGAACCAACATCACCTACAACATAGATACCACCAGTGCGGTCTCAGTCAACTACTGGTATGCACACCTTTATAACCATACTCCAAACCACAGAAATGCGGACATCCTCAGCAGGGGCAGCGAGCTGCAGCGGCGGCTGCAACAAAACGACACTAATATTCTCAACAACGATTTTAAGATCTTAGATGCTGTCTACGATAAGGATTTCGGTGTACAAAATAAGCTTTCTGTCGGCCTGAATTATTCCAGTTATAAAAATCATAGTTTCACGTCCTTTAATCGGCAGGCTTATAATATTGACGGGTCTTTGAGAAACAGTGCTGAAAACGAGAATAGATTTTTCACCGTGCACAGGCCCTACCGGATATGGACTGTGAATGCAGATTATAACAGGAGGCTCAACAGCCACTACGAAATCAAATTTGGCGCACACTACAAAACCGCCCAAACACAAAGTGGCTTCAAAAGTTTTGAAAACCAACAGAACGCAGTAAGCTCAATCGACGATAGGTTAAGCAGCGACATAGAGTACCATGAAAATATTAAATCTGTGTATTCTACGTTCTCTGGTAACTATACCAGGTTTTCCTTTAACGCAGGGTTACGGCTGGAGTCTTTTGATTATACGCTCATATCGCTTACTGACGGCGCGCAAATAAAGAACAAATACACAAATCTATTTCCTAACGCCTCTGTGCGGTACGAATCAAAAAACAAGAATAGCAGTGTTTCCTTGTCTGCTAACAGACGAATCGACCGCCCCGGTTACAGCCTTCTTAACCCTTTTGTAAGAAACGACAATATCGGTTTTGTCAGCAGTGGTAACCCAAATCTTCGGCCTTATTTCACCAACAGATTCGATGTTCAGCTTTCACAAAGTATCGGCAATGATCACTCCGTGATTCTGGCTGTATATACCAGCTCATCAAAGGATATTTTCAGCAGAATCACCAGGTACAATCAGCAGTTGGGCACTCCGGAGATAAACTCTTATAACGATTACAATATCAAACAAGCCGGAAGTTATCTGATGCTCAATAACCGTTTTGGCAGCAAGCTCAATGTAAGCACTTATTTGTCACTACAAAAGCCAGGTTTCAGCTCAAAGGTACCGGCAGATTTTCTGCTGCCAGGAATCACTAATTTCATGGGCAACATCAACGCGTTCGTTAATGTATTGCCAAAGACGACCATTCAGGTTTTCGGCTTTTATACTTCCAACCGACATTCTTTCCAAACCAAAAATGGCGCGACGGGCTATATCACCTTGGGAGCTCAACAGAAAATCCTCTCAGATAAAGTCACTATTGCCTTGAACTTTGAAGATATCTTCAATACCCAGCAGTATCCAGTCTCACTACAAAGTGATTTTCTTTTAATGGAATCACTAAATAAACTTACTACGAGATATTTACGATTAAATTTAACATACAATTTCGGTCAGTCATTCAAATCAAGGCAATCCAGAAAGGCGGACAAAGATTCGAGGGTGAATTAGACTTGATAATTAGAGAAATGGTATTTATGAAACTGCGGGCTCGCAGGCTGTTGGTTTTGCAACGGTCTGCGGCCACATCTTCTTATCCAAATTGCGCAGCAAGTAAAGGATAATGTTCATACAGATAGCCAGTCCGTATGAAAGACCAAAGATCTTGATGGCAGAATACCCATAGTATTCAATGGGATTCTTTGTCGGGCGGTTTAACGGTTTTGATTTCTGGATTTGACTTAATTATTCAGAAAGAGCTGATAAAGATCTTTGTATATGTGAGCCGGAATTCTCTCTGAAACGTCTTTGCACCGAGGGATCGGCAGCCACTTCTTGTCGATTAATAACGCTTTCTTTACAAAAAGCCATAATTGATTACATAGCACCTGTAATTTCTGCTGCGTGGTGAGAGACGACAAATAAAAAATACTTTTAGTCCAAATGTATGCAATCCCTACATGACCTGGGTCAAAGTAAATGCCTCTTTGCCGATACGCTTGACGCTGCGCAAAATGTTGCCATGGCCTATTCTGTGTTCGTCACACCTAAAAATATGGAGTAACTCCACAAGATTAGCTGCCAGACATTCTTCTTACATTGAAATTTGCTGCTAGAATCTAGCTTCTTTGGGTTGATTGACGCGCGATTAACTCTGCTGAAAGAGTGACACTACGGGCGGCAAAATTGGCTTTTGCTATATGTTTCAAAAGTAAAGAACAGCCTTCTCTCCCCACTTGGTATGCAGGTTCTGCAACCGTTGAAAGGGTCGGTGATACAATCTCACAAATTGGATCGTTGGTAAAACCAATCACACCGACCTGAGGACCCACTAAAATGTTTCTTTGTTTTAGGGCAAGAATTGCTCCTATTCCCTTTCTATCATTGACAGCGAAAATAGCGTCAGGTTCAGATCCGATACTGGAGAAAAGAATTTCTATATCACCAACACCGTCTGCCTGAGAAAATCCCGAATGCACTACCATATCAGGGTCATAGCGCATACCGTGTTTTTCAAGCGCATGTATATAGCCGTTTAATCGGTTCTGTGTCAATGATAATTCTTTGGGACCTGTAATATGAGCTATCTTTCTATATCCGCTATGAATCAAGTGTTCAACGGCCATAAAAGCACCATTGTAGTCATCCTGCATCACTTTTGAAGCATCTATATGGGCAGCGACTCTGTCGAAAAAAACAACCGGCAGACCATCATCGATGATCTGACTGAAATGTGCATAGTTGTTTTCGTGTGCGGACACACAAGCCAAAAGCCCGTCAAGACTACTCAGTGACAACTCCTCAACAATTCTTATTTCAGTTTCCTCAGAGTCATTGGTCAGATATAAAATGAGATTAAAACCGTTCTCATTGGCCACCTGCTGGATTCCGGTAATCACAGTTGAAAAGTAGTAGTTGGTAATAGCAGGGAGCAAAACTCCAATATTATGTGTGCTTCTTTTGACTAGACCCGTTGCATTAAAATTAGGCTTGTAATTCAGCTCAGTCGCCATGTCCAAGACCCTCTGACGTGTATGCGGATTAACATCATAAGCATCCCTTAGGGCACGTGAAACGGTAGCTACCGATATATCTAGTGCTTTTGCAATGTCTTTAATAGTGATATATCTGCGACGCATAGAACCAAAAGAATGTAGTAGCTAAAAACCGAAAATACGAATTATCTTTTATTCTGTAACGGGTTTCATTTCCCTGTAAAAGCGATTTTCGAAATTTGTCTGACAGATCTGGCCGTACAACTTCCGTTAACGTTCTCGCTACTTTTTCCTTGGAAACCTGCCTGCAACGCTATAAAAACATCGTAATATTGAACATCATTAAAATATTAATCGGCCAAAAAGGTCTATTATAATATTTTATTTCATCTTTTTTTTCCTCAACCGGCAAAAGACTGAAACCATGTTGCGTAGTATGTCATTCAAAACCATGATCAGACTTATTTTATTTTGGCTCGTAGCTCTCTTTTCTATTAGCAACAGTACAGAATTGACGGCACAATCTACTTCGAAAAAAAACGACAGTCTTCCATCAGTTCTGTCAGGTTTCTACGATGACTTGATCGAAAAAAACTATCTGAGTCAGGCAGCACTCGCTTTCAGAAAACACCAGCTCCCTGACAATGTGCTGGACTGGCGCCATTATAAAAGCACGCTAAAGTCCAAAATTATTGAAAAATCAGCTGCTGTGACCTACCAGAATCTGGCTCTGAACATGCAGCAAACGGGTTTTCATCAACTTAAAAACTACTCAGTACGAAACATTTCTTTTCAGACAAGGCCTTCAGTGCTTGCTACAGCAAACTTGTATGTACCGGACGGCGAAGGTCCCTTCCCCGCCGTACTGGCAATGCATGGTCATTGGCCAGATGGTAAAAGCAACGCGGTAGTTCAATCATTAGGACATACCCTGGCGCTAAACGGGTATGTATGCCTTGTAGTTGACGCCTTTGGAGCAGGAGAAAGAACCACTTTGCATGGCACGCATGAGTACCATGGCTCGAACCTGGGTGCTTCCCTGATGAATATTGGACATACACTGATCGGCGAGCAAATATCAGATAATATCAGAGCAATAGATCTTCTTAGCTCCTTGCCGTATGTTGACCAAAATAAGATCGGCGCTACCGGAGCGAGTGGAGGTGGTAACCAGACCATGTGGTTATCTGCGCTCGATGAGCGTATCCAGGCATCAATGCCCGTAGTAAGCGTTGGATCTTTCGAATCCTACATCATGAAAAGTAACTGTGTATGTGAACTTCTGCCCGGCGGGCTCACTCTTACGGAGGAAGCTGGTGTTCTGGCCATGATCGCTCCTCGCGCACTTCATATTGCTACGGCGCTTCAGGACGCCAATCCCACCTTCACCTATCCACAGATGCTCAAAAGCTTTCAAAACGCACAACCAGTGTTTCAAATGCTGGATGCGTATGATAAAATCAGCTATCAACTCTTCGATACCGGACATGGGTATTGGCCTCAGATGCGGCAAAACATGCTTGGCTTTTTTGATCTGCACCTGAAAGCTAAAGGAACGGGCGCACCTAAACAGGAAATACCCTTTTCGTTACTTAGCAATGAGCAGTTGATGGTCTATAAAACCGGCCACCGTGACAGCTCGGTAATTACAATCGAAAGGCTGGCTCAAATAGAGGGCAGATCACTAATTGACACACAAAAGCGTCTGAACGGATCCGATTTAAAAGCCAGACAACAGCAGCTCCAGCAAATATTGGGCATTTCTGTTCCGCATAAGAGTATAGATGTTCACAGCTATGGTAATACACCCGACGGATGGCAACGTATAGCACTTGAAACATCGGCTCACCAACTACTACCATTACTCTATAAAAAACCTAAGACCGGCAAAAGAAACTACACAGTTATTCTAAATATATCTGGAAAAAATACCTCTAATCTAGACCAGCTTGCGGCTTTGGAAGCCTCTGGCGAGGGAATTATACTGGCTGATCTTTGGGGTATTGGTGAATACTATTCTCAGAGTGCAGCCGCATTTGACAAAAACCTGACCAGATTTCACACCCTCGCCCGCGCATCATTATGGCTGGCAGAGTCAGTGATTGGCCACTGGATTAACAATATTGACATGATCACCGAATTGATCGCAAGCCAGGATAAACTCGCAAGTGTCACTCTACAAACAGAAAAAGAAATAGGTTTAGCGGCGCTATTTTATGAAGTGATCTACCAGAAAGGGTATCAATTGGTACTGCAGCACTGCCCTGTCAGCTACCTATTCGATAGCCGGGAAAACGTAGACTATTTTGGTATGGGCATTCATATACCCGGTATTCTCAAATGGGGAGACATACCAATGGCAGCTGGTATTGCAAAGGGAAAAATTGTATTTGAAAATCCAGTAAGCATGTCAGGCAGACCCATTGAAGCAGACCAACTTCAAGTGGTAAAATCCGAATTCGAGAGGATGTCAAGGCTACATAAAAGAAAAAATCCTGTCACCTTTAAATAAATAAAAATGAAAAAAAGAGATTTTTTGAAACTGGCGGGCCTGACAGGACTGGGACTTTCCCATGCTCCTTTGGCTATAGGTGATGACTTATCCAAACTACCATCTGTCAATAAAGGCCATAAGCAAACCTTTAACATGAGCGGTTACGCTGCCCCAAAGATCGATACAGTCCGTATTGGCTATATCGGGCTGGGCAACCGGGGAGCAGGAGCCATCAAACGCATTATTCATCTTGAAAATGTAAAGGTTAACGCCCTTTGCGATGTTCGTTCACAGCAGTTGGAAGAGGCTGCCAAAGTGTTTGAAAATACGCATCATAAGCCCCAATTGTACGCTGACGGCCCGCAGGACTGGAAAAAGTTATGCGAAAGAGACGATATTGACCTTGTCTATATCTGTACGCCTTGGAATCTGCACGCGCCCATGGCATTATATGCAATGGAACACGGCAAGCATGTGGCCTGCGAGATTCCCATCGCCACGACGCCCGAAGATTGCTGGAAACTGGTACAGACCTCCGAGCGCACTAAAAAGCATTGCATGATGCTGGAGAACTGCTGCTACGATTTTTTTGAGCTCCTAACACTTAACATGGCGCGTCAGGGGTTCTTTGGCGAACTCATGCACGCTGAAGGTGCTTACATTCACGACATCTTTGATTCTCTCTTTGACAAAGACAAACGCTTTGAACTATGGAGACTTAAAGAAAACCAGCGTAATGGAAACCTTTACCCTACCCATGGTTTAGGTCCTGTATGCCAAGCACTTGACATCAACAGAGGAGACAAAATGGACTTTCTTGTTTCGATGGCAAGCAACGATTTTATGATTGCAGACAAGATCAAAACGCTCTCGGCATCAGATCAGGATTTCAAGGAATTTTCCGGTCATAGCTTCAGGGGGAATATGAATACATCCGTGATCAGAACAGCCAGAGGTAAAACGATCATGCTACAGCATGATGTAAGCTCACCACGTCCCTATTCGCGTATCCACATGTTAAGTGGAACGAAGGCAACTGCTCAAAAATACCCTTTGCCGGGAAGAATTGCCAAGGGACATGAGTGGCTGACAGAGATTGAATATCAAAATCTTGAAAAGCAATATGAACCACCCATTATTAAACGGATCGGTCAGTTGGCCAAACAAGTCGGAGGTCATGGCGGGATGGATTTCCTGATGGACTGGCGGCTAGTAGATTGTCTTCGTAACGGTCTGCCACTCGATCAGGATGTTTATGATGCAGCTTCCTGGAGTGTGATAGGCCCCTTAACAGAGCAATCTGTCGCCCAAAGGTCAGCCTCTGTAGACATCCCTGATTTCACGGGCGGTAGCTGGAAAACAAACAAGCCCGTAGACCTGAGCATGAGCAGCGGAGGAAATACCAAAGTAAGAATCTGATAATTTTTTAACCATAAAAATTCCGAACACAAAACATGAAAGTTGTTATAAGTGATACCAAAGAGGAGCTTGGAAAGTTGGCTGGAAAAGCGGCAGCCGACCTGATCCGCAACAGTATTAATCTAAGCGGGCAAGCGAACGTTATTCTGGCTACAGGAACAAGCCAGTTTGACACGCTTAACGAGTTAATAATGCAGGACATTGACTGGTCTAAGGTAACGATGTTTCACCTCGACGAATACATCGGCATGCCCGATTCGCACCCAGCAAGTTTTAGAAAATACCTCAAGGAAAGATTTTTAGACAAGGTTGGCCCGCTTAAAACCAGCTATCTGATAGATGGCACCGGCGATGCCCAGGCACAGATCAACCAACTCGCAGAGCTTATCACAAAACACCCTATTGATCTCGCCCTTGTCGGCATCGGTGAAAACGGTCATCTGGCCTTTAATGATCCGCCTGCAGATTTTCAAACAGAACAGCCCTATCTCATTGTAAACCTTGACCAGCCTTGCAGATTACAGCAAATGGGCGAAGGATGGTTTGCCTCATTGGAAGATGTTCCGCTGCAGGCAATCAGCATGTCAGTTAGACAGATCATGAAGTCCAAACATATTATTTGCTCAGTACCTGATATGCGCAAAGCGCAGGCTGTCAAGGACAGTCTGGAAATGGCCGTAGACCCTATTTATCCTGCCAGTATCCTTCAACAGCACCCACATTGTGAATATTACCTTGACAAAGCTTCTGCAAGTCTGCTGTCAAAGCCTGTGAACTTTTGAAAACCTTCTAAAAACTCAAAGAATGAAAAACCTGAAAGCTGTGTCAGTGAACTCATTGACCCGCCGGGAGACTATTGTGTCGATTTTTCTTATCGGCATAATGTTTTTTATCTTCGGCTTTGTATCCTGGGTCAATTCTATTTTGATTCCGTACTTCAAAATAGCCTGTGAACTTACCAGCTTTCAGGCCTACCTGGTAGCGTTTGCCTTCTATATCGCTTATTTTGTGATGTCTGTGCCTTCTTCCTACCTTTTGAAAAAAGTAGGATTTAAAAAAGGGATGATGTATGGATTCTGGGCAATGGCCCTGGGCGCATTTATTTTTGTCCCGGCCGCTTTAAGCCGGACCTATGAGATCTTTCTGCTCGGTCTTTTTACGATCGGTATCGGCCTGGCGGTACTCCAGACGGCAGCTAACCCCTATATTACTATCCTAGGCCCCCATAACAGAGCTGCCCAGCGCATCAGTATCATGGGAATTTGTAACAAGGCAGCAGGCATACTATCTCCGATTGTATTCGCAGCTGTCATTCTCAGACCGACCGATACAGCGCTGTTCGCACAGCTCGGACTTATGTCTTCTACAGAAAAAAGCGCGGCACTTGACGAACTTATAAGGCGTGTGATCAACCCGTATATCGGCTTGGGGATATTACTTTTTATCCTGGGTATA
Source organism: Dyadobacter luteus (assembly GCF_003383615.1). Lineage (GTDB taxonomy): Bacteria > Bacteroidota > Bacteroidia > Cytophagales > Spirosomataceae > Dyadobacter > Dyadobacter luteus. The sequence continues at coordinate 526,947 of NZ_QNUL01000001.1, forward strand.
CTTGTTTTTCGGTCCCCGCTACCCGAAATTGACACTGAGCATGAGGACGAGCAGCTGGCTGCAACGAATTCTTCGAAAACGAGCATTTTTCAATTTCCGCATTTGATTCTGGGAGCACTGGCAATCTTTCTTCATGTCGGAACTCAAGTCATTGCAATCGATACAATTATCGGCTATGCCACCTCAATGAATTTGGACCTTCTGGAAGCCAAAGTATTTCCATCTTATACCTTATTCTGCACCATTTGCGGTTATCTCGTCGGAATAAGCCTGATTCCCAAATATATCAGTCAGCTCACAGCATTAAAAGTTTGTACTTTACTGGGTAGCATTTTCACGCTGCTAATCCTGACAGCAAAAGGCGACATCGAATTTCTCGGACACCAAACAGATGTATCTATATGGTTTGTAGTGCTCCTGGGACTTGCCAACTCACTTGTCTGGGCCGGCGTATGGCCCCTGGCGCTCAACGGATTGGGAAGATTCACCAAGCTCGGGGCATCCTTGATGATAATGGGACTTTGTGGCAACGCAATACTGCCTTTGGTTTATGGCTATTTTGCTGACACTTTTTCTTTAAGAGGGGCCTATTGGGTGCTGCTACCTTGCTATCTGTATCTGGTTTTTTATGCGTTTCATGCATACAGAGTCAGAAGTTGGAAGTTTTTTTGATTACTGTCTATTTCTAAATCCTTATATGAAAACAAAAATATTCAATGCCAATCTGGTTACACCACATAGAATAATCCGAGACGGTGCACTTCTGATCGAGGATGGGAAGATTCTGCAAGTGTGTGATGTAAACCCACCAACCCACGATACGTTTGATATCGATGCTCAAGGCAATTATGTTTCTCCGGGATTTATTGATCTGCACATTCATGGAGGCGGAAACAGTGATTTTATGGATGGATCAGTACAGGCCTTTCTTGATATTGCAAACACCCATGCACGCTTCGGCACAACAGCGATGGTACCCACAACACTTACCAGTGAACTGGATGATCTGATCAAAACCCTTGATCTTTATGAACAAGCAAACCGGCAGAATTTCCACGGGTCCAGTTTCCTGGGCATGCACCTAGAAGGCCCTTACTTCGCTCAAAGTCAACGCGGTGCGCAAGATCCGCGCTACATTCGAAATCCCGATGCTAGCGAATACAACAGGATTCTGGACCACAGCTCATCAATTGTCCGTTGGAGCGCTGCACCCGAGCTTGACGGAGCCATCGCTTTCGGCCAGAGGTTGATGCAAAGAGGTATATTACCTGCTGTAGCCCATACTGACGCAGTCTACGAAGAAGTGCTTGAAGCCTTTGATAACGGATACACTTTGGCAACTCACCTGTACTCGGCCATGTCCGGTGTAACAAGAAAAAATGCCTTCCGGTACGCAGGCACGATCGAAAGTGCCCTGCTTTTGGATATGGACGTCGAGATCATAGCCGACGGTGTACACCTTCCCGAGGCTCTGCTCAAACTGATATACAAAATAAAAGGTCCTGATAGGATTGCTCTGATTACAGACGCGATGCGCGCGGCAGCAATGCCGGAAGGTGAAAGCGTTCTGGGGCCAAAGTCAAATGGTCTAAAAGTAATAGTTGAAGATGGCGTTGCCAAACTGGCTGACCGATCCTCCTTTGCTGGCAGTGTCGCAACAGCCGACAGACTTATAAGGAATATGATCAGTATGGCCGGAGTGCCGCTGACAGAAGCCCTGAAAATGATGACACTTACACCTGCGCGCATTATGAAAGTTGATGACAGAAAAGGCTCTCTGCAAAAAGGTAAAGATGCAGATGTGATCATTTTTGATGATAAGATCTGCATTCAGAAAACATTTATTAAAGGTAAAATGGTCTACGAGAAGCAAGCCACCTCAGCAGGGAACGTATATAGACTATAGGTAGTATCATTTTTTGTTCCAGAGCCACTTTACCTCAACCCCCCACCGCTCTGCTCTATAGGCTATTATTTTGCAGATCGGGCAAAGCTTGACAGCATTAATAAATATGGTTAACATACTAGTTTTCAAAAGCTGAAAGCGATTTTGGACGCTTCGTTTCCGATAACGTTCTCGCTGATTTTTATCGCCACCCGGTTGTAAGTACAATCAATATATTAGTCTTTTGCTACATCGGTAGAATATAATTCTGAATAAATCTTAATCCACCATACAATATGAAGACAAATCTATTGCAGATATACAGGTTATATCTGATCCTGATCATTTTACTGTTTTCTTGTAGCCCGCTCGTTGCACAGGACGTAAAAGAAATAAGCGGAACTGTCATCGATGCCGCCGTTCAAACCGCTATTCCAGGAGCCAACATCCTGATTAAAGGTTCAAGCACAGGAGTATCCTCTGACGTCAAAGGTAATTTTACGATTAGTACTAAGCCTTCTGACGTACTGGTAATTTCTTACATAGGTTACCAAACCCAGGAAGTAACAGTCGGAAATCAGACAAAAATCCAGATCCTGCTACTGGGAGCCGCATCTCAGTTGGAAGAGGTAGTGGTTACTGCATTAGGCATTACTCGTGAGAGTAAATCCATTACCTACGCTGCACAGCAGCTATCAAACTCAGACCTTACATCAATCAAGGACCCTTCGGCTAATGTTATCAATAGTTTGAACGGTAAAATAGCTGGTGCAGTCATCACTCCTGCCGCCACTGGTCCAGGAGGCGCAGTCAGGGTCGTGCTTAGAGGTAACCGCTCGATCAGCGGCAACAATAACGCACTTATCGTGATCGATGGTGTGCCGATTGACAATACCATGACAACAGAACAAGGTGGCAGCGGATCTGCCAATACTCCGGCTACACAGCAAAAAAGTACCAGTAGTGGCTATTCTGGTAGCGACGGCGCTGCTAGTATCAATCCCGAAGATGTAGAATCAGTGACGGTACTAAAGGGCCCCGCAGCAGCAGCTCTGTATGGAAGCCGCGCAGCCAACGGCGCTTTGATGATCACGACCAAGCGCGGTAAAAGCGGCAAGACACAGGTGAACTACAATGGCGGCATATCCATAGAAAACCCACTTCTTTTGATGCAACTTCAAAATATATACGGTCGTGGTAACGGCGGGGTAACGGGCCAGACCGCCGCAGGCAGCTGGGGAGCACCCGCCCAAACTTATAAAGACAATGTCAAAAGCTTTTATAACACCGGAACGACATTGAATAATTCTGTGAATATTTCTGGAGGAACTGATAAAATGCAGGGCTATGCATCCTACACTAACAATAGTATCTCAGGAATCATACCCAATAACAAACTTAACAGAAATACGCTTAATCTCAGACTTAACAACGAAATTCTGCCTGGGCTCACTACAGATATTAAAATCACCTATGTGAACCAGAAAATCACAGGAAAACCAAGGCTTGGAGACAACGGTGTTACCAATGAAGCGCTGATCATGCCACGTGATATGAGTCCTGAAGAACTTCAAAACTATGAATCCATCAATCCTGCCACAGGCCAGCCTCAACCTGTCTACTGGACAACAAGCTCTTTTTTTCAGAACCCCTACTGGGATGTTAACCGTACCTCACTTAACGAAGAACGAAATAGAGTCATGATGGTGGGCTCGGCTAAATACCAGTTTACAGATTGGCTGTTTTTACAGGCGCGTTACAGCCTTGACAGGTACGATGATAAAATCACAGGATCTTACCATGCCGGTACACTGCCTGTGCCTACGCTTGCGGGCGGACGTTATCAGGAAAACCACGTTAACAGGTGGGAAAGAAATATCGATGTATTGCTTTCTGGTAACAATACCTTTGGCCCAGATTTCGGTCTGACCTACAATCTGGGGGGGGCAATTTTGAACAACAATGGTTACAATACCCAATCGCTTGCCAACGGGCTTAGAATTCCCAATGTCTTTGATCTGAATTTTGCATCTACGCCTGCTTTTGCAAATATCGTGGCGAGAAAAGAAATTCAATCTGTTTATGCCAGTGCGACGGCCAGCTTCCGTGATCTTATTTTCGTCGATCTGAGTGCTCGTAATGATTGGTCCTCCACACTGCCATCCCCGCACAGCTACTTCTACCCTTCTGTCGGCATATCAACACTTTTGACCGGATTGTTAAAGCTGCCGAATTGGATTAGCTACTCGAAGATTCGTGCGGCTTACACACAGGTCGGTAATGATGCAGATCCTTACCTTCTCAACCAGACATACACCTACGCACAAGGCGCTGGCTCTGGTTTTGTAACCCGTGACCAAACGCGTTACATCAATAATTTGAAGCCGGAGCGAACCAACGCACTGGAAATCGGAACGGAATGGCGTTTTCTGAATGGACGGGTGGGTATTGATGCAACACTCTACAAAACCAATACTGTCAATCAGCTCATATTTATAGGGCTTCCACAACCATCCGGTTTCAATAACCAGTACATCAATGTGGGAGATATACAAAACAAGGGTATCGAATTGATGCTGACGGCCACACCTGTTAAATCAGAAAATATTTCTTGGACTACGAACCTGAATTTTGCAGCTAATAGAAATAAAGTGATAGCTCTTTTGCCAGGTATTCAACAGGCCAGTCTGACCACTGCCACCAATTTTGCCAGTTCACTGATACGCCCCGGTGGTTCGTACGGAGATTTGTACGGATTCATGTGGAGCAAAAACGAACAGGGCCAGCATAGAATTTCTGCCAACGGGCTACCTGTTGTAGACCAATTACAGAAAATAGGAAATTTCAATCCGGATTATACGCTAGGCTGGAATAATCAACTTAGTTATAAAAAACTCAGGCTATCCTTTCTTGTGGACGGAAGAGTGGGAGGAACAATTATATCAGGAACAGATGCACTGCTGGGCTATTTTGGCTTGGCTGAATATACTACAGCCCACAGAGAAGGCGGTCTTATACTGCCAGGTGTCTCACCAGATGGAAATCCTAATGCTGTCCCCATATCAGCAGAACAGTTATGGACCCAGGTTTCTCAAGGCGGAACCAACGCATGGGGTGGATTTTTTGCTTACAGCGCTACGAATTTCAGACTTCGGGAACTCTCGCTGGGTTATGATTTTACCATCGCCAATTCCAGAGTCAAAGCCGCACGTTTGTCTCTGACTGCACGTAACCTGTTTTTCCTCTACCGTGGTAAATCACTGGTTGATATTCCAGGTGTCGGCAAACGTACGCTTCCCGTGGATCCGGAATCTGCTATCGGATCTAGCAACTACCAGGGTATTGAAAGTGGTATAGTACCCTCAACACGCAGTCTTGGTCTTAACATCAACTTCTCTTTCTAAGAAATACTACCATGAAAAAATATTCTGTCATCAGCTCCGTTTTTATCTTTTTGTCCACCTTTTCATCTTGTACAAAAGACTTTGTAGACATCAACACCAACCCTTCTAAACTTACTGTGGTAGGATCACGAGAACTTGGTTTTATGTTCTCCAGGGCACAATCTGCAGCACTTTATCACAGGCCCTACTATCAGACTATTTCTATATTAATGCCTGATCTATATGCTCAATATTATGCTCTGACCACAACCAGTTTTACAACGGACCGCTACGCACTCAATGACACCTGGTTGTCCAGGCCAGGTATTATCACCTACGTCTTTGTTATGCCGCAACTTCAGGCCATCTTCGATGCAACCGATCCCAACTCCGCTGAGTACGCGCTGGCCAGTATTATGAAGGCTTATGTGTTTCACCGCTACACAGATCAGTTCGGACCGGTTCCTTATTTTGGAGCGGGCTCGACTGAAAAAAGTATTGCCTATGACAGCCAGCAGCAGATCTACGATGACCTTTTCAAAAGACTAAATGATGCAGTCCTCAATCTGAAAGCTGCCAGTATTACCAACGTTTTCGGAGCACAGGACTTAATTTTTTCCGGAGATGTTTCTAAATGGATTGCTTTTGCAAATACGCTCCGTTTAAGAATGGCTATGCGCATCTCACAAGTGGACCCGCAAAGAGCCAAACTAGAAGCTGAAGCAGCAGTGGCAGGCGGAGTAATGACTGCCAATACGCAAACCGCGAGTATCGAACGTTCTTTAAACGGGGACGACGCAAACGGACTTGCCTTTAATGCAGCTGCAAATGAATTCAGCATGAGCTCCACAATGGCTTCCTATTTGAAAGGGTATTCAGATCCCAGACTGGCAGTACTCTTTCAACCTGCCATATCGACTGGGCAGTTCAAGGGACTCAGAAACGGCAGTTCGGCAACCGCGATCAATCTGGCTGGCAACAGGCCCTCTCAAACCTCTAACATCGGAACAAAATGGGTGCAAAGAAGTGGTAGTGCATGGGTTGCAAATCTGACTGCCCGTCAAGAGGTGATGCCAGCAGCCGAGGCGTATTTTCTCAGGGCCGAAGGTGCACTAAACGGTTGGAACATGGGAGAGGGAACCGCTAAAGAGTTTTACGAAAAGGGTATTCAGACCAGCATGCAGCAGTGGGGCATCTCAGATAACGCGGCAATACAAAAATATATCACCTCAGACGCTTTACCTGCCGCTCCGGGTGATGAGGCAGGATCTGCAGCAGTGTCGGACACTCCAATCAAATGGGCCGTATCCCAAACTGTGCAAAGAATGCAGATCGGCACTCAAAAATGGATTGCAGTTTTTCCTGACGGTGTAGAAGCCTGGTCCGAATTCCGAAGAACCGGCTATCCTGTGATGTATCCCTTGCTACAGTCAGACAATTCGGACCTTCCTGCTGGGACATTTATCAAACGTCTACCCTATTCATCTGTAGAAGCTACAACCAATGCCGAGGCTTTACAACAAGCCAGACAAATGCTCGGTGGAGCTGACAATGCGGCAACAAGAGTTTGGTGGGATGTCAATTAACTAATCAACCCAGCCATCAGTAACCCATATTACATGTTTAGTCAAAAGCCATTCCTTGCTCAAAAGCATCGACTGGCTTTTTTGTTGAAATATTGGTATATCATTACCTAAGCAATTACATGCGAAAAACAATCGCTGAGAAAATTTAACTCATCTTGGTTAACCAGGAGTCATAGTATATCTGTTTTCGCTGGTTACTGCTCGATCAGAATTATGAACTTTATTATGATCGACCTCTGTGAAAAAACTCTAAAAAAGATTACCCTTATGCCTATCAGCAGCATAACCGGATATTTCGGAGTGGTTGACCACCTTATTCCGTAAAAGATTATTTTAAAGGTCGAACAAGGGTTTACAGATTTTCTTGGAGAAAGCGGATGTAAAATAAAAAATCCCCACAATGCTACACCAAAAAAGTCTCACCCATTGACTTATAATCAGTAGGTGCCCGGTTCGATTACAGGTATAAACACTTGCAAATCAATGTCTTATAGAATTTAGCTAAGTCTTTTTTCATTTATGTGCAATACAAATTTGTTTATTAACGCAATTTCAGCTGAGTATAATGATGAATTTTTATTCCACGAACAGTTTTTTTGATTCGGTAATAATTTCACTTTGATGATTTGTAGGTAGGCTTATCTAGGCTATACCCTGCCAATATCTATTAATTACCCATTGATATTTTGTATTCGGCAATACGTAGAGCCTGCCATTTGATCGATGCTGAGATTTTTGCAAACACTCTCAGCACATAAATTTTTAAATTATTTATTTGTTCGTTATTTTTAGTGTTCGCTGAACGCGAACAAGCAAATAGAACGAACAAATGATTATTGCAGAAAATGAAATTTTCAGGAGGGCACTGAGAAACATATAAAAGGTTTCTTATAACAGCAACCACGACCGCTCGGATTGGGTAGCAGGTGTGAATCTGTACACTGACCAGTTCCGTGAATATCCTTCCGATATTTTTGTCAAGAGGGATTACACACAAAATACCCTCGGCGCCTTTGTACAAAATACCTGGGAAACTACTCCTTGGCTGAAGATAGCAACAGGCCTGCGTGGAGATTATCTATTTGACTATGGATTTGTATTTCTCCCACGAGTTTCGGGCCTATTCTAAATAACGCCTGAATTGAGCTCACGGCTTGGCGGTGGCCTGGGTTATAAAACACCTACGATTTTCACTGAAGAAACCGAACGGAGGCAGTTTCGCGCTGTGTTGCCCATTGGAGCTGACAATAATAAGCTGGAAAAATCTTACGGTGCCAATTTTGATATCAACTATGCCACGCATTTCCGTGAGCGGAGTTTCACTCTGAACCATTTGTTTTTCTACACACGGATCAACAACCAGCTGCTATTGCAAACTCCCAGGGTTGTAGACATCTTCAGATTGATTAATTCTGATGGATTTGCAGATACAAAAGGGACCGAAACATACCTGAAACTTGGCTATGGCGACTTCAAGCTTTTTGTCGGATATACATTTACCGGCGCCCAGCTCGATGAAGGCGGCTCCAAACGTGTAAATCCATTGACAGCCAAACACCGGCTCAACAATGTGCTGATGTACGAAGTAGAAGATAAATGAAAAATCGGACTGGAAGCTTACTACTACAGCAAGCAGACACTCAGTGACGGCACCCTAGGAAGATCCTATTGGATCACCGGTTTTATGGCCGAGCGGCTTTGGGAGAAGTTTTCGTTATTCATGAATTGTGAAAACTTTACCGCCACCCGTCATACACGTTTTGGCTCGATTTACAACGGCACGGTTACCAACCCGGTATTCAAGGACATATATGCGCCGCTCGATGGCCATTGTAATCAATGGCGGTATAAATTTAAATTTATAAATGTGAAAAATTACCATCTCCAAAATCACCAATTTTGCACAGATAAACGTTGATCAGAATGTAATAAGTTAGGAGTGAATAAAATTGCAACTGATTTGAAAATTTCAAAAAATGACGCTTTATAAATATTTCCGCCATAGAGGTGTTAAAATAAATGGAAACTAAGCCATTATTTGTCTGAATGAACTGGATCACCCGCGAACGTCCCAAAATTGACCGGATTGCTTGCCCCTGGCTTATCAAAAGGTTTATTGATCCGGATGCGCAAATATATTACGTCCCATTTGACCAGATCAGGGTAAAAGCCCGTGAGTTGGATGCTACACCTTTTGATATTCCAGATACTGAATTTACGCATTACGAAGACCGATGCACTTTTGATTTCTTCCTTGAAAGGTATGAACTGGAAGATCCTGTATTAAAAGATATGGCAGTAATTATCAGAGGTGCGGACACTGATGATCATTCGTTGGCAAGCCAGTCATCAGGCCTTTGGGCAATTTCAGCCGGACTTGCTTTCAATATCACCGATGACCAGGAACTGCTTGAAAAAGGCATGCTGATTTATGATTCCCTTTACAGCTGGGCCAAACATCTTCAAAAACAAAAGCATACCCAAAGCTCAACTGAAAAACTGCTGCTGACTGTCTTCAATACCTATCTGGACAAACAAAAATCAGAAAAGCTTAAAACGCCGAAATGGGCTAATGAGCTCAAAGAGATTATTCAGGACCAAATTGATACAAATCTCAGTTTAAGCCTGAAAGAAATTGCAGAAGGTTTGCAGATCCATCCTTCCTATGTATCCCGGGAATTTTCCAAATATTTTAGCAACCTATCATTTGGTGAATACATCCGTAAGCTTAGGATCGAAAAAGCAATTGACTTGCTGGCAAACCCGGATCATACATTATCAGAGGTCGCTTATCTTACAGGATTTTCCGACCAGAGTCATTTCAACCGGATTTTTAAAGCACATACCGGACAAAATCCTTCCGTTTACAGAAAAAATTTGCTCAAAAAGTAATCCCTGTACAAATCGTCATTTTCATTCTATCAATTGGCTATTGTCTATGCTAGTATTGCAATCTAATCCGCAAACAGTATGGACAGTAAAAATATTGACATTCAAGATCAACAGATTTCTTATAGCTTGGTCGCTTTGACTAAGTACTTTTTAAAACTAGGCACTTTTGGCTTTGGTGGACCAGTGGCGCTGATCGGCTATATGCACCGCGATTTGGTAGAAGACAAAAAGTGGATTTCCGAAGATGAGTACCGCGAAGGTCTTGCTTTGGCGCAGCTTGCTCCTGGCCCTCTGGCTGCTCAGCTGGGGATTTATCTGGGTTATGTGCATTATGGAATCTGGGGGGCTACGTTTACCGGGCTGGCTTTTGTACTTCCCTCTTTTGTCATGGTCGTTCTGCTCGGGATGGCTTATAAACTGTATGGGGGTCTGGCATGGATGCAATCGGTTTTTTATGGGGTTGGCTCGGCTGTGATTGGTATCATTTCATTGAGCTGTTATAAGCTGACTATCAAATCAGTCAGTAAGCTTGAAATAGAAGCAGTCAAAAGCAGATGGATACTGTGGCTCTTCTTTTTAATCATGGCCGTAGTTACTGCTGTCACCCAGAAGGAAGAAGTATTGCTGTTTATGATCCTGGGCTTTATATATATGGCTGTGAAAGCGCCTCCTAAATGGCTACAACGAAGAGACACATCACTGTCTGTTGTTCTTTTAGCAAGTACTGGTTTCTGGCAATATGAACCTGCTGAGCTTGCCAAACTTGGTTTGTTTTTTACTGAGGCAGGAGCATTTGTATTCGGAAGCGGGCTGGCAATTATCCCCTTTTTGCAAGCCGGAGTTGTTGGTGAAATGGGATGGCTTAACGAGCAGCAGTTTTTGGATTCTGTCGCCGTGGCTATGATCACACCAGGTCCGGTAGTTATTACTGTCGGATTTATTGGTTTTCTGGTTTCCGGATTTGCCGGGGCAGTGATTGCGGCACTGGGTGTTTTCCTTCCATGCTTTGTTTTTACCGTACTACCTGCTCCTTACTTTAAGAAAATATCAAAAAACACCAGTATCAAGGCGTTTGTGGACGGTATTACAGCTGCTGTTGTCGGGGCGCTTGTCGGATCGGTGATGGTGATTGCAACCCGCTCAATCGTTGATATAACATCGGCTATCATTGCAATTCTCACTATATGCGCATTGATCTACATTAAAAAATTACAGGAACCATACGTTATACTGGTCGCGGCAATCCTTGGCTTTTGTATCAAAACATATCTATAAACTGCATTTTAAAGCTCCATGAAAAAACTATTTATACTGCTGTTCACATTCTTTTCATTACCATCATTTGGCCAGAAACAGATCAATAAACAAAGCAGCGTATGGCTGGGTTATTTTAATCAAACCAGGCTTACCGATAAATGGGGAATCTGGCTGGATCTGCACGCCAGAAGGACTGAATTTCTTGACCGTTGGTCAACCCAGATCATCCGGCCCGGGATAACCTATTATTTCAACGACCATGTAAGATTGACTGCCGGTTATGCGTATGCGCGTAGTTTTCCTGCTGCGGGACTTCATACCGTCCGGCCAGAAAACCGGTTGTGGCAACAAGTACTATGGACAAGCCGTCAAAAGCGGCTGCAAACCCAGCAATGGATCCGCATAGAGGAACGTTTCAACCATAAAATTGCCAATGACGCTTTGCAAGATGGTTATAATTTCAATTTCCGGTTTCGATATTTGTTAAACCTGATGGTGCCGCTGAACCGTGATTTTATTGAGCCGAATACCCTGTTCTTTGCATTCAATGACGAGATCCATATCAATGCAGGCAAGCAGATCACTTACAATCTCTTTGACCAGAACCGATTCTTTGTAGGCTTAGGTTACCAATTTACAAAAGGCCTGAATATGCAGGTCGGATATATGAACCAGTTTCAGCAACTACCTTCAGGAAACCATTTCAACAGCAATAATGTGTTAAGGATATTTGTGTTTCACAATCTGGATCTGCGCGCTAACAAGTAATATGACTTCGTTTACCGATAGCAACGTAGCGGTGCTATATCAAAAATTACTATTGTCCCAATTCCAAGTGATTTCAACATTTGGTACTTGCCATGAGTACAATGATCGGCAACAAGGGCACAGACCGGTAGATATGCCCTAAGCCGGAAGATTTACGGTTCGCATATTGGAAAGTTGCATGTAAACGTTTTGTCACAAATCTTGTCAATATTTGTGACGAAACATAAATCACTGTGGCTACCTTAGGAACTGAGAAACAGATAGAAAGAATAGTTAAATCTAAACATCGTGGCACGCTTATGCTCCCCGAAGATTTCTGCTCGTATGGTTCATCTGATGGAGAATTCGGATGACTTGACCAATAGATTCCGTGGCAGATTGACCACCAACCCATTCTTTTATTTAGCGAGTTACAAAACGATCAGTCAGCCATTTATACTGGTCAATTTAATCCGAAATGACATGACCTTACTTCCCGAATCAAGGTGGTCAACGGCCCGGTATTCTTCACAATATGACTTTTCTGTGTTGCGAAAGGTTGTATCAGGCATTCAGTTAATTGCCGTCCCCCGAAGCAGCAACGGAGCTCTGCATAAATTTTACCTCAATTATTGCGATAGGTTCCTTTATGTATCACCTCCAAAATTCATAGCCTGCCTTTCTTAATTAAAACTCGCCCTGAATTCCAGGGGGGAAAGTTTTGTCTTTGATTTAAATAACTTACTAAAAGACTGCGGATGCTCAAAACCGAGCTGGTAAGCGATTTCCCCTATTGTCAGATCACTGAATGTCAACACTTCCTTTGCTTTTTCGATGAGCTTATTGTGAATGTGCTGCTGCGTATTCTGGCCGGTCAGTGCGCGGAGCATGTCGCCCAGGTAGCGGGGCGAAACGTGTAGTTCTTCCGAAAGGTACTGGACACTCGGCAGTCCTTTCAGCAAGGCGGTTTCGTCGTTGAAATAATTGTTCAGCAACTGGTCCAGCTTTTCCAACAATGCATTATTGATCGACTTGCGGGTGATAAACTGACGTTTGTAAAAGCGCTGGCAGTAATTCAGCAGCAACTCCAGCTGTGAAATCAGCACATCCTGGCTCAACTCGTCAATCGCTGTTTCGAGCTCGTCGCCGATGTTCCCCGCAATGCCCTCAATGACTGACTTTTCTTTTTCGGACAAATGCAGCGATTCAGTCACCGAGTAAGAAAAAAAGCCATATTGTTTTATTTTGGTATCCAAGGGATAGTTTCTCAGAAAATCAGGATGGATAAGCAATGTAAATCCAAGCGTCGTTTCGGACACCTGAATGCCCGTCAACGGCTGGCCCGGTGCAGAGAAAAACAGCCCGCCTACCTGAAAATCGTAGGTTGTTTGCCCATACCGCATCCGGCAGCCTGCCGATTCATTGTAGGTGATGTTGTAAAAATCCATGGCAAACGTGTCGGCCAGCATTTCGGCCGTGATCCGCACCTTATTAAAATCGAGCAGGCTGATCAGCGGATGTAAAGGTTGCGGCAGGCCGAATGCGCGTTGCATCTCTGCAATAGAGTGATATACGCGTGGTTTGAGATGTTCCCTTTTCATAATCATATAATTATCTGCCGGCCCAAATCGTTCCCGCCTGCGCCGGCAGACTGTTTGATTTTAAACAGCGGCTAACAATTGTTTGATCGTTTGACGAAAAGCCTCGTCGCCCTTGGCCAGGCGCAGCGCATACCATTCTTTGGCATCCTCGCCGCAGACGTATCTTAACGTGTCGGTACCATCGGTAGCCGCGCCGTACACCACTTCGGCAATTTGCAGAGAAGTCGTCGCGGCTTTGTCAGGTGCCAGCATAGCCGTGAATTTGTTTATCAATGCTTCATAAGCCGGGTGCGAGGCAAACACCGACTTCGCACCGATTTCCGTGGCCACCAATCCGGGCTCAATGGTTTTAATGCCAATTCCAAACTCATTCAGCTCATAGGACAAGCTTTCCGCCCAGCCTTCCAGCGCAAATTTACTGGCATCGTACATCGAGCTAACCGGGAAAGCCATCAGCCCTGCCGAGGAGCCGGTGGTGATAAAAAGCCCTGCTTTTCGCTCGCGGAAATACGGAATGAAAGCCTGCGTCACCCGCACGACACCGAAAAAATTGGTTTCCATTTGCTGTACCGTTTGCTCGTCGGTCATCGCTTCCAATGCGCCGAACAATCCATATCCCGCATTGTTAAATACCACATCAATATCGCCCAAAGCCAGCGCATGTTGGGTGGTTTGGCGGATTTGCGCCGGGTTGGTCACGTCAAGGGGCAGCACGGTTACATTATCGAGCACATTGAGTTCTGTTTCATTTTCAGGCTTGCGCATGGTCGCGATCACCTTCCAGCCTTTGGCTGCAAACAATTTGGCCGTAGCCCTTCCGATACCTGTTGAAGCACCGGTAAGAAAAATAGTCTTTGTCATTGTCTTACTTGTTATTTTCGGGAGACAAATTTACGCGGCATGCGGCTGGTGCTTGTAGCGGATGTGGAGATTGTTGTAGCCAAAATGGTCCTGGCTATCCCTTACTTCTCGCCAGCCAGTGCCAGCTCTTTTTGCATATCTTCACCAATGCCATTCTGAGCGGCGCAGGGCTGGAAATTGACGCTATCAATGATGGCCTAAAATATAATATTGACGTTGTCTCTTACGTAAACAACTAAACCACTATGAATTAAAGTCCATAGTGGTTTAGTTGTTGCTTGTCCACATATTATACGACGTTTGCGTATGGACGCTCTGAGCTGCACGTTAAGTTACAATTAAACGTGCACGGTCCTGCTTTTATTGAACTGAAACACTCCTTCCTATGCTAAAAAGGTCACTGTATAGCCAGCTTGTGATTTACATAAATACCATCGAACAAATTTTCAAAATTAGCGATAACGGACATTTATCTTATACTATGCATTCAGCATAGTATAAGATAAATGTCCACATGTAAAAGATAGTATATATGTGGATATGGGAAAATAAAAATATTTGTATTTTGTTGTCGTGTATATTATATTTGCGACAACATAAATCAAAAACATTATGAGAAAATTGGAATTTGCATCCCTTCAAGTGAGGGATATTGAGGCATCCAAAGCGTTTTATACGCAGAAATTAGGTTTCGAAGATTCCGGAATGCCTAACCCACATGCCTGTGTTTTTCGTTACAACAAAGGTGAGTCAAGTTTTGCCATTCGTACCCCAATTGGTGACCTCGATGGAAAAGAGCTGGGTGTCGGCGTTGCAATCTGGTTCGCAATCGATGAAAAAATCGAGGACCTCCAGGCTCAGCTTCTTGCGAAGGATGTAGCCCTGCTAGGGCCAATTCAGAAAACACCTTTCGGAAAAATCATCGTTGCCAAAGATCCAGACGGATACAATCTTACTTTCCTTGAGACAGTCGAATAGATATGAACCGGGATACAAAATATTGGATCATATCGGCGTCAAAGGATCATGTCAAAAGCGCATTGATGCAGGGGATTGCCCAGACTTGCCACGGCAAGGCATCGCCACTTAAACGTATGCGCAAAGATGATGTCGTTATCTTCTATTCGGGAAAACAAACACTAGGAAAGCCACAGGCGTGTCAGCAGTTCACAGGAATAGGCAGGCTTATCGATGATGAAATCTACCAGTTCCAAGCGTCAGAGGATTTCTGCCCATCAAGACGCAAGGTTGAATTTTTTCCTGGCGAAGATACTTCCATTTTGCCGCTAATCCCTGGACTGAATTTTATTCAGGACAAGAAAAACTGGGGGTATCCGTTTCGTTTTGGTTTGTTCGAAATCGATCAGCACGACTTTGAACTGATTTCTTCACAAATGCTAGAAAAGAGCCATGTCCGAAAAGATTGAATTTCATTTTAAGAAACCCGAAGAAAGCCCGGGTTATCTTTTGGGGCAGTTAACCATGCTATGGCAAAGGAAACAAAAGCGTGTGCTGGATCCTTTGGATCTAACCTCTACCCAGTTTGCGTTACTCTGTGCCCTGGCCTGGGTATCCAGGGAGAGTGATAAAGTTACGCAGGTCGATATAGCTAATCAGGGCAATGCGGACAGGATGATGGTGTCAAAGGTCTTACGGACACTCGAAGAAAAAGAATTCATCACCCGCCATGATCACCCGACAGACACCAGGGCAAAGCTGATTAAGCTGACTACGAAAGGAGAAGTAGTACTTCAAAAAGCCATTATCTGTGTCGAAAACGCCGATTTGGAATTTTTCAACGAATTAGGAGCAGATTTGACTTCTTTTAATTCCACTATGTTGGCACTCATCAAACAAAATACAAAAGACGTCTAACCGGTCACTATCGGGACAAGCGAAGTACATATCAAGTTATCGATCCAATGGCAATGAAGCATAAATCCGTCAAATTTTTAATGCTATTAGGGTTATCAACCTACATTCCTAAGACTGTTCTTTCGCAACTGCCGCTTGTTCCAGGAATGGACCAGCATGCTCATAATGAAAAAAGGCTTTTTACAGCCTTTTTTCATTTGTTTTTTGTCCTAAATAATTTTCATCCGAAAAATGCCTTATCCAAGTCTTGATGAAATGCTTCTGCACCCAATTCTAAACGCTTGTTGTAATCACCATTTGCAACAGTGCCAACCAAGTAACGCAGTTGGTTTTTCCCGTCTGTGGCAGCTTCATATATCACTTCTGAAACAGTTTCCGCAGGAGCAAGACTATTGATGACCTCGTCGCTGAAAAATACTTTTTTGAAGCCGTCGAAGAAATCGTCATACGCCGGGTGCTCAGGAATAACCAATGAACGTCCTACGAAATCGGTTTTCGTGGGTCCAGGCTGAACTGTTTTAATTTGAATACCCAAACGGTTTAATTCAAACGCCATACTTTCTGTCCAACCTTCAATAGCCCATTTTGTAGCATGATATAACGAAAAGAAAGGATAAGCGACTAATCCACCAATCGATGAAATTGTAATAAACACACCCCCTTTGTTTTCTCTGAAATGCGGAATAAACTCCTTTGTCACTCGGATAATGCCCAAAAGATTGGTATTTACAACCTGTTCAATTTCTTTGTCTGTCGTCCCTTCCAGCGCGCCAACAGTTCCGTAACCTGCATTATTCAACACAACGTCAATATTTCCCAGTGAAACAGCCTTTTCATATGTTGATTTTATTTGTTCAACATTAGTAACGTCTAACGGAAGCAACGTAATCTTTTCGTATTCCTCTAAATCTGTTACTGTTTGTGGGTTTCGCATTGTTGCAATTACTTTCCAACCTTTGTTTGCAAAATAAATTGCTGTTGATTTTCCTATACCCGATGAAGCACCTGTAATAAAAATTGTTTTTGCCATTGTACTATATATTTTGTTGTTGCAAACTTAGGATGAGAACAACCTTATGTTTTAACAAAAAACAATCACATTATTACAAAAATCAATCAATACGAAACTGCCTTGGTGTTATACCGGTATATTTTTTAAAGAAATTATTGAAATGTGTATTTTCTTTAAATCCTAATGCAAACGCAATTTCAGAAACGTCTTTTTTCGTATGTTTCAAAAGGATTTTTGCTTCAACTAAAATTCGTTCCTGGATAATGACAGACGTTGGTTTATGCAAAACTTCCTGTAATGCTTTGTTTAAATGATTGACGTGAATGGATAATTTTTCTGCAAAATCTGATGCGGAACGTAAAGGAAACGCACCAATATCTTCAACAGGAAACTGACGCTCTAATAATTCTAAAAATTGTGTGGTAATTTTTTGAGAAGCGTTATTATAAAATTGAGAAATAGGTTTAATAGGTTGCAGTTTTTCTGCATTATACAGAAGCTCAAAAACCATAATTCGCATTTTGTCGTATTTGTGCGGGTGCTCAGATGTCCACTCCGTTAACATTTCGGCAAATAATTCCTTTACCCACCTGGCCTGAGTGTCTGTCAATTCAATTATTGGTAAACTCTCGGGTTGAAAAACAGAATAGTCTTTCGGATTGCCGAAATGATGAAAAAAACGCTCTGTAAACACACACGAAACTCCATTTTGCTCATTTCCGATTTGCTCCCAATTATAGGGCACTTGGGGATTTGCAAAAAGCAATGCCTGTTTTTTGATTTCAATAGTTTTATCCGAAAAATGCACTTTATTTACCCCCTGTATCAAGCTTATTTTAAAATAACCTCTGCGACTGTAAGGAATAGGTTTTATACTGCACCCTAACAAATCATTAAAAGCAAACACATTAAAATGCCCGATTTCATTTTGCAAAATTTTTGGAATAGCCTTGAAACGTTCTGTATAAAAATCTTCTAATGTTTCTATATTATTCATTTTTCAAAGATACAAAATTCAAATAATTGAATCATGGTAAGGATAAATAAAAAAGGAAGGAACAATCTACACTTGCAGCTTCCTTTTTTCCTATTAGAAATCACTACTGTCGGATTGTGAGGTTGTTTAAACAGTTAGTAACCGTTCACGGCTTAACGTTCGGACTGGATTTTACCACTAAAGCCAAATACGAACCACTTCGCCCTCCCTGACGACAATATCTTGTTACCAGTGGGGCTTTTGTCGACCGATTGAATGGATGTAAAAGTTTCATAGATACATTTTGTAATAGTGATCAAGGAAATAGCTTGCAAGGTACATTGGGAAAATTGGTACCTCCCTAATAGGATGAATACATTTCATATCCTGATAAACGACAAACGGAAAGGAAGCGCGGGTATCACAACTCTGAAACTTGAAGACCCTCTGGTGGAGAGGAAAGAATTTAGCTAAGAGCTAAATTACTGCAAAGACAATCTGGCATGCAGTATTTACGACAACCAAATCACATTTAATTTTGATACATAAGGGAACGATAAAAGTGAACAACCAGTTGTAGATACATTAATGAATGCGCATGTATTCAAATGATATAGACTATGGATTCGAAATCACTTACTAAGATGGCAAAGTCGCTCAGCGACCCACATCGTCTGCTGCTGCTGAAAGAAATTGCAAAGGGAACAAACAGAGGTTGCGCAGATCTGTATGAATTCGTTCCGATAAGCCAACCATCCATGTCGCAGCACCTGAAATCTCTTACGGAATCCGGCTTGATCGAAACCTATAAAGAAGGACGTAATATGCGCCTGGCTATTAACGACGAAAAGTTGCAGGAGTTGACAAGCTTTCTACAATCCTTGAAATCAAATTAACAGACTCCCGCCCCGCTGATATTAACGGACAGCGGGATTTGTTTTAACCATATGCATAATCGTTTGCTTATATATTTATATGGTTATATACGGTTAGGAGCTCTTAGAATGAAAGAAGGAATTTAGGCATTAAAAATATATTTAAACATTAATAAAGTAGTAATGAAAACAATATATACAGCCGTAGCTACGGCAACAGGAGGCAGAAACGGGCAAGTAAAATCAGATAACGGGGTTTTAGATATCCAGGTTAGAGCGCCCAAAGCTATGGGTGGGACAAATGATGATTACAGTAATCCCGAGCAATTATTTGCGGCCGGTTACGCTGCTTGTTTTGATAGTGCGCTCAGCCATACGATCCGCTTGGAAAAGGTAAAAACCGGGGAAACGTCGGTGACTGCAAAAGTGTCGATCGGGCCTATTGAGAATGGCGGCTTTGGATTGGCAGTAGAACTGGCCGTAAACATTCCGGACGTGTCAATTCAGGAAGCACAGCGGCTTACCGAGCGTGCTCACCAGGTATGCCCTTACTCGAATGCCACCAGAAATAACATTGAGGTAAAACTTACGGCCACGAATGACTAATCAACTCCTCACAGTGAGAAGCGGAAGTAAATGTGGCATTCTTTCCAATCATTGCAACCAAATTGATTGTCAGATTAGAAACCATATCGGAAAGCTGCAACAAGGATACATTACAGGTAAGTGACACAGATTATGGATAAAAATAACATAGCGTATTCTATTTTAGAACTTGCCATTGTCTCGCAAGGGGATACTATAAAACAGACCTTGAATAATTCTTTGGCACTGGCCAAAGAGGCAGAAGCAATAGGCTACAAACGCATCTGGTTTGCCGAGCATCATAACTCTGATAGTGTAGCCAGCAGCGCTACATCCGTATTAATAGGTTACGTGGCAGAAAACACGGATACTATCCGGGTAGGTTCGGGTGGCATCATGCTTCCCAATCACTCGCCTCTTCTTATAGCGGAACAGTTTGGAACCCTTGCTCATTTATATCCAGGCCGCATTGATTTAGGTCTGGGAAGAGCGCCAGGTACGGACCAGGCAACTGCTCAGGCCATCCGGTCAGACTTTATGAAAGCCGCCCATTCGTTTTCCGGAGAAGTGACCAAAATTCAGAATTACTTTTTGCCGGAAAATAAGAATGCCAGTGTAAGGGCAACCGTTGCAGAAGGCACGGGTGTACCGCTGTATATCCTGGGATCGAGTACAGACAGTGCATATCTGGCAGCAGAAAAAGGTCTCCCCTATGCTTTTGCCAGCCATTTTGCATCAACCCATTTACTAAACGCGCTAAGGATCTACAAGCAGGAATTTAAATCCTCTGAGTTTTTGCAGGAGCCCTATACCATCGCCGGAGTAAATGTCTTTGTTGCAGATACGGACCAAGAGGCCCAGGCACTATTTACTTCGTTAATCAGAATGTTTTGGGGCGTATTGACCGGAGCCAAAGACTTACTGCACCCACCAACAGCAATGAGCGGGGAGTTAATGGAAATGTTCCAACATCCTACACTGAATCAAATGCTTAAATATTCCTTTGTGGGAAGCAAACAAACCGTAAAGAATAAGATACGGGCATTTCTGGAAGAAACGGGTGTGGATGAGTTAATAACAGTATCAACCATGTATGAGATCAACGACCGGATAAAATCTGCCCGGTTATTTGCCGAAATCATGAAGGAAATAAATACAGAAAGTAAGTAATGAAAATCAAAAAACAGTTAAAGCTTGCGGCGAATATTGATGGTCCCGGTTGGAATTTTGTGGGTTGGCAACATCCCGATATACCGGCCGATGCCAGCGAAAATATTGATTTTTATATCCAGCAGGCTAAGCTCGCAGAGTCAGCAAAATTTGATACCTTATTTCTGGTAGATGTAAGCCATGTGGGCCCCGGAAATATTCCCCACTACCTGAGTATGTTCGAAGGTGTTTCTGTTATGTCTGCCCTTGCTATGCATACCAAAAATATAGGGCTTTCGGCTACCGTTTCCACTTCCTATGCAGATCCTTACAATGTTGCCCGGCAAATACTTTCGCTGGATAAAATCAGCAAAGGCCGTGCATCCTTAAATGCAATTACTTCAAACCCGGGCGGCATGGTCAATTTCAGCCGCGGGCATCTGGGTAAGGCAGACCAATATCCCATGAATAAAGAATTCATGGAAATCGTGCTGGGACTTTGGGACACCTATGAAGATGATGCTTTCATCCGCGATAAAGAAAGCGGCGTTTTTTTAAACCCCCGCAAAATGCACAAGGTGAATTACCACGGGAAATATTTTTCGGTGGAAGGACCACTAAACCTGAGCCGATCTGTTCAGGGGCGGCCGGTGCTCTACACAGCCGGGATGTCGCAAAAGTTTATTGATCACGCCACAAGCTACACCGACGGTGTGTTTACCCATGGCAATACTGTTGAAGAAGCAGCGGCAATTGCCAGCGCATTAAGGCGTCAATTAATCCAGAAAGGAAGAAGACCGCAGGATTTTATTGTGGCGATCTCACAAAACCCAATCGTTGGCAAAACCGAACAGGAAGCCCGGGAAAAATACAGGGAACTTTTACAATTGATTCCCTACAACAGTTTGCCCCGCCCATTATTTTTTGGTTCAGCCGACAAAGTTGCCGATCAGGTGCAGGAGTGGTATGAGACAGGCGCTATGGATATGCTGATCCTGCGTCAGGACCACCCCCATGGATTGCAGGATTTTATTGAACTGGTCGTACCTATTCTGCAGCAGCGCGGAATATTTCGGACCGAGTACGAGTCTGACACGCTTAGGGGCAATTTGGAACTACCCAGGCCGGCATTCAGAAAAATCTAGGGTTCTCATGCAGAATCAGCTGGAAGGCAGAACCAAAAGGCTGCCTGCAAAAAACTAAACTATTCACTTTACACCAACCAGGTAGCGTGCAAACTGCTAAAAAATAGAAGAGCCGAAGACTTTCCGGCAATTAGTGAGCTGTTACATTACTTATAATTTTATGGAAAAATCAGCATTTGACATCCCGAATCTTGAAAATAGTACCCACCTTACTTTTTCACAGGTACTTCGTTTAAGAAGATCCTGTCGTGGTTTTTTAGAAACACCAGTGCCTGATCAGATGATTACTTCCGTATTGGAAGATGCAAAATTGGCACCATCCAACTGCAATACCCAGCCCTGGGAAACGCATATCGTTTCGGGAAACAAACTCAAAGAACTCTCAGAAGCGCTCCTAAAAGAGAACAATGCTGAAAGGTTTTCGCCCGATTTCAGCTTTGATCTGGGTGATTATCACGGCCGTTACCAGCAGCGTCACTTCAATCTGGGTAAGGCCATGTATGAAGGATTTGGCGTTGAACGGGATGACAAAGAAGGCCGCAGAGAAGTTTCAGATCTGAATTACAAGTTCTTCAATGCCCCACATCTTGCTATTCCCTTTATGCCCTCATTTGGCGACAATGTGCGTATGGGTGGCGATATAGGCATGTATGGCCAGACATTTCTTTTATCTCTTACAGCGCACGGACTTGCCGGTATCCCGCAGACATCGCTGGGCTTTTTCGCAGGAGTCATCAGGGAAATACTGAATGTGCCAGGCGAGCTTAAAATGCTATTTGGAATATCCTTCGGTTATGCCGACGAGGATGCGCCAGGTAATTCGTTCAAATTAGGAAGGGATCCCATTACCAGCAGTGTCACTTTTCATCAATAATATATAGTATAAAGTCAAAAAGAGCAGCAATAGAAAAATGCTCATCGATTTAAATTCGGGCACCGTAGCAATATGGAATTGACCCAAGGGTTTGAAATAAAAATTATTAGTAACAAAAATAAGAAAACATGAAGATAGGAATCGTAGGAACAGGTGCCATAGGAAGTCTTTTAGCCCAAAAGTTTTCTCAGGCAGGCCACCAGGTAAAAGTAACCAATACCAGGGCAATGCCTGAACTGGAAAAAATAGCTGCCGGTCTGGGAGTAGCAGCAGCCACTATACAGGATGTAGTCAAAGACGTGGATGCCATCATCTTCTCAATGCCCTTCAATGCTTACAAAGACCTGCCAAAAGACTTATTAAAAGAAGTACCACAGGATGTGGTGGTAATGGATACTTCAAACTATTATCCGTTCAGGGATGGCGAAATTAACGAATTAGAGCAAATATCTGAGAGTGAATATATTTCCGGGATATTAAATCGTCCGCTTGTTAAGGTGTTCAACAATATGCTGGAAGGCACCTTAAAATACAAAGGCAAACCGGCCGGCGCGGAAGGAAGGGTGGCAATTTCAATAGCGGGTGATAACCAGGAACACAAAAAGATAGTTACTCAACTGGTTGATATTACAGGTTTTGATACCGTTGATGGCGGAAGTCTGGCCGAATCATGGAGACAGCAGCCCGGCACGCCCGCGTATTGTACTGAATTAGGTGAAGCCGAATTAAAACAGGCACTTGCTGATGCTGAAAAAGGAAAAGCCCCTGCAATCCGCGACTTCATCATGGACAATCTGAGGAAAATGGACTCCTGGCCTTCATACGAAGAAATTTTAGCTGGTAACCGTTTACATGAGATGGGCAAAAATTAGCCTATTCACCAACCCAGATGACTTTAGTGCTCACAGGCAGCAATGGCTGACCTGTGAGCAAAAGTATATTTACGCTTTTTGATTAGCCGAGCTTATTAGCACATCTTTATGCTCCATTAAATACTCCCGGACTGTTTTTGCGGGCCTACCGAGGATATAGGGAATATCATTTTGAACCATCGACATGTAAGACATTCTTCCATCCAGCATTTGGCTGACAAATTCGATGTTTGCACTTGCATACCAACTGTCCGCACCGTTAGCTATCCATGCTTCAATCAGTTGCTTAAATTCTTCAAGGCCTTTTTCTTCGCATTTGATTTCAAGTCCGGTTACCTCACTGATAAGCTGGGCGATTTCCTTTCCATTATGGCTCTCTACACTCAACCAATAATCTTTACCAGCGTGCCGCTGGGGGCCGTCCACAAGAACCTTTGCGGCAACCGCAGCTATATCACTTGAAGCAATATAACCTACCCTTCGATCTTCCCAGTAAGTAGTGTAGGTGAAGTTCTTTGGCAGGTAAGCACCTGTAATGGCCTCCATAAACATATTCGGATGAAGGTGTGTCCAGGCAATACCGCTGGCTTCAATATACTTTTCGATCATCTGGTGCCAGGCAAAATGCGCATCGGTGGTGTCCCACTCAGCGAAAACACCCACATGCACGATATGGCTAACGCCTGCCTTCTTTGCAGCATCCACCAATGTTTTACTCTGTGTGAGCATGGCAACCGTGTATCCGGTTAGCAAAAAGACCCGGTCAACACCGGCAAGGGCAAGCGCGAATGTCTTCGGGTCATCAAGATCCAGGTATTTGCAGTCCTTTCCTTCACGGGTAAGCTGCTCTACTTCCTGCTGTTTGCGTGAGGTGATCCGCAGGTTAACAGCTTTGCCTTCAAGATCTTTTACAACCTGACTACCGATCGTCCCGCTAGCGCCCAAAACAAGGACCGTCGGATATTGATTATTTTCCATTTGAATTTGAATTAAAAAGTAGTATAAATTTAATTTCGGCTCGTAGTGCCATAAGTGTATTTTAAGGCATCCCGTCTGTAAAGCCGGTAGCAATGCCAAGAAGCAGGCAAAAGCTCTAAAAGGATCCTATCTTTAATAGTATATGGCCAGCAGGTAGCTTTTAAGGCCAAGGCAATGGCGACGCCAGAGGAAATGTATAGACATAGGAGAAAAATAAAAAATTAATAGATAATTATAAGTTGATGTATTAGGGCAAAAAAATTTGTGATGATTGCAGGCTGTTAGTGATACTTATTGATCACTGGTGTTAGCCTAAAACAAACAGTTAAACACATAAGCAACAATTGATACAAATAGGCAAAAAAAAGCCACTCTGGTGGCTTTTGGGAAAACACGGTTTGAGCTAACGTAAAGAGCGCAAAAAGTCTTCCAGTTCTTGCACTTTCTCTTCAACAATAGCAACTTTCATGTAACGTCCTTCCTTGCGGGATTCTACCAGACCGGCTTCTGATAATGCCTTCAAATGCTGGGACATAGAAGGTTGACTAATCGGTACAAATTCAAATAAATCAGCACACCCCTTATTGGTACCCTTTGCTATTTCCTGTAATAATGCTAGCCTGGTAGGGTCACTGAGCGATTTGGCCAGTTTAACAAGTGATTTACTATCCATGCTATTCTATTAAATTTTTATTGAATACATGCGCATTTATTGATGTCTTAACCAATCTGGTTATCGGATGGTTCAGATTACATGTTATTTTTTACCGATTGGGGGGATAACGCCACTTGAACCAGGCGCAAGTGAAGTCTGATAAGTCATCTTCTGTGAAAGCAGCGGTTGGCACCTACTAAATAAAGACCGCATATGATAAGCAGTAATGCTGGCTGCAACAATTCCTACCCAAACTCCACAGAAAACCACTTTAACCCAATATTTACCTTGCATCTATCTAAATATTAGTTAGTTAAAACACAACAAGAACAACATAAAGAAGTACAGAAAAAACACCGTTTTGGGGTATACATAACCGATGGTTAATGAGACTGGTTTAAGCCGTTTACCAGCAAATCTTAATCGAAAGGCTTCCAAGTCGGATCTTTCAGTTCATCTTTTAATGGCGATCTGGTTTGGTTGATCTTCTTTTTATCGCAAGCACCGAACACCAAAAAATTGCGCTGACCTGCTTTCAAAGAAACTGAGTTTGTGCCACCTTCATATTCCGGATTATCGTTTTGAACAGGATCAGTCTCCCAAAAACAAACCGGGCAAATTTCATAAATACTTTCACTGGCCTTTTCTGCCAGGCTTTTGTAGCCGCAGCACGGACATGTATACATACTCTGGGAAGTTTTGCAAATTTCTTGTTGATCTTCAACCTGCTGGATTTTGTCCATTCTAATATTATGTAGATGATCTCAGAAAATGCTCTTTCGTGAGACTGACGTGGACTGTTCTCCATCCACCGGGATTTAGTATCAACAGCCTGACATTGTGCGAAACCTGGCCATCCGTGTGAATAAAACTCATGTTGAAATTGATAATAGTGATGCTTTCAGACAGAAGCACCTATCCAATCGGCGGAAGAGGTAATCCTTAATCTTTTAATGGCGTTTTCTCATTAAAATGACTAGCTAGATATTTTCCCGTTTGACTTGCTGGTTCCCCGGCAACAGTTGCTGGCGGACCGCTTACAACGATTTGCCCGCCTTCATCTCCTGCACCTGGGCCAACGTCAATCACCCAGTCGCTGTTTGCAACAACGTGCATATCATGTTCGATTACAATGACCGTGTTTCCCTGATCAACCAACTTATTGAGCTGGACTAGTAAATTGTCCACATCGGAAGGATGCAGTCCTGTTGTGGGCTCGTCAAGAATATATAACGTATTCCCATGCTGAGCCCGTTGCAATTCGGTGGCCAGCTTTATTCGCTGCGCCTCACCACCCGAAAGCTCGGTAGCCGGTTGCCCAAGACGCAGGTATCCCAGGCCAACCTGACGAACGACATCCAGCGCGCGGTTGATCTGAGGTTCGGACATAAAAAAGTCAAATGCCTCATCCACAGTCAGGGAAAGTACCTGGGCAATATTTTTGTCATTATATGAAACTTCCAGCGTCTTTTCATTATAACGACTTCCATGACAGGTTGGACATGGCGTATATACGCTGGGAAGAAACAAAAGCTCAACCATGACAAAGCCCTCGCCTTCGCAGTTTGGACAACGACCTTTTGCGACATTGAAAGAAAAACGACCTGCGTCGTATTTTCGACTCTTTGCCATTTTGGTATTGGCAAACAATTTACGGACATGATCAAACAAGCCTGTGTAGGTGGCCAGATTTGACCGGGGTGTACGTCCTATGGGTTTTTGATCTACCGGTATTAACCGGCGGACATGATTCATCCCTTCTGAGATATACCCGGTAGTCGTTTTCGGGCTTTCTGTTTGAAGAAGATTATCTTCCTGATCTTCTGTGATTGTTATTTGCTGTCCCAATTTCTCCAAGACAAGCTCTACCAGCGCCTGGCTGATCAGACTACTTTTCCCAGAACCCGATATGCCGGTGACACTGGTCAATACGCCTAATGGAAAGTCGGCATCAACATGCTTTAAATTATTCCGGCTTATGTCTCTTAGTCGCAGCCACCCTTTTGCCAATCTTTCAGACTTTTGGTTCTGATCTATATTAAACAGATATCGTCTTGTAACGGACCGGTCGACCTTTTCCAATCCCTGTAACTGACCACTGTAAAGTATTTCACCTCCCCTCTCACCCGCGCCCGGTCCGACATCGACTATCCAGTCGGCGTGGCGTATGATTTCGATCTCGTGCTCGACAACAAAAAGTGAATTTCCAGCTGCTTTTAAGCGGTCTAGCGCCCGGAGCAGTGATTGTGTGTCGGCAGGATGAAGGCCTGCCGATGGCTCGTCGAGTACATATACCACGCCAAAAAGATTGGAATGTATCTGAGTCCCCAGCCGCAGGCGCTGTAATTCTCCCGGCGAAAGTGTTGGGGTGCTTCTTTCTAGGGTCAGATACCCAAGTCCGAGATCAATCAGAACATCCAGGCGGGATAAAAGATCCTGACCAATACGTTGAAGCACCAATGCCTTTTCGGGATGTTTCTGATTTAAGCCATCACTTTTGGTTTTTAGAGATGAAAATATAATTTCACGTAAATTACTGATATTGAGCCGATAAAATTCCGCAATATCCATTCCGGCAAATTTCACAGATAGAGGTTCGGGACGCAGGCGCTTTCCATGGCAGACGGGACACTGCGCGCTGAGCATAAATTTCGACACGCGCTTTTTCATCGCCTGGCTTTGTGAATTGGCAAATGTTTGCATCACATACCGTTTGACGCCGGTAAAAGTACCCATATAGCTAGGTTCCATTTTTCGCGCCAGGGCTTGATGAACCTGTGCCATAGTAAGTCCGGAGTAAACCGGGACAACCGGCTGCTCCTCCGTAAACAAGATCCAATCCCTGTCTTTTTTTGCTAGGTCACGCCAGGGTATGTCCACATTGTAACCAAGCGTCATCAATATTTCCCGCAGGTTCTGGCCCTGCCAGGCGGTGGGCCATGCTGCGATGGCTTTTTCCCTGATCGAGAGTGAATCATCGGGCACCATTGAATGCTCTGTCACTTCATAGACAACCCCCAGGCCGTGGCATTCCGGACAGGCGCCTTCCGGGGTGTTTGGTGAAAACGATTCTGCGTAAACGATCGACTGGCCGGCAGGATAATCTCCCGCCCTCGAATAAAGCATCCGGATCAGATTTGAGGTCGTTGTGACGCTGCCCACAGATGATCGTGTGCTGGTCGCTCCCCGCTGCTGCTGCAAAGCGATAGCCGGAGGAAGACCATCAATGCTGTCGACCTGAGGAATGGACATTTGATTGAAAAGCCGTCTTGCGTACGGAGAGACTGACTCCAGGTAACGGCGCTGCGCCTCGGCATACAAGGTTCCGAAAGCAAGCGATGATTTACCAGAACCCGAGACACCGGTAAATACGACCAGTGAACCTCTTGGAACATCGAGATCCACATTTTTAAGATTATTCTCTTTGGCCCCTCGTACTTTAACAAAGTCCGATGCAGGTAGCGATGGTGATTCTTTTGACATTGGATCTGGGATAAAATGCACTTGAAAAAAAATAATCCCAGAGCTTTGGTCGACGTTTTTCTGGAGTTCGTGTTAAGTAAATCTCGCTAATTTATTTGATGCCAGTGCTATCAGATCTCAAAGTAATTAAGGTTGGCGATTCACTGAATAATACGAAAGGTCCTAAAAGCAAGGATGGGACATCGGAAATACAATCCTGCAAAGGACTATGTCGATATCTTGGTCAGAAACTCTTGTGAAATTAAATTCAGTATCCACCTGATTCACGTTTCAGATTGGGTGATTTTGGACTACACCATCAAAACCGATCCATCTCACCGAATCTCACCGGAAGGTTTGTCCACCGGTATATACCTTATCGAGTTAGGCTTTGAAAATAAAACCATAGCCAGGCAGTTCCAAAATAAATAAATGCACAATTCTGTTGATAGCAGGCCAGGCATCTATTGAGATGGGAGTTTCAAGATGATATAAAACCAGATCACACAAACTCCCCCTTCTGAAACAAAGGCAGACGTACCGCACCGGATATTTTTACTTCTGAACCAATACCAGGAGTATAATCCCAAAGATTAACGCTTAAACTAAATACCATCCCATCATAAGGATGTATTAATTTCATTTAAATTAATCAAACAGTTATGGTAAAATTGGCAATTCTGGCAAGGCTCGAAGCTAAGCCAGGTAAAGAACAAGACGTCGCGGACTTTCTCAAAAGTGCCTTGCCTTTGGTGATGGAGGAAGCAGGTACCATCAACTGGTTTGCCCTGCAAATAGGTCCTTCCACATTCGGAATTTTCGACACATTCGAAACTCAGGAAGGCAGGGCGGCACATTTAGGAGGCGAGATCGCCAAAGCATTGATGGCAAATGCGCCGGACCTGCTTGCAGTTGATCCGGTCCTTGAAATGGTCGACTTACTGGCAGTCAAGTAAAACATTGAGTATTACCCTTCATAATAATTAAGCTTAGGCTCTTCATAGAAAATATGATGCTCG
This sequence comes from Dyadobacter luteus, assembly GCF_003383615.1. Classification (GTDB taxonomy): domain Bacteria; phylum Bacteroidota; class Bacteroidia; order Cytophagales; family Spirosomataceae; genus Dyadobacter; species Dyadobacter luteus. Next base: position 556,636 of record NZ_QNUL01000001.1, read on the forward strand.
TCACGGGCATTTTCCAGGATGAGCTTAATATAAGTCTATATAATAATCGGATTCCCCAACTACTAAATGGTACTGCTGCCCTATGAAAGCAAAGCCTTTGCCCAACTCAAGTAAAAATTGAGTGATGTGATGAGTCAATTGAATTTCTATATCCTGCTCCTTAACCTTTGGGCCGAGACTTAAAAAATCAAATACATATGGATCTTTCAAGGTTTGGCGCGCTAAATCTGAGAAAGGTTCAGGTAAGGTAGCTTTAAAATTAATCACCGATGCACCGGTCCGAGTGTACAGATTGGATTTAAGTTGCATTGCCAAGACGTCCCTACTCCAGCCATTCTCGAGAGTCCTCTGCAAGTAAAAAACTGCCTGCTGCAAATTGTTACACTTCGTGAATATGAGGATGTCATGACCCCATGGTATTTGCGTAACCAGCTTATGGGATAATTGGTCAACAGGTTGTTGACCAATTGACTCTGTGTAAAAAGAATAGAATATTTTGCAGTATTTTAAATTTGAAGATGACAATCCTTTAATATCAGTAAAATCATCTTTTAAATCCTTTGACAGAGTTTCTATTGGGCGCATTTCAGAAGTTCGCTTAAAGAGCTTCTGAAGGTTGAAATATTTAAAACTCCTAAAGTATGATTTCAAGTAAGCGATCTTTTCAATAAAACGAATAATTTTACAGATATGACCCGCGAAGAATTACATGCATTGGTAGATGCTCAATATGATAAACTAACTGATTTACAGTCAGAAAAGACCTTTTATGCCTATGAGGCGGGTTTCGACTAGGCGTCCCCGTAAAAGTATGGACTGAGTTGGGTGGGCAAGTGATGCAGGCTACCTTAAAAAAGGGTGCGTCTACGGATAAGCGAAAAAAAACTTCTGTCAAACCCGATTCGGTAGATTAGAGCTATCCAAAACACATCGCTACAAGGCCAAAACGAACGGCTTTTTCATAAGTCCTTATCTTCAAAATTTGATGGCACTCGCCGGGGTGAGCCCGAGCCGCGGATGTGTACTCAAAATCAAATGAATTATTAAATGCTTTCTTGGGTATTAATATATCTGAAAGTCAGGTGTATAGAGTAACTGATTACTTGGGTAATGCAGTTGCCGAAGATGTATTGGCTGAGATCAAACATCCAAAGTTGAACAGCACTGAAAGGATATATGCTTCAATGGACGGCAGTATGATTCAAATGGATCAAGGATGGCAGGAGGTCAAGCTTGGCCGCATTTTCAGAGAGGATTGTAGGTTAAAAAACGGTACGAAAGAGCAGGGTGAGATACGTTATAAACTTGATGAGTCTTCTTACAGTGGTCATTTAGGGTCTTACACCCATTTTATACCAAAATTTGAAGCCAGCTTAGGTACTTACAAAGATTGTAAAGACCGATTGGTATTTATTACAGATGAAGCACAATGGATACATAACTACCTGACTAATAGATTTCCCAATGCAACCCACATCCTTGATTATTATCATGCAGTGGAACATTTAACAGATTTTGCAAACTCACATTTTACGGACATAGCCAGACGCGAAAAATGGGTTAAAGCTCAAAAAGGCGAGTTGCTGGAAGGTTCTGCTCAGAATGTTCTGGATAATATAGCGAAGCTTAGAAAGCTGTCAAAAAACGTGAAGAAACAACGAACAAAGCTTCTGGAATACTATAAAAATAACGTTGATAGAATGGATTATAAGTCATTTCGCAGTCAAGGACTTATGATAGGGAATGGCCCGATGGAAGCCGCGCATAGGACTGTCATACAAACTAGAATGAAGCGTAGTGGGCAACGATGGACTCCCAAAGGAGCTCAGTCTATGCTAAACCTGAGGGTGCTCAGAGAAAGTAATCGCTGGAGTTGTGTTACACAAGCATTAAGCCATGCTGCGTAGAACTGAAATGCGCCCTTGCGTACTTACATAACGACGTATGGTATAACGAGAATAAACATGCCTCCCTAGTCGCAAAAAGTAAGCATATTGTGATGATTCGCAACACAAAAACGGGTGTCGCCCAGCTTGGCATGCTGGGGCAACTCGACCGTATTAAGTAAATCCATGCCTATCACCCAGGGAGATTTGGCGGATAAATACCTGATTCATGTTGTAAATAGCGTCCGGCAAAACACTTTAAGGTAAGCATTGTATTGGTATATCAGAATTAAGGCCAGAATCACGACCTAACATTAAAATAGTGAATTTTTAATGTTAGGTGGAAAATTATTTGACCTATCACATTTTTGGGAATGGAATAACAACTAAACATCAAAGGTTTGCATTTCTCGAATGATTTTGCTGATCACCACCTCCGGTAGCTGTTGTGCGTGAAGCTGCTCCTTCCAGAATTCAGCTACGGATTGAACCTGCGAGATAATACCTTTCGGATTTTTAATCGTAAACTTTTCAGCTATGCTCAGCAGGTCTTTTAACAGGATATCCGATCTTTTGCCATTAATGGACAAAACGCGGTTATTTCGGATAACGTTTATCATTGGATTCAGTGAATAGGTCAGATCGTAAGCCGGAGCCAGTTGCCATAAGTTCTGTTGCTCATCATATATAAAGGAATGGTTCTTTAAGTGGTCATCAAAGTTTGCATAGATGACATTAAATATCATTCTTAGGTAAAGCTGACTGATTTCACTGTGGGTAAGCTTAAGGTGCAGGGCGAGCCTGAACAAATTCTCATAGCTAGAATTACGGGGATCGCCGGAGTAAGCCCACCCTGTCATACCCGTTGCAGTGAGAATATGTTTTTTTCTTCCATCCTGCCGGTCAAATCGCCGTGTGGCAAAATGTTTTCCGTCGATCATGTGCGTATCCATCATATTAATTCCAGCCTCAGACGCTGTCAGATAATAAGCAAATTCTATAGCCTCACGGCTATAGGCAAGATCTTCTGCAATAGATAATTTTACCAGGTAATGGTTATAATCATAGGAATATTCCAGGTCTCCCGGAATGATCTGATGCGTCTGCTTATGCTCAGAGATTAAAACTTTTGGGCGTGCGCCACCCGCAGAAGTCCCGATCTTAAAAATATTCAGAAGTGAGGAGCTGCTAAGTCCTTGCTGCTTTATATCTGCCTTACTGGACAACACCTGCTCCAAAACCCGGATAATTTCGTCAAGATTAATGGTAGTGTCCTTGGGAATAACTTTGCTGGGATAATATTCAAGTGCCCCCATGCCCCTGTTGGAAACATAAGAGAGCTGCTCGATCACAGTTATTTTTTCAAAGTCTTTTTGATGAGCATCCATCCATGCTTTAAAAATGGTATTACCAAACATGTCCGGCAGTGAGTCCGCAATCATCGGAGGCAGACCCCGGAAATTGTCATGATCAAAGCCGCGGAATACCTGTGGCTGAGCGATACGCTTGATGATATTTGGAAAAATATTGCTGTACCTGCCGCTTTTTAAAAAATCGGGGTTGTACTGAAAGCTCGAACGGCGCTGGTTTTCATCATAACCCACCTTCCCTATTTCCTCACCAAAAGCATGTACAGCAACAATATCGTTTCTGGCCATTGGTTCAGTATAAGTTTTTTACATCCTTGTCCTCAATACATTCAGCAACAAAACCGTCAAACTTTTCAAGCATATCAAAGTGCTGCAGGACTTTCAGAAACGTATCCAGGGTTACATTCTTCGGTCGTTCCAGATTTTGGATTGTAATACGGGACATATCCAGCTGATCAGCAAGTTGATCCTGAGTTAGTCCTTCGAATTTTCTCAAAACCCTGCTCAATTCTGCAAGGTGAGTTTTTACATCATGAATCGTTAAACTGTCCAGCATGATATATTTGCATATTATGATATGCAAATATATCAATATTTTGTAAATTTGATTATTATAATATGCTTTTTTTAGTTTTTAAAATTGCAACAATAAATACATATTATAATATGCATTTATTGTCCATTTGCCTACAATGCCTATTATATTAATCATTAGTTAACTATAAGCATTAACCGGTTAGTTTATGTCAACGGATAGGTAGGACTTTTGCATCTTAGCCTAAGTCATTTCAGAGGCTTCAGCTCAGAACAGGCAGCCATTTTTAAAAACGCAAAATGGTAGAAATGTAAACCAGTACCTAAACATTCAGAACAATTGCCGTAACCAACAGAAAAGTTATAATGCTGTAACTTTCTGGAACATGAGGAAAAATTTTTGCGTACTGAGACGAATATTTCCAGAAAGCTGTAAAAATCTTCTAAACCATTCCTGGCTAAGAACCAAATCTATCTCTTTGACAATTTCCGGATAAATATTTCTTGTCACAAATGTTGACAAAATTTGTGACAAGAAATCAAATACTACGAACGTATATAATACTGAACGACAGATCACTATGGATCAAAGTGTCGGAGTTGTCTTATATTTTAATTGCGTCAACACCAACCTGACAGTATCGAACCCATTTGCAAATGATAATGATGGGTGCCATTAAGGAAAAGATTAGAGGGACTATACTCATTTCAACCGAACTTAAAAGTTACTTGTTAACAACTGATGAACGTGGGGCATACACCGGGTAAATCAGGCCTTATAAACTGAGCTCAGCAAAATGTATAATATGGTATACGAATACCAAGTTGCTCATTGAAATTTAAACACAGTGATGTAATTTGACGTATCGTTAAGTGAAAACCTACCCCCCTGAGTTAACCTTCCAGGTAATATTATTCCGTTATACGCTTATTGTTCAGACATAACTTTCACTAGTCGGTCACCTGGAAAAAACCTTTGGCTACATGAATGAAGGCCTGCAGTTTTTTAGGAACTGCCAGATCATCCGCTTTGGACATACTCAGCACCTCCTCAGCCCTATCTCCCTTGGATACAAGATCGACCCAATCCGGATTGATGATCAGTGCATGCCCCACAGCCACCAAAGATAATCCCATGTTTATTGCTTCAACAGCATCATCGGCTTGTTTGATACCTCCGGCAGCGACTACAGGAATTCTCTGATTGACGTGATCGAGTATCAATTTTAAAATAGTGGTATCTGCGTCTTGTCCATCCATTGGTTTTTGGTAGAGCAAACTGAATAATGAAACGTGCAGGTAATCAATTCCATACTCTATCAATCTGTCGATAAATGGGAACGTATCTTTTACCCTGTAACTTTCCTGCTCTTCCGGAGAAATTCTGAAACCTACCAGAAATGGCCTGTCTGCATACGTTTTGATAACCTGCTGAACCTGTTTTATCACAGCCAGAGCAAAGTTCATACGTTTTTCAGTAGATCCGCCCCAATGGTCAGTCCGCTGGTTATAATATGGGGAAAAGAAATTCTGCAACAGAAATCCGTGGGCCCCGTGCAGCTCTATTCCGTCGAATCCTGCTTGAATTGCTCTTCTGGTCGTTTCCCCGAAAGCGTTTATCATTTCAAGAATTTCATCATGGGTAAGTTCACGTGACACCACCCCTCCCTGGTAAAATGCGGATGGCACCAATGCAACGGCACTTGCACTGACAGGAAGCTTGTCAGGGGTCAGATCCAGGACAGCTTTGTTTCCTGCATGATAGATCTGAAGTATGGCCGGAGCACCACCTTTTTTTGCAGCAGCCGCCAGTCTTTCCAGGCCTGGCAAAAAAGCATCATCATAAGAAGCATATTCATTATGGAATCCAATACCATTTGCAGCTACCCTCGTGCAGCCTGTAATCACCACTCCCACACTTCCGCTGCGGGCCTGATAATGTCTGATTTCATCGTCTGCTACGGTATAATCATCATTGCTTGCCCAGGTTGTCATGGGGGCCATCGCAATCTTGTTTTTGGTCTGGATTCCATTTTTAAAAGCAAAAGCTTCGAATAATTGATTGGTTTGCGTACTCATTATAAATTTTTATTTAGAATTACGTGTTTTGATAATCTGTCTACTACCTTCATCCCAGGGCGCAAGCATAGCTAACCCCAGTTGACTGCAGGTAAAAAAATCTGAAAAAAGAAAAAAATTAATTTAAGTTATTGTCTCTGAAAACATTGGGAGGCACCCCGACCTCTTTTTTAAATAGTCTGGCAAAATAATTAGCGTTTTCAAATCCAAGAGAAAAGGAGATCTCGGATATATTCATTTTACCCTCGGTCAAAAGATTTTTAGCCTCCTTAATCAAATGAATATGGATCAGTTCAAGAGCGGTTTTGCCGGTTTCCTGTTTTAAAAGGTCACTCAGATAACGCGGAGAGACATTAAACTTGTCTGCCATATAAGATACCGTCGGAAGTCCTGAATGATGAAGCTTATTTTCATTGTAATATGCATCAAGCAATTGCTGAAATCTGCTGGCATAAGCGCTGGTGGTCTGGATTCTGTTGATAAACTGCCTTTTGTAAAAGCGTTGTGAATAGGCCAGTAAAGTTCCCAGATGAGCAAGCAGAATCTGTTTGCTGTAATCATCTGTGTTATTGTATGTTTCCTTATGCATTGTACGAACCAGACTCCAGATTGTTTCTTCTTCGCCGGGCGACAGATACAAAGCTTCATTGGTTTCGTAATCAAAATAACTGTAACTTTTAATCTCTTTAAACAAAGATGTACCTGCCAAAAAATCTTCCTTGATAGTAATCAGAAAGCAGCCATCTTCCGATTTTACATTCTTAAAAGTAACGGTCTGATGGGGTTTGAAGAAAATCATCCTACCCCTTCCATGGTCGAAATCTTTTTTACCGTACCTGATGTTTCCTGAGATACATTTCAGAAATGAAATGATATAGAAATCAGCTGTAAAAACAATATCATCGATATTCCCGTCGCTTTTGTGGCCAAAAGTGATACCAAACAATGGATGTTCAGGGATATCGACTCCAATATCTGTGCTGAAACTGGCTATGTCATCATAATGTTTCATTGCTGATCTATCAGTTATTTACAGTACAAATCTCGGACTTTCAAATAACACAGCAGGGATACAAAAGTAGTATGTTGTAGCACATTTTTACGAGGGTGGCTTTTTGAGAAAATACAAGAGTCAATAGCTTGCAGCAAATACAACGTGCTGGGGGACCCTAGAACTGTAGTATTCAGCTATCATCCTTACAGTCAACACCTATGCTGATATTTTTCAGGTGCTCTTCAAAGGCCTGATAAACATGATTTAAACTCCTGAGACCGGTACCATCAAAATGAGCAAGCCTATCCTTTAAATTCAAGGAAGTAAGCCCATGCAAAAAACTCCAGAATTGCAGCGATCCAGTTAACGGATCACTGTAGGTGATTAATTTTTGAGCCAGACCTTCCTCTATTGTACTCTGCATTATTTCAAAGGTATGCTGAAAATTACCCCACGGTTGATTTGGCGCTATGGCATTCATTGGGAAATGCAGCAAGAACATCAGATCATATTTTTCAGGATTTTCAATAACAAAATCGATATATGTTCTGCCCAGGCTGTTTAATCTGCTGACCGACCTTTATTCACATCAACGGACTGTAGGGCTTTGTGCAGGCTTTCAAATGCAAACTCCTGCATATCGTAGAAAATCAGATCCTTGCTTGGGTAATACAGGTAAATGGTTGTTGGGCTGTAATCTGTCTTTTTCGCAATTTTACGTATCGTTGTAAAATTCAAGCCTTTCTTCCAATACAAGTCATGCGCGGCATCAAGAATTAATTTTAACAAATTATGCCAAAGAACTTACCGCACACTTCGTAGCCTTGGACGGGCGACCTTCTTTCTGTTTTTGCCCCACCAAATGTAAAACCCGGTGACAGGTAATGTCGAGCAAGCCAGGGCCGCAAAGAATGAGATAATTTTACCAAACAGACCCAAATACGCTCCCGTATGCAGGTCAAAATTGAGTTGATAGGCCTTATCACCATTGTTAAGGTTTTGAAAGGAAGTATTGGAAAGCAATTTTCCTGAATAACGGTCGTATACGATCAGCAGGCGGTCGAAGCGATTCCAGTCCTTCTTATAAACCAGTGTGTTTATGGTAGACGCAGCTTTGACTGGTAATAATACCATGTACGCATACGCATCCGGATAGTGCGCGGCAGTGGTAGTGAATGCCTTATCCAACCCGGAAACAGTTTGTGTCTGCAATGTATCTGAGACCAAAAGAGGTGACTTTTCTATATTTCTTCCAGCATTCGCAACAAAACGGACAGAATTCTGCATCCAGTCAAATGCCCAGACAAGCCCTGTCAGCGAGGTCAATAGCAGTACAAAAAAAGCGTAGAGTCCAAGTATCTGATGCAGGTCATAATTGAGTCTTTTCCATTTTGCGCTCCATTTAATAGTGAAATTATTCTTAATGCTTTTAAGCTTCCATTTCTTGGGGAACCACAGAATAAAGCCGGAGAGTAGCACAATCACAAAGCTGAGCACAGAATAACCGACAACATAATGGCCTATCTTTTCTCCGAAAAGCATTCGCATATGCAACGCAAGCACAAGCTGAAAAAACTCATTTTTTGAATCTTCAACATAAATGACCTTTCCGGAGTATGGATTGATGTATACCCGGTAGTAGTATTCAAAATAGTCCCAGTGGGTCAAGCCGTCGGGGTTATTCTTCTGCGACCTGAATGTAACGGAACGGTCCGGTGAATTGGCTATCTCTATCCTGGTGATGATTTTGTCGTTTCCAAGTGTTTGCTGGGCAATGCCCAGTAACCGGGTCAGGGGGAGTTTTTCCTTATTTTCTGGCGTAACAAACAAGCGCTCACGGTAAACTATGGGTTTGAGCTCGTCGACAAAAGCATAAAGACAGCCGCTTACGGCAATCAAAAACACAAAAAGCCCGGAGACAACTCCGAGCCATAGGTGTAAAAAGCTGACCACTTTTTTTAATTTCATATTTACTAAAAGCGGTACCCTACCGTTAGATTAAATCTGCGCCCGTTTCCTCTCCGGTAATCAATGGCTGTGCCGTAAAACTGTGCAATAGACGGATAATAAACCGTATTAAGCAGGTTTTCAATACCCAGATCGGCTTTCAGGTTTTCCGTGACTTTGTATCCCAAAGACAAATTGAACGTATTGTAAGATTCGATTGGCCCCTCACCGATTGGATATACGCCTTTTTCATTGGGTTTAAACCTGTCTCTTTTTCCTACATACAACCAGTTCAGGTCAGCATTAAACTTGCCCTTATTGTAGCGGGCGTAGGTCGCAATTTTTGCCGGCGTAATGCGGTTAGAATTTAGGTATTTATCTGTCGGGCCGTTAAAATTTCCGTCACCGTCCTTATCCCCTTTACCCTCTACAAAAGCATAATTGCCTCCCACCACAAGGCCGGTAGTTACCTGATAATCAACCTGCATCTCATAGCCCCAAACCCGCTCCGGTAATCTTTCCGCCACGTATTTTCCATCCACCAGAAGCAGATTGGAACCCAGTTTGGATGTACTGTAATAATAAGCGGCCGACACGCTCAACGGCCCTAGTGCACTGCTGAAACCAACTTCATAGTTGTTTACAATGATCGGTTCTGTCTGCAGACCGGCCACCGTGTTTTCGTTTGCAGCCCTTAATATTCTGCCCAGATCGAAAATAGAAAATGATTGTGAATAGCTAACGAAAGGATTGAAGCGTTTGAATTTTGAATACCGAAGTCCTGCATTAAATACAAAAGCGTTATAATCCAGCTTTCCGCCCGTTACGTCAATGCTTCCTGCGCCGCCGGGACCGGTAGCCAAAGTGGCATAATCAGCAATATTCATTTTGATATTTTCAGCACGCAAGCCCGTTTTCAGATTCAGGTAATTAAACCACTGCGTGGTAAGCTGCGCATAAGGTGCCAAATTGTTCATACTGATGCGCGGTACCCACACGCGGCCGTCGACCAGGTTTTGCTCCGTTTTATCATTTAATATATCCACGCCATAGGTCACATCTCCCGATAGCTTGGAGGATATCGCAAAAGGCGTATTCAGGTTGAGTCTGAATCCTTTCTTGGTTGAAATAATAGCTGATTGCCCGCTGCCAAAAAATGATTCTGAATTTGAATAAACCGTCCAGAAATCCTGCAGATATACATTAGCAGACAAAGAAGTCCGGCCAAAAATATTCTTGTTGGTGTACTGGATATTGGCATTGTGATTGTAGCGGGTACCCTCGTCAATTCCTTTGCGAATTCCCCACACACCAATTGCCGGAGATTGTCTATAAACCCCTGCTTTGGCAATGTAAGCCGAATGCTGGTTGGAGCTGTAATAGTTATACATGGCCTCTATGCGCTGGGAACCATTAAAATTGTAACCCACCTTCGCAAATGCATTGTATATTTTGGTTTCACCCAGCCCGTAATCGGGAGATATCACCAGTCCTTTCGGATCGCGGTAAACACCGGTTTTCTCGTACATCCCGCTAACCACATAATCAAACCTGGCTATACGTCCGTACAATTGCTGTGAAGCACGGAAGCCCAGCGTGCTGTCTCCCCGGGTATTTCCTGTAAGACTTAACTGGCTGTACCCACCGATTTTCTGATCTGTTTTTGGTGTCTTCGTAATGTAGTTAATCAGTCCTCCATCCGCACCGTTTCCGTAAATCGCAGTGGCGCCTTTAATGACCTCCACCCGCTCGACCACCGACGGATCAATTGTACGGATATCCCGCCCTCCGGCTCTGAGCGGAGTTGATTGTGGTATGCCATCAATCAATACCAGCAGGTTACGCCCCCGCAATGTTTGTCCTGAATTGCCGGTCTGATTGGTAGATGCTCCCAAACCGGGAACCGAAAACGCAAGTATGTTGGCAATATTAGGACTTATGGTAGAGAGCGCGCTGATCTCTTTGGCATTTACGACTGTCACAGATGATGGCGTTTCAGCCAGCGACTCCACCCTGCGCCCTGCGGAAACAATGACTTCGTCAAGTTGGGACGAACTTTCTTTTAGTTCGAAATCCAGGTTTTGTTCCCTGTCCGAATCGAGTGTAATGTTTTTATCCTGAATCGTATACCCGATGAATGAAGCTCTGATTGAAACATTTCCTTTGGGCAAGTTACCAAGCCGGTAAATTCCGTCACCGTTTGCAGTAGTACCTATATTGGTACCTTTTACAATGACTGAAGCAAACGGAACAGGCTGCTTGTTGTTATCCTTTACCGTACCCCTGACAACTCCCGACACGGGTTGGGCAATAACGAGGTTGAAATAACAAATAGAAGCGGCAAAGAATAGTATTAGTTGTAATCTTGTTTTCATTAAGCGAACGTTATTTTCGCGCAAACATAAGACTATTTATACTAATTAAAAATAAATTTAATATTTGTCTTTGGATACATGAACTGCACCTTTTGTATTGAACAAACTGCGACTGCGTATTGAAACTAATCAGACCGTGACGGTAAGACGGGGGCGACCATGCAGAAAGACCAGCTGATCATGTTTACAAAAATACCTGACTTTGCATTTTTACAGCCAATGATGATGGCAATCTAGTCTGGCGCTATCTACTTCAATACTTTTACACCTGTCCTGTCAGTCAACATTTATTTGGACTGCTGGTAGATCATCGAAGTGCTCTTTGAGCCAATCATGCATTTGCGCAGCAGAAGTGTCTTGAAACTTTTCCAGACGCTCTCTGAAGAGGTATTCACAAGGCAGTAGGATCTTTTTACTATCCTAGTGCTGAATCAAAAAAGCCTCGTACTCCTGTTCGCTCATGCTAAGATACTTGATAACCATGCGCCGGTTCAGCATCAGATAATTGCTGATGTGCTGGACGGACAGACCTTCACGGTGCATTCGGTGGATTATGAAGTAAGCCATAAATTTGGATAAATACACATTTATAAATGCCGGGGTGGGTAAGCCGACAATTTAGGTGTAGAAAGCTTTGAGGTCATGCCCCAAAGCTTTTTATCTGGTGCATTTTTGTTGCCAATTATGGTGCATTGTTATTTACCGATTACAGTGCAAAGGTCGACTGAGGCACTAGCCCCCCGGATAGAAAAAAAGAATGGTTGGAGTTTCCGGTAGTGACTGGTTTAAGTCGAAGCTCTCACCCAAAGATTTGACCAGGCGTAATACAGGAATTTGCTCGCCTACCAGAAGGGGGCTCATATCTTATGGTACCAACGGTACTCCAGCTATCACTCTTACCGTATCGGTTCTACTGACCATATGTTGTGCAGGGCTAAATGTAGCCGGATTATTTACAGCTGCATGTAAATATTATTGCTCGCTGAACACGAACAGAAACAAATAATAAAAAGACTACCCAGTCTGGGCAAGAAAACTTTGAACAATCTGGCATTAAAAGTAGTCTTTCTTAATGCAAGCTACCCTTTATTCTCATTTCACAAATGCCAATTATAGCACTAACATCAAAATCAGTTTTTTAAATGTTAGTACAGTATATGAATATGGACGCGAATATCTCTCGACGAAGGGACAACAGAGACAAGCACTCGCTTCAGCTGGATGCAGGTTCTGTCATATAGAGCAGGCAACACACGAAATTCAAAAATCCGTCGAGAATAAGGGATATTTTATCATCAAAATGCGAGGGTGTAGATAGTGCTGATAACAAACCTGGCTAAGGAAGCATTGCTTACTGCGTAAGTCATCGTATATCATTCAGAACACAAAAGGACAGTGATGGATTTACTCACAAGAAAGTCACCTGCCATCTGAAGGATGCTGATAAGGCTAGTCCTCTATACTTCGATAGAGAAACTAAGCCTTTTAAGCTGAATTCGGCCTAAGAGTTCTGTTATCGAACCCAAAGTGTAAGAAACGCACTCTGCCCCTCCTGAGATTATGTTGTCTGATGGTTGTAAACCAGACTGAGACGGACTGTAGACCTTTGTACTTTAACCTATTGAGTATTTTAGTTCGGATTGCGTGCTGCCAAGTAACTTTTTTGAGTAAATACCCGGCCAAGCTCAATCGGCACAATAGGAGCCGGAGATTCTTCTTTTCTTTATGCCATAGGCTAACTGAGATTTTCTCCCCTCCCTACACCGGTTTGATATTCTTGTGAAAATATTTTCAAAAAAAGCACTCGAAAATAAGACAAGCCAACAGTGCCGCCACAGGCGGTATAACAAAACATCAAGGCCACTGAAGTACAACCCTTTGCATGCACCACTACAGCATAGATATTAATTATAGGTTACCCAGCTTTCACACCATTACAATTTAAGGTTGTAACTAATCCAGCGGGCCGATCTGGCAAGCGCGAGTAAAATCGCTCCATAAGCGGCTTTGCGAAATAGTTTAATAGTAATAATTCTATTCTATTCTATACTATTAATATCTAATAAATAATTTATCAAACCTTTATTTTTTTTATGAAATACTTTTTCATGATTGTTTTTGCCTTTTTTATTTATCAAAGTGCCTATTCTCAAAATAATGTGGGTATTAACACAGATACTCCTGACCAAAGCGCTGTTTTAGATATCCTCAGCACGCAAAAAGGGGTACTGATACCACGCATGAGCTTTGCGCAAAAAAACCTGATTTCGGCTCCCGCTAAGGGACTATTAATATACCAGATTGACGCAGCGGAGGGTTTTTATTTTTATAATGGTAGTGCTTGGCAAACACTGAATGGAGTCAACGGAGCTAACGGAGCCAATGGCCAGGGTTTTGCCAATGGTAGCGCTGCGGGACAACTCTATCTGACATCGGGTTCCAGCCCTTTCAGCCCTCAGGCTCCTGTATCAGTCACAGGTGATATCACTATTAACAATTCAGGCTCTACCACAATCACCAGCGGAGCTGTCAATACAACAAAACTTGCGAATGGTTCTGTAACAATACAGAAAATCAACGCGGCAGGTACAGCCAGCCCAACCACATTTCTGAGAGGAGACGGAGAATGGGCAGCTCCTGCGGCTGCAGGCGCATCGGCAAGCACTTTGTTTGCTAGACGTACTACGGATCTGCTGGTCGAATCAAACGCCTACCAAGACGTTGTTAGCATAAATTTGGAGGCAAATAAGACCTATTTGATTCAATCAAAAGTTTTAACGCAGAGAGCAGGAAGTGCCAGTGCAGATGTAAGTTGCCGGGTGAAATTCAGCACCAATGATGCAGTAAGCTTAATTGGAGGCGTCTATTATGGAACGGGATACAAAACAGGAACAAACTTTAGCTCCTCTGGAGGATTTGAATCCGATGGGGTCTCGGATAATCCGGCCACGCAAAGCGTAGGCGCAAAATATACCGTAGAAACGATAATTAAAACTGTAACAGCGGGTACATTCACAATTCAAGTCGCCAGAAAATCAAATAATACAACTAATAACTTTTATGTAAGGCCTATTTCCTATATCACCGCTTCTACCATCAGTGAGTAGACCAAAAGTTGCATAATATAAATTCTATTAAAAGTAACTCTGGAATACAAAACAGCATGAATAATATATCACTTCTGGCAGTTTTAGGAGTTGTGCTCCTTGCTACCGAGCAATCTAGTGCCCAGCATGCACTGACCAGCAACGGCGCGAAAATTATAATTACCAACTCTACCACCTTACATGTGAATGGCGATACCCGTCTGCTAAGTGGTAGTGAGCTTAAAAACAACGGAAACTTGTCTGTTTCCGGTAAGCTCACTAGTGAGCAGACCATGCAAGCAGGCTCTTTGGGAACCGTCAGGTTTAATGGCGTCACAACTCAGACAATAGATGGTAGCGAAACTTTTTTTACAAACAACATGGTAGTCGACAATCCTGGCGGCCTGCAGTTAAACAGTCCTTTAAGAGTAGATGGCAATTTATTGTTAACAAACGGAATCGTTACTACAAGCTCATCATCATCGCCACTGATTCTATCAGAATCCACAACTGTCGACGGAGCATCTGACAATAGCCATGTAAATGGATATGTGCAAAAGATGGGTGTGGGTCTGTTCAGCTACCCGGTTGGTAACGGCAGTAAATTTCAGCCTGTGGAGGTTAATTTGGATGAAAACGAGTCTGGGTTTCAGGTTAAATATTCTTCGGGTGATGCCGGAACGGCCAGCTTCACAACAACAGGGGCTTCCAATATTGCGCTGCAAAGCTACAATACGCAGGAATACTGGGACCTGCAACCGGTGAGTGCTGCAACGGGCCGCGTTACTGTGTTCTGGGACGCAACAAATAATGCTCCTATCACAACCTCTGAGAATCTAGGTGTTTTTCAAGTGGCCCACAAGACGCTTTCAGGCTGGCAAAACGAGGGATCTTCTCAGGTTACGGGAACCCTGCAGAGTGGATCAGTGACAAGCAAAACCATATCAGCCTGGAGCCCGTTCACACTGGGGGCAATTTCTCAAGCCGCTTTGCCGGTAACCTTAACTGATTTCAGTGCACGCCTTTCTGAAAACCAGATCGTAATTAACTGGATCACAACCCAAGAATCGAATGCGTCGCATTTTGAAATAGAAAGAAGTATCGATGCAAAACATTTTGATCTGATCGGAAAAGTCAACGCGGCAGGCAATTCCGGCTCATTGGCAAGTTATTCTCACATAGACAGTTTTAAGCCGGCCGCGGCAAAAACTGTTTACTACCGGCTGCGATCAGTTGATACTGATGGGAGTTTCAGTTATAGCCGGATTATCTCGGTTAAAATTGTTGATCAAGGCTTTACATCGTCTGTGTATCCCAATCCGGTGTTGAATAAAGAACCAATAATTGTTGAGTCCTCTGATCCTGCCGATCAGGTCATAATTTACAATGTGTTAGGGAGAAAGTTGCCCGTTACAACAAGGCATTTATCTGCCGGTAAGATTCAAATCAATACATCTGATCTTACTGACGGCATATATCTGATCCGCCTGGAGTCGGCAGGTAAAACAGTATACCACAGATTGATTGTTCTTTAAAAATTTCAGCAGGTGGTTTTTCAACAGAAGTTGTAACTGTCAAAAGCAATCCTGCAAAAAAACATCGTCCGGCCTTACCAAAGAGATATTCTTACCTTGGTAAGGCCGGACAAAAAAGGCAGACTTGTTTCGTGCTACTGCAGGGCCGGTAAGCAACTCATTATCCCGCTCCAAAGGTGCTGCTCTTACTGTAATTGTATTGGAGACGACTAAATGGTTATTTATATATTATTTGTTGATGAAATTTTCTACGGCCTTTTTTAGGGAACTTATTTCACTTGCCGATAATGATCTGACCACCTCCAATACTTTTTGTGAATGCGGTTTATAGTCTTTTAGAATTGGCAAAAGTTTTACTGCCATCCATGGATTCGACGTGGTCAGATCACTGGCCAATGTGTCATAAAACTGAGTTGAAAGTACTGGTATCGGCTGCATAGCAGTCAATATTGCCATTTTATCTGCTTCGTTTCTGGATCCGTAGGCTAATGCAAATTGATTTTGCAAATCATGTGCCTGCATGTTGAGCTTCGCTATTGCTTTGATACCGACGGATTGTATTATGCGGCTCACATCGGGCCCAACTGCATCTAGGACCAACTGTTCTATCTCTGGGCTTTGTTTAATCTTTCCCAGTCCGAACATTTCGAGAATGAAAGGCTGATATTTACCTTTATCAGCTTTCAGCAAGATTTTAAGCAGTCGCTCATTCGCTAATTGCCTGGCTGTGAGATCGGATAATTGCTCCTTTTCTCCTACATGAATCAGATGCCAGAGCGTATGTGTAGTGTACACTGCATCTTCTACAGCACCTTCTGCAATTTCTCGTTTGGTAGCCCCGCTCACTGCATCCACGCTAGCTTCCTGCTTTTCGTCTGTGAGATCATTTAGATCATACTCTCTTAAAATGGACCAGTCATCTGCAAGGATGGCCATCAATTTGGTATAGTCGAAATCATTAAAATTGCTGTGATCCGTTTTTGTTAGTGGCTCTTTGAACACTGTCAACCCAAAGAAGTCTCCTGTGCAATCCCAATAAATACCTACATCAATCGGCCGGCATTCGCCGGTAACACACACTTCGGTCGCCACCCGGCGATACCAGTAAATCAACCCGCTGCCATCCTTAATCTGTTGAATGGCAACGGACTGTTTCTTATCGTCAAGAATGGCGAAATTTCCCAGCTCAGAGCTAAGTTGTACAGCCTTTAAAGATTTACTCTGATAGTAGCTGATTTCAACCAGTTGCCCCATTACAGGAAAGAGTGCAGTGAGTATAAGCAGGTTTACCAGAATAATTAGTTTTGGCATAAAATTGCGCTTCAAAATGGTGGCAGTATTGCTAATTTACAACTCTATGCTTTTTCTTAAAGGAGTTGTTACACTTGGAAATGTCATTGCTGAGATGTGTTTTCTCCAGGCTTTTGGATCGTATCCGAATGACTTTTTCGTTGTCTCTGAGAGTTCTCTTCTGGCAAAATCCTTATAATTAAAGTGTAGGTCTGTCAAATAATCACAGAGTAATTCATGTCCTTTCTTTGATCCACAACGGCTTAATGCTGCAGCGATACTGATTTCAAGTGATCCCCTGTGAACTTGCCAGCGCACATCTTCATATTGTGTGGTTACGAAGCCTCCTATTTTTTTGTCTGTCAAAAGCTTCTCTAAACTGCTGATTAAAGTGTTACTCGGGTTTCGTTCAGCGTACATACATAAACTTAGAATCCGGTTGTGAAAAGGTATGAACTTAATATCAATTCTTCCATTGAAATAGCTGTCTTTCCGCGGCACCAATTCCCCCCCTGACACCGTATTGGCGAGTATATTTTCTACCAAGGCCGTCTCTGAATTACTTCCAGACATTGCCAAAAGCGCAATATTCTGGTTTATTCGCCAAAACAATCCTTCAAGTTTATTCTTTTCCCTTCCTCGGATGTCGTCATAGTCATCGATATAGCCCTTAGGATACCCATCCTGCTGCTCCTTTTGGAACATCGTATTCAGCTCAGCACCAATCAAGCTATTACCGGATGGATCTCCAAACCAGGCAAGCATTTTGGCGGTATATAGTTTTCCTTCTGTATTTGTGGTTTGCTCGAAACAATCTTTGAGGACCGGCAAAATAATTGATTTGTCTATTCTGCTACACTCATACATGTATTCCTCAGCCCCCGACTCGAGTTCTTTCACGCGCCGCTGTACTTCCTGTAAACTGGCTCTTTTATCACCTTCTTGCCTGTTCATATATCCTGCCGGGAAGTACTTCAGGGTAGCCCATTCTTTTTGTAAAGGGGTAATGTCATAATCCCGTGGCCGTATTTTCTTCCAGGCGAGATCGGCAGCAATCTGGCCAGTGAAGTAACCCAATACAAGCAAATCGGCGGTCATACGCGTGAATTGAAGTGCATTACGACTTTGCCCGAAACCACGGCCCGATATAAGTAGCCCATCCACCGATTTGGGAACGATAGAACGGTATGGTATCTCAATGGTGATATCGTTGGAATGAGGAAGCAAGAAACCACATTTGGAATATTCAGAGGATGCTACGTTGTGAGGATCAAAATCACTGCTGGCCAATACGAGCATATCCTTAAAATGACGCTTCTCTACACAGTCGATGAGATCAATATTATGAATAGCATCAATCCGTCTGGATTCTCTAACTGTCAGGAATGGGTGAAAGTCATAAAAGTGAGCTTCGTAATGAGAAATAAGGAAACCCCGCTGCTGTTCAGCTATTTTCCTATTGTCGAGTATATCGTAATCACGGTTTGTATGCGAGGGTAACTTCCCTACACCTCCCACATCCCATTGGCTGTAGTTTTGGGTGTATCCAATTCTTTCATCTCCTATTTGATACGAGGCTCCGGCGAAGGCAGCCACATCACCATCACCTGTAGCATCAATGGTAACCTCACCAAGCACGAGCTCTAACTGCCCATTCCGGCAAACTACCACACCTTTTACTGCGTTGTTTCTGGTGACTGCACCACACAAAATTGCTGAAGTGATAAACTGCCCCCCCTTGTCAAGGACAGATTTTAGATGGTAAATTTGTCTGCCTATTTTTTTTGTCATATTAGCTTCCTGAGCGACACGTTCTGCCTCTTCATTCTGCTTTTTAAAAAAGACATTATCCTTTACACCATGGTAGTAGCCCATCACCCCACCCATTGTTTTCGTTCCGCCTAGATCATTAAAATAGTCCACGACAATGGTGTCAGCCCCCTTTTCAACTGATCCCGCAGCTGAGAGCGCGCCGGCAGTACCACCACCTGCAACAACCACCTGTGTTTCGCTCTTTTTGCTGACCGCCTTCTCCCAGTCGAGCTTTACCTCGCGCAGCAATATGTTGAAGCCAGGTTCTTGTACTTCCTGAAAACGTATCTCAGATTCAGCAATTTTCTTTCCTGGTAGAACCAGATGTTGGCCTTTTGAACTGTTGGTGGTATATCTTACTGCCTTTATCTGATTTTGCGCATTCTTTTCAAGGCCGATAATCTTCGACGCGCTTAACTCTTCGCTCTCCCCGTGCAGAAAATAATGTCCTTTCAAACTTGTTGCAGGCAATTTTGGTTCTTCCAGAATCAGAGATGCTTCAAGTGCGTACTGGTGTATCTGGGCTTTTTCAAAGGCGGTACCCAAAGACTTTATTTTAGAACCCAGCTCGGTAGCGATCAAACGCGCCTTGTGCTCAATCTCCTCGAGCTTTGCGGTGTTAACGTCAAAATGATAATGCAGAAAAGCGTGGTCATCAGAAAGTTTACCAGGTTGTAGCATTACTGTATTATTATAAATTCCAAACCCTGAATCAACCTGAATCTGCCGAACGGTAGGATTTTGCACTCCCTGAAGTTCAAGCACGAAACCGGCCCTGCTTACTTTTGGAGACTTTCCAGATAAGTTTCTGCTAAAAAGAAGCTGGTCTGATGCATCTAAAAATGCTTTGCACCTGACTTCAAAAACACCTTGTTTGGTTGCAATTAAAACCCCGGTTACCTGACCTTTGTCCTCAAATAGTCCGCAGACATCGGTCATAAGTAACAAATCCACATTACCTAACAACAAATTGCGCACCATGCCCTTCCTCACACTCCCTTTAAAAAGAGCGATTTGATCCCCGAAGTGGCTTTTAGTTTCGCCGGTCGCCTTGGTGTTTTTAATTTCGGGTATTTCCTGTTCGGGTAGAAAAAGCGCTTTCAGATCAGGTCTGAGCTTATCAAAGCCTTCAGCCCCCATCCAAAGCTGGCTTTTGGCAGCCAGTTCATAACCGGGACTACTTCGTTTTTCAACGAGCAAAACTTTCTTTCCAGTTTTGGCTGCGTACAACGCCGCAAAATATCCCGAAAGTCCAGCGCCGTTGATTACAATATCGTAAACTCCGACAGGATTCTGTCCATCGAATTGGCGGCTTATTTCTGCAAAAGCCTGTTGATTTAATAATGAATTGGTGAGCAAAACTGCTCCAGTGGCAGGCATGCTATAGCTTAAAAATTTCCGTCTGTTCATCGTCTGTCATTGGGTTAGGTCAGGGTCTTAGGAATATTGAAGTATTTCGGCCATGTAGACTATAACACACCGAAACTTGATTTGGCGCTCATAGGATTCTAAACAATCCCTATCTGCCTACTTTATTTTACTAAATTCCCGATTCATAATAGCAAGTGTTTTGTCATAACGAACGCGAACATTTCTCATCGCTGATTCAACCTGCTTCAAGGCTGCATCATAGTTATCGGTAATGCGCATGAGTTGTTCTGTAATCTGCTGCCCGGTTGTTTCTTCAATTTCGAAGGTCCAGTCTTTCAAACCCAAATCGTAGTACATCTGGCCTTTGATAGTGTCCTGGGGTTGTCTCAAATAGAAACAGGGGGTTCCATTAGCGGCAGCAATAATTGGTGAATGGCACTCATAACTTATAACGGTATGTGCTTTTGCATACAAAGATGCCGCCTCATCGGGTAACCAGTAGTCATGTTTCACCACAAAAGGCTTCACATCCTCGGCAAGAGGATCAATAAGTAACTCGTCCATTACATCGACCTGATAGGTCATTTCAGGACACACCACTACTTTGTTTTTGGTTTTGCGAACCCATGCCGTTAAAGCTTCTCTTGCTTTTGCATGATCCGCTTCCTTCCATTTGTAATTCAGCTCATCCACCTCGCGTATTTGCTCAATACTCCAACCGGCCTTATTAGGTCGTATTTTGTAGTAAGGGGTTTTTCTCAAGCGAGGAATGACGCAGATGAATTTCCTGTCTGTAAGATCATTGTCCTGCATAAACTTCGCCGCCCTCTCCTTGTCGTGAATATCCATGGCAAAAGTGGCGTCAGGGGCAAAAGCGATGTGATTTCCCGACAACCCTTTTTCTTTCAATTTCTGGATTGACGCAGTTTCCCGTGTAAAAATGAAAGAAGCGTTTTGAATAATCCTTTTTAAATCCGGGCTTATATCCTGAATGGTTACACCAAAAATCCCAAATGGTTTTTGTGTCTGCTTTTGCCAGCTGTCAAGGTAGTCGGCAGCGACCACAGATGGCCCCGAGCCATGAAGAAGAAAATCCGCGTTTGCAAAAGCGTTTTTAACTTCCTCTGTTTGAGGTACCCTTTCCTTATCTACAGCACCGTGAATAATTTGTAAATCCGGATAGTGCTTTTTTATCAGGCCTTCTGAAAGTTCCCCTTTGCTCTTTTTCCATAGTATCAGTTTAGCGTCAGGCAGCCTTTTCTTAAGGATCGCAATTAAACCTGGTGTATGGGCTATATCACCAATGTTTACATCCTGCCAACCGGAGACAAAAAGAATGGTTGGATCAGATTTGGCGTAGGCCATTTTCTCAAACATAAATGTAGCCGCCGTCATGCCCCCCGCGTTTCTGATAAAGTCTCTTCTTGATTGATTTCTAGCCATAAATTATTGATTGTTGGTACAAATGACACGTTGCCTGCTTATCATGGGTAACCAGCATTCTGTTCGAACTTAGCGCCTACATTCGCATCGATTACCTTTTGTGGTATGGGCCAAAACCTGTTGAATTCCTGAATCGTTTTGCCCGACGATGGACCATTTGCTACCGAAGGGGCTGAGTTGTATTTTCTTACGCGATCGACAAGTCTTCCCATGCGAATAAGTGTACGTAGTCTTGGCTCTTCTACAATCAGTTCGCGGGCCCTTTCGTCTAGTATAAAGTCTTCGCTTACATCTGAAGGAGTAATTAACCTGGCCTTTGCCCGCTCTCTTATCACATTTATATCGCCTGCCGCCAGATCCATATTTCCTTTTCTGTAGTAAGCTTCAGCCCTGAGCAAATAGGTTTCCGCAACCCGCATCCGGCTAAAATCTTTGACTGAATTACCGCTTAGGTTATTATTACCTAATGGTGTACCTTCTATTTTCCTGAAATAAGGGTAATATTCTCTGAGCGTATCCAATTTGACAGTCGAGTTGCTACCATCATTTTTCAACACATACAAAGCCCCGTCAGCTCCCTTCCTCGTCACGATGGGTTTCCCAAAATATTCTTTATCCGCAGGGTTGTTGTAATAGAAGGTTCTGCGAATATTGTATTGCGAGTTACGTATGTCTTTGGAATCCAATTTCCAGATATCATATTTAAGGTAATTCGTAGGTGAGTTGACCCCAATTCCTCTCCCAAGGCTATCTGAAGGAAGATTTGGCTGACCATTCGGAGATTTGATACGGTCGTATTCACATCCCCAATAACGGATGCTGTTGTTGGCGGAAGACGCTGAGAAACTGCCCCCAGGCGTAAAGTTTTCAAACTGCCATGCCCACATTACCTCTTTGTTTCCGGCAGATCTATTAACTTGCCCGTCAGCAAAAATGTCCGAGAAAACATCGCCTGGTCTTGCGC
Organism: Dyadobacter luteus; assembly: GCF_003383615.1. Lineage (GTDB taxonomy): Bacteria > Bacteroidota > Bacteroidia > Cytophagales > Spirosomataceae > Dyadobacter > Dyadobacter luteus. Next base: position 579,322 of record NZ_QNUL01000001.1, read on the forward strand.
TTGCCGCACCGAAGCGGGATCTCATGATCTCATAATCGCCGGCTTCTTTGTTGATCACTTTTGAGGCAGCTGATATTGATTTATCGTAAAAGGTAGCGTCCTTTTTTTCCATGCCTAATGATATGTAGACCTCACTGAGCAGGTGATACGCAGCCGCGCGCGGGATTCTTCCATCAACTACAGCCATCGGGAGTAGCTCGGAAGCCATTTCCAGATCCTGAGCGATAAATTCCAGTACTTCAGCTCTGGTGTTCCTGGTAAAATCAAAACGCGGTTCAATGACTCGTTCTTTTACTAGGGGGACACCCCCATAAATATTGACCAGAAAATTGTAGGTATAAGCCCTGAAAAAAAGTGCTTGTCCCTTGATGTTCTTCCGGGCCTCGTCGGGGATATTTAATGTTGGGTCATCAATATTTTCTAGTACAAGGTTGGTTTTTACGATCATCTCTTTGTAGGCCCAATCCCAATAAAGGATGGCAGCATCCAGGCTGGAATTTAAAAGACTATAATCTTTGTTTCCCCGAGAATCGTTTCTCCCCCACTGTGTCAGATCAGTTGCTACTGTCATATACTCAAAGTTATTGGATCCGATAATGTGCTCCTTTCTGGATGCTTGGTAAATGGACACAACAGCAGCGTCATAACCTGCTGCATTGGTAAGTAGGTTTTCTGGACTGAATCTATCCAAAGGCACTTCATCCAGATAAGATTCTTTACACGAGCTGGTTAGCGACAGCACACAGGCTGTCATTAAAATATTGATGTATCTTTTTGTCATGATCTCAAAGGTTTAGAACGAAACATTAATACCAGCTACAAAAGTCTTCATAAGTGGCCCGTTGTTGCCCGGGTCTCTGCCTCCTGCGCCAAATTCAGGATCCCACCCTTTCCATTTTGTCCAGGTTACCAGGTTTTTGGCACTCAAATACATTTGCAGGGTGCTGATTCGCAGAGATTTTATTATTTTCTCGGGAAGGGAGTAGGCCAAAGAAACGTCCTGCAATCTTACGAAGCTCCGACTTTCATAAAATCCATAGCCAAGGGGATTACGGTAGTTGATCCTCGGATGTGTATTGATGGGATTCGCCGGTGTCCAATAGGGTACATCTAAAAAATTCGCCTGATCATAGAAACTTGATCCAGGGTTAATTAAAGGAATAGGACTGTATCCGCCCTGGACAATATTGAATGTAGAGGTTAGACTTAATCCACTATATGCAAAAATGTTAGTGATGCCCAGATGATACTTTCTTTGGTTATTATTCACCACCGTTCTGTCATCAGGAGTTATTTTACCATCAGGTACTCCGTCCGGCCCGCTTATATCTTTGAATCTGATATCGCCCGCTTTTGCTCCGGGTATCAGTGATAAATCAGCCCCTTCCTGAAAAATTCCATCGAAAACATAATCGAAGTTCGCCCCTAACGGATGTCCGATAAACCATTTACTGGCGATATCATCATCTTCGCGTCCATCGTTGTTCAAATCCCGGCCAGTCAGTTTCACAATTTTGTTTCGATTGAAAGAGAAAGCCAAGCTTGTGTTCCAGTTGAAGCCCCCCTTCATGATATTGACGGTCTTCAAGTCGACTTCCATTCCATGATTTTTAGTCTCACCTATATTTCTCAGAAATTTTTCAAATCCATTGGTATTTGGAATCGTTTGCTCCAAAAGCAGATCAAATGTGTTGGTACGGTAATAATTCACTGATAAATTAACCCTGTTGGAAAAGGCTTGTATATCGGTTCCGAAATTGAAGCTTTCCGAGGTTTCCCAGCCCAGGTTCGGATTTGCAAGGCTGGCAGTACTCAACCCCACAGATGTTGCACCGCCATCACCAAATACATAATTGTTCTGTTCGATCTTGCTAAGGGAAGAATATTCATCGACTCCACGATTGCCATTCCTACCCCATGATGCCCTTAGTTTCAAAAAGTTGAGTTCCCGCACATCGCTAAGAAAAGACTCTTCGCTAACATTCCAGCTCAATGCAGCAGCTGGGAATGTACCATATTTATTGCCCTTGCCGAATGCAGAGTATCCATCTCTGCGCACACTGAGTGTCATAAAATATTTCTTCGATATTGTATAGCCTAAGCGCGCCATACTTGAATTTTGTGTGGATCTGGCAGCACCTGTATCAATATTATGGCTCTCACCTATTTCCAGGGCATTGTAGCCAAGAGCATCATTAAATATATTCTGACTGGAAAGAAGAGAAAACTGGTTTTTGAATTCATAAGCGCCGTAAAGCACCGTCAGATCTACGGCCTGATTTTGAGTAAGCTGGTGCTTAAATGTCAGGATATTTTCAAATGTAAAGTTCTGGGTTTCTCCCTGCCGCTTCGATCCTGATCCTAGCCGGTTGAGCGGCGCGTAGGAACGATTGTAAACAAAAAGTTTAGAATCGGTACGAGTATATCCTGCATTTAATTTATAAGAGAGCCCTTTCCAAATCGAGACGTCTGCATAAGCATTGGAGAACAGCACATTGGTAATTGAGTTTCTTGTATTCAGTATGTTACCCAAAAGCGGATTGCTGACCAGACCAAGATCCTGAGGCAAAGGCCTTGGAGATGTTCCGTCTTCAAGATACAGGCTTGCAAAAGGACTCAGGTAAGTTGTTGCTACCAGGTCAGCGCGAACGCCAGAATCGTCTCTGGAAGTAAACCCTGAGTTGACCCCTATCTTCAGCCAGTCTGTTGCCTGTACTCCCAGGTTCATTCTACTTGATATCCTGCTAAAATTATCACCTCTGATGGGAGATTTTGATTTCATATATCCACCAGAAAAGAAGTAATTAACCTTGTCCGTTTTCCCGGCAACACTCAATTCATAGTTGCTCATCGGAGCCTTTTGTCTTACCTCCTCAAAAGGATCTATACTTCTGCCTGCCGCAATGTTCGCCAGTTCGATCGGTTGAAAAGGAACTGGTCCTCCTTCTGCAACTTCGGCATCTTTACGGGCAGCCAGGTATTTCTCCGGAGATAGTTGTTTAGGCAAAAATGCATAGTCAGATGAGCCAATGTAAGTATTGAAAGCAAACGTGGGTTTTCCTGTTTTCCCCTTTTTGGTAGTTATCTCGATAACTCCATTGGCTGCGAGCGAACCATATATCGCTGTCGAACTTGCATCCTTCAGTATATCTATAGATTCAATATCATTAGGATTAATGTCGGCAAGGTTTCCACCAGCATAGATTACTCCATCCAAGACAATCAAAGGGGAATTGCTGGCGGATATAGAGTTGATCCCGCGAATATTGATGGATCCTGCCTGACCAGGTCTTCCATTGTCGTTAACCTGAACACCGGCTGTGGTACCACGCAACATTTGCGATGCGTTGGTATTGGGTTGTAAGCGGGTATCTTCCACGCTTACACTTGCAACAGCTCCGGTTAGGTCCTTTTTTCTTGCAGTCCCATATCCTACCACCACCAATTCGTCCAGCGACTTCGTGTCAGTTTTTAGTGTTACGTCGATTTGTGACTTACTGTCGATTTCAATCTCCTGAGGTATATAACCCACAAACGAAAAAGTCATATGCGTCGCCCCTTCCGAAACATCCAGAGAATATTCTCCACTGATTCCGGTGACCGTACCCGTCTGGGTTCCCTTTATAACAATACTTACCCCGGGAAGCCCGCTGCCAGTTTCATCCGTAACTGTACCATTAATAGTCCTGGCTTCCTTGTTAATGGCTTTTTCTTGCTTTGGGTTTCCTGTCTCCTGCTTTGATTTATCTTCCACCCTTGGCTTTGTGAGAATAATCTGCCGGCCAACAAGACTGTATTGAATTGAAATTGGATCCAACAAAGTCTCAAGTATCAGGGCTACACTTTTATTGGTCGCATTCATGGTGATTTCATTATGGACCGGAACAACCTGAGGGCTATAGGAAAATTTAACATCGGCTTGCTTTTCGATTAAATGTAGAACATTACGCAGGCTTTTTTCTCTAACGGTAATGGTTATACTTTTATTTAGCAACTCCTGGCCGATAGCAATGTTGGCACAGGCAGAGTGTACTAATAAAATCACGAGCAGCACGTGTAAACACATGGCTTTGATCACACTGGTGATACTGATAGTTGCACTTTTTTTCATCATCGTCTTCTGTTATGGTCAGAGTTTAGGCAATAGGGTTGCTTTTACCATGTAGCTTGAATACAGGTATTTCGATAAAAAATGATAAGAGGTCTTACTTAGGGATTAGATTTCATAGAGTGGAAATAAAGTTTTAACTAATCTAATTGCATCCGCCTGCATTTATAATAATCTGGCCGTCAAATTTTTGATATTCAGCATTGATAGTTTTACAGATTACTTCCAGTTTTTCGTCAAACGACTCTTTTGTAAGCGACGCGCTCAATTCGCATCCTTTCAGCATATCTTCATTAAAGCGGATCGAAATTCCGTAGGATTTCTCTAAATCCCTCAAAACATTTGCAATCGGTTCGGATTCATATTCAAATTGTGGCCGAGTTTGCTTTGATTCCGTAATAATTACCGGTTGTTCGACGAGCCCCTTTTTTAGCTCTTCAGATATAAGTGAGAATACCGCTTGCTGGTTTGGCAAAAGCAGTAAACCGCCTGTGTTTTTATCGGTGCCCAACTGGTTTGTCTGATCTGCTTCTTCCCTAAAGACAGATACTCTCCCTGATAGCACATCCACAAGCACCTTCTTCTCTGTATCATAAGCCCTTACTATAAACTTAGTACCAAGAACCCTTGTAACCAACTCATTTGCATATACAAGAAATGGCCTTCCTGACCTTTTTTTCACCTCAAAAGTTGCCTCCCCGGCTAAGTAAACAATCCTATCTGCTTTATTGAAATCGGGGTTGAAAGCCAATTTGCTACCAGGTGCAAGCTCCACTATAGAGCTGTCGGGCAGAAGGATCATTTGACTTGTGCCTGTGTTGTTTATCCTTTCCACATGCTTTTTGTCTGTATCCGTGACCCTGAGCGAGTAGTAGGTTTTAGCCTCGTTTTTAGTCAGCAATCGTACGAGAAACAGCGCACCAAAGATTAGCAAAACAGCAGCTGCTATCCATTTCCAAGGTCGTAAAGGGATGATGACCTTATGATCTTGTTTCTCATTGTTTGTCTGCTGTATCCTCTGTAAAAGCGATAAGATGGCTTCGTCCGATAGGATATTGGAGGAATAGTTGTACAAGCCCAACTGAATAGATTCCAGCAAATAAACCGCATGGTTCCATTCACTGACGTTTGGAGGAGTCGTATTCAACCACGCCTGCCAATTTTTCGCCGTATCGGAATTTGGATTTAACTGATTAGCTATGAAATCATCATTGCTCAAAAAATCCGCAGCTGAAAAGTGATTGAAATCTGTATTCACGTCTATAAATGAGGCTGATATCACACATAGATGACAGAATTATCAAAAAGTACTCAGTTTAACCCAAAAAAATATAAAAAAAATGAAGTATTGGAAGAATTATCCATTTCTTTAACTGTTCGGTTGCCCGAAAAACAAGGTTTTTTGCAGATTGCGTATTCACATTAAGCATCTCACCAATCTGGTTGTAGTTGAGATTTTCAATAAACCGAAGTCGTATGGCTTCCTGCTGCCGGTTTGGCAGTTTCGCAATCAGCACACGTAATTTTTCTTGTCTCGAATCAGCGAATTCGAGTTCCTCGATTACTTCAAGGTCATTGGTTTCGAAAAAATCGAGTGTTAATTCTGATAAGGGAGTGTATGGTCTTTCCTTCCGCTCCAAAAGGTGCATAACTCTTGTCTTGAGCGCTTTCAGAAGGTAATATTTGACATTGTCCGGAACGCTGAGCCTTTCTCTTTTAACCCAAAGCTCAGTAAACACATCATGTATGCAATCGACTACGAACGCTTCTGAAGTGGTCACCAGACTGGAGCCATAGCGAAACATGTCTTTAACATATTTCATGTAAAGACTGGTATAGGCTTTTTCATCACCCTGCTGAAAAGCTTTCCAAAGATCCTGATCGGTAGATGGCAACAATAGTTTGGCAGATAAGTGTTTTCGAAGCAAAGGACGTATGGATTGAAATTTAACCCTGAAATTCACATTTTCTTGGCGGACTGGAATTTACAGGCAAAAGCAACAGCGATTTAAACCCGCCAACCTATGCCTGTTCAATCGATGAAAGAAATTTGTCCCAATACCACTGCCGCTTCAAAAAATATTCGTCTGAGAAAAAGTCTGGTCTTTTAGTCAAAATCTACCGCAGGAATATCTGCAGGCATCTATCTATCTTAGCAAAAAAGTAATAATATTTCTTTTGTCTTCTCTAGTAACTCAGGCTCAATCGGTACTGCCTCTAACCCCTGAAATGAATCGCGGGTGTGTGAAACAGACGCGAAACAAAAATGGTAATCCTGGAAAAAATTACTGGCAGAACCACGCAGACCATAAGATAAAAATCACATTTGATCCAGTAACCTGTGTCGTTAATGGCAATGTCCAAAACACTATACAAACAATAGTCCGGATACGCTGAGCCGGATTCTGCTGACCCTTTTTCGTAATCCATGACAGAAACAGGCACTGCGCAAGATTCCTGTCAATTCCAGTGACTTAGCAGATGGCCTCAGTATCAGTAAATTTCTGATCGATGGCAAAAAGATCGATAGTGCAAATTTAATTACTAGAGCCACACTGATGACAGTCAGGAAGGTAAAGATATATCCTGGACAAACAATTAAAGTAAACATCGACTACGCATACTCACTCAATCAGGGTTCATTTATACGCACCGGACAGGTTGACGAAGGCGCATTTTTTCTGGCATATTTTTCCTCTCGAATCACCGGCTACGACGATGTGGATAGTTGGAGTGAGTATCCTTACACAGGTCATGATGCGTTTTATAACGACTACGGCAGTTATGATGTAGACATTACTGTGCCGGGAAACTATCAGGTTTGGGCGGCTGGCGATCTGACTAACAGCGACAAGGTCTACAGCCCCAAATTTGTCGAGCGGATACGGCAGGCAGAGAAACAGGATGAGGTTAAAAATACCATTACTCAAACAGATATCACCACGGGAGGAATTACCCTGAACAGTGGTGGGCTAAACACCTGGAAATTTCATGCAGATGATGATACTGATTTCGCCTTCTCGATCAGTAATCACCATATCTGGAAAGCTGCAAGTGTGTTGGTCGACCCGAAAACAGGCAGGGGAACACGGGACCAATTCGGGTAAGCAACTCATTATCTTACTCCCAGGGTGCTTCTTTTACTGTCAATATTGTTTACATCCTTCAACACCAATCAAATGCCTGCCGTGTGGGAAAACTATAATTAAGAGGCAAAATTCGAATAGCTCACCAACAATGATGAGCTACCGTATATAGAGAACTAAAATTGAACAGACTACCTGTACTCTAGCAATGCAGAGGCTTGGCAATCTTTATCAACCTTGAAACGCACCCACCGGGCTGCGAACTCTTTGGGGAAATTAAAGTTGACAGCTTTACCAGGCTCCACGGTGAATTTTTTACTTTCCATCCAAGGCCCATTTCCAACAGGGTCTACTTCCATGGTAAAGTTCACAGCCGACTTGGCATTGTGTGAAAGTTGTAAGGTCTTTTGATCATAAAATCCAATCAAAAAGGGATCTGAAACCTCATTTGCCTTAACCTGTGTGTTGCTTAAAGGCCCGCCGTGGCCGGTTGGCTTGCCGAGTTTCCATAAATCGTCGATTGCACCTGCCCAAACGGCTGCCTTCTGGTCATCTGACAAAATGATATGCTCATTATTTTCCGCCGATTTCGGGTCAATACCCGTCATTACTAGCAGGCCCCGGTAAGATGCGTAATCATTGATGCGCAACTTGTGTGAGCTGACGGGGCGAATCTTAGCAAAACCGTCGGCATTTTCTGCGGGCAGTTCATAAAATGTCCCGTGGCAATTAAACAAATCGCGTTCGGTGGATACTTCCCGGCAAATCCGCAGGGCCCCATCATTGGTAAGACCTGTGAATGCCTTATCGCCTAGCGGCAGACGCCAACGGCGCCCTTTGTCGTCGATTACAAGTACAGATGATTCGTCCACTGTCACAACATTCCTCGGAATAGCAAACTTCTCTTTTATAAAACCATGCGTTTTCAAATCCTGCTTACGGCTCAGGATCATGTTACCGTCAAGCTCATAATACCCCGCGTCGGCCGGTTTTCCGCCCTGATAATTGAGTGCTGCTATGCCTAGCGCGCGCCTGTTCTCTCCTAGCCCATAAAGCAGCCCACCATTCGTTGCTTGATCACTTACAGGACTTAGCCCTGTAAAAATCTTATCAGCAGAAATAGTCCGCTTCTCGCCGGTCTGATAAGAAAAATGCGCTGAGGTATTGGTTGCCTTGTCCGTTCTGATACGGACCCATTCGCCCGTTTCGCCGGCTGCAAACACAATATCTTTTGCCGCTTTCGCGGGGACTTTTACCGTTTTCAGCGTTGTCCAGCTTCCATTGCCTGATTGATCCACTTCAAAGGTAAATGTGACCTGGCTATCGCCATTGTTCTGCACCCATGCTGTTCTATGCAGCCATCCGCTGAACAGCATCGGCTCGGAAACTTCATTGGCTTTCACATTTTCATTTAACCAAACCGCCCCTTCCGAGCTGTTTGGCCCGAGCTCGTCAGGCTTGTTTAAGGAGGTAAACCACAGGTTTGAGTTGGATTGTCCGGGCCCTTCTATGTTGCCTTTTGCTTTCCTCTTGTTCAAAAACTCGCGCTGTGCAGAGTCATCACAGCCAAACACCAGCTGATCGTTCCAGCGTGTATAATCGCCGATCACTTTCAGATAAGCCGTTTTGGGACGGATGCCCGCTGTGTTTTTGGAGGTAAATGTCTCAGGAAACTTCCAGAACATACCGTGCATGGTCATCAAATAATCGGGTTTTCCCACCGCGCCCACGTCACGGATTCGCGGCCATTCAGTGTTCCATCCATGTGCTCCGTCGTAAGCATGGCTGGCTTTGGGAAGGCGAAAAAACGTCCATTTGCCACTGTCACGCACGCCCACAAGCAGGGATTTATGATCCCAGCCCGTAGCCCAGATCGCATCTGTTTCAGGGTTTTTATTGCCATAAATACCGCCTGGCCCGGTTACTTCCACAAATTGATTGCGCCGAACGACTTTCCAGTTTTTACCATCCCATTCAGAAAGTGAGCCGGACTGCACATCAAACTGCTGTTCGGCCTTCTTGCCGGGCTCTCCGTTATTGGAAAAAACTGCCACACCCTGCCCTGAATAGTAGCCCTTTCCATGAGCACCGGGCAATAGGTTGTTGTATTGATAAGGCTGCTGCTCGCCGTCACCTTTAAGGTTTTTGACATTGCCATCCACATATAGCGTCTTCACATCCAGACTTTTTACATCCACCTCATAAAAGCCTTCTTCCATCGTGCCGTAAAGGATTTTCCCAGCCGGATTAGTCAGATGCCTGGCATTGCCCGTGTGACGACCCGGCATTGTTTTGTAAGAAATCGCACGAACCCTACCACCGGCATCGATCGCATAAGGCCCGATAAAAAGCTGGTTGCTTTCTTTGTGGATCATCCGGTTAGCAGGCGTGCCACCAATGCTCTCTGCCCTCACAGTTTGGGTTAGGTCCGAACTGATTTCGTACAACTTATCGTCTGACCCAAACGGTAAATGCGGGGCATAAGTGATCGCCCAAAGTTTGCCCGCCCAGGGCACAACAGCCCCCGTGCCACTTTCGCCGGACCCGTTGTACATCGCCAGATGCGGATAAATACCGCTGAACGAGGGCTTTTTGCTTTGGGCCGTTAATTGAAGAGTTAGAAGTAGTAAAAAAGCTGTAAGCCAAATGTTTGTCTTTTTCATAAATACGATACTGTAATATTAATAACCTATGTTTTGTGTAATGCCGGTATTCACACGCCCTTCTACGGCCGGAATGGGCCATAAATATTGTCGTGTTTTGTCAAAGCTGCGCTGAGCCAGTACTTTAACATCCGCGCCGAAGCTCGTATAATCCGCAATGCCGTCACTATCAAGGGGCGTCACACCCGGAAATGGCCACTTGGCCCTGTTTTGCACGGCCGGGTCTGGCAGACCGATCACCGGGCGCGTCAGCGCTTTTTCTGCAAGTTTCCAGCGGATCAGATCCATGTAACGAAGGCCCTCGCGAGCGAACTCCACACGGCGCTCGCGGCGCAGGATCTGCGTTAATGCAGCTGCATTGACCACGGTGACAGCCGGATAGCCGGCTGTTTGCTGCTCGGTAACCCCATAGGCCCGCGCCCTGACCTGATTAATAGCGCTAAGAACACTGGCATCAATTTCCCCCAAGCCAATTTTTGCTTCTGCGTAGGTAAGAAGGATTTCGGCATAGCGGATAATAATCGCATCATTGTCTTCAACCAGGCGATCAGGCCAGGTCTGGTCAATGCTTTTCTTCCAAAGGAAACCTGTAAAACTGGCAAATGCAGCCACCGCGCGCGTGTCCTTGTTTTGCACTTTCCTATTTTCCTTTGAACTGAAAATGGTGAGTGAATCCGGATGGGGCGTATAGTTGTAGCCAAGCCACTGCGTGTTGAACTCGACCACACTTGCCGTCAGGCGCGGGTCTCGGTTTTTAAATGGGTCTTTGGGCTCGTAGAGTGGCGACTCGTCGATGGGCTTTCCATCAGTGCACTCGTAAGAATCTACGATATCTCTGGTAGGAAGCTGCGCGCCAAATCCGCCGGCATTACGTGATATATTGTCCTGCACATAACCCGCACCGCTGAAAACCTGCTGCTTCTCGTCACGTGGAATAGAGATGATCATCTCTCGGCTACTCTCGCCTGCACGAAGAAAAAGCTGAGCATACGAAGCATGCAAACTGTAATGCCCAGACCCGATAATTGCCAAAGCCGCATCACGGGCCAGCTCCCAATTTTCGGTGTATAATGCGGTGCGCGCCTTGATTGCCAGCGCGGCGCCTTTGGTGAGCCGTTTCGCTTCGGCTCCACCATAACTCGCAGGCAAATTGGCTGCAGCAAAATCCAGCTCGGTGAATACGAAAGTCAAAATCTGAGCCTTAGCCGTGCGCGAGATCCCGTAAGACTCCTGCAGCGTCAGCGGGCCAGTCAGAAAAGGCACATCCCCGAAATGTGTAATCAGACGCGCATACTGATAAGCGCGGATCAGCCGCATCTCCGCCTCCAGGCGCAGCATTACATTGGCAGGTGTGACAGAGGCGGCTTTGTCTTTATTGGCCAGAAACGAATTTGCACGGGCTATAGCTTTGTAGGCATTCAGCCAATAGGTTTGCACGGAAGCATCGTCTGCATTCATCGTGCCACCAATCACAGCATTTGTCAGCTGCCCACGATGCCATTCATTGTCGCTGAACAGTTCATTGTCATTTCCCCAGAAAGCGAGTCTGTAAAGGTCATTCACAGCCAGCTCAAGCTCGGTCTGATTGGAATAGAATCTGCCAGTGGATGCCTCTGAGAGTGGCGCCAGGTCCAGCGTGTGGCAAGAGGACAAGCCCGCCAGCAGAAATATAGGAAGGATGATCTTTTTCATCTTAAATGTATTTTTTAAATGAAGTCTAAAACCGGATCGTAGCACCTGCCATGAAGGTGGAGACAATGGGATAAGAATAGCTGGCAGACTCAGGATCAAGATATTTCGGAAATCTGCTCAAAGAGAGCACATCATTAGCCGAAACATAGAAGCGTAGCGACTGAATGCCTGCTTTTTTCACAGACTGTTGACCCAGCGTGTAGCCCAGCGTAATGTTCTTCAAACGGAAATAACCTCCATTGATTAGCCAGTAATCCGAAAGCGCATAATTCGCTGCGTTCGATGTGCGCGAAAGCCTTGGGTAGCTAGCAGCCAGGTTTTGCTGGGCGGTGTTATTAAGACTCCAGAATTTACCCACCATTTCTGCGGGCATATTTCCAAATGCTTCCGCAAAAGGCTGCACAGCGTCGGTGTTCAGCCTGGAAAGCTTTTTGGCTACCCCCTGGAAGCTTATGCCGAAATCAAAACCCTGATAATCAAAGCGCAGGTTGCCCCCGTAAAGATAACGCGGTAAGGCCCCGCCCAGTAGCACCTTGTCATCCGTTGTGATTTTGCCATCCTGGTTCACGTCCACATAGCGCACGTCTCCAGGTTTGGTAGTCACATTTAGTACAGCAGTACCGGTGATTTCGTCCTGTGTCTGAAACAAGCCATTGGACAGATATCCAAACCATTCGTTGTATTCACTGCCATTGCGGATAATCTGATCACCACGGAATTCAGTGCCTTTCAAGTCTCCCACGGTGGATTTGGCGTCGGAAAGGTTGGCAGAGACAGAGTATCCCAGCTTGCCGGCTTTATCGCGCCAAGCTAGTTCAAGTTCCCAGCCTTTTACATTCAGCACGCCCGCATTCTGGTTGGGCTTGTCATAACCCATATAAAGCGGAATGTCCAGCGGCAGCAGAATGTCTGTCGTTTTCTTCATATAGTAGTCCGCTGCCACACTCAGCCGGTCATTAAGGAAGGCCGCGTCCAGGCCAAAATCAGTAGTGCGGCTTGTTTCCCAGGAGATATTCTCAACCGCATATACCTGCTGGCCGCCACCAGTCAGTGGCACCACGCTGCCATTCTGGTAAAACAATGCATTTGAAAAGTCGATGGTCGCCATATAAGGGTAATAGGCCGGGTTGCCATCTTTATCCAGCAGACGCTCATTGCCCGCTTTGCCCCATGAGCCGCGCACTTTTAAAAACGAAAGCCAGGTATTATCTCTCAGAAAATCTTCTTCAGATATGGTCCAGCCGCCGGACACAGAAGGATAGATTGCTTCCCTGTAAGCAGGTGCAAAGCGTGAAGACAAGTCCGAGCGCAGGTTTGCCTGAATAAAATATTTACTCTTGTAATTGTACTGAAGCCTTCCGAAAACAGAGTGCAGACCCGATTCATTGGCGCTTCCTGAGTTGTCGCGAAGCTCTGTCGAGCCCGAGTTGAGATACGGAAAATCAGTCAGCGCGAAGCCAGAACGCGAGGCGGAAAGACTTTCAAATGACCGGTAATTCTCTTCATATCCAACCAGTACATCAATGTTGTGGCCACCCTTGAAATCCTTCGCATAATTGGCCAGCACCTGCCCGTTCATGGTAATACTCTCCTGCCGGCCTTCACTTAGAACGGTCCTTGCCTGATTGACGATCGTGCTGCTAGTGCCGTCCGGGTTGGTGTAGCGGATCTGTTTTGAGAAATATTTGTTTTTGTCAAGGTCAAAAACCGGGGCGATCAACGCAGTCAGGGTAAGCCCGGCTACGGGTTTATAATTGACTGTGATTCTCCCCCCTATCTGGTTATTGAGCGTTTTGGTAAACCCGCCACCACGCAGCTGGGCGAGCGGATTGCGCCCATCTTTACCCAGCGCCAAACGCCCGTCTGAGTATACATCATCGTAAATCGGCGGCATCACACGCGACTCATAGATGGGGTTAAAGCCATTGCTGGGCAGCTCGTTGGCATTGCCGTTGTTGGTCGTTCTTTTATAGAAGACATCCAGGTTCACTGACGTTTTGCTGTTGACCTGCAAATCGTTGTTGATCCGGAATAAATAACGGTTGTAGGAACGGTTCTCGTAGAACGCCCCTGAATTTGTATAACCCAGCGAAGCTTTGGTCTTGATTTTCCCTGTACCCATCGTGAAGACCAGATCGTGCCGCTGACGTGGCGCGTTACGGCGGGTTAGCAGTGATTTCTGCCAGTTTGTGTTTGGAAACTCGTCGGGATTCACGCGGTTGCTGTCCAGATAATTGTCAATCAGGCCTTGTCCGAACGGGCCTGTGCTTGCGCCATCATTGGTTGTTTGTTCGTTGAAATAGCGCATGTAATCCTGCACGCCCACATATTCGGGCATGGCAGTGGCGCGCTGTACCCCGTATTCATAGGTGTATTCAAGGCTACTTTGGCCTGACTTGGCGCGCTTGGTGGTGACAAGAATCACACCCGCCGCACCTCTTGAACCGTAAATGGAAGCTGATGCGGCATCTTTCAAAACGGTGATGTTCTCCACATCACCAGGATTGACATTGTCTATGCTGCTGACAGGTACACCATCCACGATCACAAGGGGGTTATTGGTGCCAATGGTGGTAATTCCGCGGATTAGAATATTCGAGCCTGCACCCGGAGCGCCGCTGCTGCGGGTTACGGACACACCCGCAATGCTGCCCTGCAAGGCCTCAGAAATCTGTATGGTCTGCCGCCCTGCCACTTCGCGCGAGCCGATAGAGGAAATGGCTCCTGTAAGATCACTCTTTTTTTGGGTGCCATAGCCTACTACCACAACTTCCGATAAAGCATTGTCCTCTGGCTTCAGGGCCACATCGACCTCAGAGCGTGCGCCAACCTGAATTTCCTGACTTTGGTAACCTACGAAAGAAAAAGTAAGTGTGACTGGCCCGGTTTGTGGAACCGCCAGATTGTACTGACCGTCCACGTCAGTCACTGTGCCCTGCTGCTTTCCCTTGATGACGATACTGACCCCGGGAAGACTTTTCGATGCTTCGTCAGTGACTTTGCCTCTGAGCTGACGCGTTTGCGCCTGCGCGGCCCAAGTGCAGCCTAAGAAGAAGAGCAAAAAAAATAGAATTTTTTGTCCCATATTTATTAAGTTTTAGAGATTGATTAACAGGTTTTGAAAAGAATTCAGCCCGGGCATTTATAACTTTGCAAATATATTTTGGATATTTTCTCAGAGAAAAACTGTGGCTAGTCAGATATTTATTCAAAACTTTGGACAACCTAAAATTTTAATATACAGCCCCTTACAGTGATTTTTTTATGGAGAATGAACAAGCAAGATCAACTGCATTTGAGTCCTTGGATCATTGTTGCCGGTTGGTCAGTGAGCTTTACGGCAAGCCAGGCATTGCCCACTGGACCAATAGTGACTATGTGCAGCTGGGATACATTCTTTATAAAAAGACCAAGGTTCAGATCAGCCCCAGCACGTTGAAGCGGATATTTGGAAAGACCAAAACCGGCGAGCGTTATTTTCCCCAGAAAGCCACACGGGATGCACTGGCACATTACCTGGGCTTCAAAGACTGGGAGCATTTTACCTACAGCTCACCGTTTCCAGGCATTACCGAAGACAGACCCGCGCACAAGCCCGTGCAGATGATTTCAGCGCAAGAGCGCGCAGGCTTGCAAACCTCTCACAGGCCACGGGGCATTAGCTGGTGGCTAGCGATGCTGCTGGCGCTAAGTGCGGGCGGATATTATGCCTACTATTTGTTATCAAAAAAAACCGAGATGCCCCTCGTAAAGCTAGAATGTAGTAATCCTGTCGGCAAGAATCCGCATTCAGCTGCGTTTACTGTGCGCGGACTACCGGTCAGTTTTGACGATCATTATTTGATTGAGTTTGGTGATGGCCGCAAAGTGTCAGTTACGGCCGGCGACAGTTTGTACTCGCATTATTACGAAGTGCCCGGGCGGTATCTTGCCGTTTTGAAACGTGGTAGCCAGTCGCTGGATACAGTGTCTGTTTATTTGAAAACGGATGCATGGACGGCAACTGCAGAAATGATGTTTGATACTACGCGCGTTTATCCGGTCAATACTGCTGGTCTGTTCTCAAATGGTAAAAACCGCGTCGACGCTTTGGAAGTATCTAGAGCCGGTGTGGATACCAATAGGACGTTTTTTGTCAAATTTCTCAATACGCAGCAAACTGATATTGATGGCGACAATTTTGATTTGTCGGTTAAGCTGAAGACTTCCGCCGACCGAGCAGGCGTACGATGCTCGCAGGTCAGAGTCATTGTTTTCGGAGAGCAATCCAAACATCTGATCGACGTAATGAAACCAGGCTGCGAACATTGGACGGATATGCAGTTTTCAGAAATTTCAAAACAGGGTGAGTTTAACAAGCTCGATTTTCTAGGCGCAGACTTGCGGGAAGGGGGCATTATAGGGCTGAATGTTGTCAACAAGCGTGCTACGGTAATGATTAACCATAAAAAAGTGTTTGAAACCGCTTATCAAAAGCCTTTAAAAAAAATCTACGGGCTGGGCATTTTCTTTTCTGGTATTGGAGAAATTCAGTCGGTTTCCTTAAAAGATACCCAAACAAATGCAGCCTTTTCAGGTAACTTTTAAGTACATCGTAGAGTATGCAAAACATAAATATTTTCTGTTCTTTCAGCAAAGCAACTTGAAAGCATTCTATTTAGCCGCTCCTTACGAATCGAATTAAGCGGTTTACTTACTAAGTTGTACCGATACAAAAATGAGTGCAAGAGCCTTTCTCTAAGTTTTTGCATCATTTCTTAAAATTCAATTCAGCTGCTGCTAACATTGCATTGACCTTTGGGTGACTTGTAGCCATGAAGGTGGTGCTGAGATATGCGTGGTCTGTTTTCAAGTTATAAATAACGGGTTTGATTGACGGAGGAACTTGAGTTAAGCTATCAACTTATTAATATTCAACAAGTTAATAATTCAAATTTTTCACTACTACACAAATCGCTCACTGGTTAAACTACTTCCAGTAAAAGTTATTCATTGGAGATGCAGGGAGGCGAACCACACTTACAACTCATTGATAATCTAAAACTTTATATACACGCAGAAATCGACTACATCAATAACTCACTGATGTCGTTTTTCAATATCCGAAAAATGCGAATATGTCTAACTTCTGCCATTTCATCACATGAAAACATGAAAGACAGAATTCATACACTTTCTCCTTAGCACTAATTTGACTATATCTTTCCAGTCATCAAATGTTGCCCTAGTTACAAATGCTTTTTTACCAAAACCCTGAAAAAAAATAAGAACTTTAAAGAAAATGAGAAATCCTAACAACTAAATATCAGCTTACAATTGCTTCATTCCAAAGCCCTTTCATGTTAGGCCATCACCCAAAGTCTGGTAGACCCAAACAGAGTCGAAAATAGTATTATACGTGCCGTCAAAAAAAATGTAAGACATATTGTATCAATTGATACAATATGTCTTACATTTGTATCGCTTTAACAATTAAACATATTAGCAATGGCTGGAAGGCAGAAAATATACGATGAAGATGCTGCACTGAACGCCGCTATTGATGTGTTTTGGCAGCAAGGTTATGAAAAAGCATCCTCCCGGGACCTGCAAAAAGCGATGGGGATCGGTTTTAGCAGTTTTTATTTGGCATACAAGGGAGGCAAGCAAGAATTGTTTGCCAAATCCATGCAACGCTTTTTTACCTTGTATCCACAGCCATTTTTAAATCTGCTCAAAACCATCGATAATCCGGTTGAAGCAATCAGGCAGTATTATTATGTGATGACTGAACCCAACGGTAAGTTTAGCCAGTTTGGCTGTTATTTCAGTAATACTATTTTCCAAGCTGATGAAAACGAATTCAAAGATGCTGCGGCCAAAAACCTGGGGCGCATAGCGGATGCCTTTTATGACGCTTTACTGCGTGCTAAAGATGCCGGAACAATCAATCCATCTATTCCAACTGAGCTTTGGAAAACATACCTTTTAAACCTTTGGACAGGATTAAATACGACCAAATCCATTGAAAAGGATCAGTCAATACTTAGGGCAACGATTGATTTCAGTTTGAAGGTTTTCGAGTGAAGCCTTTTTTTTAACCTAAATTGTATCAATTGATACATAATTATAAACTTTAAATAACGAACAAAAATGGGAAAGACAATTTTAATCACAGGCGCGTCATCCGGCTTTGGTTTATTACTTGCAAAGGATCTTCATGATAAGGGTCACATCGTGATCGGTACCAGCCGTACGCCGGAAAAATACGAAGGAAAATTCCCCTTCAAGTTATTTCGACTGGATATTTCAGACGATCAGTCTATTCAGGAATTCACTGAGAAGGTTACCAAACAGGTCACCAAGCTTGATGTACTGGTCAACAACGCCGGATACATGGTTACCGGGATCGCAGAAGAAACACCAGTTGAAATAGGCAGGCAGCAATTTGAGACGAACTTCTGGGGCACAATCAAAGTAACCAATGCTTTGCTGCCAATCTTCAGAAAGCAAAAATCAGGACAAATTATTACCGTCAGTTCCATTGTCGGCCTTATCGGCCCTCCTAACCTGTCCTACTATTTTGCGTCCAAACACGCTATTGAAGGCTATTTTAAATCATTGCGGTTCGAGCTGGATCAGTTTAACATCAAGGTGAGTGTTGTAGAGCCGGTTTGGTTTAAGACTAATCTGAGCCATAATGCCGTATCATCGACAGGGAGTATTGCTGATTACAATCAGTACCGTCCGAAAGTGAACGCCTTCACACAAAAGGGAATTGATTCTGCCGAAGAGCCCACTGCGGTCATCCAGACTATTTCCAGGTTAATTGATGCAAAGGAGCCGAAATTCAGCAACCCGGTTGGCAAGATGACCGGAATGATCCTGTTTCTGCAAAGCTATGCCCACAAGATGTTCGAAGGTTCTGTATTAAAGGATGTACGAAAAGCCAATTAGTAAATAAAATAATCTCAAAATGAAAATCATAAACAAAACAGTATTGATCACTGGCGGTGGGTCAGGTATCGGATACGAAGTGGCAAAATTGCTTAGCGCAGCTGGTAATAAAGTTATACTTGTAGGACGAACAGAAAGCAAAATACAAACAGCAGCGAAAACGCTGGATAACGCTGTTGCGATTCAATGTGATATCAACGATGATGGCGATGTCCGAATGCTGATTAAAACAATCTCAGAACAGTATCCGGAATTAAGTGTTTTGATTAATAATGCAGGCGCCGCCTTTCTGTATGAACACGGAGAAAACGCGGGGGCATTTGAAAAGGCCACGGCCGAATTTGCCACAAACTACTTTTCAGTGATCCGCCTGACAGAGGGTTTGATCCCCGTCTTAAAAGCTCAGCCGGAGGCAGCCATTGTGAACGTAACTTCTATTGCTGCCTTTGCCCCGGGGGCTTATCTGCCTTCCTATGCAGATAGCAAAGCGGCGCTGCGTTCCTACACCTTATCATTAAGACATACCTTTTCGAAAGACACAAACATTAAGGTTTTTGAGCTTATACCTCCTCTGGTGAACACTGAATTTTCAAAGGAAATTGGAGGGAAGCAAAATGGCATGCC
The DNA here is from genome assembly GCF_003383615.1 of Dyadobacter luteus. Lineage (GTDB taxonomy): Bacteria > Bacteroidota > Bacteroidia > Cytophagales > Spirosomataceae > Dyadobacter > Dyadobacter luteus. The sequence continues at coordinate 598,431 of NZ_QNUL01000001.1, forward strand.
TGCAGTTGAAGTTGCAGAAGCCTTGATGGATGGTTTTCAAAATGAAGAATACGAGATTCAGGTGGGCCAAACGGCAGAATTTAGAAAATACTATCTGGCAGATCCTGAGGGAGCACTTGCGATGATGAATCAGGGATGATCAGCGGTATGCGGAAAACCGGGTTTTCTGCATACTTGCTTAAAATAAAAATATATAAAAATGGAAACTAAGAAGGTTATCACAAATGTGACTATGGTTGTTAGAGCAGAGTTCATTGACCAGGTTTTGTTACTAGCGAAATCGACCAGAGAACAAATTTTGCAGGAAGAAGGCTGCGAAACATTTATTTTAAACAGAAAGATACAGGAGCCAAACACATTGGTACTTTTAGCCATTTATACATCTGAACAGGCATATAGCTGGCATAACCAACAGACGTATGTGAAAGTGTTTTTTGCTTTTTTAAAAGACAAATTAGAAGGTACGCCCCTAGTAGAATTTTTGCAGGAGCTCTGACAATTGGAATTGACTGACAAAAATGCAGATAACCAGTGAAGTAAAAATCCGAAATTGAATGTTTTCAAAATTTAAACTAGCCGTAAATGTATAGTAAGACAGAAAAAGAGAAAATGCTTGCCGGAGAGCTGTATCTGGCATTCGACAATGAACTTTTTGAAGAGAGGCAACTAGCCATGGATTTGCTCTATGAATTCAATGCCCTTCATCCCCGTAAGGCAGAAGAGAGAAAGCAAAAATTAAAAGAGCTTTTCGGGTCTGTCGGTGAGAACTTTTGGGTAGAGCAGCGCTTCCATTGTGATTATGGCTACAACATCCACTTGGGGAATAATTTCTATGCAAATGTGGGGTGCACCATTCTCGATTGCGCGCCGGTAACCATTGGGAATAATGTGTTATTCGCTCCTGGCGTCAGTCTGTATACAGCCGGTCATCCTGTTGATAACCAGCAAAGAATTGAGGGACTTGAATACGCATATCCAATTTCTATTGGAAATAATGTATGGCTTGGGGGAAACGTAATCGTTCTGCCGGGTGTCAGTATCGGAGATAATACCATAATCGGTGCAGGAAGTGTGGTGACAAAGGATATATCGGCTAATGTTATTGCTGTTGGCAATCCTTGCCGTGTGATTAAAGATAACAAAGAATCTTGAACACTGCGGCAAACGAAAGTTTAGTCAGAATGATCATCAAAGACATGTTTAAAAAAAAATGGGGAGAAAATTTGATACAACTTTCTCTCCATTTTATGAGAAGATGAGTCAGTCACAACAGCGACTTATGGAGTATTGAACGTATTTAAAATTTGGAAAGCCACAGGCAACCCCATGATGTAGTACAAGTCAATTTTGAGTTAGATTGGAAAAACCAGGTGAAGAAATACCACCGAATAATTTGACTCATCAATGATATAGATAAAATGTCATGATCAGGTGCTCTAAGTTCTTTTCGCATTTTTCAACGGTTAGCTGCCCAATTATGTCTAAAGAAATATCTACTACACCGACAGCATCATGGGTACTCGAATTTCCATCATACGTTATGCAGGGTAGTATAAAAGCGTCCTGAATCGGGTTCACGCACTCACGGTATGAGGAACGTCCATCCAATAAATCAGCGTCAGACTAAGTTTTCTAGACCGAATTCTATCAGCTTGTTGATGATCGGTAGGGTCTTGCGGCCAAGGTCAGTCAACTTGTATTCTACTTTGGGTGGGATTTCAGAAAAAGCCTTTTTGCTGACCAATTTATTTTCAACCAGCATCTTTAATTCTTGGATCAGCATTTTCTCACTGATACTTGGAATAGCCCTTTTCAGCTCACCATAACGGATCACATTGTCATTGATCTTAAATATGATCATCAGCGTCCATTTGCCACCAAGAATCTTTAATGATGCCTTCAGCGAACAACTATCATCACATGGCAAAATTGGCTCTCTTTTTTTCATTGAAAATCAAAATTTTAAGTATTTGGCAGGCAGCTCAATCGAATTTCAATTAACTGTTAAACAGTACGTTATTGTCAATTTTATTCGATTACCTGAGACAACAGCAAGATGAGAAAACTAGTTTTTCGGGAAAACAGCTTATAAAGAAAAAAAACAGGGGCTGAATAAACAGTTGATTTTACACCTCTCCACTGAAACTGGAGACGGTGATTAGCCGGGCGCTACCTTTCAGGCCGTCGCGAAAAAAACAGAAAAAAGCGCATGATGCGCATCCTTATTCAAGCAATTATGATCAAAGATGTCCGAGCATTAATTTGAGAGACTGCCTTTGAATTTATTTGGGGCAATCCCTACTTCTTTTTTAAATAGACGGGAAAAGTAAGTAGTATTTTCAAAACCAAGTAAATGCGCAATCTCCGACACATTAAGTTCACCTTCTGTCAACAGATTTTTCGCTTCGTTGATTAAAAAAAGATGAATTAGCTCCAACGCTGTTTTTCCGGTTTCTTGTTTGAGTAGGTCGGTTAAATAGCGGGGAGATATATTAAGTTTATCAGCAAGGTTTGACACTGTGGGAAGTCTGGTGCTTTCTATTTTTATTTCATCAAAGTGAGCAGCAAGCAATGCATTGAATTTAGTCACTGTCGAACCGGTTAACTGAGTCCGATTAATAAACTGTCTTTTATAGAAACGTTGTGCATATTTAAGCAGAGCGTCCAGATGACTCACAATTATGGCCTTACTTAACTCATCGGTGTTGTTGTAATGCTCCTTTTCTATACTGAAATACAAATTCCAGATTATGGCTTCCTCGGCCGGTGAAAGGTGCAAAGCCTCATTAACTTCGTAGTCGAAATAACTGTATTTCTTAATTTCGTTATAAATGGCAGTTCCTGGCAGAAAGTCCTCGTGGATAATAATCAGAAAGCCCTTTTCCTGTAACTCTACATTTTTAAATGTTACTTTCTGTTGCGGCTTTACAAAGGACATGGCGCCCCGGTCATGGTCATACTTTGTTTTTCCGTACAGCATGCTGCCTGATCTCAACTTTTTAAAACCGATGATGTAGAATGGTGAAGTAAATTCAACCTCATGATTACCATCACAGGTGTCACGCTCACCATACATGACGCTAAAAAGCGGATGCTCAGGGGGCTTAACACCCAGTGCCTCATGCAAGTCGCTTATTTTTTTGAAATGTTCCATGGTTTTTCAATGATAAAAACGGAACCCGACAAATCTGGATTCCGTTCATTTCAAATTTTATTTAGCCATGCGCTGCCACAGAAACGTCCTGCCATGATTCCCAGGTTTTCAAGCGTTGCTCATAGGTTTGTTTTACCCATGGCAAAGCAATCTTACCTAAGATCAATCTCAGGGGCGGATTCTCAGCATCCACCAAAGCGAAGAGTGCATCGACCGTTGCTGTAGGGTTACCGGAGCCTCCCGCTTCAGCATTTTCCCAAAACACTTTTTTCATGCTATCATAAACAGGGATCGACTTACTTGTAGCAAGAGAGTCCGAACCATTAAAATCAGTGTCATAAGGACCGGGTTGCAGTAGGGTTACTTTAATCCCAAAATCTTTCACTTCGGCAGCCAATGTCTCCGTGAGCCCTTCAACTGCAAACTTGGTTGCGCTGTACAATCCCATGAAGGTAACTGTATTCAATCCCAGCGCACTTGATAGTTGAATAATATGACCCGAATTTTGCTGGCGCATAATAGGCAATACTGCCTGAATATTCCATAGGGAACCTAAGACGTTGGTTTCAAATTGTGATCTTACTTCCTGCTCGCTTATCTCTTCCACGGCTCCGATTTGTCCATAACCCGCGTTATTGATTAACACGTCAATACGTCCAAAATGCTGTTTCGCAGCTTGAATCGCATCGAAACTTGCTTCTTTATCTGTCACATCGAGCTTCAATACCAATAGATTCGATGGAAATTCTTCTGTAAGCTCAGTCAATGTTTCGGGCTTACGTACAGCTGCAACGACATTGTCGCCACGTTGTAAAAATGCCTCTGTCCAAATCCGGCCAAACCCTCGGGAAGCGCCAGTTATAAAAATTGTTTTTGCCATAACTTTGTTTTGAATATTTATAATGACAAAGTTCTGTTAACTTTTGACACGGCTTACGATACAAAAGTGGGCAATAATGAAACGTTTTTACCAAAAAGCTGCCAGATGTATTAGCTCCTGGATAAGAAACTGACCTATACATGTTTCATTCAAACAGATTTAGGATTTTTTTCAAACAATCCTCTATTGAACTTGACTACATCGGGGTGTGCCGGATAGTTTGGCAGCGATGAAAGTCCGGCAATTGCTTTATCCCTTATAATCGGAGCTTCTTCTTTGATGCCGTCCGAAAGGGCCTGCCCTAATTCCTTGGCATTAAGTTCTGTGCAGTAAGCAGGTGTACCCGGCTGGTGTCTCCACGATTCAGAGAGAGTACCAGAGTCAACGGTATCAAAACCTGCATCATTGGCCAATCCTGCAATAATTTTTTTTGAATTTGCGTCATCACCAGCAATCGCCATCGCTATCCGGTCATAAGCACCGGGTTCTCTTCCGCCATTTTCAAGTGTTTCCGCCAATAAATTGTTAAATGCCTTGATCACGCGCCTGCCCAATTGCTCTGATACCCAAACACTTTCTACTTTTCCGTTTTTGATCTCTTCAATATCAGCATCGCGGAAAGGATAGTAATTAGAAGTGTCTACCACGATCACATTTTCCAAAACGTTTGCGAACAGATCCTTCGGTAAAGTTGGGATGGCTATAGTCGGCACTGAGATAATGATGACCTCTACATCTGTTACAACACCTTCTATTGTTGCAGGTGATGCACCTAATTCCATTGCACGGGCGTCTAATTTATCCCCTTGATCTGAATTGCTGACTTTGACGTCGTGACCTGCCGCCACCATTTTTTTTGCTATCGTACCGCCAATAGCGCCGGTACCTATTATTCCTATTTTCATATTGCAATTGTTTTATAACTAGTTACTTTGATTGTATTAATTTATTTGCTGTGCGTTCTTGGCGGTAAGCTGTTTATCGACCGATTGATATCTACTGCGTGATCAACGAAGTCGTCCGGATAATTTCCGGAAACCAGGATGTCAAAAAATTCCTGCCCCAAATCTTTCATTAAACTAAATGACAGTTCCTGTTTTTCTGCCAGGGTCTCTCGCACTGTGGATTGCCTTGCTTTAACAAGCTGGTCTAAAGGCAAGTCTGTGCAATAAGCAGGGCCGCAAGCCTGTTGTCTCCACGAGTCCTCTAATGGTCCAGCATCCAGGGCATCAAATCCTGCACCATCTACCAATCCCATTACCAGATCCTTCTCGCTTTGAACATCTGCGGAAACTGCTATCGCAATTCTATCCTTACTGCTTTTTGGTTTCCCCTCAGTTAGAAGACTGAATGCACCGATATTACTAAAAGCTTTCACAATGGTCCGACCCAATTGCTGCTGCACCCAAACACTGTTGACAGTTCCATTTTCAAGGGCTTCTATTTTAGTATCCCGGTGCGGCCAGTAATTTGTCGTTTCAATGATGACGACATTAGCTTCTAACTTTTCTTGCAGGGTTTGCGCCAAAGATGGTATTGCCATAAGAGGAATCGCTATGACGAGTACATCAATGTCGGTGAACACATCTTCCATCTCAACAGCTTCTACGCAGGCCAAATCAGCTACGGCCTGTATGGCCACTACCGATTTACGGTCGGCCAGCTTGACCTGGTGGGCGGCATCACTAAACTTTTTGGCCAATATTCTTCCGATTAATCCGGCCCCTATAATTCCTATTTTCATTTTTTAGATTCAAATACTGGTAATTAACGATTGCAGTCCTAGCCCTTTCCAAGACCTTCTAATCTTTTCATTTTAAGTTGATTGATACTTAGTTTAAATTTCGGCCAGCCCGTTCCATACCCCTAATCAAACGCGGGGATCAATGCCATACTGGTCTGGTGCACCAAGATGCTCCCGCAGGGTCTTACCTTCATAATCCTTGTGAAATAACCCCCGCTGTTGCAGGATCGGAACTACTTCATCTGCAAAGGCATCTATCCCGTCTGCATTCACGTCCGGCGATATCCAAAAACCATCAGCTGCACCAGCTTCAAACCATTCCTGCATATGATCTGCTGCTTCAATGCCTGGACCGACAATCACAGGGTGATAGTCGATCACACCATGAGCCAATATATCTTTCAGGCTCCAGCCTTCTTTTGCAATCTTCAAAGCATGGGAAGAGCGAGGATCGTAACGAGATGGCCGTGCATCAGCCAGTTGCTGCTTCGAAAGTGGCTGATCCAACAGGGCTGCGTCAAGTGGAATACTGAGCATTTGTTGCAGATAGCTTACTCTTTGACCGAAGGTATGCTGAGTTAACAGAATCCGGCGGTCGAGTGCTGTGCGCCTGTCCTTGGCAATGGTAGTCATCAAACCAGGAATATATTTGATCTCGTCAGGGTCGCGCCCGTAACGTTTGGCCGCCTCCCTGAACGCATGGCGCTGCGCGCGCGCATCCTCAATGGTAAAGGCCGACCCGATGACCGCATTCGCAAAGCGTCCGGCGAGCTCATGTGCATTAGGACTGCCGCCAGCATGAAAGATGATAGGTTGACCCTGCTCGGACGGAGGAATGTAAAGCGGCCCGCGCGAGCCGACATATTTTCCCTGAAAATAAATGGGAAGAATCTGACTTTCCTTTGCGAACTGGCCGGTATGCTGGTTATGCACCCAGGCGTCCTTTCCCCAGCTGCCCCAAAGTGCCTGGATCAATTGAATAACCTCATGGGCACGGCCATAACGATCCTCACTGGATGGAATTTTTCTTCCATAGTTAGCGGCTACATCATTTCCGCTGGATGTTACCGCGTTCCATCCCGCACGACCATGGCTCATAATATCCAGCGCCTTGAATTGCTTTGCGAGATTAAAAGGCTCATTGAATGTTGTAGATCCTGTTGCGACCAAGCCGATATATTCTGTTGCGCGTGCCACTGCGGCAAGCGTCATCATGACGTCCAGGTTGAAATTTGGAGATTCCGTTGCGATGTCTGACATCACAGCACCAGGACCATCAGGCAAAAAAATAAATTGAAACTTGCCGCGCTCAGCCGCCTGAGCTTGCCTAGCCCTGGCGTCAAAACTTGTATAACTTTCGGGATCTACTCCCGGCATTCGCCACGCCCCAGGTTGAGAACCATACCCGTTGCCCAAATGCAGGCCGATCAGCATCTGTTTGCTTGAAGTGGAGGGATTACTGTTTTGGTCTTTTGAAGAATTTATCATGGTATTCTTAATAATAATGGCTGGATACGCTCTTACCGTGGCATTATGGATTCGAACGTATTGTTAAATCAATATATAAGCAAACTTTTATGTTTTTAAAAAAAAGAAAACCCACTACATGCTGGCCAGTGGGTAAAACTATGTCAGGCTATTTTCAGAGATTGCAGAAAACGCGTCAACTCCTCTAATTTTTCATCATTAATGGCAAGACGCTTATTGCGTCCTTCTTTATGTGATTCGATTAACCCAGACTCTGCCAATGATTTCAGGTGCTGCGACATGGACGGCTGGCTTATTGGAACGAATTCAAACAGATCAGCACACCCTCTGTTTGTCCCTTATGCTATTTCTTTAAGCAGCAGCAGACGGTGGGGATCGCTAAGCGATTTTGCCATTTTAGTAAGTGATTTCGTATCCATATTTTTAACTTTTAAATACATGCGCATTCGTTAATGTATTAATAACTGGCTGCTTGCTGAAATAGTTCTTCCCGTGCCAATTATTCTGGAAGTATTGTGGAAACTGTTTGCTAAACGTACATAAATATCGGCGTCTCATCAATATTGTTAGTACGGGATAATGTCCGCTAAAAATGCTAATAAGTACTTAACACGACTTTAACAACTCAGAATTGGACATAATAGCAACTTGATCAAAGTTCATTAAAACGACTGTTTAAACGAACTCATCTCTCCTAAACAGTGCAAAACAATTCTAAAATTCACATAGGCCTAATAGCGAAAAAGCTGCTCCCTAAGAAGCAGCTTTTTCAATTCAATATTCATTTGGCAGTAAAATCACATTACTGGCCATGTAAATTTCAATTTCTCCAAACGGAAAGTCGGTGTATCCAATTAATTTCGTTAATAGTATGGGGTCGTTACCATCATCGCAAGTAAGTCTAGCAGTAGACTCTTCAAGATCAACTTTAAGAGTCCAAACCTGAAATTCTTCATTTTTGATCCGGGGATGATACTACTTAAAAGTCATTTCATCAATGAGCCAGTAGGCCCCAGCTTTTTGAGCTACATATTTAATTCCATCAGTATATAACGTGTTTTTTACGATGGGGTGACGGTACCATTGCTCAGTTCCCATAAACCCGGCAAGCTTTATCGGAGCAAAACTTACATTTCCCGAGAAGACTAACACCGAGCCACAGCTCCTGGATAACAGTTAAGCACCTGCGTTTTTATCAGAATAAGTTTATGATCATAAACTCGTCAAAAATGCATTCAGTACTTCCACGGTTTTCGCCAGCTTATCGTGATGCAGATTGTGTCCGGCTCCATCAATGTGAATTAATTTGCCGTTTTGCATGACACGGGCCGCTTCTTCATTGGCCTTGCGTACTTCGGGCTTCGCATCTGCTTTTAGTATCAACGACGGCACCTTGATTTTTGCCAGGGCGTCTGCTGTACTCATCGTACCTGTCATTGCCTGCGCCTGTTCGGGTGTGTAAGGGCCATGATATTGCTTTTTTGAGAATGCCCAGTAGTATACATCCACATCGTCCCACATCGGATTCTGACGTTTGCCTCTCGCTACAACCTCTTCGAATGGTGTATTATTCTGTGCAACGAGGGTATCCGGACTTTTGAACATACTGGGCTTGCGGACTGGTGTCTGGCTTGCTGGTGCAGCTGATGCACCAGCCGCCTGTGGTGCCGGACTGAGGGCGCGGTTAGCTACGGAGGGATCAAGCATAATAATCGCCTTTGCCAGGTCGGGATACTGTGCACCTACCCGCATAACGGTGGCTGCTCCCATCGAATGTCCCATCAGGATCGGTTTTTCAAACTTCATGAACTTAACAAAATCCACAACGTCTTTGATCATTGTTTCCCCATTATCCGTTGCAGTAGGCGGATCGGTCAAACCGTGACCTCGCGTATCAATCATATAAATATCATAGGCATCCTGCAATTTCAAAGTCAGAGTAGCCCAACTAAGCCCAATGTCTGTATAACCATGTACCATCACCATCACAGGTTTACCCGGCGCAGGCTTGGCGTGGTAATAGTGCGAGCGTATACCATTGACATACGCATAACCATCGGTCCAGCCTTCGGGAAATTTTACAGATTGAGCATTGACGGCTATCGTCGGGATAAGCATCGACAGCATCAGAATTGATAGAAACTTTTTGGCTTGCAACTTCATGGTCAATTTGATTTATAGTTTTATTTACGATCAAGGACAAAAAATGAGAGTACAGGTAATGTGTCGTTTTCGACTTTGACTATTACTGTTATCAAAAAACAAGGCGTACTACATTACCTCAATCTCCACCACCACACTCGTCCTTCTCGCATTCACAACCGGATTGAATCCCGCCGTCATCAGATATTCTCCTGAATAAATCTGATCTTCTTTCAATGCAGATTTCGTATCAGGATATAGATTCAACTCTTTTACTCTATATTTTTTTGTAGCATCCAGTCCTTCCAGGCGGATGGGCGTATCCGAGCCATCACCATTTCTGTTGCCGACCAAATATGAGAACAGAATTGCTTTGGACTTATTTTTGGTAGCGAACATCAGCGCGGCGTAGTTATTTTTCTTAGGATCCACCAATCTGAAAAGATCTCCTTGAAAAATGACATCTTTCACTGCATTGTAAGTAGCAACAGCCTGCTGACTGAATTTGAAATCCTTTTCATTTAAATGACTTACTACAATATCATATCCTAACCGGCCCATCATGGCCACATCTGTACGAAATTTCAGCGGCTGCTTTCCCCAATCCGTTACGTGTGCACTTTGCGTGATGGCCGGAAAAAAGTAAGAATATTCCCATTGCATAAAGACTCTTTCCAATGGATCCGTATTATCGCTAGGCCAGAATTCTGTAAAGTATTTTAGGGCTTCGTAATCTGCACGGCCACCGCCCCCAGAGCAAAGCATCATCGGCACTTTTGGATACTTTGCCCGCAGCTTTTCGAGAACCTTGTACAATCCCTTTACATAATCCACATAAAACTGAGACTGGCTTTGTTTGCTTTTTTCAAGATACGGAGAGTAAGCATTGTAGGTGACCGCGTTGCAATCCCATTTGATGTAGGCGATATCCGGATTTTCGGTGAAAAGTTTATCCAAAAGTCCATAAACAAAATTTTGCACTTCCGGATTTGTCAAATCGAGCGGAAGCTGATTTCTCATGTAATGTTCCGGGCGTTGCGGCTGCCTTACAACCCAATCCGGATGTTTTTCATATAATTCACTTTTAGGGTTTACCATCTCCGGTTCGACCCAGATCCCAAATTTTATCCCTGTCTTTTGTGCTTCCTTCACCAAATAACCAATACCATGAGGTAGTTTTTTAACATTTTCCTGCCAATCTCCCAGGCCCGCCCCATCACTGTTTCTTGGGTATTTATTGGCAAACCAGCCGTCATCCAACAAAAACAGATCGACACCCAGCTTTTTACCGTCTTTGAAAAGTTCAGAAAGTTTGTCTTCGTTAAAGTCGAAATAAGTGGCTTCCCAGTTGTTCAAAAGAGTCATTCTGGTTCCTTCACCGTCCACAATTCTATATTTTCTGGCCCAGTTATGCAAATTGCGACTTGCTTCGCCTTTTCCATTTTCTGAGAACGTGTAGATAAAAGAAGGCGTTTTAAATTCCTGTTTTGAAGCGAGCGGATACGAGGAAGCAAAGGGGTTTATACCCGCTATTAACCGCAAATTATGGTAAGAATCAACTTCAAATTCCATTTTGAAATTTCCTGACCAGGCCAGGGTTCCCAATAATACTTTTCCTTCGGTTTCAGTTGCCGGTTTATCAAAAGACAAGGAGAAACTAGGTGGCTGGTACAGATTGGCGCGAGTCCCCAATTTAGAATCCAATACCCGTATTCCGGCCGTCAGTAATTCTTCTTCCGGGTTCATCTCTTTGGCCCATGTTCCATTGTAGTGCGTCAGATAATAATCCTTTGCAATAAAATACAGATTTGCGGAAGCATATTTTTCGAGTGTGACAGGCTTTTTCTCGTCGCTTTTAATGACACTCCACTGCTCAACTACATCTTCCTGAAAATAGGTTTTGTAAAAAAGTGTTACCTCAACCGGGTAAATTGGATCCTTTAATACAATGCTCGTCAGACTCACATTTTCATTTTCTTTTGTGGTATTGTGGCTCACATAAACAAGGTCCAGTGACTTATTTCCATCGCCATGTGTAAGCTGAAGAGCCGGTTCGGAAACGCTCCATGTTCCCGACGGAGTGTAAGCCGAATTGTAAATTCCCGCATTTCCATCCTGTTGACGGCTTTGTGATGGAATGAGTTTGTATTCCTCAGTCTGACTTAATTTCTTCCCAAAATAGCTTATTCCGAGATGATTTTCCTTATCCGTTTGCAGCACCATAACGTTTTGCCTGGTCTCTATCGGGATAAGGATTGGCGCATTCTGGGCAAAAGAAGCAGTTGCAAAGATGATTAGTAAAACAGAGTGGATTATTTTCTTAAACATAAATGATCTAATTACTATTGATTGATTTTATTCTCCCTGACCAAACCTGATTGCTTTTATTCTTAGTGGCATTCCGGTAAAGACAAAGTAAATATCTTTTACACCTGCCACTGCACCAGGAGTGACTTCGAGAATCGTTTTATCCTTGTATTCACCCGAAAACTTACCTAAAAGAATTCCGTCGACAGCGCCGGCATGTATTTCCACTGTTCCTGAAAGCGGCATGGACGAATTTCTTCCCGGAGCACGGATGATCTCAATTTGTTTGATACCTGTAAGGTCCGTGCCTCTGAGCCTGAAGGATGCTCCGGAGTTCCTGACAAATGCCATGGTACTGTCATTGTTGAAGCTAATTTCTTTAAACTGGTCAGCATAAGATACCGGAACTATCGGACTGCGCAGTACCAGCGTTGATTCTGACGACTGAGCAGGTGCTGTTTTTGTACCTCTGTCCGTGTAGGCGGCGCGAAAAATGAAGCTACCTTCTGTATCTCCTTTTGGTACCACAGTTGTGTAGCTGCCCTTTACAGGCAGCGTTTTCGCAGGTTTGGGCGCATCGGACAAGCTCATAATATACTTGACAATTCCTTTCACATCACTTTCGGCCATCGTCGGGTGAGCGGGCATAAACGCATCTCCCCAAACACCCGAACCACCTTTTAGAATTTTATCAGACAAAGCTGCCATTGCAGTTGGATCGCCTTTGTATTTTGAAGCTACTGCTTTGAACGAAGGGCCCAACATCTTCTCATTCGTAGCGTGGCAAGCCTTACAGTCTCCGTTATTAATCAGTGAAATAGCGGTGGCAAATTGCGCAGACGCATCTACACTTAACTGTTTTTGAGCTATTTTGGTCAAATTAAAACCTTCTGATAAATAATTGGTGCTGACTGAAACCTGGGAGGGAGATATCTTTTTGTTTGCAAGACTGCCATCTTCCTTATCGCTGACGCTCACCTGATACTGGATACTGTTTCCTGGGAAAAAGAAGGTAGAATTGCCTCTAGTGATTTTGAAATCTACTGCAGGAGGTTCGTTCCCTGCTTTTATCTCAACCGATTTGGCATTTTTCTCTCCGGCCTTGTCCGTTACCGTTAGGGTTGCCTTATAAGTACCAGGTGTTGTAAAAATAACAGATGGATTGGCTTCTTTCAGGGTTTTAAAAGCCGCATTGTTTTTAGTGATAACCCATTCGTATTGCAATACATCATCCTGATCATAGTCTCTGGTTCCTGCTGACGAAAGTGTCACCTGCATAGGAAGTGCTCCTGCTATTCTGTTCGCTGATGCTTCTACCAATGGTTTTCGGTTTCCGCTGTTGTACTCGATCCGGATCAGTTCTGCCTCGGGATTATCTTTGAAATACCCGTTCCCATATTCAAGCACGTACAGATCACCTTCCGGTCCGAATTTCATATCAATCGGCCCTTTCAGTTTCAGATCAGGCAGAAAGCGCTCCATGGATTTGTACTCACCGCTTTCATTCATTTCTACTACATTCACCCAACCCCGTACCCAGTCGGTAATAAACCATTTACCTTCATAATATTCCGGAAATGATCGTGAGGCCTTTTTGAAATCATCTTTTCTAAAGACCGGCCCTCCCACTGCGCTGTTACCGCCGCTTTCCATTAACGGAAACTCCTGGCTTTGCGCTTTCGAATACCAGATAAAAGCAGGCTGCGCAACCGGAAGCTCTTTTAAACCGGAGCTGTTTGGAGAATTGTTAACAGGTTTTGCGGCATCAAATGGTCCTGCTGAAACTTTGGTTGCAAAATCATATTTTATATACGCTTTGTTGTCGGCAACAAAATAAGGCCATCCGTAAAATCCCGGACCCTTGGCACGGTTGAACTCATCGTAGGATTGCGGACCGCGTTTTTCCAAATCGTCCCGTGAGCCATCCGGACCAACTTCACCCCAATAAAGCCATCCGGTTTTCGAATCGATGGTTGGCCGCCAGGGATTTCTGTTACCCATTGTGTAAATCTCAGGTCTGGTTTGAGGCGTCCCCACAGGAAAGAGATTGCCTTTTGGAATCGTGTATGTGCCATCTGGTTCAGGATGTATTCTCAGAATTTTGCCCCTCAAATCATTTGTATTTGGGGACGACTTCTGAGAATCACGGGCAGATTCCCCAGGTCTTTCATCAAGGGGAGCAAAACCATCTGAAGCACGTGAAAATGTATTATCGCCGGTGGTCAAATAAAGGTTTTTATCCTTGTCGAATGTCATCCCTCCACCAACGTGGCAGCATTCCTCACGCTGAACGGGCACTTCCAAAACCACCTTTCGGCTGCTTTCAAGTAACCCTTTGCCATGCCACTCGTAGCGTACCAGGACATTTTTTGCCTCGTCACCAGCAAGAGAATAGTAAATATAAATCCAGTGATTTTTCTCATAATCCGGATCAAGGATAATCCCCTGCATGCCATCCTCCCCTTCTGTTACTTCTCCTGCTTTATTAACATATTTTGTGCTGACTGCAAACTCAGCAACTGTTTCAAGTGCTTTTGACTTTGGATCGTACACCTTCAATTTGCCCTTCCTTTCGGCAAACAGAACCCTGCCGTCTCTTAAAATCTGAAACTGCATAGGCTCTTCAAGGCGCTGAGCAAGTATAACTTTGGTGAACCGGTTGCTTTCCGGTTTGCCAGGCGATTGTGCCCAAGACGAGCATGTTATTAAAAGTAAACCGGAGAAGGCCAACGCCATTTTTAAGGGCATGTGCAAACACATATTCATTAAATAGCAAGATTTTAACATCAAGATTAGGAGTAAGATAGCTCTTGTAATGTGAGAAGTAATTAAAGAAAGAAAAAGGGAAGGAAGAAATTACTTCTTCCTCTCCCTCTACATAAAAGCATTGTTGTAGTGGCAGATTTAAGATTATATTATTTAAACAGCTGATAAGCCTTACTCAGAAACGGTTTATACATCGGCTCGTGTTTGGGCATGTTCAGATAAAACAACACAATCATATTGTTTTCGGGATCTATGATGTAATCTGTGCCGTACAATCCTCCCCAGGCAAAGGCAGTGTTCGAAACCTCCGGAACCGGCTTTTTTTCAGCGTTGTAGAGTTCAAATCCAAGCCCGAATTGAAACCCTTTACCGCCTGAATTTTCAGCAGGCAAACGGTTGACTTTTGTCATTAACTCAATTGTCTCCGGTTTGAGAATACGTTTCCCATTAAACTCGCCTTTATTCAGAAGCATCTGACAGAATTTGGCATAGTCTCCAATAGGTCCATTCAGACCGATGGCTCCCTCTGCATAAGATTGAACAGTGCTGATTGTCGCCTCGCTGAACTTGTTAGACTGCGGAACGAGTTTCCCATCAATGTCGCTGTAAGCTTTCACAAACCTGTTCAGCTTAGATGGTACATAATACCAATCCGTTTCAGTCATTCCTAATGGATCCAGAACAGTTGATTTGACGTATTCACGCAGACTTTTGCCAGATATAAGCTCTACCATGTAAGCAAGCATATTCGTGCTGATATGGTAACTCCACTCGCTGCCCGGATCGAATCCCAGAGGATATTTTGCCAGGACAATCATATCATCTCTCAGGTATTTCGCCGTGCCAGCCCCGCCAGTCCGCTGTCCCGGTCCCGCCGTTGGTGCGGCTCCTGAGGTTGCAGCTGCATTCCTTTTCTCCATTTCAGCCCGGCGCGCCTTTCCTACCAGCCCGGCGCTGATTCCAGACGAATGCGACATCAGGTGCGCAAATGTCATCGGTGTTTTCACCGGCCTTGTTTCGAATGTCCCATCCTCTTTGATGGCGGTCGCCACTTTGTCTGAAATTTCGGGAAAATATTTAGAAACCGGGTCGTCTACCGAAACCAGCCCTTTCTCCACCAGTGTCATAAAAGCTACGGTTGTCACAGCCTTTGTTTGCGAAAAAAGAATGTAGTAGTCGTCAATCGAAGCGGGAACCTGGTTTTCAACATCTTTGTAGCCAAATGCCTTGTTGTATACCACGTTTCCACCTTTCGCTACAAAGCCAACAAGGCTGCTGGCTTTCTTTTGATCAATGAAACTCTGTAGCAGAGAGTCGATACGTTTGGTTTTCTCTTCACTGGTACCGATGGCTTTCAGGTTCGCGTTGTAGTTTAACGCTTGCGCCGAGGCAGATTTCTGTTGAGCTGTGGCACCTGCACACACTGCGAGAAGTGCCAGGCTCAAATATATTTTTTTCATAGTTTGGTTAGTTTCAATCCACTATTTATCGCCGACAAATCTGAGTGTATCAGCAGATACGACTGGTACACCGGAGTATGCAATAAGGCTGATTTTACCTTTCGTTGCCTCCTTTGGGATTTTTACGATCAACTGGCTGGGTGCTTTACTTACAAATTCTGTTATCGGTTCGATTACACCTGTAAACAATATGCCCATTGTCAAGTCCAGATTTGTACCTGCAATGGTCAGATTTTTCTCACGTTCCGCACGTGCGGGTGCAAAACTTTTCAATACAGGCAATGTTACCACAAGCTCCGTTTCTGATTCAATGGAAAGCGGGTCTGTGCCACCGGCAGAGAATGTGATCAGGCCGGTTTGTGCGCCGAATGGCACGGTTACAACCAGTTCGGTCATGGTCTGACTCACAAATTCAACGACCGTAGTGTCTGATGCAAATGTGACTCCCCTCACCCAGTTAAGGTACTCTCCGGTGATGGTAATATTATCGCCAGGTTTGGCCTGCGTTGGTATTTTAACAATTTTAACAGCTACTTCCAGGCTCAATATTGTTTTTGAAACAATGTCGCCTGCTGTTGTTTTCAGAGTCACGAGTCCTTCCGATGTTTCATTGGGAACTTTCAATGTAATACGCTCAGGAGTTTGCCTCACGAATGCAGATGCCGGAACACTGGCGCCTGTCAATTCAACAGAAGTTACTTTGTCCAGGTTTTTTCCGATAAAGCTGATGGTGTCACCAAACATCACCCCGGACGGTCCGAAACTAAGTAATTGCACCTGATCACTCTTGACGACTTCGTTATCGTTGCAGGCAACGAGTAATTTAAAGATCAGCAATAAAACTGTCACGGTTAAAAACCGCAGGTATATTCGTTTTTTCATAATGGAAGTCTTTTACACTATTTTTTAAGAATCTTCGGTACTACTCTGAAATTATCCAACGATATATCAGCGTCAAGATCTCCGCCACCATGGAACAGCAGTCTTGTATAATAACCATTGGGGCTGACGCTCATTCTCACACCAAGACTTTCGTAGCTGGCTGCAACTTCTTCGAAAGGAATCGTTACCGTTCTCCATACACCTTTGGTATCGTAAGGCGGAGCCCATTGGTAAGCGTCGGTGACGAAATCATTAGCCAATCCTACATTAATCTTGAGTAAATTGTTATTGTAGGGTTTCAGCGTATTTACCTCAAATTTCAGGTTATAATCCGCTGGTCTTAAAATAGCCGCGTCAGGAATGTTTTTGCTGATCGGTCCCATGGCATCAGGCGGGCCTCCTGCTACTTCCTTCCACTGCCAGCCGCTGATTGCTTCTTTCACCCGGATGTAGTTGCCATTGATTGCGATAGGATCTCCCGCGCCAGGTTTGGTCACCACGTAGCTCTGGTTCCACCAGCCTGTGAACGGATCATTTCCTAAAAATATATTGCGGTTGTCCCGAAACCAGAAGTCTGATTTGGTTTCTCCGAAATTTGACTTAACAGTTAACTGGCCAGCCACAGCTCCTTTGGGCACACGCACTTGTATGATCTGATCTTCAACAGAAACCAGTTCCCCGATTGCCCCACCTGCAAATGTGACCGTAAGTGGCGGATAAAAATAGTTCCCATTGATTGTTGCTACACCTCCCTCCGGCACATACTCACAGCTCATGCTAAGCAATTCCGGTTCGTTAATCTGCACTTCAAAACTGTGTTCCAATGTCCGCCCGTTTGCGAAAATCATTTTCATGATGTTGTTGATTTCCTTTGGAACCATTGCCGGAACACTGACCAGAATACTTTTACTCGTCACGTAGGTAGGTGTCAGTACCGCCTTCTGATCATTGAACCAAATCTCACGCACCTCCTGTAAGTTCTCACCAACAATCGCGATCAGGTTATTTTGAAATGCACCTACCAGCAGCGAGTCCGAAGATGCGGGATTGGTGATGCGGATGTATGTGATTGACGGATCTCCATTATTGGAAAGATTTTCTTCCTTGCAGGCAATTTGAAATGCTGCCATCAACGCCAGTAAGGCGAAGAACAGGCCCTGTCTATATATTTTTTTCATTTGATTATCAGTTTTAAATCGCGAAAATTACTTGCTGTAATAATCAACAGCGGGTTTTTGAAGGTTAGGTGCCTGGCTCAGCTCCGCTGATGGGATCGGTAAAAGAAAGTTCCCACTGTTGGCATTGATCGTACGCTCGGTGGTTGACCATTCCGTTTTGGTGAATGTCCACGATGTAGGGTTCGGGAATTGGTCAGGCGCTGTGGCAAACAATCCCCTGTCCTGGCTGTTCAGGATTGCGTAGGCTTTTGCAGGGTTATAGTAATGCAGACTAACCAGATCATACCACGCCATCCCTTCCATAGCAAATTCGATAAGTCGCTCCTTGAAAATAACGTCCGAAGTCAAAGGTCCGGTGAAAGCCGGCAAGCCAGCACGCGTATGTATCGCGTTGAAATATTTCAGCGCATTTACATCGTTGGTAGAAGCATTATTCCCTAAAACTGCTTCCGCATAAACCAGATACATTTCAGCCAGTCGCATCATGTATGTGTCATGTCCATAGTTCTGTGCTGCCGACATGCCACCGACATCTTTGGCTTTTCCCGTCACATACTTTTTTATAGACAAGAAGTTATTGTCACCGCCTGGATTGGGAACAATCAGCTTTTGTTCGCCACCGGGTATGGTCTGCGTGATTTCCGGATAGGAAGCGCCGGGCAGCATGAATGTGGCTTTCAGGCGCTGATCCACGGTGCGTCCCTGCATACCTGTCGTTGTTACTCTGATTCCATCGTACTGACTTAGCATCCACCAGGTGGCACTTTTGTCGCCACCCCAGCCGTCACCGTTGGCAATGTCGGGACTGAATGCAAGGTAAGCAGGTGTTGAATTTTGGGTACCAAATGCACCGGGAGAATAAACCCACTGAAGCGAGAAAAGCGATTCAGAATTGTTGTCGTAAGGAAACAAGAAAAGCGATTCATAGTTTCTGAGCAAGGACAAACCGCTTTGCGTAATGACTCTTTCGGAATAATACTTCGCGCTGTCCAGAAAAACCTGGTTGCGGGTGCCTGATCCTTTCGAGTCTACGCCTGCACGTGTGAGGTAAAACCTCGCAAGCATTCCCTCAGCTGACCACCTTGTTACCCGTCCCGGACGTATAGGTGTATTCGGTAGATCTTCAGCCACCTGCCGCATTTCACTTGTCAGGAACTTCCACACACTTTCCGGTGTGTTTCTCGAAACAGTCGTATCGGAGAGTAACGCCAGATTATTTTCGATAATCGGCACAGCTCCCCAGTTCATCACCAAGAACCTGTAGGCCATGGCTCGCATAAATCTGGCCTCTGCAATCGCCATTTTCTTAATCGTTGGAGAAACGCCTGCGCCTGCATACTGATTGATGTTGGTGATGGCCAGATTGGACTGCCCAACAACGATAAAAAATGAACGCCATGCAGAACCGTTCTCAGGTGTATTACCGGTTGTGTTGAAAAGCACATTACCGCGGTCATTGTAAGCCGAAAAGGCTGTCCCTGCTCTGAAATCACCCAGGTTATACGATGCCTTATCGTTGTAATCAAACCACACCTTGCTGTATAGCAGTGCGGTTGAAGCCAAAACCTGATCATCTGTCTGGTAAAAGCCAGCATCTACGATGGCGTCTATGGGTGGTCTTTCAAGAAAGTCTTCTGAACAGGATGTCAACCCAAGCAGGGCGAGAAAGCTGCTATAAAGTATATATTTAAGATTTTTCATTTGATATTTTTTAGAAGTCTAAGCCCAGGCTAAAAGTGTAAATGGGAGTCAGTGGATAGCGGCCGTAGTCAAGCCCGATCGCCTGATTACCAGGACTGGAATCCCTGGATACATAAGCACCTACTTCCGGATCAAAACCTGTATATTTCGTAAAAGTGAGCACATTTTGTGCTCCGACGGATACCCTGGCAGCACGCACAACTTTTTGCTTCGACATCAATGAGGAAGGTACATTGTAGGTCAGCGAAACATTTTTTAGTCTGATAAATGAGCCGTCTTCTACCCATTTGTCTGTGTGCCTGTTGAAATTTCCGTTAGGCCCGTTGGATATGCGTGCTACGTCCGTTCCGGGATTGGCCAGCACTACTTCACCGCTCTCAGTGGTGATGGGCTTGGCGTAATCCATGGCGCCTACCAGCAGGTTACGGCTCAGGTTAATGTTGCTTGCATTGGTATTGAGCTTAGCCAGATAATTGTAAATGTCATTGCCGTAAGTACTGGTAAATAGCAAGCTGAGATCAAATCCTTTATAGGAAAATGTATTGGTGAAGCCGGCAAACAGTTTTGGCCAGGGATTACCAATATTGGTCAGATCATTTTCGTCAATCTTGCCGTCACCATTGATGTCCTTAAATTTCACGTCTCCCACCCAGATGTTATCGATATTCGTTGGCAACCTTTGTCCATTGTTATCTACCGGGACGGCACTGATTTCAATTTCAGCTACATTTTGGAACAGACCTTCCTCCACATAACCACGGAACAACCACGGCGCCTGCCCCACCTGTGCACGCTGTGTCCAGTCTTGCATCCACCATGAGGTACGGTCTACAAATGCATTATCAGAATAGAAAGATTTGATCTTGGTTTTGAAACTGGAAATATTCAGGTTAGTTTCCCATTTGAAGCCACCCCTGTTCATGTTCACAGTGTTGATGGTAAAGCCAAAACCCTTGTTTTGCAAAGCGCCGATGTTGACTGTCGGAGAGCTTACAGCGCCAGTCCCATTGGTTCCCATATACCAGGGCAGCGGTTTCTCCATCAACAGGTTGTCAGTATCCTTGATGTAATAGTCAAACTCAAACTGAATCCTGTTGTCGAGCAATGCCACATTGACACCGAAATTGTTGGTCTTCGTCTCCTCCCATTTCAAACCCTGGTTACTGTATTTAGTAGGTAAAAAACCGGTAGATGTAGGCGTTGCCCCAGTCCCCATGGGTGAATAAATTCCACCACCTCCCTGGTTTCCGGTCACACCCGTCTCAAAACGCAGCTTCAAATCGCTGATAAAAGGTACATTAAAGAATGACTCCTGTGACACACGCCATGCAGCGGAAACAGATGGAAAAACACCCCATTTATTTTCCTTACCAAAGTTGGCAGATCCATCACGTCTCACTGTTGCCATCACAATGTATCGATCCGCATAATTGTAATTCAATCTTCCCAGATACGATTCCATTGCCCATTCGCCAGATCCACCTGAATTGCTGGAGGTAAGCGCATCTCCGGCGGCAATATCAAGTATATCATTGGTTAAAAAGCCGGTCCGGGTCGCGCCTACATTTTTATAGGTAGAAGCCTGTGCCTCGTGGGTGACCATTACATTGATACTGTGCTTGCCCAGCTGTTTGTTGTATTCCAGGAGCTGATTCCAATTGTAATAGGTATTCGTCCCTGTTACATTATTCAGTGAGGCAAAAACGTTTCTTGCCCAGCCAATAGCGTAAGTAGGTACGTAGTAGGTTGAATTTGAAAACCCGAGATTAGTGTTAAAAGAAGTCCTGAAATTAAGACCTTTTATAATCTCAATGCCAAGATTTAAGCCACCTAAGAACTGTCGTCTAACCAGTTTGTTCGTGGTTAGATTTGCGATCGCAATCGGGTTCACCGGCGCGAATTGGTTGGCACCATTGTTCTCATCTCCCCCGCCCCACGATCCGTCCAGATTTCTTACCGGAACTTGGGGTGTAAGCTGCAATGCGCTAGCTATTACGTTTTCCTGACTTGTAGTGAGGTTATCATTGGTTTGATTAAAACTAAGATTCGCGCCGATCGTCGCCCATTTTCTTGGTTTGTTATCCAAATTCAATCTGAATCCGTATCTATCAAAACCCGAGCCTAAGGCAACACCATCTTGTTTTAAGTATTCGCCCGACAGATAATAAGTCGTTTTCTCATTTCCCCCGCTCAGGCTTAACTGATGCTTGTTCATCGGTGCGCTTTTGAAAAGCTCCTTTTGCCAATCCGTTCCCGGACCCAAAAGTGATGGATCCAGAAATTCTCCCGGTGTATCTCCACCTGCGATCGCATGGTATTCACCCACCATTTGCGCATATTGTGACATATTCATCACCTTCATAGCTGATGGTGGCGTTTGCAGGCTATATTGATAGCCATAGGAAATTTTGGTATCACCTGCCTTTCCTCTTTTGGTCGTAACGATTAAAACGCCGTTGGTAGCGCGCGAACCATATATTGCTGTTGCAGACGGACCTTGTAGTACTTCAATGGATTCAATATCAGCCGGATTTAAACCTGCAAGCGGATTCGAAGAGCTTTGTGCGCCGTAGGAGGCAGACTGCCCGGGAATTTGCACGCCATCGACTACATACAATGGCTCATTGCTCCCGCTGATCGAATTTACCCCCCGGATATTCACAGAAATGCCACCGCCGGGTTGTCCCGAATTCTGTGTAACATATACACCCGCAGCCCGACCCTGAATAGCCTGTTCAATGGTCGTGTTCACTGTTTTCTCAATGTCCTTGGCAGACACCGATGTTTGTGCTGTGGTCAGATCGGCGCGCTTCATTTCGCCATAACCAACAACAACGACCTCTTCCAAGGCTTTGTCATCCACTAGGAGCGTTACATTAATGGAACTTTGCACACCAATGGGCACTTCCTTTGATAAATACCCGACAAATGAGAATATCAGCACCGAGCTATTTGCCGGAACCGTAAGCGAATATTTACCGTCCGCACTCGTAGTGGTACCTTGCGTAGATCCTTTGATCACGATGCTGACCCCCGGAAGCGGTTCTCCTTTGTCGTCGACCACTTTCCCGGTCACATCAATGGCCGACAAGGTGCTTACAGCTGTTTTGTAGGAGCCTACTCCTGAGGTCATCTTGTTATGTCCATCGGCATTTACCTGCATCACAGCCACCAAAATGAGGCAGGCTGTTGTCCTGGTAAATTTTGTTACTTTAAAATAAAGAGGTGGCACCCTCCTGGCCATAGCCGAGGCATGGCTATGTTGACTTAGTAAAGCATGTTTCATACTATTTCAGTAATTGGGTTTAATATTTCATGATAAATTCTCTCGAAATTCCTGGCGGTATTTATTTCATAGTCTTTTACTGCATCCGGCCAAAGATTTCAGTGGGGAAGTGACCACTTCGGAGGCTAATCCGAAGTGGCTATTTGGCTAAACAGCATGATTTGCTTCGCTTTGATACATGTAGGCTAAGGGCCTCTAATAAGATGGGCTATTTGCCATAAATATTTTTTAGATCACTTTCAAACAATGTGTATTCATCGTCAAAAAACTTCTTGAAATCCGGCACGGCAGCATGTCCCGGAAAGGGTGCATAGTAATGCGTCGGACTTTTGGTATCGTTACGCCAGACAAGAACATAAGCCAGATTCAACTTATTCGTTTGTAACACTTTAAGCAAAACATCGGTATACCAAACAGGGTTAACAATGGATTCCAGACCAGTCTCGGTCATGGCGGCAAGCTTTTTGTTTTCCAGTGCAAAATCGTTTACGATTTTGAGTTTTTTGATCGCCTGTTTCAAATCGTATTTGCCGTCGCGCCCCATGTCTCCATAATTATCCATTCCAACCAGGTCCACCCAGTTGTTCCCCGGATAACGCTCCGTAAATTCTGCAACGGTGTTGAATTTGTTATCCGGAGAAAACGCGTAAATCAGATTATGTACATCCAGACTGTCCCGCAGATAACCAGCTGTAAATTGCCACAATGACTTGAACTCATCCGGCGTACAATGCGCTTTACCCCACCAGAACCAATCTCCGTCGAACTCATGATAAGGTCTGAAAATGAGTGGGATCTGCTCCCCGTTCGCGCCTTTCAAACTTTTGAACCATCCTGCAAGACCTTGCAGAATAACCTTATAATCCTGATGGTTTTTACCTCCCGGAATAATGTATTTAACAGCTGGCAATGACACCGAATCCTTCCAGTAAAAATCATCGCCCGATACCGGATTGGAAAAATGCCAGGAGATTGTCGTAATGCCACCACGAGCGTAGGTATCGGTCACCAATTTTCTTAAACGCGCTTCACTTTTTTGAATTGATTCCTTGGACCTGCCAGTCAATGGCGCAATATCTACACCCACTACCGCCGGATGTGAGCCAACCACCGACCTTACATCCGATCTTCCTGGCTCATCACGCCAGCCGTGCCCGTAATCGGTAGCGTCTTGATGGCCAAAAAGCGTATGTTTTTTGGCTAAATCATGCATATTCCTATAAAGTGCAGTTGTCTCTTTCGTCGCCTTTGGATCAATCAGTTTTTGAGCCCAAGCCATCGATCCTGACACCATCATCAGTGCCGCCAACGCGATTGCTATTCTGTTTGTTTTGAAATTAAAATGCATTTGAAATAGGTATTACTGTATCGAAATGAACTGGAAAGGCAATTGGTTTTGGCATTATGCCACATCACAAATACCAATAGCCTGTTTTAAAGATGCGATGTCATCCTTGCGGCTGGGCACAAATTCCTGTCCGACAAATCCCTTATAGCCAGTGGCTACAATAGCCTTCATAATAGCAGGGTAATACAACTCCTGAGTTTCGTCAATTTCATTTCTTCCCGGCACGCCGCCAGTGTGGTAATGCGAAATGTACTTGCTGTATTTTTTGATGGTGGCAATCACGTCACCTTCCATGATCTGCATGTGGTAGATATCGTACAGCAATTTGAATTTTTCAGATCCTACCATATCACACAGACCTGCTCCCCACGAAGTGTGGTCGCACATGTAGTCTCTGTGATTTACCTTGCTGTTGAGCAGTTCCATTACCAGCGTCACATTGTGTTTCTCTGCAAGCGGCATGAGTTTTCTTAGACCAACCGCACAATTTCTCATGCCATCCAGATCGCTCATTCCACGGCGATTTCCTGAAAAACAAATGATCTGATCATAACCTGCTTGCTGTACCCTTGGTATGATATCTTCAAAACCCCTGATGAGCTCGTCATGATTGGCCGGATCGCAAAAACCTTTATCCAGACTTCTTGTCAATCCTTCTCCCCAGGGCAGGGCGCAGGTTAAGCCCATTTTTTTCAGAACCGGCCATTCCGCAGGACCGCACAATTCTATGGACGTGATGCCCAGTTTTTTCACTTCTTCTGCAAAGGTTTCGAAAGGAATTTTGTCATAACACCACCTGCATACAGAATGCATTATCTGTCCGTTCAAGACTGGTACAAACGCTTTTTCATTTGCGCCCCAAACGTCGGTCATTGTCAGGGGCATGCTCAACAAACCTGCTCCGGTGGCCATCGTTTTTAAAATAGAACGTCTGTTTTGATCAATCTCCATTAACTAAATATGTTTTTATAAATCTGAATACGCCGACATTTATTGTCGCATTTACTTCTAAGTGAGATCTTTATACAAGCTGTCAGTGGCCGTAACAGCGAAAGCGCCTGGCTTAGAACTCTTAAAACTGAAGCAACTGCCGGGGATTAGGAAATAGAATTTTTTCTTGCAAAAATAGGACGGAACTCCATGAGGATGGATTATGGAAAACCCTACTTTTTTAAAATTTAGGGTTTTCCCTTAAAGTCAGTTCAAGTGTGCTGAGAGCAAGCCCGCCAACGAGGCGTGTTATAAAAATCCCACAAATCTTCAATTCAGGTTTCTGCATTAATACGACTCAATAACTCCTTGACTGTGAATCACATGCGCAATTGAGTGCATCTTCGGATTCCTCGTTTTAATTAGTGTGCATTGAATGTACGATTGGCAATTCTTTCATTTACGGCACGAACGATTCGCAACCAGTTGAGAAAATTATGTAGCTTCATGCAGAAAAGATTGCATTGTATGAGCGGATGTTGAGAGAGAGGGATGAGATGATGGAGCGGTTGGTCAGAAATCAATAAATTAAAATAAACATTTGAAGCTACGTTATGGCTCTGCGAGACCTAATAGATGACCTAAATCACAAATTGACTTCCACATCGTTGGGAATCGGGCGCATTTCAGATCTACGCAGCGTGGCTTAATGCTTGTGTAACACAACTCCATCGATTACTTTCTCTGAGAACCCTCAAGTTTAGCATAGCCTGAGCTCCTTTGGGGGTCCACCGCTGTCCACTACGCTTCATTCTTGTTTGTATGACGGTCCTATGCGCGGCTTCCATCGGGCCGTTCCCTATCATAAGTCCTTGACTGCGAAACGACTTATAATCCATTCTATCAACGTTATTTTTATAGTATTCCAGAAGCTTTGTTCGTTGTTTCCTCACGTTTTTTGACAGCTTTCTAAGCTTCGCTATATTATCCAGAACATTCTGAGCAGAACCTTCCAGCAGCTCGCTTTTTTGAGCTTTAACCCATTTTTCGCGTCTGGCTATGTCCGTAAAATGTGAGTTTGCAAAGTCTGTTAAGTGTTCCACTGCATGATAGTAATCTAGAATGTGGGTTGCATTGGGAAATCTATTAGCCAGGTAGTTATGTATCCATTGTGCTCCATCTGTAATAAATACCAATCGGTCTTCACAATCTTTATAAGTGCCTAAGCTGGCTTCAAACTTGGGAATAAAATGGTTATAGGAACCTAAATGGCCGCTGTAAAAAGACTCGTCAAGTTTATAACGTATATTGCCTTGCTCTTTTGTGCCATTTTCTAATTTGCAATCCTCTCTGAAAATACGGCCGAGCTTGACCTCCTGCCAACCTTGATCCATTTGAATCATGCTCCCATCCATTGAAGCATATACCCTTTCAGTGCTGTTCAACTTCTGATGTTTGATCTCAGCCATTACATCTTCAGCAACTGCATTACCCAAGTAATCAGTTACTCTATATAACTGACTTTCAGATATATTAATACCCAATAAAGCATTTAATAATTCATTTGATTTTGAGTACACATCGCTCACCCCGGCGAGTGCCATCAAATTTTGAAGATAGGGACTTATGAAAAAGCCGTTCGTTTTGGCCTTGTAACGATGTGTTTTGGACAGCTCTAATCTACCGAATCGGGTTTGACAGAAGTTTTTTTTCGCTTATCAGTAGACGTGCCCTTTTTTAAACTAGCCTGCATCACTTGCCCACCCAACTCCGTCCATGCTTTTATGAAACCTTCCTCGTAGGCATAGAAGGTCTTTTCTGACTGTAAACCAGTTAATTTATCATAGTGAGCATCTACCAATGCATGTAATTCTTCGCGGGTCATATCTGTAAAATTACTCGTTTTATTGAAAAGACCGCCTACTTGAGATCATACTTTAGGAGTTTCAAATATTTCAGCGTTAAGAAACTTTCGAAGCGAACTTTTGAAATGCGCCCGGTTAGGCAAATGTTTGCAGACGATTACAATCGAGAATCTGACATTTTAAAAACTGAATTTAATTTTATTCGAATAGGTTGCTTTGGAAGTGCTTCTCTCTACGTCATTCTTGACATGAATGTCTCCGAATTTCCTCACAACCTATTCCTAGACTTGGACGGGAATTTTATTTATCATAAAAGACCCATCGCGAATATTATTTCGACAGAGTGGTATTTAAGCAATTCTAGCAGAACAAAACTTACTCGAGATTTTACAAAATCAATTTGGATACCCACCGAGGGTGGAGATCTTGCAATTTCAATATTGTTTCAGAATTTAGAGGGAACGCTCACTACTGAGAGGTTTCATATCGAGCAAACTTTGGCTATTAAGTCGCCAATTTCGTCCGAGATGAACATTTTGGTAAGTCATGGAACAAATGAAATTGCTATTAATCAGGCAATATATCCAAACGAGAGTCCGAAACTGAATGTGTCACCCATTCTTGGTACAGGAAAAATTCTCATTCTCTTTGTTTGCCATTCGGGATCAATAAGATCAACTCCATTTGAAAATAGCGTATCTACATTGGTAAAGAAATTTCTTTCAGAAGGATATGTATCAATTATAGCACCATTTTGGTCTCTGCATATAGATATTCCGCCAATATGGTTACCCAAGTTATTAGAAGAACTTAATAAAGGCGAAAGCCTTGCTCATGCCGTGCATCAGGCAAACCTTGTGGTCTTCGATAGTTTTCCAACAATTGCCGCATGGGCTTGTCTACATTTATATGGAGATCCTCACATTACATTGGAAACTAATTAAGACTCAAAATTCACAGATATAAGAACACTATTTCGAAAGACATTCGTGTTCAGATCGGCTAGATTCAAGAGCGTATTCAGATGCTGTTACTCCGATAGATTGGTCGCATCATCTGGGTAGTTGCCGGCCATTATGCATTCCGCAATACCTTCTTTCAACTTGTTTTCATTGTAGTAAAAAGTGCCGCGGATTGATGTTCCAGCCATTGGAAACTTCAAGAATACCTAGCACGCGGCTGGCATTGTTCAATAAAAGCATCTTGAACTCTTCAATAAATTCGAGTGCCATGGGGCTTCACCCTGTCAGAGCTTACCCTGAACGATCTGAACATTCCTGACGATTGCTTCTTCTACTTTTTCCGGATGATGGGAACAGATATACAATCCTACAAAGAGTTGGGTAGGTAGGTCAGGCATGCGATGCGAACCGACGGTCTGTAAGGCTTCCCCTTTTTTTGCTACGCGCATGGTATACGCATTGCCCTTGCGCTCAACCTGGATTGTCTGAATATTTTTTTGGGAACTAAAAATTTCGTCTTCCGGATCACGCATTGCCATGCCCTTTTTTACTCGCCACTGCAATACGGTCAGGCCATCGCCATGCGCTACGGCACTGATGTGCGCGGCATCCTCGGTCAGTGATTCACGAACCATCCAGCCTACTTTTCGATGCGGATCTGTACCGGCTCCTTCAAACTCAAAATCGGCAGTTACAGTGAAATCACCACTTATTTTTTTGAACAGAAACTGAAATTCATCCCGTGCAAACCAGATGTTGTATCCCGAACCAAGGAGCCTGTATTCCCTGGTCGACGCGTTGTAAATCGATGAGCCGGCCAGTTTAGGCTTGCCAATATCCTGGCTATGCTGGAAAACACCAATTGGTTTG
This sequence comes from Dyadobacter luteus, assembly GCF_003383615.1. GTDB lineage: Bacteria > Bacteroidota > Bacteroidia > Cytophagales > Spirosomataceae > Dyadobacter > Dyadobacter luteus. Next base: position 627,394 of record NZ_QNUL01000001.1, read on the forward strand.
TCGGCGGTGAAGCTGATAGAAATCCCAATGGCTGCGATAAAGAGAAATAAATTTGCTGTACGCATGAATCAAAAAATATTTATTAACCAACTGTGCTGTATTGAATAAACTAACCCACTTCCCGAAAGCATCCAGCTCCCGTGAAGTGGGTTAATCAAAGGACACAATGGATCAGTATCCCGGGTTTTGTATCAGTTCCTGGTTGGTTGCAATTTGTCGTTGCGGGATCGGCATCAAGTCTTTCCCGGGCGGCACTGCAATACCGTATCGTTCTTTTACGTAGTTGGCTTGCTCACCCGACCGGCGGAGTAAAAACCACAGCGAGAATTCACCCGCCAGCTCGTGCCGGTATTCTTCCAGCATAATTTTCATGACGTCCGTTCCGGCGGCAGCGCCAAGACCAGCGCGTTTCCGAATTTGTCCATTGATGATAGCCAATGCACCGGCAGCATTACCGCTTTTGAACAGGGCTTCGGCTTTACTCAGCAGCACCTGCCCGTAACGCATCAGAATCAGGTTTTGGCCACTAAAAATGTAAGCGGGATTACCTGAATTCCCCGTTGCAGCAGGGTCACGCCAGGTTTTCGTACCATAGTAGCCCGACCGTAGTCCGTCAGATCCTTTCCACGGTTTCGCAACGGTTCCCAACGTGTTCATGCCAGGGTAGTTTTGTTTTACCAATGGGTAATCACTGATCCTGATTGCCGGACTAGGATGCACATCGCCGGGACCAAGGACGGTTGATAACTTCCGTGTGTCACCCACTTCAAACGAGTCATACAGCCTTTTATCGGCGAATGAGTATCCAAACTGCGAAACCTCTTCCGGCATTCCGAAGGTTGCCAACCAGTGGGAGTCGTTTGCATGGCCCCAGGTCATATCGCTGCCGGCAATGTACTGAATCTCAAAAATAGACTCTTTACCGTTTTGATTATTGAACTCATGTATGTTGACAAACTTATCTTCCAGTTGGTATTTACCGGTTAATTGCTCATACGTAGCGGCAGCGTCGGCGTACTTCTTTAACCACATCTGGGCATCACCAAGGTAAGCCAAAGCTGCACCTTTGGTAGCCCGCCCAACATCCGCAGCGGCCAGATCCTGCCGCCAAGGCAATAAGTCGGCAGCTGCTTTCATATCTGCGGCAACGGCGGTAAAAACTTCATCCTGCGTATTCCGGGGATGACGACCATCGTCTGTAACAGTCTGCAGCTCCAATGGAACGCCACCAAAATTGGAAGCCAGGTAATAGTAAAAAACACCTCTCAAGAATAACGTCTCACCCTTCAGCCGGTTGGCCAGCGAGTCCGAAATCACCTTGTTGGTTCTCATATTTTCAATGATCGGAATGGCTGAGTTAGCGCGTGCAACGCCCTGATAGGCTCTGGACCAGAAAATATTCAGCGCGTCAAAACCGGTGGGGACTTCATACGTTTCAAAGAACGTATCGGCTCCAAAGTTTTTGAAGTCCTGTGAAAGGAAATTGGCCTGATACCACAACGCTTTCAGCGTAAAATCAACATCGTGAAACGTATCATAGATCCCCGTCACCAGGGCAATGCCGTCTTCCGGCTTTTTGAATAATGCGTCTTCCGTGATGCCCTGCGTATTTTTTTGTTCAAGGAACGATTCCTTACAGCTTATCGGCAACAGTATCACGGCCAGAAAGCCGAGCCGACCTATTGTTTTATATAATTTCATATTTTTTTTATGTATTTTGATGTAGACTAAAACTGCACATTGAGACCTAGTGTAAAGAAGCGTGAGGTTGGGTAATTGCCCACATCAACACCTTTCACCGTCGCGCTCGTGCTGCCGTTGTTCGGATCGCTAACTTGCCCGATTTCAGGATCTAAGCCTGTGTATTTGGTAAACGTAACCAGATTCTGCCCGCTTACATATAACCGGATCCGGTTAGACGTAATCTTACGTACCAATGTAGCTGGCAGCGTGTAGCCGATTTGCAGGTTCCGCAATCGCAGAAATGACCCATCCTCTACATAGGCGTCCGACACCCGCGTATTACCACTTTTATCATCCCGGACAGCACGCGCGTAGGTCGTTGAGGGATTGGTTTCTGTCCAGCGGTTCAAATAAAACTCTTCACTGACGTTCTCCACGCCCACACCGCCACTGGTGGCCAGACTTTGCAGATTCCTTTTCGCATAATTCAGAATGTCGTTGCCGACAGACGCATACCAGAACATGGAAACGTCGAACTGTCCATATGAACCATCGAAGTTTACACCCCCAAAGAATTTCGGAATCGGGCTGCCAATGATCACCCGGTCATCGTCAGTAATACGATCATCGCCGTTGATGTCGACAAACCGCCTGTCACCAGGTGCGGTAGATGATGCCTGATAAAAAGTACCAGCGCCATTTTTAGCAGCTGCGGCCGCATTGAGCGCATTGATTTCTTCCTGAGCCTGAAAGATTCCTGCTGATTTGAAGCCATAGAAAGCTCCCACCCGGCCGCCGACCTGCGATTGGGTAAACGTCGTCCAAAGATTGCCTCCGTAGGTCGGAAACCCCAGATCAGAGAAGTTACCGACTGAGGTAAGTCCGTCAGCAAAGCTTAGAATCTTATTGCTTACCGTAGTTACGTTTGCATTAATACCCCATTTGAAAGGTTTGCTCGACTCACGGTATTCTAAACCCAATTCCAAACCACTATTACGAATGCTACCCACGTTACGAGTGGCAGTGCTGAAACCTGTTTGGCTAGGTACGTTCACGTTCAGCAGGAAACCACTTGAGGAGCGCACGTAGTAATCAGCCGTAAAGTTGATACGGCCATTAAGGAAAGAGGCGTCCAGACCAATGTTCGACTGCGTCTGGTTTTCCCACGTTAAATTCGGATTCGGCAATGCGCTCAGGACAAGTCCATCGTAATACGTTTTCGTTTGCCCAAACACATAACCCCGGTTGTCGTTCCGGCTGCTTCCTGAACTGTAGATGCCCTGGTACTGAAACAGACCGATGTTCTGATTTCCCGCTTTTCCCCAACTACCGCGTAGCTTTAAGTCACTCAGCGCATTCACAGAAGCAAGGATAGGTTCATCTTTCAAACGCCACGCTACGGACAGAGACGGAAATACACCGTATTTGTTACCCGGACCGAAACGTGATGAGCCATCCCGACGCACGGTACCGGTAATGATGTAGCGATCAAGCAATTTATACGTCAGACGCCCGAACTGAGATGCCAGTGACCAGGTTTGCTGATTGCCATACGGTATTACAGTCTGAATGGAACCCACATTGCGCAGTTCGTCGCTAATGAGTCCCGAGCCGCTGGCGCCACTCTGGCGAAACGTATTTTCCTGAGCCGACACCCCGCCCACAAAATCGATGGAATGGATGCCAAATGTCTTGCTGTAAGCGATTGTGTTTTCCCACAACCACTCTGCCGTGTTGCTGGCATTCTGAGAATAAAAGGCCAATGGTGGCGTCAGTAAACGGTTGTTTGTCGGCGTGAAATAATAACCAGATCCATCGCTGGTATTCCAGCCAAAGTTTGTTTTCAGTCGCAAACCGGCAATAGGCGTTATTTCCAGATAAGTAGTGGTCAAAAGGTTATTGGACTCCTGCTCGCGATCGGTGGTTTCCAGATCAGCAATAACATTGGTACTTCCGGAAACCGCCGTGGCACCTTTGGTGTAGTAGCCATAATTCCCATTGGCATCTTTTACCTGGTCCGTCAACGGATTGCCCGTCATTGTAGGTACAAGTTTGGTCAGGTTACCAACGCCATTCTGGCCCGAGCCAAAACCAACGAAACCACCCGTGCGGGTATACTTCACGCTGGTGGAGACTTTGATCCATTTGGCAGGCGTGTAATCCAGGTTTAGGCTACCATTATAACGCTTGAAATTCGAAAATTTAATTGTTCCCCGCTGGTCAAAATAACCCAGCGAAAGCGACGTCTGCACCTTTTCACTGCCACCACGCAGGGCAAGATTATAGTTTTGCCTATAGCCCGTTTGGTACACTTCTTTCTGCCAGTCGATGTTCCGGAGTGTCGATGGATTGCGCCATTCTGGCAAGACCGGATAGGACTCCTTGTCAGCGATCTCGGTGGCAAACGAGGCAAAATCCTGCGCATTCAGTACTTTATATAATTCTGGAATCGCCTGCACCGATCCGTAGGCATCAAATGAAACTTGCAATGCGCCCTGCTTGCCGCGCTTGGTTGTCACAATAACAACGCCGTTCGAAGCCCGGTTACCGTAAATGGCCGTGGCCGACGCATCTTTGAGAATTTCCATCGACGCAATATCATTGGGATTCAATGTATTGAGACCGCCAGAGATAGGATATCCATCTACAACGTAGAGGGGCGAGTTATCGCCAAACGTACCCGTTCCACGAATTTGCACAGAAACACCACCACCCGGCGAACCATCGTTATTCGTCACCTGAACCCCTGGTGACCGGCCCTGAAGTGCCTGATCCAGGGTAGTGACCGGCACTTTTTCAATCTGTGCCGCACTAACTGAACTGATCGCCCCGGTAATGTCTTTCCGCTGTTGTGTACCATAACCAACCACGACAACTTCGTTAAGCGCTTTGGTGTCAGGAACCAGATCGACATCAATCACTGACTTCGTGCCCACCGCACTATCCTGACTGGTGTAACCCACGCTACTGAATACCAGCGTCGCCATATTATCCCGAACGGTGATCGTATACGTACCGTCAGCACCAGAGACGGTACCCGTGGTGGTGCCTTTAACGGTGATGTTCGTACCTGGCACAGCACTAGCCCCCTTACCCTCGGTTATCTTACCGGTAATCTGCCTATCCTGGGCAGCGGCTGTGCAAACAGTCAGCGCGATCAGAAAAAGTGAACCTAACGTCAGTATTTTACACCGCTTGGTTCTGTCAATTAATACAGTTTCTTTCATATTGAGATTTAGAATTGAGTTGGGAATACGAGATAAGATTTTCACCTACCTGAACCAAAGCGTCAGGATCGCTAGTTAAGGTTTGATGATTTTTACGGTTAAAGACTCAGTGAGCGTGCTGACACGTAGTAAATAAATTCCGGTGCTTTTGCCCAAAGGCAGTATCTGACGCTCGATTTCAGCGGCTTGATCTATCTTCTTTTCAAATACAGTTATGCCATTTACCGTAGTTAACGACATCCACACCGAAGCTCCGGCCACACCCCGAATGTCCACCTGAACATTTTCTCCAACTACCGGATTTCCAAGCACTGAAACCTGTAAAGAAGTCACTTTTTGATCAGCTGCTAAACGTGCGTTGCTCAACGCGGCTGGTTCGGCACCGAATACCAAGTGACTTTTGTAATAGACTGTCACATGACTATTTGTATCCATTGCTGCCGCTGGCTTGTATGAATAGTCGTTGCTCTCGTTAAATTTCGACCAGTCTGCCTTGGCAATCCGGTACTGAATGTTGCCTGTATTGCTTGCCGGGTATAGCATGCCCACTGATGACTTGACATTTAGTTGGAGATAGGTATCGCTTTTACTTCGGTTCAAATTCCGCACAAACTGACCCGTTACGTTCGCATTACCCAGCTTAGCATAATCGGTGAAAAAATTCAGACTCTGCGTTCCTTCCGCCGTAAACCAGTAACGCACCGAAACATCCCCGTAGAAAATGGGTACATTACCCTCGTTAACGATGCTCACGAATGTGTTGATCGAGTTATTATTCGTCGCACTGTTCCGGTTCTGGGTCAATACTTTCAGTTTCACCACCGACGGAACCACATCGGGTTCAATACCCCATATCAACTGCGCTATACCGTCCGTACCAGTTCGGTATAATGTGATGCGGTTGTTGAGGGTAAAATTCGTTGCTGCCTGATATGAATAGTCGTCTGTCTCGCTCAGGTTCGTATAATCACTGTTCACAAAACGTGACTGGATGATGCCGGAAGTACCAACCGCCAGATTACCTGCCGACGGATCGAAGCTGTATTCAATATACCCGGTAGCGCCATTTCGCGGATTTGGCAGGGCTACATAGCTGGTTTTGATTTTACTGCCGCCGAGTTGGGCGTAATCAATGTATGCATTAATGCCTGCGTAATTTTCAGCCGTAAACCAGTACCGGACCGTAAGCTCACTATATGGAACTGGCGTTGATCCTTCATTGACCAGCATCAAATTAGGCCTAATCACAGAGTTGTTGGCCTTACCTTGGTCGGCATCCTGATATTGGACTTTTAGTGTAACGGGTGGCCGCCAGTTTGGAAGTTCATCCCGCGTGATCACATCATTATCCTCGTATACCGATTTCAACTGATCAATCGGCTGCTTTTTGATGTAGTCATTTCCCGTCCATACTGCAAACCATGACCACCAGGTAGCAAATCCACGAATTTTGTCGGGGTTTGGCAAATTACCCGTTTCGGTTAATGCTACCAGTTTTTTGCCGTTGAACAGGTCTTGTGCATTCGCCCAGTTGCCACTCAGATTGGCTGTTGGGTCTGCATAAATATCTTCGCCAACAATATCCACGTATTGATCGCCAGGGTACCAGTCGGGGTTGATCGTATCCGTACCTGTATATACCCAGATCAGGTTATGCAACTGGTGGTAATGGGTCAGTCGATTGTACATCAATTGCCAGAGTTCCTTGAACGGACTCGCCCCTTTCGCTCCCCACCAGAACCAACCGCCCGGCGCTTCGTGCAGCGGGCGCCATAGAATGGGTACATCAGCTGCCTGAAATTTTTTGAGCTGCAGGGCAATGACATCAATGTCACTGACTAGCAGTTGATAACGGGCGCCATTTTTATCGGCCAAGGCAGCCGCCAGATCGAAAGTCGTCGCCTCGGTATAGAATCCCCGCCACCAGAGTTGATCAGGTGCTTTATTGATCAGATCGGTCGGCGCGTTCCAGTGCCACAGCAGACTGATGATCCCACGGCCTTCACCTTTCTTTGCCCAGTCAATAATTGCTTCGCTGCTACGCATGGGCGAAGTGCCGAACTGAACCCGGCTGGGCGAATAGTCCATCAGGTCGAACGAACCAATAGCCGGTTCTTTGCCCGTTTTTTCCAGGACATATTCAACATCATCCTGTTGGCCTGAAAGCACTTTACTGCCATATTGATCAACCAGATAAGAAAACAATCCCTTTGTTGACAACGTAGCCTGTGCATCGACCAGCATTTTTGAAGGCTTGACTGGCAGGGAGGCCGTTGCTGGCTTCAGCTGCATGTAGTCTATATCAAAGTATCCCCAACCTCTGTAGATAGTGATGGTATTGAGTCCGGTGGTCAACAGGAATTTCCCGACACCTGATTGGCTAAATCCCCCCAATGTTTGTTTCAATGTACTACTTCCTTTTTCATCATTCACCTGAAAGTCAACCCCTTTGTCGCCACTGGGTGACGCATAGCCAAAAGACAAATCATACAGTCCCGCGGTGGCATTAAATGTTATACTTACCTGATCCGTCGCATTATCGAAGCCCGTTACGTAGCCGGTTCCTGAAAAACCGGCATTGGTGCTTGACACTTCCACGCCCGTCAGATCGCCAGCTTCGGCCTCAGCCCGCCCATTGATCAGCGGAACCACAGTCGGTGGCTTAACCGAAGCGGGTGTTAGCTCAATAAAGTCAATGCCGTAGTAACCCCAGTTCTTGTGGATCGTGATGGTGTTCTGTCCGTTCAGCAGTTGAAACGAACCTATCACGGCAGCTCCGAAATTCGTATTGGTTAATTTTAAATCGTGTTCGCTGCTGGCACCGTTCACTGTCAGCCGGGTCTTTTTATCGCCGTAAGGTGAGTAATACCCAATCGTGAGTTGGTAACTACCAGCAGGCGCGGAAAAGGTGAAAACCATGTTGTCGCCTCCGTTGCTGTCATCATCGAAGCCCCAGGCATAGCCCGTTCCGGAATAGCCAGGTTGATCCTGAACAATCTGCACGCCATTGAGGGTCACACCCTGAGATGCTTCGGCTTCCAGTTTAATTGGATCAGCACCAAATACCGTTGTGCTAATGCTCAATAAAGCGATAAAACAAATAGCGATAGTAGCTGCCAACAATCGAAATGTTGACACAAAACCATTTAGTAAAAGTGTTTGCATACTCTTGTGAGGCAAAGGATAGGAATAGCCGAAATAGAATTTTACTTAGCAAAAGTAGGACGTATCGGATTGAAGATACATTAAGGAAAACCCTACTTTTTTAAAACTTAGGGAAAACCCCAGGTAAGGAAGCAGGAATCAGTTCCTACGTTCAGTTTAGAAAGAGATGATTTTTTACGGGATGTTGGTCTTACTTTGGACCACGGATCTCATAGGAAGGATTCGGTATCGGCTTCTGCAATCACAATGCTGGTACATGTTTAAATCACGAACAACCTCTGCTATGCAAGCGCTTCTATTTTTTGTAACTTTTGCATGGGCAACGAAATCATAACGGACGTTCCTTTCCCGACTTCTCCTTGCCACATTACATGGCCTCCAAGGTAGGCAATGCGAGACTTAATGTTGGCGATGCCACTTCCTTTTGATAGCAGATTATCGAAATCAGCCCCCAGGCCATCGTCATCTACGCTAATCAATGTTGTCTCTTCATTAACCATCAGCTGAACCGTTACTACCCGGGCGTGTGCATGTTTCAGCGCGTTATTAAGCAACTCTTGCACTACACGGTAAATCATGACGGCAGCTTCATCGCCCAAAGGTGGAATGTCGCCATAATGGTCTAAAATAAGCTTTGTTTTATTAACCAGATTCAGTTTCTGTACCAGATCTTCTAAGGCTGAGACAAGTCCGAATGTTGATAGCGCGTAAGGGCGCAGATTATTGGAGATCAACCGGGTTTCGGTGCAAGCTTCATCCAGAAACTGGTTTAAAGGCTGCTTGACAGATAAGGGCAGTTCTTCCTGATGCGCTTCTATGAATAGTTTAATTCGTGAAAGTTGAATTCCCAGACCGTCGTGTAGATCACGAGCAATCCGAGTTCGTTCGCCTTCCTGGCCTTCTATCATGGCACGTAGCGATTTAAGCTCCAGTTGTCGAATCTGTTGCTGGGCGATGACGGTGTGTTGGTGATCAATCAATTTTTGTTGACGCCTTAAATACGCAAGTGTAAACACGCCTATAATACTGATCAGAAAACCAATAAATAGCGCAGAATTCAATACGCTCTGGTTGCGACTTTGTTCTTCAACCAGTTGTTTTTCTACCGCCAGGGTTTTTATCTGACTATCAAGTTCCTGCAGACGAATACTTTTCGTTTGTTCAGATGCATAAAACTGCACGGTAAAATCAAGCGTTCTTAACGACCAATCGTATGCCTTTTTATAGTCGCCCATACGGGAATAGCTATCTGCCGTATGCCTTGACAATTCCCGCATCATGCCCAGACTATTCTCAGCCTTCGATAAGTTGTAGCTCTTCTGGTAGGCTTCAATAGCTGCCATACTGTGATGTCTGAATTGCTCTACCAGGCCCAGGTAAAAATGATTCAAGGCAATTAACCACTTAACCTTTAACTGATCTGAAATCATCAGACTTTGGCTGGCGAAATAGTATGCCGAATCGGGCTGTTTGGCGAGTAAGTACGTATTGGCCAGCAAACTGAGGGCATAAGCCTGAGAATAGGGTTGTTTGTACTCTATGCTAAGCTGCAAGGTTTCACGCAAGTGCGTTTTCAAACCTGATGGCATAGGTTCTACATGTTGCGCAATATTGTCCAGCCCCAATCGAGATTCTATGACTTTGGGCATATTACAGGTTCGCTCGAAATATTGCTGGGCTTTTTTCAGGTATTGCTGGGCGTAGGCATGCATAAAGTAGTCCTGAGCGTAGTAATCCCCTATGACCAGGTACTGATTAAAATATCCGAGTGAATCGCCCATCAGGCTGTAGTATTTCAAACTACTCAGGTAAGAATCCATCGTGTACTTATTGTATCCGTACTGCCGATAGTATAGTCTACCCAAGGAGTCATAAGCCTTTGCAGCCTGACTGTATTGCTTGTCCCGCACTAACAATTCAATCTGTCTTTTTAAACTACCAAAAGACGTTGTATCAGGCTCCGCCTCGACGGATTGGAATCCACCCGTCAGAATTACTACAAAAAGAAAAATGATCTGCCAACAAGATCGGAGAGAACAGCATTTCATGAGCATTACCTAAAAGGACAAAATAGAACTAATCAATCATTTGCATCTCCATAGCCGTCTTTATCAGAAGGGCTGTGTTAGGAACACCGAACTTCATCAGTAGACTACTTCGGTGGAATTCAATTGCTTTGGCGCTCACAAATAATTGGTTGGCCATCTGCTGCGTTGTTAGTCCTTGTGCGATGCGGGTCAGCACTTCCGACTCGCGGGGGCTAAGGTGTGGTCTTGCGCCAATGCCGGCCGTTGATCTTCTGGTTTTGGGGCTATCGTTCAGAAGAATTTGCGTGATTGATTCATTGAAATAATGCTGCTCACGGTAGACTGCCTGGATGGCCTGTAGCAGTTCCGTTTTTGTAGTATTCTTCAACAAATAGCCTTTCGCCCCCTTTTTCACGACCCGCTTGATGAGGCTGGCATCGTCGTGCATAGTCAGTGCTACCACTTTCGTTTCCGGATACGTTCGACCAATATGCTCACAAAGCCCGAGGCCGTCTTCAATGTAGGGAAACGAAATATCAAGTAACACGACATCGATCGCTGTCTGGTTTAATCGCTCCATAACTGACTGAACAGTATAACATCGCTCAGTCACCTCGATGTCCGGTGATCCCGAAATTAGCGACTCAATACCTTCAACAAAAACATTATGGTCATCAGCGATGAGGACTCGTATCATGGTATGTATATATACAGTATAAATTTATTTCTATCCACCGAAGGTACGATGAATCAGCCGTGAACATAAACCAAACTGGTACCATCTGATAAATCCTATGGAAAACCCTAAAAGAAATAAGGGGGAATTGAACTGGAAACAGTACCTCGCCAAAGAAATCTGATGAAGCTTGCCAGCAGGCATCCTATTAGTCGTGTCAAAAACAGACAGATTTGATTGTAATCCGTTGAGATTCTATCGTATAATGTTTAAAAGAAATGGAGCTGGATTAAACGCCTGATAATACCTTCATGGCCTCAGGATATCAATTGGCTATAAAAGCAGATTGATAGCAGAGTTTTTTGGTCGCCACCTTGTTCACAAGTGTTCCGGCATAGTCGGTCAATCTACCAAACTACAATTAAATCTATTGCCCGGAACTTTAAAACCATATTAATGTACGCCGGCCGCTGGATGGACGCACCCGAAAATTTCTCATAAACGCAATGGGATACTACACTTGTTCCATACCAATTAGATCACGCATACCCAAACTGTCTAGAGAATCTGCTCTATGTTAAACTTCCCTGAAACCTTCTTGCCATATTCCTTTGGGGTAACCCCAAATTCCTCACGAAAACACTTTGAAAAATAGGAAAGATTGGAAAATCCGACATCATACATTACATCAGATACATTGCCCTCATTGTTTTCTAAAAGCAGTGACGCTTTTTTGATCCGGTATTTCTTGATGATTTCATTGGCTGAAAATTGTGTTAATGTTTTAAGTTTTCTCGACAGATGAGCAGAGCTCATTCCGACCTCAGAAGCGAGCACCTCCACGTTAAATTCGGGATCGGCAATATGGGCTTCCACGCTGCTCATCACCCTTTTTACAAACTTTTCATCCATATTTTCTTTCCCATAACCGGCCGCGGGTGTAACGATCAGGTTATGCTGAAAATAGGCTACCAATTCCTCTTTTCTTTGCAGAAGATTGGCGATCTGGGCGTCAAGTAATTCTATATCAAACGGCTTGGTAATGTATGCATCGGCACCTGTCTTGATCCCGTCAATTTTCTGAGAGGTCAGACTTCTTGCGGTCAGCAATATCACCGCCGTCCGGCTGGTCTTTGGATTCGCTTTAATCATTTTACAAAATGTCAAACCATCCATCACGGGCATCATAACGTCGGAAATGATCACATCAGGCAGGTACTGCACAGCCATTTTCATACCTTCCTCCCCATCTCCCGCGATCACAAACCGGTATTTTTCATTGAGGGTCAATTGAATAAAATCAATCATATCCGGATTATCTTCAACGATCAGCAGAAGTGGCTTATCGAGCTCAGCGCCTAATGATTCATGCTCTTTGGGATTTGGCGATATCGCCTGGAACATCTGGTAGGAACTAACACCGTTCGATTCCGCGACCATCTGCTCAGCACTTCCTTTTGGGAGCAAAACTGTAAAAACACTTCCTTTTCCCGGCTCGCTTTCGAGATTTATTTCACCTCCATGCATTTTCACATATTCCTGTGTGAGCGCAAGCCCGATACCCGAGCCCATTTCCCTTTTTCTTGATTCTGCAGTTTGGTAAAAACGCTCGAAAATACGATTCTGATCCTGCTTTGAAATACCTGCCCCGGTATCGGATACGCTGATTTCCACTGCATCGGCATCGGGATTTTCTGCATGTATGATCTGAACATTCAGCGTGATAACACCTTCTTTGGGCGTAAACTTAAAGGCATTGGAAAGCAGATTCAATACCATTGTCTCTACCTTCTCCGCGTCGGCAAATATCTCAAATTGCACATCACTGTTTGTAAATGAATAATTAACCTCATGCCTGGCTGCTTTATCTGCAAAATGCGAATACAGCTCTCTCAACAATCCGATAATCTCAACTTTGGAAGTGTTCAGATACAGTTTATCCTCCTGCATTTTCTTAAAATCAAGCACCTGATTTACCACACGAAGTAAACGGTGCGAATTTTTTTCAGCCAATGAAATCAGTTTAAGATTATCATCATCCAAGTTCCCGTTTTTCATAATCTGGTGAATCGGAGGGAGTATTAAACTAATGGGCGTACGCAGTTCGTGGGAAATATTCGTAAAAAATTGCTCCTTGGTCTGCTCTATTTCTTCTGCATGTGCTACTTCCAGCCTGCTTATTTTCAGTTCATTTTCCAGTTTAATTCTGGCTGAGTAAATCTTCAAAGCTACATAGACCCCGGCGGCGATCAACAGCAGATACAATGCCAAAAACCCTTTACTCAAAAAGAACGGCGGATTGATGGTAATCTGCGTCGTACTGATGACATCGCTCCATATCCCATTGTTATTGGTGCCTCTCACCTTAAACGTATAAGTACCGGGCGAGAGATTGGAGTATACCGCAAAATTCTTGGCTCCCGAAGTCGTAGTCCAGTTTTCATCAGCACCTTCCAGCTTATAGGAATACGTATTCACCTCCGGTTGCCAGAAATGCAATGCTGCAAACTGCAATTCCAGTGACCGCTGACCATAATTGAGCTCAATGCCTGGCACAAAGGAAATATCCTGATCCAGAATCACCCGATCATCTATTTTTTCACCGATTTCAACTTCCTTATTATTTAGCAGCAAACCCGTCAAAACCACCTTTGGCTGATAAACGTTTGCAATCGCCTTTTCGGGAGAGAATGATATGTACCCGTTATCTCCACCAAAAAACAGTTCGCCGGAAGGTGAGCGGGCAACGCAGCCTGCATAAAAGCTTTTAAGAGGCAGGTTTTTGTCAAGGGGATAAAATTCTACTTTCTGGCTTGCAGGTATAAATTTTTCGAGTGCTGTATTAGTCGCGATCCAGATACTGCCGTGCTCATCTTCCGTGATCGAAGCCCTAACTGTGCTATGGTTCGGGATTGCATGAAAAGATGCTTTGTTGGCAGATGGAATATATTCGACCAATCCGTTTTCTGTCGCCGCCCAGATAGTGCCATTTTTTGAGATAAAAAAGCTGTTAATAGTTTTACGGTCGGCAGCAAGGGCAAATGCGGTAATTTTTTTCTTAGCACCGGTGTTCAGATCCAGTTGAAAAAGCTCGTCAAATTCAATGAGCCATAGCGATTTCTCTCTGTATAGAAACCTGTCTGTTTCGACCTTTGACACAAGTCTGAATTGTGTGTCCTTAACATCCGTCAAATTAGTTGTCGACCGAAAAATTCCTCCCTCCCAGGTTCCCACCAGTAAAATCCCATCTGGTGTTTCGACAAAATTATTGATGTAATTGGAAGTAAGTCCATTGTTTTCGCTGGCGGTCACAGCTTGCATGATCTGTTTTTGGTCATCCCACACATTCACTCCTGCTACTGTCCCGATCCAGATACGTCCTTCACGGTCTTCGTGCAGAAAAGTGACATTGTTGATCAGCAGCCTACTTTTTTTGGGTGAATCAATGCTAAACTTTCGGTTTTGTCCTGTCTTTGGATCAAAACGGATAACACCATGCAAGGTACCGATCCAGTATATCCCTTTTTTGCTCACAAGAAAGGACTTCACTTGATTGCCTATCGTTTGGCCCCCAACCTGCTGTGTTACATGGTGATATTGGTACAAATTGTCCACCTGGTTAAACTTGCTGATCCCGTTAGACGTCACAAACCAAAGCACACCCGCCTGATCTTCAAATATTTGCCAGATAACATTGTCAGAAATGGAGTAGGACGACTGCGGGTTGTGAAAATGGAGTTCATTCGTTTGAGCAGTCGGATCATAGATATTTAAGCCAAAATCTGTTCCCAGCCAGACGTTACGATCTTTGTCAGTGTAAATCGATTTGACCACATCGTTGCTCAGTTTGATCCGCTCATTTTGATTTTCGTTCGTACCGGTAATTGTATTGAACCGGCAAAGCCCTGTATCTGTCCCTACCCATATCAACGAATCACTGCCAGCAACAGGTTTGATGTCACATATCAGATTATTTTTCAGATCCGGGCTTTCTTTACTTTTCAGATTAAAAACAGTAAAAATCTGTGTTGCCGGATCCAGTTTATTAAGTCCGTTATAAGTACCTATCCATAATATTCCCTTTTTATCCTGAAAAATAGTCCGAACCGTGTTGTGGCTAAGCTTGCTGTTCTTTGCAGTTAAAGTGATAAGCGATTTGTTCTTCTTATTGTATTTGATGAGCCCAGTCATTGTGCCGATCCAAAGGGTGCCGTCGGCACCTCTGGAAACACAACGAATATTGGTGTTGGCTCCTGTCGATATTCTGGTAATGGCGAACGTGACTGTATTTATCTTACATAACCCATTGACAGTACCTACCCAGAGATCATCTCCGTCTGCATAGATCGTCTGCACACCATTACTGGGAAGAGAGTTGGCCGATCCTCCTTTTTTAAAGAATCTGAAATGGTAACCATCGTAACGAGCCAGGCCATCACCAGTAGCAATCCAGATGAAGTTGTTGCGATCCTGTGCAACCGCATTGATCAGGTTGGTAGGTAAACCATCTCTCATGGAAAGTGTCGCAAAGAATTTTTCCCTCGCCTGCAGATGCAGGGATACCAGCGACAAAGAAAAAACAATCACCCACGTTCTGCTGATACTTGCTACCCGACACATTCCTTTTGGCCTAAAAACTGACTTTTTGAACAAAAAATATAATAAATACCAGACAAATATCGGAAAATTATCGCTTTCTATCAGATTATTTCTAATCCAAATTTGGCAGCTGATCTACCTTGCAACCATGAAATTATAATGAAAAATATAAACTTAATCCAGTAACACGATGAAGAAAAAATTACTGCTATTGCAGATTTTCCTATTGACTTCCTGCACTGTACTAATAGCGCAACAGACCGTCATTAGAGGAAAAGTGACTGATAATTCCGGCGGGGAACTGCCCGGGGTAAACGTGGTTGTAAAGGGTAATACCAGCGGAACGTCAACCGACCAGAATGGTGAGTATTCGTTATCCCTTCCAAATGGATCTGCCGGACAGCAGACACTTGTTTTTTCCTTTATAGGATACATTAAGCAGGAAATTGCGATTGCCAATCGTAATGTGATTGATGTGAAATTGCTGGCAGACACACAAAATCTGGACGAAGTGGTGGTTGTAGGTTACGGTACTACTGCGAAGAAAAACTTAACCACTGCAATTTCCAAGGTTGATCCCACCAAAATTCCGACATCAGCCAATAACAATATCTCCGAACTGTTATTTGGACGCGCGGCAGGTTTACAGGTTACACAGCAAAGTTCACAGCCAGGCGGAAATATCTCAGTATCAATCCGTGGAAAAGGAAATCCCTTGCTGGTCATTGACGGCGTGGTATATCCGGGAAATAGTATGGAGCCAGGCAATGGTTCGGTAGAAATACAAGGTGTTAACCGTGGCGGATTAGCGGGCCTGAACCCGAACGACATTGAATCCATCGAATTCCTGAAAGATGCAAGTGCGGCGATTTATGGGGTATCGGCGGCGAACGGTGTAATGATCATTACAACAAAAAAAGGAAAAGCGGGACGGATGAGTGTCAGCTACGATGGCAGCCGTTCTTTTTCAAAAAACATGCCTTACCTGAAGCCTTTGAATGCGTCGGATTACATGCTTTATTTCAATCAATTAAATATTGATAAATACCAGTCGGACCGAAACATGGCACCATTTGGTACGGTTCCTGCCAATCTGAGTGGCTACACGCAAAAATTCACCGATGAACAAATACGGAATGCGGGTGAAGGAACTGACTGGCTCGGACAGGTTTTACGTCCCGGGAGCATAGATAACCACAATGTTAGCGTAAATGGTGGAACGGAAAAAGCGACTTACTTTTTTTCCGGCAACTATTTCAATCAGGTTGGCTCGCTTAGGAAGTCTGATCTGACACGATTCTCTGGCAGGCTGAATGTTAATTTTGTTTTAAGCAAGATATTCAGACTGAACGTGAATGTAAATGCCAATAGGAATGCCTACTCCAATCCTCAGGCTGGCTGGCAAGCTGGCGGTTCAGGTACGCAGGGCTTTAATGCTTTACAGGCTGCCCTAGCCTACCCTTCCTCTGTTCCAGTCTACAATGCAGACGGGACATACAGCCAGTTCGCCCAGACTGGCAACCCGGTTTCCTTGTTAGATATCAAGGATAAAACAAAAGCACAGGGCTTGCTGGCCAATACATCGCTCGATATTGACATCATTCCAAATGTTTTGACAGCGAAATTATTATATGGAAATAACAGCGAATATTCAATCCGTGACTTTTACATTCCAGTAAATGTATTCTGGGGACAACTCTACAAGGCACGGGCATCCCTGGCTGAAACACGCAGACAGAACCAGACGATGGAAGCAACCATGTCATACAAAAAGTCGTTTGGCGACTGGCTTAACCTGGATGTAGTTACTGGTGTTGGTCAATATCTTGAAGATTTTTCCGGTTTCAGTGTCGAAACTTCTGATATGCAGGACGCAATCAATACCGACAACCTTGCCTCTGCTACCGGCCCGAAAGTGATTGGTTCTTACAGAGGGGTTAACAAGTTACGCTCATTCTTTATCCGGAGCAATTTCGACTTTCTGGATCGCTACCTGCTCTCGCTGACCGTTCGCCGCGATGGTGCGGATAAGTTTTTCCCGGATAACAAGTACCAATATTTCCCATCCGTGTCTGCGGGCTGGAAGATTAACAATGAGGCATTTATGCAAGGGATACAAACGATCAGTACATTGAAGCTACGCGCCAGCTACGGTATGACAGGAGAACGTCCGGGTAGCGTTGCCTACGGTGCTTATGGTGCTGACCCGAACGCCGTTACATTTAACAATGGCTCGATGGTTTACTTCCCTTATCGTCTTACCGCATTTGACAATCCAAATCTTCGCTGGCCTATTACAAAGACATTTAATGTCGGTCTGGATTTCGGTTTGTTGAAGGAACGCATAACGGGTTCAGTCGATGTTTTTACAGAAGATCGCACACGTCTGCTTAGCAGTGCCACTACCCAGCAATTGTCTATCATTTCAACATCTCCTATTAATGGTGGGCATCAGCGGCGCAAAGGTTTTGAATTCAGCATGAATACTGAAAATATCAAAACCAAGAATTTCAGCTGGAATACCACACTCAATGTAACGCATTTCAAAAACCGTTGGGTGACACGTTTCCCGAACGATCCTCCTGCGCAATATGGCAATGTAAATGATCCGGTCGGCGGCGATATTATCTACGTCTACCAGACTAACGGTATATTGCAAGCAGGACAAGAAGTACCGGCATGGCAGCCCGCATCTGCAAGAAAGCCGGGAAATCCCATTTTTGTAGATAATAACGGAGATGGTAAACTGGATTTCAATGATGTTAAAAGCTACTCGGGGATTCCCAAAGCAATCGTTGGATTTGGGAACAATTTCACTTACGGCAAGTTTGACCTGAGCGTATTCTTCTATGGACAATATGGTGCGTGGGGTAATGACTTCACCACGCTGTGGGGCGACCCGGTAAGTTTATTATCCAGCAATCAAAGCGGTACAGAGCGAATCAAAGACGCCTGGAGTACATCCAATCCTAGCGGAACGCTACCTGGCGCAGCTTACAACGAAGGTGCGATCGCACTGGATGCTGGACTAGACACACGGCTTGTAAAACGGGATTTTCTCAGATGCCGGAACATCACGCTGGGCTACACAATCAATTCAGGTGGTTTGACTAAGTACATCAGCAGTGTCAGGGTTTTCGCAGATGTACAGAACGCATTCATTCTGACTGGTTTTAAAGGTGTCGATCCGGAGATTCAGGCAAGCTCTACCAAAGGGGGGCCTGCTCCTTACCCGATGGTCAGGACGCTATCACTTGGTTTGAGAGCTAATTTTTAACAAATCCGATATTCAGAATTACATGAAAAAGATAATTATTGCCAGCCTACTGGCTGCCAGCTTCTCAATTACCAGCTGCGAGAAAAACTTCGATCCGGTGATTACCGGCGTACTCTCCCCCGCCAACTTCCCTAAAACGGAGGCAGATTTTAAACTTTACGCCTTACAAGCTTACAAGCCATTTGGCTCAAAATGGGGATACAGCGACGTAGCGTACCAAAATATGTTCTTTAGTCCTGAGTACGGTCACCTGGCCATGTTTGATCTCCCAACAGATCAGATGAATGTATTTACCGAATGGGGAGGACTTTGGGAATTTTTCAGTAAAGGAGATTTTACATTTCTCAGAACGCAAGGCAAACAAAGCCATTTTGAGAAAGTGCGTTACGTTACCAGAATGACACAGGTTATTGCTGATATTGAAAAAGCAACCATTAGCGAAGCCGCAAAAAATAAGTTCATAGCGGAGGCCAGAATGGGACGTGCCTGGACGATGTACTATCTGCTTCACATGTACGGACCAGTACCTGTGATCCTGGACGCAGCGAAAATCAACACCAATGCCGAAAGTGACCTGACCCGTCCTTCAAGACAGACATACGTATCAATGGTTGCAGATGATCTTAATTTTGCTGCGGCTAATCTGGAACTGAGCCCTTCGGAATATGGCAGGTTCAACAAAGGTTTGGCGCTGGGTATGCTAACGCGATTATATCTCAATGAAAAAAATTGGGCTGAGGCGGAGAAAGCAGCCAGAGCTACAATTGCATTAGGTAAATACAGCCTGGTATCCGATTATGCCGGATTGTTTAGGGAATCAACAGAGGTAAATTCAGAAACGATCTGGGCTGTCAATTGTGATCCGATTGCGCCAACCAACGGTGAAGGTGGCGGCAATTTCAATGCTATGGCGCTATACTGTCTTCCCAACGATTTTAAAAGTATCAAGCTGGGAGGTGGCTGGGCCAATCCTAGCGGCGTATTCTGTCCTACCTGGGCATTTTATGACACTTTTGATCCGGCAGACAAACGTAGGAACTTACTAGTGGCCACTTATACCGATAAAGCAGGAAAAGAGCGAAACCGCTCAAATATGAGGGGTCCGGTTTTGAGAAAATATCCTGACGAATCTTCACCAGGAGCTGACGTACAGGGAAATGACATGCCAGTATTAAGGTACGCTGATGTATTGCTGATGTTGGCTGAGGCGATCAACCAGGTATCAGGTCCGACAGCAGAAGCTATAGCGCTGGTCAATGAAGTAAGAACCAAACACGGTGGGATTGCGGCATTAAGTGCGTCATCTACCGCTTCGAAAACTGCTTTCAACGATGCGATCCTGATGGAAAGAGGATTTGAGTTTTATTTTGAAGGAATCCGTAAGATCGACCTGGTTCGTCACGGAAAATGGGCTTCCGCTCTGGAAGCTGCCGGAAAGGTGAACCGCGGTCCGTCAGAGCTTTTTCCTATACCTCAATATGTGATCAATGTAGGTGAGGGAAAAATAGAACAAACACCAGGGTATTGACGATGATGGTCAGGTGTTATCAAGTTTTGTCAGGAATTGTCAGGTGTTGTTTCTAGCACGTATGACAAACCCTGACCACGCTTGCCCCCCTGACAACAAATGACCACCCCTGACACTACTTGACTAATCCTAAACACTTTACTTTTCATAAATTATGAAGCTTGCTCTTGCCTTTCTACTTCTCATTTTGTTTGTCGCTCCAATCGCTTATTCTCAAAAGTCTAATGATGTATATGTCGATAAAGGCGGCGTGATGCGCTGGGGTAACACGAAGGAGGAAGTAAAAGGGTTTGGAGTAAATTACACGGTTCCTTTCGCTTATGCCTACCGCGTGGCAAAGCAATTGAATGTATCTCCGGAAAAGGCCATTGACGACGATGTTTACCATTTTTCCAGGCTGGGTTTTGACCTTTACCGAGTTCACGTCTGGGACACAGAAATAAGCGATACGCTAGGCAATCTGCTGGAAAATGAGCATTTGAGACTGCTGGATTATGCATTGAAAAAAATGAAAGATCGTGGCATCAGGTTTGTGCTCACGCCCATCGCGTACTGGGGAAATGGCTGGCCGGAAAAGGATGAAAAAACGCCGGGATTTTCAAGAAAATATGGAAAAGCAGCTTGTCTGACCAATCCGGATGCCATTAAAGCGCAACAAAATTACCTGTATCAGTTCCTGAATCATGTCAATCCTTACACCGGTGTCGCCTACAAAAACGAGCCGGACCTGATCGCCTTTGAAATCAGTAACGAGCCGCAACATGGCGGGAGAGCCAGCGACGTAACTGCATTTATCAATGGAATGGTAGGCTCGATGAGAAAGACGGGTTGCGCAAAGCCGGTCTTTTATAACATCAGCCACAGTATTCACCTGGCGCAAGGTTACTTCGATGCTGATATTCAGGGTGGTACATTTCAATGGTATCCCACAGGTTTGCAGGCTAAGCATGAAATAATGGGAAATTTGCTACCAAATGTGGACGACTACAAAATTCCATTTGCTGCCAATCCCAGGTTCAAACAAATGGCGAAGATCGTCTATGAATTTGATGCTGCTGATGTAGGGCGCTCCTACATTTATCCAGCCATGGCGCGCAGTTTCCGTACAGCAGGCATGCAGCTTGCCACGCACTTTGCCTATGACCCAACCTACTTCGCCTACGCCAATACGGAATATGACACGCATTACATGAACCTGATTTACACGCCGCAGAAAGCGCTCAGCCTTAAAATCGCATCGGAAGTTTTTCACAATATTCCGCTGTACAAAGACTTTGGCAAATTCCCCGCAGATACATCCTTTGGGGATTTCAGGGTGAGTTACGGGCAGGACCTGGCGGAAATGGTTACAAAGGATAAATTTATTTATACCAATCATACAACTACCGTTCCTGAAAACACCGAAGCATTAGAACATATCAGTGGTTCAGGTAATTCCACGGTTGTGAAATACGAAGGAACAGGCGCTTACTTTCTGGATAAACTTGAAAAGGGCGTCTGGCGAATGGAAGTTTTGCCAGATGCGATCTGGGTGCAGGACCCATTTGGCTATAATAGCCTCGATAAAGTCCTGGCTGTGATCAACTGGCGTCAATGGCCGATGTCTGTGCGTGTACCCGATTTAGGAGATGATTTTGAGATCAGACCACTGAATAAGGGAAATGACGCCAAAATTTTCAATACTAAAAATCAGACTTTTAACATTACGCCAGGCGCTTATATGCTGGTAAAAAAAGGCGCTTCCAATAAATTGACTTCGGCCAGCAAATGGAAAAATATCACATTGAATGAATTCGTGGCCCCCGCAACGACACTCGAAAAAACGTATGTACTTCATTCTCCGGTTAAAGAGGTTTCGGCTGGCGAAGATGTGCGTGTCAAAGTACAGATCGTTTCCCTGAAACAGCCGGAAGCTGCCCGCATAAAACTGCTTGTTAAAGGTGTAAAGCCTGTGGATCTGGCGTTGGAGCACACTGGCGGTTATCAATACGCGGGCACAATTCCGGCGGAATTTTTAAAAGGCGATGTCGTGAATTACTGCATTTTGGTTAGGGAAAACGGGATAGAAAAACAGTATCCCTCTGAACAGGAAAATATCAAAGATTGGAACAATGAGGTGGATAAACTGTTCGAAACACACATTCTGCCAAAATCTTCACCGATAAATTTATTTAGTGCAGCAGCGGATCATGAGCAATTATTAAGACCTTATCTGAAAACATCGCGATTGAATCCAGTACCAGAAATGGGAACTTCTGAATTGAGCATATACCCCGAAAAAGCGGAACAGTACGCAATGCGATACAATTTTAAAAACAACATAGCGGGACGCAAATCTGATGTTTTATCTAAAACAAAGTTAGTCTTTCACGGCCGCGCACTCAACGAAAAACCTTGCACCATTGAGCTTGTGTTAATCGGTAAGGATGGATCGGTATATGGCGCGACATTAAACGTAAAACCGGAAAGCAGTGCGTATGCTATGTTACTTGCCGATCTTAAAAAAACAGATTTCATCAGCCTTCCGCGCCCTTACCCTGGATTTCTACCCTACTCTATAAACACCACCCCGGAGGCCGGCAAGCTTGATTTAAGCAACATTGAGACTTTGCAAATTGTATTGCTCCCTGCGCAAACGGCTGGTCAGAATCAAAAACCACTTGCTGGTATTGCGATTCAAAATGTAACTTTGGAATGACGTAACGGGTGAGAAAACATCGCTTTCAATATATTTTGCACCTAGGAGTGATAGGCTCCATTTTATCGCCTTCAAAAAACGATTCATGAAACAAATCTTCTTAAAGCGTATTACAATTCACATTCTCATGTCAGTATGCCTGCCAATTGTCGCAAGCGCAGCACAGTTTGAATTGGTAACGGCGAAAAACAAAGTCACGATTTACTATCAAAAAGGGGAATACAAACTTGATTCGATAACCGCGCATTTACTTGCCTCAGACATTGAGCTCGTCAGCGGGTATCAGCCCAAAGTTCTCACTGATATTTCAAATGCCAAAGGCAATATCATTATCATCGGAAGAGCTGAATCAGCGCTGGTTAAGAATGTGGGAAACAAAGCTTTCGATCCCGCGATTAAAGGAAAGTGGGAATCTTATTCTCTGCGGTTTTTATCGAAACCGTCGGCGAACATCGCTAATGCACTGATCATTGCCGGAAGTGATGCCCGTGGAACGGCGTACGGCGTTTTTTCTGTGTCAGAAAAAATTGGTGTGACGCCCTGGTACTGGTGGGCCGATGCAAAGCCGAAAATGCAGAAATCCCTTGTCATAGATGGTGTGGATTTTACCTCTAAAACGCCATCAGTAAAATTTAGGGGTATTTTTATCAATGACGAAGATTGGGGCTTACAGCCATGGGCTGCAAAAACCTTTGAACCCGAGACAAAAGACATAGGTCCTAAGACTTATGCGAAGGTATTCGAGCTGCTTCTGCGTCTGAAAGCCAATCTGATCTGGCCTGCGATGCATCCGAGCACAAAAGCTTTTTACCATTACCCCGGAAATATCAAAGTAGCGGAAGACTATCAGATCGTAGTAGGTTCTTCACATGCGGAACCTATGTTGAGAAATAACGTGAGCGAGTGGAATCAGAAAGAAATGGGACGCTTTAACTACCTGACAAATAAGAAAAAGGTAGACGAATACTGGGAATCCCGCATCAAAGAAAGTAGTAAGATCAATGGTATTTACACGACCGGAATGCGCGGAATCCATGACGGCGCGATGGAAGGTGTAAAAACAATGGAGGAAACCGTTCCTCTGATGGACACCATCATCCGGGCTCAGCGGAATATGCTCAAAAAGTATGTGAATGAGAGCATTACCAAGGTTCCGCAGGTATTTACACCATACAAAGAGGTACTTGAAATTTATGATGCAGGCCTTAAAGTTCCTGACGACATCACGCTGGTGTGGCCTGATGACAATTACGGATACATTCAACGGCTGAGTAATGCTCAGGAGAATAGGCGATCAGGTGGTTCCGGCGTCTATTACCATGCTTCCTATTGGGGCAGGCCTCACGATTATTTATGGCTTAACACCACACATCCCGCGCACATGCGTGAGGAAATGACAAAGGCTTTTGCAATGAATGCCAGGCAGCTATGGGTTTTAAATGTGGGTGATATTAAGCCTGCTGAGTATGCCACGCAGCTTTTTCTGGATATGGCTTATAACATCGAGCCATTCGAAAACTCAGCTTTTTTAATGACGCATTTACAAAATTGGTTATCAACGATTTTTGGGGATAAGCAGTCAGCATCAGCAGCAAAAGCGCTTTGGCATTACTATGACCTCGCTTTCGAGCGTAAGCCGGAATACATGGGTTGGAGCCAGACGGAGCCTACTACCGGAGTAAAATTCACTGCCTATAATCATCTGTTTTACAATGATCAGGCGCAGCTGAGAATGGACGCCTATGACCAGCTGCTTGCACAGGTAAAGGACATCGGGACAAATATTGCAGCCAAAGACAAGGATGCTTTTTACGAGCTTGTGGAATACCCCGTAAAAGGTGCCGCGTGGATAAACAAGAAATTCCTTTTTCGAGACAAGGCCTTCATTTATGCCAGTCAAGGAAGACTAAGCGCTGCGTATTATACTTCGCTGTCGGGCGGGGCTCAGGAGAAAATTGCCGCAGAAACCCTTTATTATAACACAAAGCTTGCCAATGGCAAATGGAATGGTATGATGGACATGTTCCCCCGCAAGCTTCCTGTCTTTGATGTACCGGATTTTAATTTACCTCTAAAGAAGAGTTTGCCCGCTTTTTGTGCAGTTCCCGAAGGATACAATCAAGCTGATTCGACAACGGATCTCGGCACGTCCCGCGCAACGATACTTCCTGAATTTAACAAATGGAACAAGCAAAGATATTTTATTGACGTTTTCCTGACACAGAAAGTAAAAAGAACATTCACGGTCAAAGTGTCTGAAAAATGGATTAGCGTAAGCAATAGTCAGGGTGACCTGACACCAGACGGGCTTAACAGCCAGCAGCGCATTTGGGTAGAAATTGACTGGAACAAAGCACCTGTACAAGCGTCATTGAAAGGGACTATCATTGTTGAAAGCGGTGATGATCGATATACCTTTGCTGTTACAGCCAACAATGCCCATGTGAAGGAGCTCGAAAATTTTAAAGGACATATAGAGGCTGCCCATTACCTATCCATTCCTGCTGCGGACTACACTGCGGTAAAAAACACAAGATCCCTGCACTGGAGTGTCATTGAAGGATTGGGTTCCCACGGCCGATCGCTGGAATCATTACCGCTGGTTGAAGAAGCCGGAGAAGGCTATTTGGATACGCTTAAAGTGAAAAGTAATCCTGTTGTCGAATATGATTTTTTTACATTCAGCCAATCGCCGGCCGACATTACCGTCAGCACGTTACCTACCTATCCGATAAACAAAAACTTTGAACTACGCTACGGTGTGAGCATTGATGGCGGTCCTGTAACAATTTTCAATTTCAGAACTATTGGACGAAGTGATGAATGGAAAAAGAATGTACTGAGCAATTCGGCGCAACGTACTTTTAAGGTACCGGACCTGAAAGCGGGCAAACACAAGCTGCAAATTTACATGATCGATCCTGGCGTGATACTCATGCAGATATTCATTGATTTGGGTGTGGAGCAGCCATTCTACGGATCACTTTCGTTAAATGATATGCAGGCACGAAAACAGCAATCGTTTCAAACACATTAAAACGAAACCGACGAGAACTCCTGAAAAACATCATATCCGTACCTCAGGATCATCAACGATACAACGACCAAAAATATTTTTCGGACAAATCCATTTCCTTCGCGTAAGGCCATTCTGCTGCCAATCATATTTCCGGCAATGTTAAACACAGCCATCATTAACCCAATACCCAATAGAAAATTTCCATGTCGGATAAAAACCAGCAATGCCGAAATATTTGTGACAGAGTTAATAAGTTTTGTATAACCAGAAGCAGTTAAAAGTCAAATTTGAGCGATAGGACAAAACCCAGCATCAGAAAACTACCTGTTCCCGGGCCAAAGAATCCGCCGTAGATACCGACGACCAGACCAATCACCGATCCTAACAACAGCTGCTTCGCAAATGGAAGCACCCTGGTTTGGGCGGCTGCGAGATTTTTGTTTGTATAAACATAGATCAGCATCGCAAACTTTCGCGCCTAAAAAGGAAGCTGCAAATGCAGCCAGACTGACTACAAGCAGGAGCCGGTAATCAAACCGGATACACTTGCTCTACTGATACGCCGCCACTGCTGCTCCTGAAATGGCGGCGATCTTGTTGGTACCAAAAAGCATAGCCACCGCCTTATCCGGAAACGCGATCAGGAGCGCCGGAATCTGTATCAAACCTCCCTTCCTACCATAGCATTAATAAATCCCGCTAAAAAGCCAGTTGATACTGTTTCGGTACCGGAATTTCTGATCCTAATTTTCGTGCCGCTTCCAACGGGAAATAGGGATTTCTTAAAAACTCCCGCCCAACAAACACAAGGTCAGCATCGCTGTTGGCCAGTATCGTTTCTGCTTGTTCTGCGTTCGTAATCATGCCTACTGTACCCACATATAAAGTATCTCTCACTTCACGTTTGATAGCACTTGCAAAAGGCAATTGATATCCCGGCCCGGAAACAATTCTAGCGCCAGGAACAGTTCCTCCGCTCGATATATCGATGATATCTATACCCGCTTGCGACAGCAGCTTGCTCAACCAAACAGAATCATCAACCGTCCAGCCTTGCTCCATCCAATCGGTAGCGGATATACGTACAGCGATTGGGAGCTCCTGAGGCCACACTTCTTTTACACGCTCGATGATCTCGAACAAAAGTCTGGCGCGGTTTTCACGGCTTCCACCATATTGATCGGTACGCTGGTTAGGAATTGGAGATAAAAACTCATTGATTAAGTAACCATGCGCAGCGTGAATTTCAATCAGTTCAAAACCGGCTTTCAAAGCTCTTTGTGCAGCGTCGGCAAAGGATTGGATGATTTCATCGATATCCTGTTGGGACATTTCACGGGGTGTTTGCATGATCGGCGAGAATGGAATCGCCGAAGGCGCAACGGTTTGCCAGCCATCTTCATCTTCCGGCATCAGCGCACGACTTTCACTGCCCAGCGCCCAGGTACTGCCTTTTCTGCCCGAATGTGCCAGTTGGATCGCTGCTACACTTCCACTGCTTTTAATAAACGAAGCGATTTTTGCCAAGGGGGCAATATGCTCATCTTTCCATATTCCCAGATCGCCGACTCCTATCCGACCGTCAGCACGAATAGCTGTTGCTTCAAGCGTTACTGCTCCAGCACCTCCCATTGCCCTGGATCCATAATGTACCAAATGCCAGTCGGTGGCGAAACCATCTGTTGCAGAATACATACACATGGGTGAGGTCACAACACGGTTTCTAAACGATATTGATTTGATAGTTAAGGGACTAAATAACTTTGACATAATCTTACTTTTATAAATAAAAGCATTACTGGCAGTGAATCATCACCAATAATGCTTTATAAAATTTACTTTTTATTTGCTGTACAGGTGGAATAATTTTGCAATAACTTTCCATTCTCCATCTACTTGAATCAATGAGTGGTAATCGGTAA
Organism: Dyadobacter luteus; assembly: GCF_003383615.1. Lineage (GTDB taxonomy): Bacteria > Bacteroidota > Bacteroidia > Cytophagales > Spirosomataceae > Dyadobacter > Dyadobacter luteus. The sequence continues at coordinate 655,215 of NZ_QNUL01000001.1, forward strand.
AGTCCTCATCAGCGGCATCACTTTCCATCTCAACACGCACAAATGCTGTGGTAGGTGTTTTATGCAGTACTGACAGATGTGTCTTGATGTGAGGAGCGGAACCGAATTTTTCTATATAAGCGTATAGATTTTCAATGCTGCCCTCGGACAAACCTTCCGGTAAATGTCCGTACATGACAGCATCTTTATGGAATGTCTTTTTCAATTGTTCCACATCGCCTGTCCTTAATCCCTCTACATATCCCTGTACTACCGCCAATACATCATCATAATCCTGAACGCTATTGATATTCTTATTTGCAACCATTATCTCTACTTTTTAACGTGATAAACTTTACTTACAATTTTCCACAGATCGCCATCTTTGACCAGGGTAAACATATCAGCAAATTTGCTTGGGCCGAATTGTGACTCAATGCGGACAATAGCCACATCTTCTGCCACATCCAGGGTGGTGAGTTCGTAACTTGCTTCCATAGGTTGCCAAGTATCGAATCCATCAAATAAAGCCTGAATCGGTACACTTTTTAATTTACCATCTTCTGTCCAGGACATTGTTGCAGTCGGTGAAAATGCTTCCGCTGCGATTCTACCACTGGCTTTCCGCCCACCCTCCACATACAAATCGATTGCATGTAGTATACCTTGTTTTTCCTGCTGTGAAACTTCCATAATTTGGTTATTTTTAATTTTGTTTTTATTCATACTACTTGTGCACGATACCCAAAGAAATGGTAATAATGCCAATGCTAAAACCCATTTTCTACTCCTGGCCATATTGTACAATTTTCCTACTTAACTATTTTATTTTCAACTATTTGATAGTTTTTATTTGTTTTACAAAATTACATCTAACCAAAGAGACAAAGTATTCTGTTCAGCTCAAATAATCTTTCTATTTGGTCCAATTTGATGAGTTTAAAAAGTGACATTTACTTCTGAATAGGTGATGTTTACCAGGTCAGATTGATCCGAAATAAATACAGTTGCCTATAAAAAAAGCCTCACCAAAATTTGGCAAGGCTTTACGATCCGGCAACTATCAATTACAGTGTTGCCATATCAATTACAAACCGGTAACGGACATCACCTTTTTCCATGCGGTCATAGGCTGTCTGTATATCTTTCATGTCAATGAGCTCAATGTCGGAAACGATATCATTCTCGGCACAGAAATCAAGCATTTCCTGGGTTTCAGCTATGCCGCCTATGCCTGATCCTGCAACACTTTTTCTTCCGCCAAGCAAACTAAACGCAGCTATTTCTGCTGGTTTGGATGGAACACCAACGCAAATCAGCGTACCATCTGTTCTTAGTAAAGAGAGGTACATATTAAAATCATGTTCGGCAGAAACGGTGTCCAGAATGAAATCAAAAGTTCCTAAAGCCGCCTTTACCTGAGCTTCATCGCTGGTAACAACAAAGTGATGTGCGCCCAGTCTTTTAGCATCTTCTTCTTTTTTTTGTGATGTACTTAAAACAGTTACTTCCGCTCCGAAAGCAACGCCAAACTTTACACCCATATGCCCCAAACCGCCAAGACCAAGTACCGCCAATTTATGTCCTTTTCCTACTTTCCAATGCCTCAGAGGGGAATAGGTTGTGATACCAGCACACAATAATGGTGCGACCGCAGCCAGGTCCAGTTTTTCAGAAACATGCAGTACAAATTCTTCCCGCACCACAATGGTATTGGAATAGCCACCATACGTTGGTGTTTTCCCGTCACGCTCCATTCCGTTGTAGGTTTGCGTATTGCCTTCCAGACAATATTGTTCAAGATCTCTTTTGCAATTTTCACATTCCTGACAGGAATCAACCATACAGCCTGTTCCTGCAAGATCGCCTACTTTAAATTTCTTTACGTGATCGCCCACTTTGACCACACGACCAACGATTTCATGTCCTGGGACCATTGGGAATATACCCGGAAACCAATCGTTGTTAACCTGATGCAAATCGGAGTGGCAAACACCGCAATATAAAATATCAAACTGAACGTCGTGGGGGCCAACTTCCCGGCGTTCAAACGCCCAGGGCGCTAAATCTTCGTTAGGACTCTGCGCAGCGTATCCTTTGGTTTCAATCATCTCTTAGTTTGTTTTATATTAATATTTAAGTTTGTTCAAATTTGGAAGCGCCGCCTTGGTTTACCGCATGATTTAGAATTCTCGTTTGCTACTTCACCTGTTTAAGCGCGTCTTTGATGGGCGTGTCACCGTCATGCATCATGATCACTTTTCCAATGGTATGATCATCTTCCAGAATGGCAACTAGCGCATCGACCACATTGGCAATTGAATTTGATAACGGCTCTTTTACATCTACGGTAATCTTCCCTGTTCCGATTTCCTCCTTTAATGCGCCGGGTTGCAGAATGGTGTAGTTCAGGCTGGACTGGCTCATTAGATATAGGTCTGCGTAATGCTTGGCGATGTTGTAATCTGTAATATCTTTCAGGAAAGATTCGTGCCAGTGACTGGGTTCAAGAGCGAATACTGAACTGAGTAAAATGAATCTTTTTACACCTGCTTTCTCCGCAGCCTGTATGGTTTTAACAGCACCATGCAAATCAATTTGCAGTAAATTCTTTCCTTTTGAACCCGCCACAAAATAAACGGCGTCAATATTTCCCTTCATTGCCTCCACCATCCGATTCACATCCCAAAGTAAATCAAAGGCAATGAACGATATATTTTCAGACGGGGAAGAATTGTTTTCATGCCTTGATCCTGCCAAAACAGTATAGTCCGATTCCGCAAGTTTACCTATCAAAGCCGAACCTACGCGTCCGCCTGATCCGATTACTAATATTTTTTTCATAAGATCTGATTTAAATGTCTAGCTCCGAAATATGGAAGGGGCCTGACCATGGTATTGTTTAAAAATCCTGGAAAAATGGGATACGTTTTCAAACCCGAGTGTATAACAAATATCAGAAACAGACATGAGTGTGGTTTCCAGCATATCTTTTGCTTTTTCCAGTCTCTTCTCCCGTATCCACGAAGCCGGTGATGTATTATAAACCATTTGAAAATCTCTTTTGAAACTTGATAAACTTCTGCCTGAAAGATAGGCCAGCTCCAATAACGAAACCGGTGAAGCATAATGCAGCTCCACTACATGACGGATATCTGCCCTCACCGGCTGGTGCAATTGAAGAATCTGCAAAAACATATTACGATTACATTCTGCAACGTCGTAGAGCAGTTCCATAATTTTTAGTCGCAACTGCCCCGGATGAACAATCGAATCGTCATAGAAATACGGTTTGAGAGAATGGGCGAACGCTACGAGACATTCATTCATCGGGTAAACAGCCGTTTTAATTTCCCCTTCAATTTTGGGTACTTTAACTTCCGATGAAGCCAGAAACGTTTTTAACAGATCGTCTTTTAAACTGAACATCAGACTGTCATAGATGTTGTCATTATCCGGATTGCCCACTTTATCGTATTGTACTGAAATCGCTTTCTTTAAAAGAATCATGTCGTTCTTCCCAAGTGCATACTGCTGCTTTCCATACGTCAGCGTGACAGTGCCTTCCAGAACGATCAGCAGCAAATGCTCTTCCAGGTACATTGTGCCCTTGGCCTTCATGCTGTGTATGCATTGCTCTATGACCGAACAGCCATCCAACATTAAAGCGCTCTGTTGCCCCGGACCGCTCACCAGCGCAGTAGGAACCTTAATCACTTTGCTCATATCCATTCTTTAAAAAGTCAGCTTTTCAGTAACATGATCAACCCAATCAAAGTTACCAGCTCATCCGTATTTTAACTATGATACAAAGGTATTCATCACAGACTTCTCGCACTGTCCTATTTAGCTCAAAAAGTTTGCTGATTTAGCTCAAAGATTTAAGAACTGGCCTCGTGCACCTTCTGAACAAGGGAGTCTAAAAACAGACTAGGTGCTTGGCGTCCTTCTTGCTGCCTGTTGCCCTGTTAGTGGATGCATTCCAACGCGTTGTTGACCATTTTCGTTTAGTGGAAATCTCATTTGCCTTCCCGTTTACTCTGATTCTAAGGTATACAAACCTCTGCTCGCCCTGGTCATTCTTTGCGGGTTTAAGATAAAAAAGTAACCCGAGTGATTTCTCCATCATTTTGTAACTGGTTTAGAATAAAGCAAATTTCGGAGTTCACTACAGAAATGACAAGACGAAAACTACGCTAACATGCTCATATACAAATATTTACAAACACCCCAGTGAGTGATTTTTTTTCGAAAAAGGCGTACTACACCGAGTACTCACATAAACTTTGCGAGTTATTGCAAAATTTGATACCTGAAACACATTAAAAAAGCCTGTTTACGTATCGCAAACAGGCTTTTAAATGTTTTGAAACTACTTTTCGTGGAGACGCTCGTCTTTGGAACTTTCGTTGTTTCTTTTGCTTTCGATATGGGCAATCCCTTTCTAATGCCCTAGAAGCTATCGATATTTTCACTCCCATAATTTACGCCTGTCCTCCCTGCCGATCCAATAAGGTCTGCAGTGGTAGATATCCTTGTATTTTTTTTGCATTTGTTCTGCTACAGGCTTGACTGTTTTCCTTTCGTGCTATCTGCCCTCAAATGCGGCTATTGTATTAGTTACTGATATTTTAGAGATGACAACTAACTCTACGTTTTTACAGGCGTAGCCTGATCAGTTAACCGGATGCAGGTCTATTCTCAACATTAATATGCTGACGGTAGGTATTGATAAAAACCCTCAGAGCACCCGATTGTAATTTATCCTTTCTGAAGACAAGGACCGTAGTCATCGTCCCCAGCAGTTTGCTGAGCCTATGGCTGACAATTTTTCTGCCTGCATAGTATTTGGAAATGACTTCTTGGGGCAATATACTAATACCCAGACCAGCTTCTACAAAATTGACAATCCCCTCAATAGAATTCAGTTCAGTGCTTTTGTATTGTATAATCCCCTTAGAGCTTAGCCAGGATTCTAATCTTGCCCGGAATATACAGCCCTGACCGAATGTCACGATCTTCACAGGGTGCTTTGCAAGTAGTTCTTCCAGTTTTGGCCCGCCGCCGGCAGTTAAGATAATGAGCTGCTCTTCTTTGATGCGGATCTGATCCAGACCGGCAACGTTAACTGGAGCTGATACAAATGCGGCATCCAGATCAAAGTTCAATACCTCGCCTATCAGCACTTGTCTCATCTGGGATTTAAACTCCAGTTCAACGTCGGGATAGTGCTGCTGAAAGTAATTGAGTATTTCCGGTGCTTTTAAAGCCATAGTAGTTTCAATACAACCAATCCTGAGTGTCCCACCCACCTTATCAGTATTTTGCACGTTGCTTTTAGCCTCGGCAACCAGCTGACCGATTTGCTTACAGTATTGCAGCAATGTTTTTCCACTTACGGTTAGCTCTACCTTCCGGGATGTACGGGAAATCAGCTCTGCACCGAATTCTTCTTCCAGACTTTTAATCCTTGCAGTAACGTTGGACTGCACTGTGAACATTGCCGCGGCCGCTTTGGTGAAACTTCCGGTGGATGCGACTGCCTCAAATATTTTCAAATCGTTGGTATTCATAAAGGAATCATAAAAAGTGATTTAAGTGATCACAATTAATCGTTTGTCATGATTAAATGTCGTGATTAGTTTTGGTAAAAAAAAGGAGATGAAACATTTATCGGATTACATATTCGCCTTAGTGCTACTGACATTATTCTCGCCCAGTGATATGCTGGCACAATCAAATCAACCATTAACTTTTAATAAACCAGCCATGCCAAACAACTCTGTACGTTACCTGAATGTTCAAGTAAATCGTCTAAACTTGTTTTACAGGGAAGCAGGCGCACCCGATGCTCCGACTCTTCTTTTACTACACGGTTACCCGACATCCTCACACATGTTCAGGAACCTGATTCCAATCCTGAGTAAGCAATACCATGTCATTGCACCGGACTTACCCGGATTTGGCTATTCTGATGCCCCATCCAACAAAGACTTCAATTATACTTTTGACAATCTCGCCGCTACCATGCAGGCCTTTATTGATACGCTTGGGTTAAAACGCTTCGCCGTTTACGTTTTCGATTATGGCGCGCCGGTCGGGCTGCGTCTGGCGATGGCTAATCCGGAAAAGATTACCGGTATCATTTCGCAAAACGGCAATGCTTATCAGGAAGGATTGAGCGGTGAATGGAATCCGATACGTAAATATTGGGCAGATCCTTCTCAGCCAAATCGTGAGTCGCTCAGGGATTTCGTATCCAAAGACGCCACCTGGTTTCAGTATCATCAGGGAGTACCCGATCAGTCACTAATTGCTCCGGAGACTTACACCCTTGATCAGCATTTTTTAGACAGGCCGGGAAACATTGACATACAACTCGACCTGGTAAGAGATTATAAAACCAATGTCGAGCTTTATCCGAAGTTCCATCAGTACTTCAGACAATACCATCCTAAATTCTTACTGGTTTGGGGCGACAAAGACCCTTATTTCCTGCCCGCAGGAGCTGAGGCATATAAGAAAGATTTGCCTGATGCGGCCCTGAAATTTTATGACACAGGCCATTTTGCTTTGGAAACCCACGTTGTGGAGATAGGACGCGAAATACTTGATTTTATGCGTTCGCTACCCAACTAGTTGAATTCAGCTCCGCCGGATGTGATAGCCGGCTAAATATCCGGCAGGACTTGGTCGTTTAGCTATTGTAAAAGCTCCCCTGTTTGCCTATCAGCAGCGGAGAATGCGATGGTGAAGCATCTGGCCACTGCCCAAAGCATCTAACTGCCTGGATCTTGCGTTAAGTATGTTGAGTAATCATTTAAGCTCGATATCTTGTCTGGTTGACAAATCTGTACATGTCTAAAATCTCGTTGATGCAAAGAGCAAGTTCCCTAATACCGGTCATAATAATGTTGGCAACTATACAGGCTTTTGCTCAATCCGGTATGGTGAAGGATTTGACGCGCAAAGATCAAGCTCAGATCATAAGGGAAGCGGATAGCGTTATTACTTTGAAAATGAGAGAATACGGCGTGCTTGGAGCATCTATTGTGCTTGTGGATGCCCAATATACAATATTGGCAAAGGGGTTTGGCTACACTGATCCTTCAAAGGCAAAAAAGGTAGATGAGAAAACGCTTTTTAGCATGCAGTCCATATCAAAAACGCTGACAACAACCGCTTTTCTGATGGAAGCTACCTCGGGCAGTTTTGGTCTCGATGATAAAATCCGGCGTTATTATCCTGCTCTTCATGTCCAATCCAGAACCGGCAGCAGCCAGGCCGACAAAATGACCTTTCGACACCTTTTGAGCCATCGTGCAGGTTTTTGTCATGAGGCGCCCTTGGGTAACAATTACGACACGACCAAATACACCTTCGAGCAGCATGTTCAAAGTTTCAACGGATCCTGGCTAAGATTCGATGTGAACGAATTTTTTAGTTATTCGAACATGGGCCATGATCTTGTTGGTTATGTTGCTGCAAAGAGAGCTAACAAACCAATTGATCAGTACCTGAAAGAAAGCGTACTGCAACCATTGGCAATGACTAGCAGCACATATAGCCAGGATGAGGCTTACCAATTCAAAAACATTGCCATCGGGTGTTATGGAAACAATGTCTTGCAAAGAACTTATATCCCCAACATTGCTGCAGGTGGTCTGTATTCAAACGCTGTGGATATGGGCAGGTATCTTCAGTTTCAGCTGAATGATTGCGTAATAAATGGTGATACACTGGTTTCCGGTAAGCTGCTTGCACAGATGCAAAGCGTTCAATACAAGCTCGATGGTCAAAGCTCCGGCTACGGATTGGGTGTGCTGGTCAGACCATTCTATGGTGCAACCATGGTTTTTCATCCCGGTGACGGATACGGCTACCAAGCCCTGCATGCCTGGATACCCCAAGCAAGGATAGGCATTGCCATTATGACAAATGATGGTCTGGTATCGCCATTTGCCAGCGAGGTATGCGAGTACATCCTGAAAATGATGCTTTTACACAATGTAGATGGTTTAGAAAAAGATCCTGACGTTGATCTTAAAGCCACCATTGAGCTTGATCCAAATTATATAAGAACATTGACCGGAAGATATAAGAGTGGACGGCGGGTGGTTAGCTTTGTTGAAATGGCCGGGAAACTTGCCGTGATTTCAGAAATTGATACAATAAAGTTGAATGCGCATAGTCAGCAAGAGTTTTCTGCTCCGAATGGTGAGAAGTATCTGTTTGACGCCGGTCAGACAGGCAAACCCAGACACTTTGTCAATATCAACCAATACGGCGCTGATTTTTACATCTACAATGATTCACCGACCGAAAAGGCGGGGCCGGGCAAGGCAGCCTGGACTGATTTAACCGGGACTTATTCAGGCTTCAACAACCGTCAGCCACAGACAGTCAAAATTTTCCTAAAGAATGGCTATCTGTATTGTTCAAGGGGCGGCGAGACAAAATTAACCGAATTTAAACCCGGAGTCTTTTTCACCTCTGATGGAGATCCACTCATTCAGAAAGGGAACAGAATTTATCTGGGTAACAGGATTTTTACCAAACAATAGGCTTTTTGATACCGAAGCTTCAAGTTAGTATCTGTTCTATTACCAGTTAAATGAGTGGTTAAAGAATATAAAATCCATTAGTAGGAAAAAAGTAATAGTGAAATTGAAATATTAGTAGAATTTACCCTGAAACCAGAAGTGTTAAAAGAATTCGAGGCAATACTATTACCTCATCTGCAAAAGGTTGCCCAGCAAAAACTTGTCTTATGTTGGCTGCCATTCGTAGTGAAAATGATCAAACCAAATACATCTTTTATGAGCGGTGGAAAGATCCAGGAGAGTTTTGGCAAGTCCAGATGAAGAAAGATGACCGCCTACCTTACAACCAGCATATAGCAGTATTTAAAGCTGCAGACAGGAAAGTGACGATGTAAAAGTCCCGATTTTTACAGATAAAATAGAAATTATCAGTTAGGGTATTTACTTTAAAGAATGACTAATAAAGTATAAAACCAGCAGAAGGCCTGCCATTTTAAAAACTCTCCCCTTGGATGTTTTGCCAGTAGTGATCTGTAAAGAGCTCATATTACTGATGCTGAAGCTAGGTATTCAGACGCTGTGGATATGGGGATGTATCTTCAATTGAAGTTGAATGACGGCAGAATATTTGAACAGTGACTGATTTCACCAGAGCTGCTCACAGAAATACCTAGTGTTCAATACAAGCCCAAAGTTCCGGGTACGGATTGGCCTGACTGGCAAGGAGTGTATACTAGTCAGCGCCGTGCCCAGCTACCCGAAGCGTGGCTAGCATTTCCCTTCTGACCAATGATGGTCTGATGCAACTTACCAGCCAAATATCCGAACACATTTTAAAATGATAATTTTAATAGAATCCGAAGGTTAAATATCAAACTGCTAATGAACTGAAAACAGATTTAACTACCCATCTATCTTAAATTTCAAACCACCGAAGCAATGGCAAAAGCTACTGAATCACTTGCAGAATTCTATAAATATAAGTTTGAGAAGTCACCGAAAGTGATCAAAGACGAGCCCGGTCAATTTAATGTCTTCCGCATCCAGGACAGCTTACAACCCGGGCAGGTATCTGCGGATTATATCCGTAGGGACTTTTACAAAATTATGCTGTTTGAGGGTAGTAGTGTATTTCATTATGGAGATATGAGTATCCCTGTCAATGGAAAAACGCTGCTATTTTTTAATCCGAAAGTACCCTATACATCTGACCCTGTTACGGCTCAAACCAAAGGGTATTTTTGCGTATTCAAAGACGAATTCATCAGGCTCAACCTTCGGCTCAACGTAGGTAATCTTCCTATGTTCAGCCCCGGCAGCAGGCCAGTCTTTTCGCTTGACGAGAATCAGTACTTACTTGTCAATAATCTGTTTGAGAAAATGATCAATGAATTTAATTCGGAATACATTTACAAACAGGAACTGATCCAGGCTTATGTAACCGAGCTTATTTTTACAGCCCAGAAGCTTACTTCATCTTACACCACAGCAATTTTAAATGACGCCAATTCCCGAATTACTAAGGTATTTACAGAGCTTCTTGACCGGCAGTTCCCTATCGATTCCACGACCCGCCGCTTCGGGTTTCGCTCGGCCAAAGTGATTGCACAGGCGCTTTCAGTACATGTAAATACATTAAACCGTGCCATTAAGCAAACAACCGGTCGCACTACTACCGATCATATCAATGAACGATTGATTGGCGAAGCGAAGGCGTTATTGAGATATACCAATCTGAACATATCCGAAATCAGCTACATGTTGGGTTTTGAGAATCAGGCCCATTTCAACAAGTTCTTTAAAAAAAACACTGCTTCGGCTCCTTCTGCATTCCGGAAGGTTTGAATTTGACAAAGATCGGTTTGCCGGCAACAAAATTACCGGCTAGTCTCCATCGTAACTTTGTATCAGATCACAGCCAGGGCTTTTTCCGGCTTACAGGCTGTTTCGATCTGTTCATTTATTAAAAGTTTGTAAAATTTTATAGAACTGATGAAAGTGATGGAAAACAATATTGAGCAGCAAGCAGCAAACAAACAAATTGTAACAGATGCACTATCTGAGTCGGCGCATGATTTTACCTTATTTTTTAAAAATCTCTTTTCAAAAGATGTTCAGTGGACAATCGCCGGCCACGGTCCGGTAGCATCAACCTACTACGGTATGGAAGAGCTTTTTGAGATAGCAGAATCACCTTTATACCTCCGATTGGCTCAGCCATTGACCATCAAGACCTTGGGTGTATGGGCTGACGGAAACCAGGTATTTGCAAGGATAGAAAGTGCGAGTGTCGCCATTGACGGTCAACCGTACCAAAATGCTTACATGTACATCATGACTATCGAAAATGGTAAAGTTGTTTCCGGGATCGAATGGCTTGATCTGAACGCGTATTACGATATCGTCAGCCGTATAAGTCTGGATTAGCTCACAACGAAGAACTCAGCATTTTTAGAAACGGAATATCAAGCTTAATCATGCTGAGTTCCTGGTTGAACAGACTCATTGCTATGCGAAAGTAAATATTACTATCTTCGGAAAACACAATACTAAGCCCGGTAAACCTACCTATGCATTTCAGCAAAAAAGTATTAACTTTTCTTTTGTTTTTCTCTAACCTAGTAGCTCAGGCTCAATCGGTATTGCCTATAACCCCTGAAATGAAACGTGTGTACTTGAAACAGACACGAAACAAAAATGGCACTCCGGGAAAAAATTACTGGCAGAACCACGCAGACCATAAGATAAAAATCACATTTGATCCAGTAACCCGTGCCGTTAATGGCAGTGTCCAAATAAACTATACAAACAATAGTCCGGACACGCTGAGCCGGATTCTGCTGAACATTTTTCCTAATCTCTATCAGAAACAGGCACTGCGTAAGATGGCTGTCAATTCCAGCGACTTGGGAGATGGCCTCAATATCAGTGAATTTCTAATCGATGGCAAAAAGATCGACAGTACAAATTTGGTTACCAGAGCTACACTGATGACAGTCCGGAAGGTAACGATACATCCTGGGCAAACAATTAAAGTAAACATCGACTACGCATACACACTCAACAAGGGCTCATTCATCCGTACCGGACAGGTTGAAGAAGGCGCATTTTTTCTGGCATATTTTTTCCCTCGAATCGCCGTCTATGATGATGTGGATGGTTGGAGTGAGTATCCTTACACAGGTCATGATGAGTTTTATAACGACTACGGCAGTTATGATGTAGACATTACCGTGCCGGGAGACTACCAGGTTTGGGCTACAGGCGATCTGACTAATATCGACCAGGTATACAGCCCCCAATTCGTCGAGCGGATCCGGCAGGCTGAGAAACAGGATGAGGTTAAAAATATCATTACCGAAACAGATATCACCACAGGAGGAATTACCCTGAACAGTGGTGGGCTAAACACCTGGAAATTTCATGCAGATCATGTCACTGATTTCGCCTTCTCGATCAGTAATCATTATATCTGGAAAGCTGCAAGTGTGTTGGTCGACCCGAAAACAGGCAGGCGAACACGTGTTGATGCTGTTTACAATCCGCGCCATGATGCATACCTGCCCGTTATTGACTACGCTGTAAGAACTGTAAAAGCGATTAGTTACCAGTTTCCGGCCATTCCCTTTCCCTATTCTCATCAAACCATTTTTGATGGATTGGACGCAATGGAATACCCTATGATGGTCAACAATCTGCCTTTCGAAGACCGTCAGGAATCTGCGCAGTTGACCACTCATGAAATCTTTCATGCTTTATTTCCATTTCTTGTAGGCACCAACGAAACCAAACACGCGTTTATGGACGAAGGTTGGGCAACGCTTTCGGAATTTCTTTTATACCCGTTTGTTGATCCGAATGGGAAACTGGATTATGATATCAGTGATATTAATAAAAGTGCCGGTACTGCCTGGGACGTACCGATTATGACCCCCACCCCACAACTTTATGGAAAAGCAAGATACGCCAATAAGGATCTGAAACCTGCATTGGCCTATTTGTACTTAATGCAGATGCTGGGAAAAGACGTCTTCATAAAAGCCATGCAACACTATATTTTTACCTGGCAAGGAAAACATCCGACGCCCTACGATTTCTTTTATAGTATGAATTCTTTCACGGGCTTGAACCTGGATTGGTTTTGGAATAATTGGTTTTTCAGCAAAGGCATTCCTGATCTGGCAATTGGAAGTGTGAAAAAGTCAGGCGACCAATACAAGGTTGTCATCGAAAATTTGGGATCCGAACTTGTCCCTATCCACCTTACGGTTTTTTACCAGGATGGCAGTAAAGAATTGATAAGCAAACACATTGGGTGCTGGGCATTGGGGAATAAAACAGTAACGATAGTGGTCAAGACAAAAAAGAAAATCAAAGAGCTTGTGTTGGGAACCGAATTCGATGTGGATTCTGAAAAGGAAAATAATGTATTGCTCGGCAGTTCAATTGAAGAAATTCGGCAATTGGAGTAAACCAAAGAATCAGAAAGCACAGGCTCGCTGTCAAACCTGATAGTTCATATTTGCTCATGCTTGGACAAATCCATAGCTGGGAACTCACCGAGATCCCCAAAGGGTATGTAGTAATGATTCAAAAAGTTTCCTGTTAAACCATCCCCTTTAGCACTCTCTATTTCAAAGCTTCCCGCTAAACATTCCAAGCGGCTTTTGTTTGGAAGAACAAAATGACATCCTTCCAGGCATTTTCAGAAGTATTGAACCGGAATATCTTCAAGTGCTGCCCACTTTGGAGCAGTCGTTCAGACGTATCTGCAACTGTTTTTTAATTTGCTCAAAAGGGAGATAAAGTCACATCCCATGCTACCACATCCGTCTCTACTCAAAAATTTGTTCACGCAACTCGGCTTGTAATACACCGCTAACTAAGACATTGAATATCATGCAAATATTCTAAAATAACTTCCAAAACGCTCAACGCAACCTGCAAGAAGTTAATTGGAATATTTGCCAGCGCATTGATCAACGAAAAAATTAACGGTAGAATCTAAAAAGCTGCTTTTGTACTCACACCAAAACCTGACCGAGCCTGTGTTTGAATTGGGATTTACAGCTCACTTCCCATTTTAAAAAGTTCTTCAAACGCCAGACCGGAGTACTTCCTGGCATTTATCGAAAGGGGATTTCCTTAATATGCCAGAAATCGGCTCGGATGTACAAAGCCGGCTGTAAAAATTGGCGTCTGATATGTCCACAACCCGTTAGACGATATCTATACAACGAGTTTCAACTCTATTGTGATTAAGGTAAATTACAAAGAGAAGGATATGATGTTATGAACAACCTAAGATAAAGCCATGAAAATGAAAAATGCCTGCATATGACAAGAATTGAGCATTCATTTCATCATACACAGGCATTTCATTAATTTTACTTCGCTATGATTCTGGAAGACATGATTTGTCCATTTTGAAGAATTACTTTAACAATATAAAGTCCTTTTTCCAATTGACCAATATTGATTCCTTCTGAATCAGGCGTTTCGACACTATGGATCAAAGCTCCTGAAATGGAGAATATTTCTATTTTTTGAGCTGGAGATGGTAACTTAGAAAATTGTAGCATCTGGCCAGATGATGCCGAAATTGGGTTTGGAAAAACCGTCAATTTAACTGAAGCATTGTTACCATTAAGACTTCGAATAGTGCTATAAGAATAGCTACCATCCTGATCCACCATTTTCAATCGATAATACGTAATACCCTCCCAAATTTCATTATCATAATATTGGTAGTCAGAGATATATGTGCCTCTATTGGTAGTAGGAATGGAAACTACCTTAGTCCATTCGCGGGCATTCATACTTTTCTCAACCTGAAATTCCTGACTTAAATTTTCTTCTGCTGTCTTCCATTTCAACAGAGCTGGTTCTCCGTTTTGACTAGTAACGTCAAAAGATACCAGGCGTACAGGAAGAGGGTCTGATGGATAAGTATAAACTAAACAGGCTCCGGCATTTGCGTTAGTAGACACACTGAAAGTTGCATTCCCTCCATTAATTGTCGATGTGATTTCAGCACTTGCCGCAATCTGTATCTGTACATTACTACCATCAGTATTGTAAGCAGCATTGGATAAGTTGCTACTTGTCCATGTTTTACCTGATGAAATGTCATAGTATGTATATGTTGTAGAAGCAGGGACCAGAAGATTTTGACTTCCGCCGATATTGCTTTTTGCAAATTCCATAGCAGAATTAATATTGCTCGATGAACTTGGAGCTTCGTGATATACAATCGCACCAACATCCAGACGTGTTACTCTGGCTGGTTCACTGTTATTTGTGTTTACGATTTGTAATTCAGGGTGGCTGGTCATAGCCGATGTAAAGAGCTTTACAGAGCTATATGGAGTTGAAATATCCGGTTTCGTCAAATTTAAATACACATTTGAACTTAATCCCCAAGGAGTTAACTCTAATGAATGTATGTCACAAACTGTTAGAGTATTGGATTTTCTTTCTAGCTTAAAATCCTTACCCGCTTCTACCTGATTTGCTGATAATGAAAACACAGATGGAGAAGAAGTTACAGAAAATCCGTCTGATGGATATTCTATTTCTAAGGTATAATTACCTGCTTCTGCTTTTGCTGAAAGTTCATAAGCACCCTGGTCATTAGTCAGTGCATAACTTATAACATTACCATCTGAGGTTTTCAATTTTACAAGGATTCCTGCAATTCCACCGCTTCCATTCTGGCTTACTGTCCCCCGAACCAGTGATGTGTGATCTACATCGTAATTCGGACTTGGTAGAACTGGAAAAGTTTGTGAATATCCCGCATTATTGATAGAAAATATAATTAAAGCCAGAAAAGCTAATTTATTATATTTTGAAATACTATTCTCTAAAAAAGAGCTTTGGTAAAAAAACTGATGCATTATTATTTAATTTAAGTTATCACTCGCCAGTAATAAATAAATTTCGATGCAAATCTGAAGATCTCCTTATATGTTAATTATCATTTGGTAAAATGATCGGTTATTGACAGAGCACTTCTAATATACCTATTTACATACTGGCATAAACGAAGGCAAAATTACCCGTTGCACAGCGAAGCGAATGGCAACTATCTTGTCAAAAACAGGGTAAAATCCAACCAGAAGCATTTTTAAAGTTATATTATATAGAAAAAATTATATTTTAACAATAATTGGCGCTTATCAATATGTATACCTGTCTTTCGTAGACAGTCTAAAAATAAACCTGAAAAAAGTTATATTACATAGCAATGTTGCTTGATCATAATTATAGCACAAAACCCAGATTTGGCTGCCTTGTTGTGATAAATAGATTTTATGTTAAACAACAAAACACAGACCAAGGGGCTGAGAATGGTTTTGGGAAAGTTCTTGGTTTTATACTAAGAAATTGTGCTTTTCACAATCTGTTGCAGACAGCGGCTATATAGGCTAAGCGGTCTTTGTAGAGGAGGCTTTTTTGAGAATCTTTTAAGCAGAAAATTTCTTCGAATGCCGCAAAATTGTTTGTACAATCGGTTGGTCAGGTTCCGAACTTGAATATAAAATACCTGTTTGGAAGAAACCGATGAGCAAAGTTTGCTTTGGATCTTTCAACTCGTTAATAAATGGCTTATAATTAGCTTGATACATCACCTTCATACAAACGAGTAAGGAAAGACTCTTGTCAGTATAATTCTCTTTTCCAGCTTCACATTTGCGATCATACTTTCTAATTGATTCTCGTACGAGTTCTTTTTTGTCCTCAAGAGCGGACTGACTAAGAAAACCATCTGTCGCCAACAATGCCTCAAACAGACCAAAATCTAGGGAGTACTCACCTTTTTTTATTGAATCCGACAGTTGTTGGATGCATAATGGATTTCGACTAGTATACTCCCGCAATACTGTAGATAACCTGTCCTTTCTGGTAGATAACTCAGCTAATCCGGAAAACGTAGTAACTACATTATTCATATGCTTTAACAAGTTATTAGTCAAGTAGATATCGTAATTAAATGGAAAATTCAACCATGAGTCTAATAAAGCTTCATTTGACATAGCTTCCAGCCTTTCAGAAGGAATCTGACATGCGTTAAATCTAGTCTCAGTATCTGGAAGTTCTATCCATTCCTTGGTTCCCGGCAACACAGGATACCTCCATGCATCTGATGGAGCATTATATGGTGTGCAGTCGATAGGATCCGGGGCTACTGTTTTTGAGTGGCAACAGCATAATAATATTATGATTGCCCCGGATAGGAGGTTGGTTAACAAGGGCTTTGTAAGACTGTTAGAAAACATTGACATAACTAGGTGAGATATTCAATTTCAGTATAATGTATGAAGTTATACATTTGATGCAATGAAACAGACATTTTATGATAAGGCAAAGCTCTGCTGTCGTAAATAACGACGGCAGCTGTCAAAATCAGACACTTTTTGAGTCTGCGATGAGCGGCCGCCTGATAACGGGTTCAGCTTTAAATCGCTTTGCAACAGGCCTGCGAGCGAATAGACTCCACAGCGCATATCCATAGGCTGAATCAACAAGAAATAGCATATAGACGATGATTGAGACAGCATCGGTTAAGCCAGCAATGCTTTTACCCATATGGGCTCTGGCAATTCCCAGAAAATAGAATTACCTCTATTCAGTTAGCCATAGCTCTGCAATTGGTTGAGAAGATAGCATCTAACCTTATTGTGAGCTGTACAAGATAGTAAATTGAGCTATACAGGCAATTTTGCTCACGCAATTCCCCTGACCTTTGCACCAGAACAAAAACATCACAAATCATGAATATTGTAATGACCGGCGCAACGGCAGGCATAGGCGCAGAAGCATTAAATCATTTTGCCAATGAAAAAAATAGGAAAATTTATGTCGGTGCGCGTGGTAATGCCCGCCTGGTACCCGACTCAACGGTAGTTTTACCGCTCGATCTGTCTTCCCTGAAGAGTGTCCATTCTTTTGCAGATAATGTAAAACGACGGCTAGCTAATGAAAAAATCGATGTTCTTGTGTTAAATGCAGGAGTGCAGGCAACTACTAATCAACTACGTAGTGAAGAGGGTTTTGAGTTGACTTTTGCGACGAATCACCTTTCTCATTATTTGTTGGCAAGGCTGCTTTTACCAAGTATTAAAGAAGGTGGCAAGGTTATCATGACGACCAGTGACGCGCACGATCCGGCTGTTATTCCCTTCGGACCAAAAGAGTTAAATATTCAAGAGTTGGCATTTCCGACCCACCGCAGTCCGAAGGGAATGGCTTTTTATGCAGCGACTAAGCTTTGTAACTTACTTACGATCAGCGCTATGGAATCAAAGTTTGGCGAGATAGAAAATATAGCTTTTATTGCATTCAATCCGGGCTTAACCGGTGATACATCTCTGATGGGCAAACAGTCGGGGTTTATACGGTTTGTAGTATCTGCGATTCGTCCGTTATTTCATATGATTAGTTTTATCAAACCAGCCTTTTACATGGGAACCGCAAAGCGTTCAGGAGAAGCTTTAGCAGATCTAGCATTAGGTAAAGTCATACCTCCCAAAGGTAAGATTTATGCCTCATTGGTCAGAGGTAAGCTTACCTTTCCCAGTCCGTCCGTGCTGGCACAGGATGATTACGCAAGAGATTTGTTATGGAATGAAAGTGCCGGAATGGTAGGGCTGCCAGTTTAGAAAAGACCAGTATGAGAAAGCAGACAGAAAATTTATTTACAGATTCCATCGTCTATTCGTTGGATACAGCTAAACAAACAGAATATGACAACCTGCTTGAAGAAAGTGTTTTATTACTGCAGCTTTCGGGCGAAATGACCTTTGAGACATCCGGCGACAGGATTACAGCGCGCCCGGGTGAAGTGTATCTGGTAAAAAAACACCAATTCGTGAAAACTACCAAGACTCCTAAAAATAATGAATTTTACAAAGCCCTGATGTTTGTAATGAAGGAGGATATTTTGCGGGAATATGCGCTGGAAAACCAGATGGAAACAAAAGAGAAATATCGCGGTGAGTCGAATATCCTGCTGCCCGAAAGTAATTATATAAAGGGTTTCTTCAACTCGCTTATCCCCTACACCCAGAATGCGAAAAGTATAAGCCATCCGCTGAGCATATTAAAGGTAAAAGAGGCTATTGAACTTTTGCTACAGCTGAAACCGGATCTTCGGGACTTCCTTTTTGATTTCTCCGAACCTCATAAAATTGATCTGGAAAAATTTATGCAGGCCAACTTCAAATTCAATGTACCAATTGAAAACTTTGCTAGACTTACAGGAAGAAGTCTGGCAGGTTTCAAGCGAGATTTCGATAAAAAGTTCGGTATTCCGCCCCGCCAGTGGCTACAAAACAAACGGCTTGCAGAAGCACACTTCCAAATAGTCAAGCATAACAAAAAACCGTCTTCTATCTATTTGGAGCTTGGTTTTGAGAGCCTGTCCCATTTCTCATACGCTTTCAAAAAGCAGTTTGGATATTCCCCAAAGGCTTCCCGTATCCAACATACGTAATGAAGAGATTCTCAACAACGATTTTAACATCTTAGATGCTGTCTACGAGAAGGCTTTCGGTGTCAAAAAAAGCTTTCGGTCGGTCTGAATGAATTATTCGAATTATAAAAATCATAGTTTCACTTGAGATGAATGTGAATGGTTTTCCGGTGTTGTTTTCTCTCAAAGCTGTTTTTGTACTATCTGTTGCCATACTTTACAAGCGGCTGGAATACGTCTGCATTGCTACATGTGTTCTGCACGCGGGTAACAGGCGCTATATTATGATCATGGCTTTTCTGACTGCCTTCGTAAAAGCGGCAAAATGTACCTTCTGTATTGATCAGAAAGATGTCGCCTTACGCTCTTACAGTGTGTATCCTGCATGCGTTTACGCTGGTATCTTTATCGCATCTTATAAATGGCAGGTTGATCCATAAGTAAGAATAGCCCTGCCTGCCGCCGTTGTCAGCTTGCTGGTAGGGCACTTTGCTTTAAAGATTTCCAGCGGCAGAAAAATTGTGCAGGACAACATAGCAAGTACCTCACATACATTTTTCAAATATCGCCTCTTCCTTAAAATAAGTCCTGTATAGCACCATTCGCGTTGGTGTCAGTGATTTGATAATATAAAAGTTATCCTGAATGTGTTTGGGGATGCCATAGTCTATCAAAAGAGTATCAGCTACCACTGTGTACGGATAGGAAAAGTAAGAAACTACCGGTTCACAGGCAGTTGATTTTGCCCAGGTTTCTGACAATACATTTTTATCCAAAGTCCATCGCAGATAGGGCTGTCCATTGGGTATTGTTGTCCAGTTGCCGATCAAATCCTCTGGCCTAAAATCTGGCTGAATCACTTCTTGCTTTGTGGGTTTACATCCAAACAATACTATAAACAACATGGCAATTAATATAATTACCGAAGGCTTCAGATAGTGTTTTGTTACTGCGTTTCGATGCACGGCAATCTTCATTTTATAAATCTATACGTTTGGTCTATAAGAACATTCCATTTTAAGACTACTTGATTGTATCGAAAATTAGATTCGGACAAATGCGGCTGCTCGGAAATTCGCATTCTTAAAAAACTTCCCTTCCGTTAAACCTGAGGTGATTGTGTGGCGAAAAAGCTGCTGAAAGTGTAACGGTCATTTAGCACTCGTCACTCCCTTTTTGCGTGTGTTCCAAAAGGCTCGTAAGCTGGTGACAGACCAAAATCAGAAAGTGTCTATGCAAAGCATGCTCACAGCGTATGGCTCACGAAAGCCTTAATCAGCCTTCTGGCCTTATCTTTTTACTGAAAATTTTAGGGTTTTGATCCGTAAGGTACGGATTAACTTTACGCAAGACATTAAGCATTGTATAATGACAATTCAACAAATTCAGGCATTGGCCCAGCAGCACGGCCTGCTGCTGAGCGAAGAAATGGCTTTTAATGAAATGGGCATCGACTTTAAAATTGGTTTTGCCAAAGATCTCAACCAGCGCCAGTGGGTACTCAGGGTTCCGAGGCGAAATGATCTGGATAGTCAGATTGAGTCGGAAAGCCGCATTTTAGATCTTGTAAAAAAATACTTGTCCGTACAAGTGCCGGACTGGAAAATAGCCAGCTCTAAGCTTGTTGCTTACCCTCTGTTAAAAGATCCACCGGCGCTGTCCTTCGATGAGAAGACGTATGAGGTAACCTGGCATTTCGACCAGCACAGTCCCAAATATGTCCCCAGCCTTGCCAAGGCGCTTGTCGAGCTGCACAATATTCCACTAACTGAGGTTATAGCAAAGGATTTGAAAGTTCTCAAACCACAGGATCTGCGAGCGGAGATATCTGAACGGCTCGCGCTGGTCAAATCAGAGCTGGGAATAAGCCAGAGTCTTCAGATGCGCTACCAAACCTGGTTAGACAATGACACGCTCTGGCCGGATTTTACATGCTTCATCCATGGGGATCTGTACGCAGGACACACGATGGCAACTGCTGATGGCGAAGTGAGCGGTATCATTGACTGGTCTACTGCACACGTCAGCGACTTAGCTCTGGATTTTTCCGGTCACGTGAATGTCTTTGGTGAAAAGAGTCTCAGAGAGCTGATTAATGAATATGAAAAGCAGGGCGGCAGGGTGTTCGATAAATTGTATGAACAATCTATCGAGCGTGCAGCAGCTTCGGCTCTGGCCTACGGTTTTTTTGCTGTTCAGACCAATGATCAAAACCATATCGCTGCAGCAAAAGTGCAGTTAGGTGTTTAATTGCATTTAAATGAAAAGACATACGCTAAGAAATATAACGACTCGACGTCTGGGGGGCCATTATTGCTTTCTTAGTGTATGCCTTTGCTGTGGCAGAGGATTTTGCTCTTTTGCCCTACATGAACTGCACAGCAACTCACTGACAGAATCCTTCCTGATCGCTCTTGTCTCTAACACGCATAAGCTGTCAGCTTTATTCTTATCCCATCAAGGGATTCCGATGCTTTCAACTGACAAGCCAGACGGCTGATGCTTTCAGCGTCGGGTCTTGTCTCGAGCGTATCCAATTCCTGATCAAGAGGGGCTTGCAGCTGATCAAAACCCTGCAGGACCAAACAGTGGCAATCTGCACAAAGGGCCATTCCGCCACATGTAGCACGCATTTCATAATTATGCTCTTTGAGTATCTGCATCAGATTACTATCCTCTGTTTCCTGAATCTGGATCGTTTTCTGATTCTGCTGACGGTCAATTACAGTTACGTGTATCATTTAAAACGCGTTTATACCGTTGACGGTAGTGTACTTGAAACTCAGTTTTTGCTGTGGGTATACATACTTAAATGCACTTTGAGCCATCAGGGCCGCTTCGTGAAAACCGCTTAGAATCAATTTCAGTTTTCCGGGGTATGTGTTAATATCCCCGATCGCATAGATACCCTCTACACTGGTACTATAATCGCTTAGCCGAACTTCGATTGCGGATTTATCTAGGGCGAGCCCCCAACTGGCTATCGGTCCCAATTTGGGTGTCAGACCGAACAGAGGTATAAGGTGATCGGCCTCAAATGCAAAATCCTGCCGTGTTTTGCCCGCCACAGTCACAGACTGCAAGTGCCCATTTCCCGAAACGGATGTGATCTGCGATTCAAGAAGCAGTCTGATTTTTCCTTCCGATGCAAGCTGACCGACTTTCTCTGCAGAATCAGGCGCGCCACGAAAGCTCTCGCCACGGTGTACCAGCGTCAATTCGGATGCAACCTCAGCCAGAAAAATAGTCCAGTCTAAGGCAGAATCCCCACCTCCGGACAACACTATCTTTTTATTACGGAAAAGCTCCGGATCCTTAATGAAATAAGAAATTCCCCTACCCTCAAAATCTTCCAATCCGGATATAGCGGGTTTCCGCGGCTCAAAGCAGCCGAGCCCGCCAGCAATGACTATCACCTTCGCCGTTATCAGCGTCTTCTCGCTGGTCAGAACAGTAAACTTGCCAGCCTGATCTTTTTCAATACTATCGACACGTTCTGCCAGCGTAAAACCTGGCCGGAAAGGACTGATCTGCTCCATTAGATTCTCAATTAGCTCCTGGGCAAGAATAGAAGGATAACCGGGTATATCGTAGATCGGCTTTTGCGGATATATTTCCGAAAGCTGTCCGCCTACCTGCGGCAGGGCATCCACCAGATGGCAACGCATTTTAAGCAAACCCGCTTCAAAAACTGCGAATAGTCCAACTGGGCCTGCCCCAATAATGCATATGTCTGTATCTATCATTTGTAAATTGGCTTTTAATTCTGTCACAAAACTCTGGAAGTCTTGCTGTTTTAGCCAATCACAAATCGTTATCCGGAATAACTACAGGTTATACTGGTTGCGGCAAAACCGCATAAAAAGCTCACCCATAGCCGATACCTGACCATGCAGGTGAGCGAACTGAAAATCACGGTAAATTTCAAGATCCTTTATATCAAGGACCGTCAGCTCGTTGTATTTGAGCTCATTTACAACAGACTGAATCGACAGGAACGCTGCTGTTTCAGAATAAAGAAGATACTGTTTGATAGCGATACTGCTTTCGAGCTGGATTTCAACATTCAAATCCTTCAAGGTCAGTCCTATTTCTGAAAGCGCCTTTCTGATCACATCCAGCGATCCTGAGCCGGCCTCTCTGAGAACAAGCGGAATCTGGCAAAGCTGCTTTTTGCTGACTTCAGCCAGTTTGGCATATTTACCACCGGCCCTGGTAACCAGCACCATCTCATCTTTTACATAAGGGGAATAGTTGATTTGCTGAATATGGCCAACGCCTTCAACAATTGCTATATCAATAGACTGGTCGAGAATGTAGCTGCTGACAACATCCGTATTTGCCTGCACGAAGGTGAGCTCGATCTTCGGATACCTCTTTTTGAATAGGGCAAGCAGCCTTGGAATGATCGTCTGGGCTACAGTGGTACTTGCCCCGATAGAAATGTTTCCAAGACCACTGTGACTGACCAGTCCTATTTCGGACTCCATCTGCTTTGAGAGGCGGATGATCTTCTCAGCATAACTTAAAAAGATATCCCCCTGTGAGGTCCTGGCGATTGCATTACCCTTCCGGACAAACAATCTGCATTGGAGCTGATACTCCATCTCTCTTACATGCTTGGTAACAGCAGGCTGAGAGATATTCAGCTCCTGGGAGGCCTTTGTAAAACTTAACTTTTGAGCTACTGTGTAAACCACCATTAACCGGAAGTCTACTGTTTTAGATATGTTCATTCAGAAAAAGCGCTTAGATATCCCCATCACCTGTGAAAGCTACGTTTACCGGATCTGCACCAGTGTAATCACTGACGCTGGTATAATCAAATCCATTTCAGCCAACTGCTTTGATCGGTCAAAATCCTGCTCAATACAATTATATCACTCCGGCGAGCTCTCGCATTTTAGCTGATAGTAAGAGCATGTACACGCACCAAGGACTTTCGCAGATCAACACATTTACAACAGAACCTTCCGGCAGTAACGTCATTATTTCTTGCTTTGTTTTTTGAAGGTAAGCACTATTGAGACAATGAATACAATCAAATACAACCAGCCCAATGCCGGTTTTCTGAAAGTGTAAGTTTGGAAGTCAAATTCACGACTTAAAGCCAATCCGATAGGAAATGCGATCAGGGCGAATACAATATTGAAGCCTATTTTATCTTTCAAGAGATTTTAGATTTAGTACTTGTAGCTATTATCACTTCCAAAAGTACGTATTGGCACATCAATAATAAAAACAGTCCTTTAATTTATCTGGTTACAACAAAATCAATCATTCAGGAAGCTTACCACAGCAATGCTTGCTTTTTATTTGGACCGGATTACAATCAATTCCGCTTCAGATCCATCCACGAAAACACAAACCGTACTAAACAGAAGCCAAAATTATGGCATCAATTTCCGGGATGTTGAGATGAAACCTGGTATATCTGAAGAATTTGTAAAAATCAAGGCATAAAAAAGGCTGCATTTTTGAAGGTATTATTACGGTAAATTCGGGCTTAGAGCGTAACCCTAGTTACATACGTAGCAAAACTTCGCCTTTCTTAAAACAAAAGCCTCTCCATGGCCGCGGCTACTTAATCATCTCAGTATTCTCAAGTCAATAAAGCCAATATTATCCCTTAGATATCTGAACGACTTAGTGTATAGTATGCGATAGTTATTTGAGACGCTATGCAAGATAAATACGCACTGTCTTTCCGGCTCCCTGAGCTATTTTGATGACGTATTCTATGAAAGAACGATTTCATTAAAAATTACTGCTGTGATCCGGAGATATATTTGACCAAAAATTATTTTAAAGCACTGATTGAACGTTTGTTAAATCTTTATTACCTTGTCTGACGTATACCACTCAACTAAATAACTCCTCTGATGAAAAACTGTACCTCAACATGCAAGATCACAGCTACTTTTTTTCCGGTATCCTTCGGTTAGGCTGATTCTTCTACAATGAATTTCTCGAATCCGGACGCAGGTCGTCCGCAGGCAGCCTATGCCCTATTCACTGCGACGTAGGTCTGTTGCCTTTATTGTTCATATCCCCTTCTATCTTTCCCTACAAAGACTATGAGTCTGAAAACTTTATATCGGTTTTTTCTTTTAACAATAGTTGCTGCCTGGTTTTCTTTCATGTGCCTGAAGCACTATCTTGAAAAAGTACTTGATCTGAATGCGGACAACAATTCCATTTTGAGCCTTTATGAAAGCTATGAAATGCTCATGGATTTCATTCCGATCTTTGTAGTTCTGATGGGAATTATCCCGCAATTAAAACCTGTTAAAAAATGGTTGGGTCAATTTTCTTTATGGAAAGATTGGAATCCTGAAATTGCAGAAGAATCAGCTATTCTGGACGCTAAACGAAACTTGATACATGTATTAAAGGGCATCTATGCGGGTTACCTTGATGAATATGCTAAATCCTGCAAAGGGCTTTCAGGCCTGGATTTGGTTACCTTAAAATTTCTTCACCATCCCGATGTGTCAAGCATACAGATAAATTCTCAGATTGCAACTGAGGAAAAAACAAACGGTCAGAACTACATTAATGGTAAGACTGGCAATTCTGTCGATCAGATTATTCTGAATGATCCGACCATTGATGTGTTTTTTGCTGTCATTTTAGGTGATGCCGGTTGTGGGAAAAGCTACAGTTTTGTAAAAAGGCTACATGAATCTCTTCTTAAAATACCTGCAAGTCCCTCAGCTGAATTTATTAAGGGGGTTAAAATACCTATACTTTTTGACGCAGGAGACTATCGAATACAAGCGAATGTCGAATCCAATGCTTTGGAAATCTGGCTATCAGACAGTCTGAAAAAACACTACAAAATAGCAAGTAAGCAGGTCAGGAACTGGCTTATCGAAGGTGGGCACCTGGCAATATGTCTGGATGGGCTGGATGAAATCCCTCAACTGGATAGAATCGAATTTATGAAGGCTATAAAAGCTTACAGTGAAAAAAATAAAACAGTCATCATTTCGAGCCGTAAAGAAGAATTTGTCAGGCTCCAATCGGACCTTCCTGTTTCGCCTCAAATTTATGAGGTAGAATCACTTGACAGACATGACATTGACAATATTATTGGTAAGATTTACATTGATAATCCTGAACATCAGACGGCAATTCGAAGTGTATTGGATTCAAAATCCGAACTATACAATTATTTAAAAGTCCCTCTGATCCTGAACCTGTTTGTAAAAACGTTTGCCACACTTAACGAAAATGATATTTCTAGAATAAAACAGCTTCCTGTAGAAGGTTGTTTGCTACTCTTGTGGGAAAAATATGATCCATTGATTTTTGCAGAGCGGCTTACTGAAAAGCAGCAAATACCTGGTACAGTCGTCAAAGAAAAAAGCCTTCATATCTCATCAGATCAGCAAAAACTCGCACGAACATACGCGGCATGGTTGTCCAGGCAAATAGACAACAAGACATTCTACATTGAAGATATTCAGCCCCGGTGGTTACTTCCTCATGACCCTCAAACCGCAAAAAGTAACAGTCAAGTATGGGCTTACTATTATACCTCCCGGGTACTCAGTGCAGTGCTACTTGCCATTGCAGTGGGCTTTTTAATCGCTAGCCCGCTCGACTTCCTGGGAAATGGTGTGCTTGCCGGGGTGCTGGTTTCATTTCTTACCTTAAAGACACTCCAAATAAAGATATCCCCCTGGGTTACTATTGTCCTTTTTGTCTCATGTGCAGCCTTGTTATGCGGACTTTACCAGGGACTGACAGTTCCCAGACAACATGCAGATATGTACGGGCTCTTCTCTGTTACAGAATCATTCTCAGGAATTGTATTCGGACTGATCGCCGGACTAACGTTTGGATTCAGAAAAATCAAACAAACAGCGGAACTGGACATTCAACCAGTAGAGCAACGCAAGTTCAGTTGGGGGCAGGCCGTCCGACACGGCTTGGCAGGCGGAGCTGCGGTGGGTTTTCTGATAGGTACTATCGGTGTGATCATTCAACTTCAACACGACAACAGGAATACATTTACTTTATGGCTCAGACCGTTTCTGCAAAAAATGAGTCAAATGTTCACCCAGCATGTAATGCCTTTCAAGTATAGTGAAACTTTGATGGTTTTCATTCTGGGCTATGGTGTTGCATTTATCGTTGCATTCATGATTATCGGAGTGATACGAGGCCGTCAGGATGTTACAACGATCGAAAAAGACTCCCGCACCGGTCTTAATTCAGGCATGCTCAAATCGCTGGAAAATGCACTGATATATGGAGTTCTTACTTTCGCAACGATTGGTATACTCTATTCGCTCTGTCTGTATACGGTGAGTGGGCTTGCTGAGTCTGTAACCAGAGCGCTCAGATTCAGTCTCGGCCTTGCCATTATCGCATCGCTCTGGTTTGGGGGGTTTGAGCTTATTCATCACTGGACACTACGGTTTTACCTGTATTTATCAGGAAGAGTGCCTCTAAGATATGCTTCCTGGGTGCAGACCATGCACAAAATAGATTTTGTGCGCCAGACCGGTGCCCGGATTAAGATCCATCATCTCTCCTTGAAAGAATATCTGCTTGCCCTACCACTCGCACCAACCCCAAATGCAAATAATGAAGCGATGATCCATAGTTTTCGGCCGCACTATCGCCGTAATGTGCTTTATAGCAGATGGCTGGGACTTTCTATGTTATTCATCATGCCATTTATTGATAGGTTTGGGTGCAATAAGTTCTGGAATCAGGAAAACGAAATTGTCTATCGCCATAATGATGAACACATTCAAAAAATAGCTGCAAATGTCTTCAAAGCAAAAAAAGACTGTTCGGTTTCATTCATTGTTGACGGCTCGGTAAAACTTGGCACTTTCGTCGGCAGCATTGCACCCTCGGGAACATCTGCAGGATTTCTTGGTTTTCCAATGGATACAGTTTACAACCTCTTCGGCAATTTTCGGCATGGGGCATTACTTTTGAAGAGAAGTGTAAATCCAAATAAATGGGAATATCTGATCGCTCCAAAATTCGAAATCCTAGGTATGGGACCGGGCAAGGCCATGCTCCAGTTAAAAAAAGGCGAATCATTTGAATTTTGTATCAATGATAATGAATGGCAAAATAACTCCGGCCATTTTCTGATTCAAATGGAATCTAAGCTCAAAGAGCTGAAATAGCGATATCACCAAATCAACTAAATATAAACATGGCACCGGTCGATTCTGCAATTTGACAACAAAGGATTAATTTGCAGTTTACTATGATACGATGCTGAATAAAAAAACAATCATGAAATCAATTGCGCTACTCGCACTGATCGTTACCACTATTTTTTTGACAGAAACAGATGATACAACCGATAAACGCACATGGCATCAACAACTGCCACCCTGCCCATGTACCAATCCGGATTTTAACAAAATAATACTTAATGATGGATGGGCAAAAGACAAAGGAGACCTGGACACATATCATCATGGAGCAACAGAATGTTTCCGCTCCTACCCATACACAAAAACCTCGGCAGGAAAATCAGGCCAGCAGTGCTGTTATGACAGTAATGGAAAGCTAATCAGCTCCGGTTCTGGTGCCGGTACACCGGATAAAGCGAGTACTTGCTCCGGAGAGGATAAAAGCGGAACTATGAAAATTCGTTTTTTTGCTCTGTTACCCCATTACTTTAGGGATGTTAAGCCCTGGAAACAAGCAGGAGAAGCATCCGAAGCATGGAAGATTTATAACAAAGAATGGGTCCCAAGCCAACCCGACTGCAGCGTGAAATAGAATAAGGAAGGTATTTACCGGTCCGGTACTGTGTTGTAATACTATTAGGTTTTCTATAGTTTTATAGAAAACCTACATTAGGGTTCCTTTTACATGCCCTCTGATCAGTTGATAGGTCTGCTTTAGTGTAATTCGAAAGTCAATCTTAAACTTCAAAACAGCCAGGTTGTAGACTACTCTAACTCAGGTATATTCCGGGGTTTCGAATTGTTGTACATTCGCATCCGCTACCGAAACCCCCTCTTGTTTTGTATAGGATAACTCTGATCGTTTTCTTTTTTTCTCTGACAGAAACAGTCTTCTGCCAACCTGTGCTGCAGCTGCCCTATGAAGGTAAGGGTAAACCTCTTTCGGCAGTAGTGAGCATAACTAACGATAGGGGTTATAGTATTACTAATCTGACAGAGAATCCGGATGTGGTATTCCGGGCTGCTCCTGGTCAGGTGAGCAGTGGCCAAAATTACTGGCTTAAAATCAGCGTTGATAATCCTAACCGGTTATCAGAGGATTTCGTTGTGAGAATAATACCTCAGTTCAACAATACGCTCTACTACTTCGATCCTGATCAGAGACAGTGGCTTACCAGCCAGACAGACGCGGCCAATAATGACGGGTCCAGACTATTAGGCCGGCACCCGCTTAGCTTTCCAGCGCAGAGCACCTCGGTTTTTTTTGTGAAGCTTGATTTCAGTAAGCTTGGCGGCGGAGATAAACAAATAAAGCTGGATGTTTCATTTCAGCGGGCTGATCTGGCGGCTGCTCATGAGCAGACTGTGAGGCTTGCTTGGGTATGCTGCGTGATTGTATTATTGGTTTTTATTTTCAACAACATTTATATCTATTGGAGCTTCCGCGATAAAGCTGTCTTGTATTATCTTTTGGCTCAATTGGGGGGAATGATCTACATTACTTCTTACAGATGGATCTTCAACGAGCTTTTACCAGTGTATATCTTCAATGTAGGTGTTCACGACATGATCACCTTTTACGATGTCCCCAGGATTCTCATGCATCTGTCGATACTGCTGGTCCTATGTGCAATCACTGCCTTCACGCGGGAATTTTTAAATACCAAAACTTATCTACCTAAAACTGATCATCTTCTTCGGAGCTGCGCGCGTGCCTACGGCGTGTTCACTCTGGTAGCTATTTTGATCAATCTTGCAGGCATCAGCATTGAATACTACACGCTTGCCTTTGATAATCTGGCCTGCTGTCTGTTGATTATTCTGATTATGTGGGCGGCCAGCGCTGCTTATGCTAAAAAGATTCCTTTTGCCACAACCTTCATACTGGCTAACGGGCTACCGTTTATGTTTATACTGGCCATTCCGATTTCTCATCTTGTCGTTGCACTTCCCAATGAAGAAAACCTGTGGTTTCCTGAGCTGGCTATTATCACGCAGGCATTTGCATTTTCCATCGCGCTCGTCGACCGCACACGGGGTATACAAAGCGCCCTGGTAACAGCCAGGATTAGCAATCAACAACTGGAATTCGATCTGAAAGAAGCAGGTTTTCAAGTGCAACTTAACCAGCTGGAAATCGACAAGGCCATTGCAGATATCAATACTGAAAAGGTAAAAAATGATCTTTTGCAACAGACGCTTCAAACCAACCAGCGGGAGCTGGCAGCATCTGCTTTACATATGGTACAAAAGAACGAACTGCTCAGCCATTTGAAATCTCAGCTGCAGCTATTAAGCCGCCCGAACCCGAGCACATCTCAGGGAATGCGCGCTATGAGCACGCTGATCGATAACAGCACGCAGCTGGATTCTGACTGGGACAAATTCAAGATCCATTTCGAGCAGGTTCACCCCCACTTTTTCACAGAACTCAAATCCAGGTACCCGGCACTGACTACAAGAGAAACCAGGCTCTACGCCTACTTCCACATGAAGCTCTCTCACAAGGAAATTGCTGCTCTTCTTAACATTGATCCTGCCAGCGTTCGAAGGGCTAAAACCAGACTGTTTAAAAAAATGGCGCTGCCAGAAACAACTCAGGAGTAAAGAAGCAGCTCTACCAGAACAATTGCAGATTCTGATCAAATTTATATAACTGTATTACAAGACCTTACAAGCTTTGTCTACGCTTTGTCTACGCCCTTTTTTTGGCTAGAGAGATTATTTTAAGCTGATTTGTAGCCGGTATAAAAAACGGCCCCTCCTCTATTAATTCGTCAAAAGTATTAGTGCCCGGTAGACCCGGGCCAACTAAACTTTCAGGAACTTGACTTGTTTTATTTGAATAACGCCGCCAGCTTCAAATGCTAAAAAGATTGCTACTTCTTGCAGCTTTACTGATCGTCAGATACCACGCCGGAACACATCGTGATTCGGATGATGGAAATGAAAGTTCATTTTCCAAAGGCCTGGTTGGGCTAAATTCGGCAGGTCATAACATCAGCGGATTATGCCCGCTCGTGCAGCGGGTTTATTTAGTATTTGCAGTCAAACCCCAAGAGCAGGATTTAAAAAGCACGACAGCTACTGATCCAACCGAGAGCATGGACCGGCTGGTACTTGAAAAACGCACCAAAGAATTGGAGAAGGAAAACCAGCAGCTTCGCGCCAGACTTAACGAGCTAAATGGGAAAGATTCTGATGCTGGCGATCCTGTGCAGCAAGATACAGGTATATACGGCCCGCAAGCCATGAGAATCAGATAGAAGTGAAAAAGAAATAACCACCCGCTTCAAATCTGCCCCCCCACAAATAAAAAATCGGTTAGGGTGCTAGTATCATAACACCCTAACCGACTAAAAAGCTATCTGCTATCTGATTTACAGCTTGAAACCTACCGTGGCCCTAAGAACGTTGTTCTTGCTGTTGCTGTCTTTGATGAAACGGCTCATACCCCACTCATGCGACAAATCAATCGTCAGGATTCCGAACTCAATGCCAATCCCGCCAGCAAGTCCGTAAGAGAACTCTTCAATATTATCTTTGTCAAAACGCGACTGATTGTCCTTATCTACTGCGATCACATAATTACCGGTCGCCCCACCTTTGATATTGAATTTAAAGAAACCGCTGTTAGCTTTGGTCAGATACAGACCC
Source organism: Dyadobacter luteus (assembly GCF_003383615.1). GTDB lineage: Bacteria > Bacteroidota > Bacteroidia > Cytophagales > Spirosomataceae > Dyadobacter > Dyadobacter luteus. Next base: position 687,044 of record NZ_QNUL01000001.1, read on the forward strand.
AATAGCAAGGGTACTTTCAAAGAGTGAATCCGCGGTCCGTCAAGAAGCGGCGCTGTTGATAGGCTGTCTGAGTCTGTAAAGCGCAGTGATGAGTTAAAGTAATGAACCCCTGGCTGCACAAAGAATCTTCTTGTATGCATCCGGAAATCAAGACCCGCATTCCAACCCGTTCTTCCGTCTGCTTCGTTATTGGAGAAATCCGCTTTAAAATCTGATGCATGTACCCCTACCATTGGGATTACCCACATACCTGATTTGCGCGGCTGTCTCTCTGAGAAGCGCTCCTTGAACCCACCCTGACGAGGCTCAGGACGACCTGCGTCAGACCTTGGCTCAAAAGTATCCTGATACATCCGCGTATTTCTTTGCTTCTTCCAGGCAAGAAATTCCTCATAGTCGCTTCTTTCTCCTTCGCTCATTGCCAAAGGCTGAATCACAGCAGCAGCCTGAACCGGTGCTTGTGCTACCGCTGGTCTTTTCTCATAATCAGAAGGAATGATGATATTGTTGATAATGATATTGGGCTGTCCTGCCTGCTGTGGATAATTCTTATAGGTAGATTCCACAACCTGCTCCGTAATCGTTTTCACAGACTCACGGCTCACAGCCGCATTGCCTACCTGAACAGGATTATTGATCTGCTGTGCAGGTGCTTGCGGCTGCTGACGTTCAGCCACTGGTGCAGGCTGCTCTATTCCTGGCATAACCGCTTGGGCTGGTGCAACAGGTGCTGCTACCGACGGTGCAGAAGCATTTGCGACAGTTGCCACCTGGCCGGAAAGTTTGGATTCCTGCTCAGCAATCTTCTGTTGCAATGAATTGATATCAGCATAAAGCTTCTCCTGGTTATCAGCTGCCTTACGCGCATTCTTTGCGTCCCGTTCCGCCTTTCTGGCTGCGGACTTAGCTGCATTGGCTAATTTCTTATCCTGTGCGTTCGCACTGAGCCTGGCCGCGGCCTGTTGATTTTCCCGGGCAGATACACGCGCCTTCTCAGCTGCTTCCTTCGCGTCTTTTGTTTTGGCCTCATAATCGTTTTCCAATTTAGCCAGCTCTAACTTTCTCTTATTAACCTCCTGTCCGTCTTCAAGTTGCTGCTTTTGCTGCTGAAGTACCTTTACCGAATCCTGTGACACCACCTGTGCAATCCCTGCCCCTCTACTCAAAAGAAGAACTACCGCTACCGTTAGAAATTTAATTTTCATAGCATTGTTTAGTTTGTTTGCCTCTTTTTACTAAACTTTTATGCCATGGTCACTATTTAGTGACAAAAAAATCTACCCTGAGCACGAGGTAAATGAGTGGTTTGAGGGTTAAAAGCTACATCAATCCTATCTCGAATAAGTGCAAGCTGCACCACAAAATACGTATATAGCGAATCTTAAAAAAAGTCAAAAAAGGTAGTTTCTAACCTATTGTCAGCGCGTTCCGGTTCCACACTTTTCCCCAACGAAATGAACAATATTTCTGCCTAAAATGGCTGGTTTTCTACCTTAAATGTTGTCACCATAGGTCTACTACTATTGACTACACAATATATTCTCTGCAAAGTCATACAAAGGAATTCGACATTAACGTCTCAACTATTTGAATCATACAAAAGAATAGTACTATTATGCATTTCACACCCCCACTAAATAATTTCCACAGATAATTCTGTGATGTGTCATTTTTTTTAACTTAAATTTGTCCATCATTACTCAACTCAAAATTCCGGTTCCGAATTCGCTGGTTTCACCCTCAGCCACGAACGATACACCGAAACGATTTATGCTGAATTGGCTTTTTAATAAAAATAAGAGTAAAGAAGTGCATCTTGACCATATTGGTCTTGATCTGCATTCGCATCTGATCCCTGGCATTGACGACGGCGTTGAAACCATAGAACAGTCGGTGGAGATGCTTGCTAAGATGCAAGAGCTCGGTTTCAGAAAGGCGATCACTACCCCACATGTAATGTGGGACATGTATAAAAATACCCCTGACACTATTCTACATGGCTTGGCAGACATCCGCCTCGCTGCCAAAAACGCTGGTCTCACAATTGAGGTAGACGCTGCCGCAGAGTACTTTATTGATGAGCACTTTGTAGGCATGCTTACCAACGGCGAAAAAATCCTCACACTTCCCGGAAACCGGGTGCTCGTGGAACTTCCCTACTCCACGCAGCTGATGAACACTTCAGAAACGTTATTCTATATCATTGAAAAGGGCTATCGGCCTGTGCTCGCTCATCCTGAACGTTATACCTACTTTTACTCAGATCCTTCTGTGTACAAAAAACTGTGTGACCAGGGCTGTGAACTACAGGTAAATCTGCTATCGCTAAGTAGCTATTACGGCGACAATGTACATAAGATGGCGGTATACCTGCTCAAACAGGGTCTGATCACCTACATAGGTACAGACGCCCACCGTCTTCAACATTTGGATTTAATCAATAAGACCAATAAAGACGGCTGGCTGGACAAGTACAGTTTTCAAAACCAAAAACTTTTAGAAGAATAATTCACTATATTAGAATATATTCTACATTTGTAGTTATTATTAAAAAATTAAATCTACAATTGTGCTCATATAGTACATAAAAACTAGAAGCCATGCAGGGAGAAAACAGCTTATGTGCTCATTTGAGCGCGGAAATTGCAAAAGATACTATTCTTTTAAATCATAGAAATTAACTATTCCATCCTCAACAACAGACATTCTTACATGCGCCATTTTTCAAAATTGTTGTTCAAATTCACTTCCCTGGCTTGTATCGCCGTACTTTTCGCTTTGGGGCTTACAACTTCCTGTGTGTCTCCAAAATCAATTGTATATTTCCAAGGAGATTCTACAAAATATCATACACAGGAAATAAAGCAGCAATATGTTCCTGTTATTCAACCTAACGACCTGCTGTCAGTGGTCGTCGGAAGTTTAAGCGCGGAGGCCAACGAGGTCTTTAACACACCTAATATGTTCACAACAGCAAGTGCAAACTATTCAGCGACAGCTGCCGGAGCACGTTTACAGCCATTAGGTTATTTGGTTGACGTAGAAGGTTCCATAGAATTGCCTCTGATTGGTAAAGTAAAGATTGGGGGATTGCCAACCAATCAGGCAGCCGAAACAATTCGTAAGCTGTTGGCCAGTTACCTTAAAGAACCAACGGTGGTGGTAAGAAATCTCAATTTTAAGATATCGGTGCTGGGTGAGGTGAAGCTTCCTGCCATCTATGTGATTCCTGACGAAAAAATAACACTACCTGAGGTTTTAAGTATGGCAGGTGATTTAACTATCTACGGAAATAGAAGCAATGTGATGATCATCCGTGAAGAAAATGGAAAAAGAGAGTATGCACGCATCGATCTTACTTCGAGAGAGATATTCGATTCCCCTTATTATTACCTCCACAAAAACGATGTTATTTATGTGGAGCCGGTGAAATCCAAAATGCTTGACACCGATAGCCGTGTCCGGACAGTTCCCATTATCGTAGCAATTGTAGGTGGTATCAGCACTTTGGGAATTTTGATTTTAAACCTCACTCGCTAAAATTCACTCAACACACGATGAAAAACCAATCCAACGATATGCAACAGGAGTTCTTCGAGGAAGACGAACAGCAATTTGACCTTAACGCATACATTAGGCGTTACTTTCGATATTGGTATCTATTTCCAATATTCCTGGCAATTACAATTACGGCAGCTTTCTTTTATCTCAAGATCACACAACCCGTTTATAGCACTAAGGCCACTATTTTAATTAAGGATGAGCAAAAAGGTTTGAGTGGCTCCCAGGGCGATATACTTTCTGAATTAGGCTCTCAGTTTGGAGGGAATAAACTTGTAGAAAATGAGATTGAAATTATTAAGTCTCAAAATTTGATGGAGCAAGTTATCCGTGAACTAAGCCTTGACGTATCCTACAGTACAAAAGACGGCTTGCGCACTATTAATCTGTATGGAGCTACTCCAATTATCGTCAAGCCAGAGGTTATAACTGATTATGGCATGGCTGAACCGATGCTGATTCGAATGGTGGATAGTACTCATTTCCGTTTTAACACCGAAGAAAAAGTATTCTCTTTTGGTCAACGCTTTAACAATCAATGGGGTGCTTTCGTGGTACAGAAAGGTACAGACTCTCATTTCAATGATATAGAAATTGATTTTACTGATTCAAAGAAATTGGCTCAGAATATGCTTAGAAAATTAACTGTACAGCAGCCAAACGTAAAAAGTACAGTTCTTGAGCTTGTATATGAAGATGTTAATATAAGACGATCAAAAGACGTCCTTAATAAGCTGCTTGATGTATATGTTCAATCTTCATTAAACGACAAAAATGGTGAAGCCAGTAACACACTCAAATTTATAGAAAATAGACTAGGTCTAATAACTGGGGAGCTCGGTGATGTTGAAAAAGATGTTGAGGCATACAAAACCAATCAAGGCTTGACAGACATCAGTGCCGAATCTGAATTATTTCTGCAAAATATCAAGGAGAATGATGCGAAATTGAATGAAGTCAGTACAAAAATCAGTATACTCGAAAGCGTAGATAATTTCGTCCAAAATGCAGATGCAGGCGCAACAGCTCCCGCAACTTATATGATTGACGATCCGGTTTTGGTATCGCTTCTAACAAAATACAACGAGCTGGACTTGCAGCGCGAGCGTTATGCGCGAACAACTACGGCTAAAAACCCGTTGCTGGAAACTATCAATACGCAACTGGAAGGTACCCGCCAGGCAATTCGTGAAAACGTACAGAATCTGAAGCGCGGGATGGCTGTGACTAAAAAGAACCTGGAAGGCATCAATACGCGCTTTTCCGCTGGACTACGTAGCATTCCAAAGAAAGAGAGGGAGTACGTTGGCATCAAACGTCAGCAATCGATCAAGGAGGAACTGTATCTTTATCTCTTGCAGAAAAGAGAAGAGACGGCATTGGCTTATGCCTCTACTGTTACGGACAGCCGTTTGATTGATGCGCCGATTACTAGCTACAACCCAATCAAACCAAAACGTTCGACCATCTGGTTAGGCTCCTTAGCTGCTGGAGTAATACTACCTATACTACTGATAAACCTAATTTTCATGCTGAACAATACAGTTCAGACACGTGATGAAATTGAAAAACGTTCGGGGTCGTCTGTATTAGGTGAGATTGGTTTAATGAAAACTGTCAAAGGCGAACCTGCTTCAGAATCCATCATTAAAATGACAAGCCGCTCAGCAGTAGCTGAACAGTTTCGGGCGCTACGTACCAACCTGCAATACCTTGGAGATGGAAACTGCCGTACCATCATGTTTACTTCAAGCATCGGTGGAGAAGGAAAAAGTTTTATCAGTATCAATCTGGCTGCCAGTTTAGCCTTCTCTGACAAACGTGTGATCCTTTTAGGTCTTGATTTACGTAAACCTTCTCTGCATGAACGCCTTCAATTATCTAATGCAAAAGGAGTTTCTAACTATCTGGTGGGGCAAGGCACTCTGGATACTCTGATCCACAGCACTGGTGTTCACCCGAAATTTGATGTAATGGTGAGTGGACCTATCCCTCCTAACCCATCCGAGCTGATCAGCAACGGCCGTCTGCCTAAACTGATTGCTGAATTGAAAGAACGTTATGACTATATCCTGATTGACTCTCCACCTTATGGTCTGGTCACAGATGCAGCACTAATCGCAGAGCAGGTGGATGCCACATTGTATGTAGTAAGATTTAACTATACCGTTCTGGATCACCTGACAAGAATCGGTGAGCTGAAACGTACCAAACGTTTTGCAAATCTTTCTGTGATTTTCAACGGTGTAAATTACGGTGCCGGTTATGGATATGGTTATGGATATGGTGGTTATGGATATGGCTACTATACAGATGATAAGAAGCCGAAGGGAATGGAGTTTGGAGGGAAGTTGAAGAAGTTGGTGGGGAAAGGATAATCGTGATGATTAGTTGTTAAGGGTTAATTGTTAATGGAGTTTAAACGCAGAGAGAGAAGAGTTAATACGCAGAGTTTCACAGAGAATTACAGTAATAATCTGATCCTCTCCGCGTAACTCAGCGACGACTTATTATTACTCTGCGTTTAAAACCATTTGACACATAACACTATAACTTAACAGTGCCATAATATAGAAATACTTCACAGTTAAGCTAATAAAAGTATTAATATGACATTTCTCATATTCCACAAAAATGGCTTGGAGTATTATAAAAATAGTATTAGTTTCGAGTAGGTTTTATAACAGATAATCAGCGAGATAGTATTACGCGAGCTTGAATTATTTTTATTTAACCACACGATATACCCTTTACTCAACGTTATGACTATAAATTCAAAATGCCTTTCTCCTCAGAGTTGGCGGCTTACATCGTCGCAGCCGATTCTTCTACACGGAGATTCACAGAGTTATTCAGGAGAACCTGCGCGTTTTCTTTCTCTGTGGAACTCTCCCGATCTCAGTGGTTCTCTGTGTAATCCAAGAAAACAAACACCACAAAATATTTAACCTATGAAAATTGCTGTAGTTGGAACCGGCTATGTGGGCCTAGTAACCGGAACATGTTTTGCCGAAACCGGCAACCAGGTAACTTGTGTGGACATTGACGCCAACAAGGTTGCTCGTATGCAAAATGGCGAAATACCTATTTATGAGCCAGGTCTGGATGTTCTTTTTGACCGTAACATTGCTGAAGACCGTCTTAAGTTCACCACAAATCTGGAAGAAGGTATCCAGGATGCAGAGGTAATCTTCCTTGCACTCCCTACCCCTCCGGGTGAAGACGGATCGGCTGATTTGAAATATATACTGGGCGTAGCCAATGACCTGGGTCCTATCCTGAAAAGCTATGCTGTGATCATCGATAAAAGTACTGTACCTGTCGGCACTGCTGAAAAAGTACACACTGCGATTGCAGCAAATGCTACTGTTGATTTCGATGTTGTGTCTAACCCTGAATTCCTTCGTGAAGGTGTGGCAGTAGAAGACTTTATGAAGCCTGACCGCGTGGTAGTCGGTACCAATTCCGATCGGGCTAAAAAGGTGATGGAGAAACTCTACGCGCCACTGGTTCGCCAGGGCAATCCGGTGATCTTTATGGATGAGCGTTCGGCAGAAATGACCAAATACGCTGCCAACTCGTTCCTCGCACTGAAAATTACTTTCATGAACGAGATCGCAAACCTGTGCGAAAAAGTAGGTGCTAACGTAGATGATATACGTCGTGGTATTGGAACAGACAGTCGTATTGGTAAACGTTTCCTTTTTGCCGGTATTGGATACGGTGGAAGCTGTTTCCCGAAGGACGTCCAGGCCTTGGCCAAAACTTCGGCAGACTATGGATACGATTTCCGTACCCTTCGTTCGGTGATGGCAGTAAATGACGATCAGAAAAAGAAACTCCTGCCGATCGTGAACGACTACTTCTCAGGAGACCTGAAAGGCAAAACGATTGCCGTATGGGGACTGGCTTTCAAACCGTACACAGACGACATCCGCGAAGCACCGGCTTTGGAAAACATCAAAGCTTTGCTGGATGCTGGTGCAAACATCACTGTATATGATCCTGAAGCGATGGACAATGTAAAGAAACTTATCCCTGGTATCACGTATTGTCACACTGCCTACGCAGCTTTGGATGATGCTGATGCCCTGATGATCTTTACAGAATGGCCTCAATTTCGTACACCTGACTTTGAAAAAATGGGTAAGCTGCTGAAAGAAAAAGTAATCTTCGACGGCCGTAACCTGTATGAATTGGATACGATGAAGGACCAGGGATTTACTTATTACAGTATTGGACGTGAGGCTGTGAATCCAGTTGTACTGGCGTAAAAGGTTCTAAGGTTTCACCCAAAGTCGCGAAGTTTTTACGCAAATAACTCGGAGTTAAGGGTTAATGGATGTCAGAATGAGCGGAGTCGAAGTCAGTCCAATATGGTTGCCCATTAACGCCCTTCGACAGGCTCAGGGTGACAAAGCAAATTCGTCTTTGTGTGCTTTGCGAAACCCATTGCGTCTTTGCGGTAAAAATTTAAAGACAAATGTCAGGCAGAAAGTATGTCACATTGAGCTTGTCGAAATGTTTTAGCCGTCACCCTTCGACCGCATCGGCGGACCGCGGCTCAGGGTGACGGCAGTACTGTGACAGAAAATATAAAAAAGATAATAGATTTTACTCAACGTTATTTTAACCTTAAAAAGCTGATAGCTAAAAGCTAATAGCCCAAAAACATGCGCATCGTTCACGTCATATTATCCGGAGGAGTGGGAAGCCGTCTGTGGCCGGTCTCACGGAAGTCCATGCCGAAGCAGTACATCCCCATGTTTGGGGAGAAGTCCTTGTTTCAACTGACTGCAGAAAGAAGCAAAAGCCTTGTAGATCAAACCCTGATTGTTGGCAATAAAGACAACTACCTGTTGTCGCAAGCAGACTTGCTTCGTGCCGGAGTAGGCAACTTTACGGAAATCATTGAAGCTGCACCACGCAACACAGCAGCGGCCATTGCCTTTGCGGCACTGGCTGTTCAACCGGATGATATTTTATTGGTGACTCCGTCAGACCATATCATCACAGATGAAAAGGCCTACGAGGCGGCATTGACCGAATCCATTGAGCTGGCTAAACAAGGATACCTGGTAACTTTTGGCATCACCCCTATTAAACCGGAAACGGGTTACGGCTATATCGAATACAACGGCAATGAAGTAATTTCATTCCGTGAAAAGCCTGATGCAACTACCGCGCAATCATTCCTGGATGCAGGTAATTTTCTTTGGAACAGCGGTATGTTCTGTTTTCAGGCAGGTACCTTCCTGGCAGAACTGGAAGCATTCGAACCGGAAATTCTGGAAAAATCAAAAACTTGTTTTGCATGTCGTGCGGAGAGTTTCCTGCCGGAATTAGAAACCAGCCAGATCCCGTCCAAAAGTATTGACTATGCTGTGATGGAACGTTCTTCTAAGATCCGTGTAGTACAGGCCCGCTTTGGTTGGTCAGACCTGGGATCCTTTGAGTCCATCTGGGAGCACTGGGAAGGACAAGGAGAAACACAACATTTTAAAAACAACAATTGTGTAGTAGGTTCCAAAAAACACGTCGAGTTCCTGGGAGTAGACAACCTGGTACTCGTAGAAACCGAAGACGCCATCCTGGTACTATCGAAAAACAATAGTCAGGATGTCAAGAAGATATATGAGAGATTGGAAGTGGAAAAACCGGAACTGGTGAACTAGCAATGAGCTGTTAGCTTATAGCGATTAGCTAAAAAGTTAAACGCAAAGTTTTTGTCAGGCTGAGCCTGCGGTCGAAGCCTAATTGTATAAGGCATTTCGACTCCGCTCAATGTGACAATAAACTCAGCGTCAAACACTGTGTAACTCGTTTCAAAAAAAGAATAACATAAAATTCAAATAACACCCGCCGACGGCCGCCCGTAATGATGGACCAAGCCGAAAGCCGATAGCTAAAATAAAGATGTCAAACAAAGTCGCTCTTATTACCGGTGTAACCGGCCAGGATGGTGCATATCTCACCGAACTTCTATTAGGAAAAGGATACACCGTACACGGTATCAAACGTCGTAGCTCCTTGTTCAACACGGATCGTATCGACCATTTGTACCAGGATCCGCACGTAGATAACGCCAAGTTCATCCTGCACTACGGTGATCTGACCGACTCTATGAACCTGACCCGTATCATTCAGGAAGTACAACCAGACGAAATCTACAACCTGGCTGCGATGAGCCACGTACAGGTAAGTTTTGAGATGCCGGAATATACAGCGAATGCAGATGGTATCGGTACACTTCGTATTCTGGAAGCGGTTCGCCTTTTAGGTTTGACTAAAAAAACAAAAATATACCAGGCATCCACCTCAGAGCTTTATGGATTGGTGCAGGCAGTTCCACAATCAGAAACAACCCCCTTCTACCCTCGTTCTCCTTACGCAGTAGCGAAAATGTATGCCTACTGGATTACAGTAAACTACCGAGAAGCTTATGGTATGTTTGCATCTAACGGAATTCTTTTCAACCACGAATCTCCGTTACGCGGTGAGACCTTTGTAACGCGTAAGATTACACGTGCAGCTGCGAAGATCGTCCTGGGGTTACAAGATACTTTGTATATGGGTAACATTGACGCCCAACGCGACTGGGGACATGCCAAGGATTATGTGGAAGCGATGTATCTGATCCTGCAACAGGAAACCTCCGAAGACTTTGTGATAGCAACAGGTGTAACGACCCGTGTACGCGAATTTATACGTAAGACATTCGCATTCCTTGGCGTAGAGGTAGCATTTACCGGCATCGAAGAAAATGAAATCGGAACAATTGCATCTGTCAATATAGACCGCCTTAGCGAATTAGGTATCCAGAATGGAGAGCATTTGAAAGCGGGCACTGTGGTACTAAAAATTGATCCTAGATACTATCGCCCTACCGAAGTAGAACTTTTGATAGGAGACCCAACCAAATCTCAGGAAAAATTAGGATGGAAACCTAAGCATACTTTGGATACATTGATTGAAGATATGGCAAAGTCGGATCTGAGATTGTTCCAAAAGGATCAGTTACTTCTAAATGAAGGTTTCGGAATTCTTAATCACTTCGAATAATATCATTTTTCCGTGTTAAATCTGCTGTAATATATATGAACGCAGCGAACAAAGTAATACTTAACACCAGCATTCTTTATGGCAGAATGCTGGTGACAATTGGAGTAACCTTTTATACTACTCGTGAAGCCCTTGGAGCTTTGGGCGTTGTAGATTACGGGATTTACAATCTAATCGCTGGAGTGATATCAATGCTATCTTTTTTGAATGCTGCGATGTCAACGTCAACTCAACGCTTTCTCTCTTTTCACCAGGGAAAGAAGGACAGCAATTTTCAAAAACGAATATTTTCTACTAGTGTAGTCTTACATTTTGTCATTGCTCTTGCACTAATATGCTTTATTGAACTTATCGGTATATTCATTTTCAATGGATTTTTAAATGTTCCCTTAGGTCGAGAGAATACCGCAAAGTGGATTTATCATGCAATGGGTATATCTGTTTTATTCACAGTACTTTCCGTTCCATTTACAGCTTCGATAAATGCGAACGAAGATATGCTGTGGTTGTCAATTATTAATATTATCGAAGTTTTAGTGAAACTAACAATTGTATTAGTACTACCCTATATTGAAGGAGACACTCTCTTGGTATACGGGCTATTAATGACTTTTGTCAGCCTAATTACCTTCTCCAGCTATTTCATATACTGTTTAAGAAAATATGACGAGTGTACATTAACTGTAACCAAGTATTATGACTCTAAACTTGTAAAGAATTTAACAGCCTTTGCAGGGTGGAACTTGTTTGGAGCTTTGACAGGAATTGGAAAAACGCAAGGTGTAGCAATTCTACTAAACGTTTTCTTGGGTTCAACTATAAATGCGAGTTACGGCATTGCAAGTCAAGTAGCCTCACAGGTTAACTTTTTTTCGGCTACAATGCTAAAAGCCCTCAATCCGCGAATTATGAAAAATGAAGGAGCCGGAAACAGGCAAAGTATGCTAAAACTATCGAATATAGCTAGCAAATTTAGTTACTATCTGTTAGCATTTATCGCTATTCCTTGTATTTTCGAAATGGAAGAAATTCTAAAGCTCTGGCTTATAAAAGTGCCAGATCATACGACAACCTTCTGCCGACTAATCATATTAGGTGTAATGGCAAATCAGCTTACCGTTGGCTTGGATTCTGCGGCACAGGCAATAGGTAATATCAAGAGTTACATGCTAGTAGCAGGGACAATCAAACTTATGATTGTCCCAACCGGCTACCTTCTACTCAGTTCCGGACACTCATCAACATCAGTAATTATTGGCTACGCAGTTTTTGAGGGTTTGGCCGGAATCGGTAGAATAATAATTCTAAAGAGAATCGGAGGGCTGAATATCAAAGAGTATTTAATCTTAGTCATCGGAAAATGCTTCATACCCTCTCTGCTGATGGTATGTTCTCTGATCATTATGACATCGTTCTTTAACCATCCGTATCGATTTTTTTATAGTTTCCCGATATCTATAATAATTTTCTTCGCTAGCATATACTTTTGGGGATTAAGCAAAGACGAGAAAACAACTATATCTTCAATGATAAACAGTGCCTTTAGTAAATTACGTTTAAGATGGATATAGCTAAAAAATTTAAAAACTTTTATAATTTAATATTCTACGAGTTGCGGTATCGCTACCTCCTAGAGGGTTCAATTGTTCGAATTCAAAGAGGTGCAAAACTTGAAATCCCTGCTAATATCAGAATTGTAAAGAGCAAGATTACATTGGTAACAGGGTCAAAGATGCGTGTAGGGAATTTCTGTAAATTTCATCGCGTCAATATAAACTCAGCAGGCTCAATAAACATAGAGGACAACTGCATCTTAGAATCTGGAGATAGCCCCAAAAAAGTGCCTATAACGGTTCCCAAAGGGGCCAATTTATCGATCGGAAAAAATTGTAGAATAAGATCAAAGGTTTGGCAAAGATTTGGAAGCAATATTAATATTGGTGCGTATACCAATATTAACGAGGGTAGTGAGTTAAGAGCTGATGAAATGATTAATATAGGTAGTTATTGTATGATATCATATAATTGTATGATTTGGGATACCAACACACATAACATCTACAGTGACGAACGCAGGCGCGAACTCACAGAACAGTTTTTTCCAAGCTTTGGTTACGAGTACGAAAAACCAGTCACATCGCCTGTTCATATAGGTAATGACTGCTGGATTGGCCGCGAGGTTTGTATACTGAAGGGCTCAAAAATAGGCAATTCAGTTATTGTAGGATTTCGGACACTCATCACTGGCAATAATATTGAAAGCAATCAAACAGTTATGTCACAATTATCTCTGAAATACATTAGTCGTGAAACCTAGTACATATTCTATAGATTTTGGCAAATATTGAATTAACTAAAAAAGCAAAAGTGTGAGCAGGAAAGTTTTGTGTATATATGGCAACAGTTTATATTTTGGTCACGAGAGGTCAAATGTTCAAGTTTTCAAAACTTTAAAGGACTTAAATTTTGATCTTCTTATTTTGACTAACAAGTTTGGCATAGCACCAGAGGCGGAAACAATTATGGAGAATAATTGTATCTCAACTAAAAAAATTCCTTATCCAAGTTGGGATGACATGAGGAAGCCACACACTATATTAAAGTCGATAAAATACCTATATAAGGTGTTTATTCACAATATTCATTTTACAAAGGAATTACATAGGTACAAACCTGATTTCATTTATATTGCCAGTGACTTCATGTTCTTTAATCTGATACCTTCTTTTCTTTTTACAAATGTAAAAATCGTTTACAGACTGGGTGACGCTCCAGTTACGGGCTGGCTTCCATTCAAGATCGCGTGGAAGAAGTATATATCAAAAAAAGTATACAAATTTGTTTGTATATCCAAGTACATAGAAAAAAAGTTAGTTGAAGCAGGGCGTGAGTTGCAAAGTAATAATGCCGTTATTTACAACTATCCGCCCATTAGATTCAACACTAAAGACACGCATGTAAGTTACACCAAAGGTGATTTTGTTACCTTTTCTTACATCGGCCAAATAAATCATGGAAAAGGCGTTCACATATTAATAGAAGCCGCTATTGAAGCATGTAAAATATTTGATAATGTAAAATTTCTAATAGCTGGAAGTCTTCAATACGATAAGTCATATTCCGATGCATTAATAGAAAAAGTTAAATCAGCCGATCTCTCTAATAGAATAGTTTTCTTGGGAACAATCAATAACACAGATAATTTTTTTTCGCAAACCGATGTGCTAATCACACCATCAATAAAACAAGAGCCATTAGGCAACGTGTTGGTAGAAGCTAAGTCATTCAGCACTCCATCAATCATATTCGCCTCAGGTGGCATGCCGGAACTAGTTAGACACAAGGTTGATGGATATATTTGTGAATCAAACGTGGAAGGACTAAGTTCAGCTATTCATTTTTACTTAAGCTACCCAGAAGAAATAGTCAGACAAAGTAAAAATGCAAAATCATCGATTTTTGATTTAAAAATTGCCTTTGAAGATTTCGAGTCAAAATGGGGAAATGTATTCCAATAGATCGTATCAAATAGTCAATGACAAGTTAATTATTTGATTTAATGCTTTAATAGAAATGACTAGTAGCCTGAACAAAAAACTGGATACAACTGTATCAAAACAGAGATTCTTATCAATATTTAAATCTTGGTCGATCAGAATATTGATCCTATCTTCGATACTGGAATTGGTGTTATTTCCCGAATTACCAGTTCTTGTAGGGATAGCGTATTCAGTGATAGGCTGGCTGATAGTTTATAATATTGTCCTTAACGAGAAAACTATAAATAATTACCCCCTGTCTTCGCTTGTTGTTTTGGGGTATGGCCTTTGTAATTTCTATCTTCCGATGCCGGCCACGCTACTCGAACTCAAACCAATAACATATAATTTAACCGTACCATACAGCGTGTTTTTTCACGGAATAATGTCCCTCTCGATAGTGGCAATTTCCTTCAGAATTTATATTCATTTTGCAAACACAAAGTTGGTAAGTCCGGCTCGTCGTCTTCTTAAATATTCCGGTTTTTACACTAGTCCTGATGACTTACAAATTTGGCTAATGGGTTTAGTAGGAATCATCTCACTTTTTGTTCTTTACTATGCGGGGATACATACTGAAGAAGGAGAGTCATCATCCTCAAAATTAATACAAGGCTTTTTCCCATTTGCTTACTGCCCCTATTTTTTATTCTTTAAGAACCTGTACTCTGGGACACCTAAAAGAAGAAATAATATTTACATTTTTGTAGCATACTCTTTGATAATACTTTTACTGGCTTTCATGACAAATCACAGAGCTACTTTCATGAAAGTAGTTATGGGACTTTGCTTCACCTATCTTTTAAGCCTTCTTATGAATCGAATATCTCCAGATATTTTTTCTGGTAAAAAAATCGCAGCTTATGTTATAATCGTTTACCTCTTAACTGGCCCATTAGTTAACCTCGGCTTAGCAATGGTAACTGTTAGAGCTCAAAAGAAGGAAACATCATCCATCGATATGATATCAAAAACTATAGACGTTTTCTTTAATGAAGAAGCTCTGAATCAGACTAGAAAAAAAATGGAAGGAGTCATTGTGACAAATTACCTCTGGGACGAACATTATGTAGACAACATTTTCCTAGCAAGATTATGTAATTTGAAAGCATCGGATCTAAATCTATACCATGCTGAAAGAATTGATGACTCAACTCCAATGAGGGAATTTCTAGGCAATTTTGTATTAGCTCTTTTTCCAAGCCCTCTACTGCAAATACTTGACATAACCATAGATAAGAAGCAAATAATGAAAGCATCTTACGGAGATTATCTATACTATTTATCAACAGGTGACTATAATGGCCTAGAAAGTAAAAGACAATCTCAGGTGAACGGGGCCGGCATCGCTGCATTTGGTTATCTATACCTTCTCTTACTTGCCTTGGTAATTATACCGGTTTTTTATGCGGTGGATTTACTATCATTTCGTCACGACAAGCGACAATTTATTACAGTCCCGGCACTTACAATCATGCCAATGCTAATGACTTTTTTTAACTACGAAGGCATTTCAACTTTTCTAGGTTTCATAATCAGAGGATGGATTCAAATGGTTGTTGTATATATTATCCTTTTTAGATTGACAGGATTTATCAGTAAAATATTTAAAATATGAGTAACTCTTCCAATGCAAGTAAAAGAGTTATATGGATAGACTTCTTGAAGGGACTTGGTATTATCCTAGTTGTAATTGGACATTCTGGGATACCGCAAAAAATCGCTTGGTGGATTTGGTCCTTTCACATGCCGCTATTTTTTGTTATCTCAGGTTACCTGTTCAAGAATACTGAACTGGGAGTATTAGACTTGGTATTAAAGAAGTCGAAAAGCTTGTTAATACCCTATATATCTTTCACTCTACTATACTTCATTTTCATGCTGGTGATCTCGACTGAATTCGAAATGAATTCAGAAGTAAAAAATATGACCCAAGCTATTCATGTATGTCTTTATGGATGGCGTGGTCTAGCTTTATGGTTCCTGCCGGTTCTTTTCTTAACTGAAATTACCTTTACCCTGCTTCTAAGACTACAGAGAATAAGCCATTTAATGTTATATGTGGTATTAATTAGCTCAATGCTAGTAGGTCTAATTCTAAGCAAGTACGCAGTTAGACTGCCATATAAGCTTGAAGTTGTTCCCACATCATTAGCTTTTTACATGATCGGCTTTATTTCAAAGTCTTACTTATCAAATATCACTGAAAAGCCTAAATCATCTTCAATACTAATAATTTATGCTATTTTTTTTCTAGTCATTAACATTGTATGTTGTTTTGCAAATTATGAACGCATAGACTTATGCTTCAACAAACTTGGTTATCTACCACTAACATATATCTCATCCTTGGCCGGCATTGCTTTTCTGCTTGTTATTTCTTTAGAAATAACGAATAAATTTAACAAAAGTAATTGGGCTACGAGACTTATTTGTGATATGGGTAGTAAGTCACTTATTATTTTAGGTATTCATCAGCTAATTAAGATGGCTCTCTCGTTATCGTTTAAGTCACTACAACCTCATAGTTTTTATATTATACCCAGACAAATTTTATTTTGGATAGCACTAATTCTTTTAGTCAATTTAATTGACAAGCACCTATACTTCCTACTAGGTAGAGCTGGAACAAATTTAAACAAACGAGCATAATGAAAGTCGTATATTTTTTTAGACCTAAGAACGATGGGGCGAACAGTATCGAAGGAGTTTTTGACATCATTAAGTCAGCTTTACCCGAAAGTATGCTTTCCACTGATTATTTTTGCACTAATGAGTGGATGCGTTTCAAGTCATTTTTCAAAGCTAGGTTTCAACAGGGTGATGTAAATCATATAACTGGAGATATACATGAAATATCGTTTTTTCTATCAAAGAAAAGGACAATCGTAACTGTCCATGATGTAGGAAGATATGAACGTGATTTAACCGGAATCAGAAAAATAGTTAAAAAATTTGTATGGTTATATTTACCTCTTAGAAGAGCAGCGAAAATTACAACAATATCCGAGTTTACCAAACAGAAATTAGTACAAATAACAGGTATATCTGCTTCCAAGATAGAGGTAATTCCAAATCCTGCTCCAGATGACTTTAAATTCTCTCCAAAAATATTCGATGAGAGTAGTCCAATCATATTACAGATCGGAGGTGGTAACAACAAAAATCTGAATAGGCTTATTGAAGCTATCAAGGATTCTAGTTATAGACTTATTTTGATTAGAAAAAAAGACTCCAGTTTAGAAGAGCTACTCAATAAGCTAAACATCTCTTACGAGTGGCATTCCAATATTAGTAGAGAGCGAGTTTACGATTGTTACAAAAAGTGTGATATTCTATTTTTTGCTTCTGAGTATGAAGGCTTCGGGGTTCCCATTCTTGAAGCAAATTCTGTAGGTAGATGCGTGCTAACAAGTAATATATCCTCAATGCCAAGTGTGGCTGGAGATTCCGCCCTATTTGTAAATCCATTTGATCCAAAGCAAATCAGGAAAAATTTGGATATTCTATCATCCGATGCTCAATTAAGAGAAGAGCTAATAGGTAATGGATTAAAAAATATAAAGAGATATTCACGCCAGCTAATTGCATCAAGTTACTTCAAATTATATCAAGAAATTTACTCCTCTAAACTAGCGACAAAATGAAGTTGTTTTTTTGGCAGAATACCAATAGTATTCATCAATCGTCTTTCCTGCGCTGTCTTGACGAAATGAATACTGGAAATGTGACATTGTTAACAACAAATCGAATTTCATCGCACAGAAGTGAGATGGGCTGGGCTGAGCCGAAACTAGGAAATGTTACTCACATCAGCCTTTGGAATGATACTCTACAAATATCAGATATTATTGATGACAACTCTGGTAGTGACAGTGTACATATATTTTCAGGAATTAACGCCTTTCCTGTGATTCAAAAAGCATTTCTATATGCAATCAAAAAGGGGTGTAGAATTGGAATTTTTACAGAACCTTTAGATTTTAGAGGAGTCAAAGGCAAGTTCCGAACAATTAGAGGGTTCTACCACAGGTATTTGTATTCTTCGAACATCGAATTTGTTCTCGCAACTGGTAAAAACGGAGTCGATCAGTTTAAATTATGGGGATATGATTCACGAAAGGTATTCGAGTGGGCTTATACTGTTGAGAATTCCAATTGCGATATTATTGGGGATATCTCGCCTTTAAGCGGTGAATACATGATAGCGTTCGCAGGTTCGCTTATCCCGCGGAAGGGATACGACATTTTAATAAAGGCTCTCGAAAAAATTGACTTGCCATTTAAGGCTGACCTTTACTGTTTAAGGCCCGACCAGATAAATAGTAGTAAGAGCGCTGAGACAGTCAACCAGGTATCCGGCAGCATAAATTTCCACAATTTTTTACCTAATGCTACTCTTAGACGAAAATTAAATACCTATGATCTCTTTATTTTACCGAGTCGACATGACGGCTGGGGAGCGGTAGTTTCCGAAAGTATAATGGAAGGGACTCCAGTATTAGTAAGTAAATACTGCGGGTCGAGTTCCTTAATAACTGATAATCAAATTGGAAAAGTCATCAATTCACTTGATGTAGAAAAACTAGCTCAGAGTATAAGAGTAATGATCGAAAAAGGTAAGGTGAGAGTAACTGAGCGAAGGGCGAACCGAGCATGGGCAATTTCTCATATTTCTGGAAAACCCATGGCATCGTACTTCTTAAAAATTATCGATTTTCTAGATAAAGGTTTAATGGTAGATAAGCCTACAGCTCCTTGGTATCAAATTGAGAAGCAATAATGACATTCGGATACCTTCAAAGTCAAATAATTTCCTAAAAATAGATCATATTCAAATGGTTATATTAAGAATTATACCTAGTATGAACCCCGATAATGGTGGACCTTGCCAAGGGATAAGGAACACCATTCCTGAATTACAGAGAATAGGCATTTCCAATGAAGTTGTTTGCTTCGATAATTCTTCAGAGAGCTACCTAAAACATGATTTGTTCAAAATACACGCGCTAGGTGCCAGTAAGGGATCGTGGAAGTATAATTCCTCCTTTGATGAGTGGTTGATACAAAATGTCGAAAAATATGACCTTGTGATTGTACATGGGCTTTGGCTATATCACAGTTATATGGCAGTTAAGATATTAAGGAAGCTAAAGCAAAAAAATAAAAGAATACCTCCAGTATACATAATGCCTCACGGAATGTTGGATCCATGGTTCCAACGGGATAAAACCAGAAAGCTAAAAGCCCTTCGCAATGAAGTCTATTGGCATTTAATTGAAAAAAAGGTTGTAAATAGTGTAAATGGTCTTTTGTTCACATGCGAGCAGGAATTGTTACTTGCTAGAGAAACTTTCACAGGTTATAATCCCAGAATGGAACTGAACGTTGGATATGGGATCCAACCCCCCCCTTCGTTTAGCCAAGAAATGAAGGCTGCATTTCGAATGAGAGCAGATAAATTAGGGGATAAACCTTACATATTATTCCTAAGCCGTTTACATCCAAAAAAGGGATTAGATTTATTGATAAACTCGTATATCAAATTAGGACTAGACACGGAAGATTTTCCAGACTTAGTGGTAGCAGGTCCAGTAGAAGGAGAATATGCAAACATCCTGAGATCTTCAGCTCGTAAGGCAAAGAACATCCATTTTGTGGGTATGCTTCAAGGCGATGCAAAATGGGGAGCTTTTTACGGCTGCCAAGCCTTTGTACTGCCTAGTCACCAAGAAAACTTCGGAATATCTGTCGCAGAGGCACTAGCATGTAGCAGGCCCGTACTCATCACAGATCAAGTTAATATTTGGAAAGAGATCAGCTATGGTGGCGCAGGGATAGTGGATAGTGACACCTTGGACGGTATAGAGAGATTACTCGCTGCGTGGTTTAATAAAACTGACGAAGACAAAATAAGCATGTCAGACAATGCTTATGCTGTTTACCGTAAACATTTCGCTGTAGAGCAAGCAGCTCAGAGGTTAAAAGATGTGTTACTCAAAGAAACGCGATATGCATAATCAAGATACTTATACAGGAGCATCCTTCTCTCTACGTAACAGATTGGGCAGAATAGTTTGGGGAGTTGTCTACATCCTGGCCTTTCGGATTTCTCCTAGGCCTCTCCACTCTTGGCGCTCATTTATACTCCGCTGCTTTGGAGCAAAAATAGGAAAAGGCGTTCATGTTTATCCCGATGCAAAAATTTGGGCACCCTGGAATTTGGAACTCCACGATGAATGTGGGGTAGCCAACGAAGCTATTCTATATTCTCAGGGAAAAATTACTATTGGCTACAGAGCTATTGTATCCCAAGGTGCACATATATGTGCTGGTACTCACGATTACACAAAATCTGGTCATCCGTTAGTGACTATGCCGATCAACATCGGCGCACAGGCGTGGGTAGCTGCGGAAGCATTCGTTCATCCAGGCGTGACAATTGGAGAGGGATGTGTGGTTGGTGCACGCTCTGTAGTAACAAAAGATATGCCAGCTTGGATGGTGTGTGCTGGGCATCCATGCAAACCCCTGAAACCCCGAGTTATGGATGACAATAAAACGCCCTCAATATCTATTATACTCTAAGATAAGAATACGTTATGATCTCAGTCCTTATACTCACAAAAAACGAACAACAAGATCTTCCTGGATGCCTTGAATCAGTTCACCAATGGTGTGACGATATTCATGTGTATGATTCGTTTAGTGATGACAATACTTTGCAGATTGCAGAATCCTTCGGAGCGAAAATTACGCAACGTAAATTTGAAAACTGGTCTGCTCATCAAAATTGGGGGCTGGTGAATATACCATTTAAATATTCCTGGGTTCTTTACATAGATGCAGATGAAAGAGTGTCAGAAAGCCTGCTGGCGGCAATAAAATCATATGATTTTACAAACAGTAATAATGTTGCTTATGAAATTCAAAGACGTGATTTCGCCTGGGATGGTACGTGGTTAAAGTATGCGCAGATGTCTCCTTACTACTTACGGTTATTCAAACCGGACAAAATGCATTACGAGAGATTGGTTAATCCCGTTTCTATTCCGGACGGCACCGTAGGCCGAATTTCTGGCTTTTTGGATCATTACCCTTTCAGTAAAGGGTTTCGCTATTGGATAAGCAGACATCTCGGTTACGCTGACATGGAAGCGGCTATGCGTCTTGAAGATATGGGAAAAGGAACGGAATTTTCTCTTGGTAAAGCTTTGTTCAGCAAAGACTTTACCGAAAAGAGATATCACCAGAAAGGACTATTCTATAAACTTCCGGGTCGTCCGTTGATTAAGTGGCTATACATGGTCCTAGGACGCCGTGCCTTTTTAGATGGAAAAGCAGGGATCACCTATGCAACGCTACAATCTATTTATGAATATTTCATTGTGCTCAAAACAAAGGAGCTTTTGAAGAATCGTAGCAATTAGATGTCTCGTATATTGACCATTCTAACAGTCGCTGTACTCGGACTTTCGGTCTTATTTTTCAGCTGGCTACCTCATCCGGATATAGGGTCATTACCTATCTTTCCTCACTGGCTAGGCAAATGGATCAATCACTACGGTAATCTCAGAACAGCTGTTCCATTTTTTCTAGCAACCACGTTTTTAGGTATTACGATTGATAAAGAATCGAAGCATTGGAGACGCATATTCCCGGGCTCCTTAGTACTCGTCACTGTAGCAGAACTCGGACAACTACTTTTACCTAAACGACATTTTGATCTTTGGGACATTGTATGGGGTATGGTGGGTGCGATTTCCGGAATGACAATAGCAATAATTTCAAAAACTATTACAAGCAGATGTAAAACATCTCAACCATAAACTCTTTGACCAGAGATAAGTTTTCAGCAAAATTCACTTCAATGCGCATACTTGTATACGGGATCAACTATAGCCCGGAACTCACCGGAATAGGTAAATACACGGGTGAAATGTGTGCCTGGCTGGCCAAGCAGGGACATGAGGTAACGGTGATCACAGCTCTACCCTACTATCCTGAGTGGCAGGTGCACCCAAACTATCGGGGCAAAATGTGGCACAGGGAAGTGATGGAGGGTGTAGAAGTATACCGTTGTCCGCTCTATGTCCCTCAGGAAGTGACTTCACTGAAACGGATTATCCATGAATTTACCTTCCTTGCTTCTACCCTGCCCATCTGGTTTTTGTTACTTTTCAGAAAGAAGTTTGATATCACTTTCACTATTAATCCACCGTTTCATTTAGGATTGCTACCGCTGCTCTTCTCCAAACTAAATCGCAGCAAGGTGATCAGCCATATACAGGATTTGCAGGTGGATGCGGCAAAAGACCTGGGCATGATCAAAAATGAGAACTTCCTGAATATCATGTTTGGTATGGAGTCTTTTATCCTGAAAAACAGTACGGTTGTCTCCACCATCAGCGATGGAATGCAACGCAAGATTGAAATGAAGGATATCAATCCGGCTAAGATCTGGCAGTTTCCCAACTGGGTAGATGAGCAAACGATCAAGCCATTATCAAAAGCACAATCCCTACGTTCTGAGTTCGGTTTTACAGATGCAGACAAGGTGGTGCTCTACTCCGGTAACTTGGGAGAAAAGCAGGGTTTGGAGGTCATCATCGATGCTGCCAAAACATTTCAAAGTCAGCCTGATGTCCATTTTTTCATAAGCGGAACGGGGGGCGGAAAAGAAAGGCTGGTTCGCCTTGCACAGGATGCCGGGTTAACCAATGTACAGTTCCATCCTCTGCAACCTTATGAAAAGCTTTCAGCCCTGTTGGCCATGGCAGATGTACATTTGGTGCTGCAAAAAAAATCGGCATCGGATCTTGTCTTACCCTCTAAATTGACCGGTATCCTTGCTTCTGGTGGATGCGCCATAGTTACTGCTTTACCAGGCACTACCTTGTACGATGTAATCAATAAATACAACATGGGGATCCTGGCTGAACCTGAGTCTTCAAGCGCGCTTGTAGCTGCTATTCAAACTGGATTGGGTGAGGGTGCTCAGCTGCTGCGGGAGAATGCGAGAAAATATGCGGTGGAGCATTTGGGGAAAGAGCAGATTTTGAGGAAGGTGGAGGGGAGGATGGAAGAATTGGTAAAAGGAGTTAGAGGAAGTTATTGAAGTTAAGGAGTTAGATGGCTCCGATTGGACTATTAGGTTTTTTAGTCAGGGGTGGTCATTTGTGGTCAGGAATGGATCGCGAGAAGTTAGGAAGTTAGATCACTTTGCTTTGACTAGTAGTTTTTTAGTCAGAGGTGGTCATTTGTGGTCAGGGAGTCTTGAAGGGTGATGAGGATTGGAATTTTTTAATAGATGTGATTACACACTTCTACGGACATGTAATTTGGATCAAAATTGGAAACCGTAAAGTAACTCGCTGATAATTAAATAAAAGCAGCATAATTTATCACTTATTTGACCAAATAAAATTCTACAAAGAATTTCTCACTGTGAAATTTTAAGGAATTATTATAATTTTTCAAATTGAATTACATATATCATTCTGATTTACAGATAATTAAAAAATATTCAAATTTACTGGTATGGTTTATTTACAATAATTTTCGTAATGTTGTTGTAGAAATTGTTCGATTTCATTTATCCGAGTTTAATGACATTTTTAATATTGACAGCATTTTTCACTAAATCAGTACATATATAAGAATTTACTTTACTCAACGTTTTTACCCTAATACTAAAATTACTCAACGTTATTTTTTATGAAAAATCGCCTTTCAGGAGTCCTTCCGAAGGTGCATTTGTGGGCCGATGTGCTCCTGCTCAATGCATCTTATCTGTTAGCCTACTTTTTACGTTTTGATGCCGTTTCGGATATGCCTGACAACAGGTATGTCAATTTACTTCTGGTCAGTAATCTCCTATGGTTGCTATGCAGTAACATTTTCAAAACGTACACTTTCGACCGCTTTTCTTACAGCATTAATCGCCAGACGTTGAATGTGCTTAAAGCCATCGTGATCCACGGGGGTATGATGCTGGCCTTTATGTATTTTACGCAGCAGGGAGAAAGTTATTCCCGCCAGCAATTTTCTTATACCTACGCGCTCTTTGCCATCAGTGCGATTTTAGCGCGAGTGGTGATGCTCTATTCAATACAGCTTTACCGTGAAGCGGGTTACAATTTCAAAACCTACGCTGTGGTAGGAAAAGGTGAGTTAGCCGGAATGATTGACTCTTTCTATGCAGACCGTAAGGAACTGGGTTTTAAAAAATCTGGATCTTTTGAGGCCCGCGAGAATGTGGACGAAACGGAAAGACTTGAACTTTTCCTGGAAGACAACCAGCCTGATTATATCTACTGCTGCCTATCGGAAATGGACGATACCATGGTGAAACGTGTAATCCGTGTGGCACAGCGTCAGAAAACACAAGTGCGCCTGGTACCTGACTTCCGGGGCTTCATGACCAATCTGGCGACGATCGAATACCACGACATGTATCCGGTGATCCAGGTCAATACTAAGCCATTCTCCAGCACTGAAGAAGCCACTGTGAAGCGTGTATTTGACGTTACCTTCTCAGCCATTGTGATGATACTGGGGGCTCCCCTATTCCTACTTTTGATGGGAATTGTACGCTTATCTTCCAAAGGACCGATCTTCTTTTTACAGGAACGTTCAGGACAATGGGGTAAGATCTTTAAAGTGATCAAATTCCGCACCATGTATGCGGATTCGGAGAAGTTCAATATGCAGCATTCTCAGGGAGATCATGACCCAAGGATCACGCCTATCGGTCGTATCCTTCGCCGTAGCCGTCTGGATGAGTTGCCACAATTCTTCAATGTACTGAAAGGTGAAATGTCTATTGTAGGCCCTCGCCCATTGTACAAGTATGACGTGGATATGTTGATGGCTGAAGCGCCTCATGAATTCCGCAAATTGTTAACCATTAAGCCAGGTATCACCTCTATCGGCCAGATCAAGGTAGGATACGCTTCCACTGTAGCCGAAAACGTAGAACGCCTGCGTTACGATCTGCAATACATCCGCAAATACAGTCTTGTTACCGACGTAGCCCTTATTTTCCAAACAGTGCAAGTGATGGTGCTGGGAAGAGGAAGATGATGATCAATGGTTAATGATCAAGGGTTAAGGGTTAATGAGGAATGTACAAGGGTGGACCTCGACTGTCATTAGCTGTCAAAGACATTTTAGGAAACAAAACATTATTGATCATTATCAATCTCTCATAGTTAATTCAGCTCCTCTCGTTAACAATTAACCACTAATAACTAACAATTATTAAAGCCTACTCAATACCCAATCAAACATAGAATAAACGCTTACTAAACATGCTTAAAATGAAGAACACGAGAAAATTATCAATCACAATGATGTTGTGCTTGCTGGTACTATCACTGGTGATGTACAACTGTAAGAAGGACGATCCGCTTCCGACGGAGCCAGATCAGGGAAAGGTAGATGACCTGAACAAGATCGAAATTGCTCCTGTGACCATCACTCCTCCTGCTACTGTAGCAACTACTGAGGCTTCAGTTGAAGTTTCTGCAAAAGCGACTGAGGTAAACGGTGCACTGGGTGGTATCGCTGCCTCAGGAACCGTACCTGCATCTGTATCGGAAGCAGCTGCGGCTGTATCCGCTGCTGTTCCAGCGGCAGACCTTGCTACTTTGAGCGCGGTAACTCCTGCAACAATCGAAGCGGTGAAAGCAGGTGGTGCTATCCCTGCAGACGTAAAGGCAGCATTGGACAAAGCAGCTGCAAATCCTGCAGTACAGGCTTACCTGCCTAAATTCACTTTACCTACTGTAGGTGGCGTAACAATTACAGGCCGTGTGGCTGCTCCTGCTGGTGTAGCTACAACAACTGCTAACGCTGCTGTTTCTGATGCAATCGAAGCTATTCAGGAAGCATCTGATGCATGTATCGCTGCTGCTGATGGTGTGTACAATACCAAGAAAGCTGCCTTAGACGCGACAAAAGCAACCAATGATGCTGCTGCTACTACTGCTTATAATACTGCAGTACAGGCTGTACCGGCCGTAGGTGCTTGTACTGATCCTTTGACTGCAAAATATGCTGCGCTTCGTGCAGCGGTGGATGCCCAAGTAAACCAGGCGTTGGCAGATGTTGATGCTGCTCAGGCTGTATTGGGTGACTTGTACCCTGTATTGAAAACGCTTATTAACATTCAAGCTTTGAATGCGTATGCAGGTTTGAATACAGTACAAGCTGCTGAGATTGCTGCTTGTACTGCTGCTAACACGCAACGCTTAGCAGCTGCTACAGCTGCGAGAGATGCGAACCTTGCTGCTTCACAAGCTGCTTATGCTACTGCATTGGCTGCTGCTAACGTGGCAAGAACTGCATTGATCCAAAGCTGCCACAACCAGGGAGGCGGAAACTAATTTGTAAGCGCACAGGACTAGGGGGCAAGAGGGTATTGAGTCAGAGGACTTGTCCTCACCCCGTCCCCCCCGTGCCCCTTTTCCCAACCGCTAAATCTCTGGATTTTGAAAAAACAAATGAATCCAAAGAAGGGCAGCATTTCGCTGTCCTTCTTTTTGCTGTTCTGGGCACTGGGTGCCGCAGCACAAGTCAACAACTCCGGCAAGCCGGGTATTATATTTACACCCAGCGCTGTAGAAACACAGGAAGGTCTTTTTCGTTTTGGCTACAACTATGTACCACAACATTATTCTCTACGCAAAAGAGGTGTAAATCCTGAGCGTGTGATTTATGCCAACATCACTATTTTCAAACGTCTGGAAATTAATGCCAATCTTCTTCAAATGATCAGTACAGATCAGAACAAGGTAAAGGAAGGCATCGGAGACCGTCAGCTTGATCTGCGCTACCTTATCCTCAAAGAAAAATCAAAATTTCCATCATTGGCAGTAATAATTACTACACCATTCACCATTGATGGTGCCATGCTTACCCATGCTTTGGTAGCAACTAAAAACTTTGAGGTTGGCAAAGACTTAAAGCTGGAAGCAAGTGTTGGATATGGAAGCCCCTATTACCTGTATCGGGACGAGAGCAACCTGACCAATTCTAATATGCTTTCCAACTTTAAATGGAAAAAGAAAAGTGAAGACCGCTACAAAAACCACTACCTGCAAGGCCCATTCGGTGGAGCTGTATTACACTACAAAAACTTAGGTGGTGTGATGGCAGAGTGGGATTCTAAACATGTGAATGTGGGTGCTTATGCGCGGTTATTCAAAGTCTGGACCATACAAGCGGGATTGCTTGATGGTAAACAGCTTACGGCTGGCACTTCTGTGGCTATCAATCTGCTTAAACCTTCCCGTCGCCTTAAACAGCAAGCTGATGAAAAAAATTAATCTGATAATCGGGCTGCTGCTGTGGGGAAGTGTAACCTTGGTGCATGCTCAGCAGAAGAGTGATAAATACACACCGGAGAAACTCAAAGCGAGTTTTGAAAATATTCAATGGCAGGACAGTACTGTTTTTTATGAGCAGAGAATGTACCGCAATCCGTTTATAGGATTGTATGAAATACAGAAAGTAGCTGAAAATGGGCAAAGTTATGCGCCGCATTTTAACGGCTTTCCTATGGGTAAATACCAGGTCGGTGAAAATGTAAAGTACTCTCCGCTCACAGATGCAGAAAGAAAAGACTATCTGAAAGCAAATGGTTTTCTGCTACATAAAAAATACAAAGCCGATTTTTGGATACAGCCGTATTTCGCTGCCATATTCGGGAATTTTGATAAGCCTGTAGAAAGTAACACCAGTGTGGCTTTGCAAACACAGCTTTATATCCTGCCAGGGCTAACGCTGCAAACCGGAGTCCTCTTCCCTATTGTGAATGATATGGACGGCAGGCCGAAAAATATCCGCCTCGCTCCTACTTTCCTGAACCAGTTTTACAACAAGGGAAATCACTTCCTGAGTGCATCTCTCGGTTTTTTCCAGAATGACCAGTATGGTGTAAATGTTCAGTACCGCAAAGCAGATCTTTCCAAACCCTGGTCATTCGGATTGGAAGCGGGATTGACGGGTTTTTACTATTATCCCAAGGGAGGAATTTATTACGAAGATCCTGATCAGCTGCTTTTGCTCGCAGACGTTTCCTACCGTTTCAAAGGCCCGGATCTGACATTGAAGTTAACAGGAGGGCAGTTCCTATGGGCGGATAAAGGAGCAAGAATTGAATTCGTTCGCCAGTTTACCAATATAGAACTGGGTGTGTATGCTACCAAAACCCAGAATGGCTCTACGCTCGGATTCAATTTTGCAGTACCGATTCCACCGGGAAAAATCGCTCAGGGCAAACATGCGCGCTTACGCACTACCGACGAGTTCCGCTGGGAATATACCTACAGCCGTGGCTACCGTATCGGTGAGCGTTACCGTGTAGGTTATCAGCTGGATCAGAAGTTGAGACAGTTCCATCAGGATTATCTGAACAGGCAGCATCGGCAGTTACAAGCTCAATAAATCAAAAACGGCATGAAAGTTTATCTCTCATGCCGTTTTTGATTTATTACATCATGCTTCTCACCTATTCAAGTTCGTCTGTAAGTACTTTGGATTCATGCTTTCTCAAATCCTCTCTAACATTTTTTGCAGCAACTCGACCTTTTCTTTTTCAGATTGAAGTAAGCGCTCGTAAAGTTGTTTATTTTCTTCCAAAGATTCTATCCATTTGTCAATGGGATTAAAAGAGCATTTTACATTAACTGTCGGCCCCCCATTTATAACTGAACTGTCATAATTATTTTGGATATTATGTATCGCATGATCCTCATCAAAATTTCGAATCGCGTCTACTGGTACCTTCAAAATACGTGCAACTTGTTCTAAAATATCCTGCTCAATCTCTTCCTTCTGCTCTAGCAACGAGACACGCTTCTGACTCCACTCCTCACCTAGTTCAAACGCTAAGCCCTCCTGCTTTATTCCGAGCATGTCCCTAAATCGTTTAATATTTCTACCGTGGTGTATGGCTGTGCTCATCAGAAAAAAGTTTGTTCCTAAATCAAATATAGCCATTTAAAGCTTAAAAAACCACATTAGAAAGAAGTTTTACGCCTAAGATATTCCAACAGAGAATATCTTAGAAAACCTACAAATCAGATATTAGTATCATCTCTTAACTAACCCATGTAGCTCATGAAACTGCAAAACAACCAATCCTTCAAACCTCTCTGGTCGCATCTTGGTCCCGCGCATTCGAACGTATTGCTTCGAGCCTCACCACTAAAAACAGATAACGGAAGGCTTGCTGACAAGCTTTCAGAATTCTTTGACTCACACACGCCCGCTGAGTTCTCTGGTAAACTTTCTATAATCCTGCAGGCCTATTCAGCAAATGATTACTACCGGCAAAGCAGCCCCTCAGACGTTCTTTTCACAATGGAAAAACTCTCTGATCTGGTAACCGCAGCTCATATGATCTGCCGGAATACTCTTTTTAACCCCAGCGCGAACAAATCCAAGATCACCAATCTCCAAACCCAGACCGGTAGCTATAACGACATCGCCGATTTCTTCGAGCACCAACCTCTAAAGCGGTGGCAAGAGACGATCAAACATATCACTTTCTTTGCTCTGTGTAAGGATAACCCCGTGGATGCAGGTTACTGTCACGATACACTTTTCGTTTTTAACTCATTCAGCAAACTTGTCGTCGCATGCTTCGATATCCTCAGAGAATTAAGGACACAGGATATTGCTTCAGACCCGCGCTGATGATTACAGAATACATATTGGTAGTGCAGGGATTCTTATTTGGCTTTCTTTCTTACCATCAAATGTCTTCTGGCTGGATCTGCCAGTATTTTTTCGATTTCGCTGTCTGCTAGAAGTTGGACTTCCTCTTTGATCTGAAGAAAGTTAGCCGTAACGATTGACTCGTTAATCTCTCTGACTTGGGGAATTGGCCGGTATTTGTCTTGCTGGCTCTGGATAGCCTTGTGATCATTAATGATTTCGCAGTGAAAGGTCTTT
The DNA here is from genome assembly GCF_003383615.1 of Dyadobacter luteus. GTDB lineage: Bacteria > Bacteroidota > Bacteroidia > Cytophagales > Spirosomataceae > Dyadobacter > Dyadobacter luteus. Next base: position 717,169 of record NZ_QNUL01000001.1, read on the forward strand.
AAGTCGATTTTTTGATCTGGATTATCTGCCATCATGCCTACGAACTCTCCTGAGCTCAACCCGGCAATTTTAGATGCAGGAATGGCAAGATCAAGCTGTTTGGATTTACTTATAGAGGTATCTGTCCGGTTGATAGACAAACTGGTCCGGTCCTGCATAATCTTTCCGAAACGCTCAGAGAGCTGACGCGCGGTATCACCTGTGACCTGTCCGCTGATGATGTTACCTGTAATGTTAACAATGACATCGGCCTGCTCTTTTCCGTAGTCTTTTCTAAGCTGAGAAAAATCCTGTATGCCTAGTGTGGTGGCCACCTTGTTAGATCTCGCCGTTGCAATAAGGCTATCAATGCCGCTGAGATAAATAGTGGGAAACTCATCGAATACAAGGCTACTTTTAATCTTCCCCTTCTTGTTTACAATCTTGACAAGCCGGTTTACATACAATGAGAGAACCGCGCCATAGATCTGAATCTTTTGCGGGTTGTTTCCCACGCAGACAATCTTGGGCTCTTTGGGATTATTGATATCCAGTGAGAAATCATTTCCGGAAAGAACATAGTAAAGCTGCGGAGATGAGAGTCGGGCTAAAGCGATCTTTGCAGATGCAATCTGACCTTCAAGCTGCTCCATGGCATCATTCAAATAAGCGGTAATAAATGGATTGATCAGTACCTCAATCTGTTTTTCTGTTCTCAGAATCGTGAAAAGCTTTTCGTAATCCAGCTGCATGAGCTCAATCACATGTGGAAGCGTGCAGAACTCTCCATCATTGTAACGCCGCAGAAACCAGATCACAGCAGTCAGAAAGTTGATCGGAGATTCGACAAAAAAGTCACCTTGTTTTCTGATCCATTCTCTGTTGAGTCCCAACAGAATTGTGCGCGCTGATTCACCCGCGTCAGTGATATCAAACATGCTGGCCGCATCAAGTGGATTGCAGCGGTGGGATTTATTTAGATCATCAAAATTGATTGTGTAGAATTTGGGGGCTACCGCGTAGCTGGATTGATTTTCAAGCCAGCAGTTGTAGGCAATTAACGATAGATCATCGAACTTAAAATCATAGATGAAAGCGCAGAAACCTTTTGAGATGTGCTGGGATATGATGTGCCGGATTACAAAATAGGATTTACCTGAGCCCGGAGATCCGCATACCAAAGTTCCCCGGAAAGGATTGATAATGTTAATCCAGCTACCATGCACCTTGTCTTTCAGACGGAAACGGGCCGGAAGATTCACCGAGTATTCGTTTGTCAACAGCCTCTGCTCCTGAGGGAAAGTCTCATTTTCTTTGTTGAAGATATCACCGCCGTTCAATTTTTGGTAAATGACTCTGGAAAGAAGTGTTCCGCCTGAAAGAACGAGCGAAAACCCAATACTAACAAAAGCTATATAGCAGCAAACAGCAAGTGTTGATACAAAACCAAGACTAAAAATGACTATAGGCAAGAAATACCCAGCCAAGCCCCACATTAAAATGATCGCCCCTTTTCTGGGTCTTAGATTTTCGGTCTTCTTTCCTTTAACTCCGATTAGTGATATTAAAAGGAAACCGAGGGCTATAAACTTGGACTTATTGAAATAAGCAAACAGCCCAGCCTTTTCAATGTTTGTCAGAACCTTGTCTGAAAAAGCCGAAACCAACTGCCAGTCTGCGAAAGCAGCATAACAATAGTAATAAAAGTGTAAAAATATAAGGGCAATAGAGATCATGCGGCTCATATCAAGAATCCTTGACAGAGCCTGCTGATTTTCAGAGTTCTGCATAGTAAAAGTGAGCTATGTATATTGATTCTTACTGTTGTAGACGGTAAAAGCAAACTTGGATCAATTCAGGGCTGCGGGCGTCCGCTGCCGAACCATCTAACACGATATATTTATTGAAGGGCCTGAAGCTGGCCTTGCCACACAGCAACTTAAAACGGTCACAGAGTCCGCCCGCAGTTCACTGGTCTGCAAGTTTGGATATCCTGTCAAAAGCTTTTTGCAGCTGCACGACCAGTTTTCTTCTATTCAGCTCCAGATCCATTAGCTCGGTTTCAATTTTTGCACTGCCAACATATTCCTTAATCTCACTCGCGCACCGCTCAAAGCTATCACAGGCCAGTTGCAGATCCGTCTTGATCTCAGCAAGGGTATCATACACCCTGTCAAGCGAAGCGTTGTGAACCCTTTCCACAACGGATTTTTCCAGGGCTTTTTCTCTGAGAAATCCGGATAGTTTCCTGTGCGTGCTCTGGGTGAACTGTTCGCTTATGATTGCATAATCTTGATCATTAAAGTAAACACTTACTTGATTTTTTCTTTTCATTTTTAATCAAAGTAGTTAACATCCACGTACAAAATGAGGTAATCAGGAAAGTCAGCAATTAAAAATGCCTTAATTCTATGGTAAGTAAGAGTTGCTAAGAAACTTTCCTGCGTTTTCTGCTCTTTTTCTTCTTAACTAAACCATTATTTGAATAACCATGAACCTTGTTAAACAGATTAAATAAAAAATCAGCTTCTCTCTTTGCATTCCCGTCCCTAGGCCTGTCTGAACTCCCACTGAGTGCTATTGAAACACTCTCAAAATCACCTCCAGCTGAATGCTGCTCCTGCTTTTGAAAAGCTTTCAAATCTAGGTCAGCTGCAGTCTGCAGACTGCAGCAAGAAGCGATATAGCCAGCCGAGTAATGCGGGCCCAGAACCTTTGCATCAAAAACATATTTGGTCTGAAAATCGACATACGTAAGCGAATATACGCGCCGGATCTGATTCCTTTGAAAAACAGCCCGAATACCTTTTTCCTCAAGCTGGCAAATAAACTGTCCAACTGTATTCGTCTGTGTGCTCAATAAAAAATCTATTTCATTTTTGATTCTTGCCTGTCCTTTATTCCTGTTGATCAAGTTAGCTTCAAACCGCTGGCACAAATACTGCCACCTTGCGTTTTCAGCCAGATCGTTCGATGATATGGGAGCACTGCGCCACCTGCCCTCTTTGTCAAGAATATAGTACCACAGTCCCAACACTTTATCCTGATGCTCCGGACGATGTTTTACATATACCTTTACATTGTAAGAAATCAAAACCGCGTTCAGCTCCTGTACTGAGGTATAACTGTAGCTGTCCAAAGTCTGATTCAAAACGTTTTGTATCGCCTGATTCGTGGGTATTTTTCCGTAATTCGCGGCAGTAGAAGATATAGACGTCAACACCAGTTTTCTTCCTTCCGCCCTGATCAACCTGAAATCCTTTTCTATCTTCTGTCTTGCTGGATTTAATACGCTATTTGCCTTGTAATACAAGCTGATCTGCGTGCCATCGGACCTGATATTTGAAGTGATCAAATGAAGATGCGGATGGCCCGCATCCTCATGCCGGTATAAAAGATACGGCTGATACCTGAATCCAATCAGTTTTAAATAAGTAGCTGCGATTGCTTTTAGTTTCCGGTCCGTTAGCTGATCGTTTGGCGAGAAATTAAGTGACATATGAACACAATGCCTCTTTGCTAGGATATTCATGTCCGCTCTCATCTGAAAACGGTCGATTTTTTCTTTCATGGACAGATCCTTGACCTCCTTCAAAAATCCTCCGGCATCAAGCAAAGCAGCCTGACCGCTGCTTACCTTTCTTTCGTTATATACCAAGGCTCTCTTAAAGCTATTGACGTAATCAATTGTGACTACCATATTCTTCACAGTTTAGTATTTTCCCGAATAATCACTCTGCAGACCCGTAGTTTTCCTTTATTATCTGTAACCAGGCTACATCACAAGTTTGGTCCGTGACTACGCCGGCTGTGAACCTGCCGAAAACTGCCAGATTTCAGTGACAACTGTGCGGTAGGTATTCTGCTATCAGACGCGGATCTGCGCTTGACTTTCAGATCAATCCTAGCAACCAGATGTCCCCTGATCACTGCACTTTGCCAAAGGCAAAGCGCCTGCAACGAGTTCAAATATAGACTGCGGTTCCCTGCAAACCATAACCCTTACAAATTCTAAATGGGTCTGTCAGCTAGATAGGTCAGATCTGATTGCCCCGGTCAGTAACAGCACAGCTCACCACCAATAAATAGTCGAACCTTGACAAGGATTATTTTCTACATGGATGGTTGGCTTTTTGTTTTTGTTGGTGCAGGTTATCGCTCGTAGGCAGAAAAAAGCAGATAATTCATTTGGATACAGACTTTGGCTGTATTTTAATTTGATTCAGGGCTAAATCAGAGATCGAAGGCGCTACCGCCACAATGGTGCCATTGATTGGTCCCTAATGTGCCTTCTAAGAAATTTCTGAGCACACCCCAGTCATCTATGGGACATTAAGGATTCTTTTGCTGCACCATCTTTATATTCCGTACTTCTATTTTACTGGTATTCGCAACTTTTACAGCTATACACCCTTGGATTTGGCAGAACAATGGTTGTTTGTCCTACCTTCGCTTTGCTTCAGTAACTTCTTACACCGATCGCATATTAGAACGAGTTTCCCAGATTTTCTGCATAGCCGCACTTAGTTTCAACAACCGGAGTCGAACCAGAAGGTAGATTTGAAATTGTATCCCCAAAAGCAGCCCCCTTCTCGATTGGTCTTATGCTAGAATTGTGGCCTGAAAGTTTTCTGTGAAAATCAAAAGTGGTCGGATCTTGCGAAAAATACTATTACGGCCGCCATGTAATGTAAATTCAGGGTGGTGGCATCTTTGTGTTTGCCGTGATTTTAGAGAATTTATTTTCGGGAAATAGCCCTCACCATCCACCTAGATTTATCGACTGTTTACCAGTGATTTATAGGTAGATGATTGCTCGATACTTCTTTCTAGCTTGTAAAAAATAGTACCTAATAGATCCTTCGAATGATCAGACGTTTACCACTGTTCTTCTTCCTGTTACAATTAAGCTTAAAGGTTCTCTCTCAAAATCCGGCTGTTGTGACCTATACTGAAATTCCGCAAGAGGGCATTAGTCTAGTTCAGGGATGGCGTTTCAACCCCAATGACAGTATACAATTCGCCAATCCTAACTTTGACGATTCCGCATGGAAGCAGATTGCGACAGAAAAGATGTTGCATGAACTTCCTGAATTGAAACCAGTGCGTATCGGTTGGCTGCGACTGCATTTGAAAATTGGCTCCGCACTCAAAGATAAAGGCCTGGCACTTGATGTCTGGCAAAATTGTGCATCAGAAATTTATCTGGATGGCAAGCTGATCAGGCGTTACGGAGTAATTAGTTCGGTTCCCGAACGGGTGGTTCCGATTGGTATGGGGCAGCTTGCGCAGCCTGTAGTTCTGGTTCCTGGCAAAGAGCATGTTTTGGCGGTAAGGTTTGCAATCTGGGAGAATGGCTTTCATTTAAGAAATAACGGGTATTTTTTCTGGCTGACGCTTACGGACTTTTTATCATATCAGCAACTTATGAAAGAGGTTAACTTGTCTAACGAAACATTCACGGTCCTGCTGGCGGTCTTTTTCCTGATTTCAATGCTGCACCTGTCTTTCTATCGTTATGATCCGACACAGCGCGCAAACCTTTACTTTGCTGTGTATGCAATTTTATCGACAGTTGCTTTTCTGATTGTAAACCTGCAGGGCCATATCGAAGACGCCCGGATGTATCCTCTGGTCTATACGCCGGCTTTCATGATTGCTCTGATGAGCGGAATCTGGACGGCCAGGGCACTGTGTTTCCTTTTTGAATACAGTTCGCGTGAGCTGATGATACTAATGTGGGCGCTTTATATTTTGAGCTCCGCAATGATGATCTTTTATCCACTCCGAATACCTTTTTTTATTGCCTATGGCGTTTTCCAGCTAATTAATATCTGGATCGCTGTTCGGGCGCTCCGCACCAGAAAACGAGGGGCGGCTATTATCGCCACCGGCTTTTTTGCGTCTATATTCTTTGTGGTGATTTCCGAAAGCCATAGTTTGCTTGGGATCGAAATGAGTTTGCTAATTAGCCAGGCCACGGTTGGATTGACCTATCTTGCACCTGCCCTGGGTATATCTCTTTATCTGGCTCGCGAATTTGCCCTGGATAGCAACCTACTTCGGCAGAAGCTGTTGCAGGTTGAAAAATTGTCTGCTGAAAATTTGTTGCATGCGCACGAAAAGCAGCAGTTGCTTGCCGAACAGAATGACAAGCTAGAAGCCCAGGTAATACAGCGGACCCAGCAGCTACAGGCCTCGCTCGACGATCTGAGGTCTGCACAGCAGCAGCTGATCCACTCCGAAAAAATGGCCTCGCTGGGCGAACTAACCGCTGGGATTGCCCACGAGATCAAAAACCCACTGAATTTTGTGAACAATTTTTCAGAATTGGGAGTAGAACTCATTGATGAATTGAGCCAGGAGCTCAATGACGGATCGATCGAAGAAGCCAGGTTAATTGCCTCAGATCTAAAACATAATCTGGATAAGATTAACCTGCATGGAAAGCGGGCAGATAATATAGTCAAAAGCATGTTGGAACATTCCAGAGCCGGTTCTGGGGAGAAGTCGGTAGTCGACATTAATAAGCTGGTTGAAGAATACCTCCGACTGGCTTATCACGGCCATCATGCAAAGAACAAAGAGTTTCAGTGCAAGCTTGTTACAAGGCTGACTGCAGAGCTGCCACCTTTGGAGGTTTTTGCCCAGGACATCGGCCGGGTCATGCTAAACCTGATTGGTAATGCCTTCGATGCCGTTGAGCAAAGGGCCAGGCAATCCGATGATGGCTATACTCCTACCGTAGAGCTTTCGACAGAGATTCAGGATGATTTTATAAAGATCAGCATCAAAGACAATGGGAGTGGGATCGCTGACGCAATTAAAGCAAAAGTGATGCAGCCATTTTTTACGACTAAACCGACAGGACAGGGCACTGGATTAGGACTTTCGCTTAGTTATGACATCATCGTTAAAGGCCATGGCGGGTTGCTTAACCTGGATAGTGTTCAATTTGAGGGGACAATTGTTGATGTTTACCTCAGAGTGCCTAATCTTGATTAATCAGACCATTTCCCCCTAACTGTTACTCCAAGCTACTCTTACGGTGGAGTCATCCGTAAAAAGTGGACATCAGCGGCTGAAAAGTGCGATTGTCTTCTTCCCTCTAAATGTGAACTGCGGTGCTATGGAAAACTAGGAAAAAAATGTAACTCTGCAGAACTATATTCGCTCGGGCGACCGTAAGACATTCCTCGCAAAGCAAGACCACTGTTCACAGCCGAGCAGAAAATGCTGATCGTAGTGAAAGCCTTTCGAGAAGGACCTTCTCTGTGACATCCGCTAGAACCGCGGTATCTTCTCGGAGCCATCTTTCAAATAGACGCATCCGTTATCAAAGTGATCATGGCTAGAGTCAGCTATAACCAATACATTGGCCGTTTGGCCATTCATCCTTGGCTAATGTGCCAAGTTGGCCTGTGAATACAGTATTCTGGTTACAATTCCCATTTGATTCAAGTATTGTTGCCAGATTCAGATTCCAACGCCTAGGCCACCCAATAAGCCCTACCCCGCTACAAGTCAGCTCAATGCAACAATATTAAGCCTGAATTTGAAATAGGACACATATGATTACCCAGCAATCGTTGGGGATTATTCTACACGCAAGGCAACGGGCTACATTACACAGTTGTGAACGCTCTACGGGCGGAAACTTTCAGTGAAACCCTTATTTGCCACTCCTTTTTAATTGCAACACATCAAGCATACATGATCAGCCCACGCCTACACACAGCCACTGCATGTTCCACTCCCAAATCAACGCTATCACATTAACTGTGAACCAGATAGAACAAATAAAGAAAATTTACATGTGCTCAACTCCACTCCTTCCAGGCTGATCTCACCATCCATTTAAGTGCACAGACCTACAGCCAAATGGGCAGTGTTCTGATGACTGAAACAAGCCTTTGGGTCACTAGTGACCTATCTATTCGGGTAAGATCAAAATCTGTGGAATCAAGGCGTGATATTTTAATTGTTGCATTTGTATTTGGGTTGCTCGCTGTCAATAGCTCCCGCCTTATCATCAACTTACATATGCATAAACTTTATCAAAATCAAAAAACCATAGGGCTGGCCGCTTCTTTGCTCTCACTGGTGCTTATCATCGGCCTTCTTTATACGCTACAAAGCGTAGTAGTGCCGCTGATGTTTTCAATACTGCTGGCCATTTCTCTTTATCCTGTCACACGCTTTATCGAAAAGTTCAAATTCAGCAGAGTTACAGCCTAGCTCTTATCAGTGCTGATAGCTATAATTCTGATCGGCGCTCTGATTTGGCTAATTATTCACCAGGTAGTTATCATAGGCTCAGGCGGCAGTGAGTGGCAGTCGAGCTTTATTCATATTATACAAACGATTCAAAACTGGGTAACTGTCCGCTTCGGAATTGAGCAGGGACAAATCACAGAGCAGATCACCACATTTACCAACAGGGCTGTTTCCAATGCTGGCGTCATTGTCAGCGCAGCACTTGGTTCTGTGGGAAGTATATTGGCCGGCGTTGTAATTGTGCCGCTTTTCACCTTCTTTCTTTTGTACTATCGCGATTTTTTCAGGGAGTTTTTCTTTCATGCATTTACCTCTACACCCAAAGAAATTGTCAGCGAAGTCCTTGACAGGATTTACTATGTCGTGCAGAGTTATCTTGTGGGGCTTGTGACTGTGATGGGAATTGTTGCGATACTAAACACGGTAGGGCTTCTGGTAATGGGCATTGAGTATGTATGGTTCTTTGGCATACTTGCATCGCTTCTGATGCTGCTTCCTTATATCGGTATTGCAATCGGATCAATTCTGCCTGCAGTTTTCGCGCTGGCAACCAAGGACAGCGCCTGGTACGCAGCAGGCGTGATCGGATGGTTTCAGATCGTCCAGTTTCTGGAAGGCAATTTTCTGACGCCCAATATTGTGGGCGGGAAAGTGAGCATCAATCCACTGATGGCATTGGTGGGGCTTCTGTTAGGAGGTATGCTTTTCGGACTTGCAGGACTTATACTTGCTATACCCATCATGGCGGTTTTAAAAGTTGTCTTCGATGCAGTTCCGTCGATGAAAGCATTTGGTTTTCTGATAGGCGAACCCGAGCAGTATCATCTAAAAAGGTACTCGTCAAAAATCATTATGAAGCGCTGGAAAATAAACCCTGTGACACCACAAAGTGAAAGCTAGAAACCTGAAGCTGATCTGTAAGCCTGTAATATAAAAGGTAAATGGTTCTGGTTATGGGTTGGAGAATACGAAGATATCAGGACACCTAACCGATGCTTGATTGACGGGTAGTACAAAAGCTCCGGGGCGGCAGTAGATGTTTACCAACATGGACTGAGCGTGTACATGCAAACACATATTGTATTAAATCTTAACGAACCAATCAATGAAGAAAGAATACTCTGCCCAAGCGCCTACTCCCTGGAATAGGCTCCTGGGCATGCTGTATGTAGAAAGAAAGACGATCAACTACATATTTCTTTATGCAATTCTGATAGGTCTTTTAGGCCTTACACTGCCTTTGGGAACAACAGCGGTCTTTAACTTCCTTTCAAACGGCGTATTATATAGCTCAACGTACATATTAATAGGTATCGTACTGATCGGAATCGCTGTTGGCGGGCTGCTTCTGATCGGTCAGCTTACACTTGTCGAGCTGGTGGAGCAGAAAATTTTCGCCAGGGCAACTGTTGAATTTGCTTACCGCTTTCCCCGTATAAAAAAGCAGGAACTATCCGGTGAGTATCCTCCCGAGCTGGTTAACCGCTTTTTTGATGTACTCACCATACAAAAGGGGTTGACTAAACTGCTTGTAGATGTGGTCGCATCAGCAGTGCAGACTACCTTCGCTGCCATTCTTCTTTCCTTCTATCATCCTGTCTACATTGCCTTCGGATTTCTTACTGTGCTGGTGATCTTTATGATGCTCACTCTTTTCCACAAGAGAGGTGTCAGCACAAGCATAGAGGAATCTGAATATAAGTACGAGGTGGTTGCTTACCTTGAAAAGGTAGCAGAAAACCTGGATGACTACCGAAGCAATAGACACATGCTCGATAAAGTGCTTTCAGACACAGACAGGATCACTGCAAAATACCTTCAGGCCAGAAACAGCCATTTTAAAATCCTGAGAAAATTTTATACAAGTTCTGTCGTACTGCGTACACTGCTGATGGGCGGACTATTGATGGTAGGCTCCTACTATGTTATAGATCGCCAGATGACGCTGGGGCAATTTGTGGCAGCAGAAGTAATCATTGTTCAGATCAGCTACGCAGTGGAAAAATTCATGACCAGTTTGAGCACCATTTTCGATATGGTGACAGGTAGTGAGAAAATAGCAGCAGTCACAGATCTGCAACTTGAAGAAAGTGAGGCAAATAATGGCTAATAAAACGGCAGATAAACCAAAATGGCAGCACATCGGTGTGCTATCCAAACAGCAGATCCTGGTTACCAGAGGTGTCAAAATGCTTGGCAAAGTAATGCTCGCATTGCTGGGGGTATTCATCATTATTCTTTTTTTGCCCTGGAGACAGACTATACCTGGAAGGGGAACAGTGACAGCGCTCAGACCCGAGGACCGGCCACAGACAGTACAGAATCAGATAGGCGGACGTATAGAGCACTGGGCGGTACGCGAGGGCGAGAAGGTAGAAAAAGGTGATACTATACTGATTATCTCCGAGACAAGCCAATCCTACTTTGACCCCGAACTTCCCCTGCGGCTCAGAGAGCAGCTTACTGCCAAAGAAGGCAATGAGGGCGCAGCATCTCAGAAAATGCAGGCCACTGCGGCCCAGATGCGGGCTTTGACCAAAGGGCTCAGTATCCAGCTGACGGCAGCAAAAAATAAAGTTAAACAGGCAGAAAACGTCGTCAGCATCGACAGCGCCGATCTGGTGGCAGTAACACGGTTTTTTGAGATCAGCAAGGCCAGGCTCGTGCGCTATGAAGCCGGATATGTGAACGGGCTTTTTTCACTAACCGATATCGAGTCGCGCCGGCTGAAACTACAGGAGGACAATGCCAAAGTGGTCAGCCAGCAAAATAAGCTCAACAATTCGGTTCAGTCGCTGCTCAACGCGCGTATAGAACTTGATAATATCAGGGCCGAATATGACCAGTCGCTTGCAAAAGCACAATCAGAGATGAGCTCGGCACTGTCCCGTAAAGTAACCGCTCAGGGAGAGATTGCCAAACTCAGAAATGAAATCTCTAACACAGATATAAGGCGCGGGCTGTACGTGGTGCGCGCTCCGCAGACGGGCTTTGTTGTCAAAACCCTGAAAGCGGGAATTGGAGAGAACATCAAAGAAGGTGAGTCAATTGCTACTCTTCAGCCAGAAGCACCTTTGATCGCTGCTGAAATCTATGTGGATGCGATGGATGTTCCGCTGATCCTGATGAACAGTGACGTCAGGCTTCAGTTTGAAGGATGGCCCTCTGTTCAGTTTTCCGGCTGGCCCTCAGTCGCTGTGGGTACTTTTGCCGGAAAGGTTTCAGTGATAGACCTGGTCAGCAGTAGCGGTGGCAAATACCGTCTACTTGTCACGCCTACAGATCCTGTGCCTTCAAAGGATCAACCCTGGCCCAAACAGCTCCGGCAGGGATCTGGTGTATATGGACGCGTGATTCTGCGGTCCGTTCCGGTATGGTATGGTATGAGATATGGCGGCAACTGAACGGATTCCCCCCGAGTCTGGAGGCCGAGCCGGCCGTGCAGGTGGGTGCTAAATAAACACTTCAAATTTTGACGTTATGCCCTCGAGCATACACTTTAATATCTTTCATTTCGCTGTAGTATGTCTTCTTTGTGCTATATCTGGCGTAACGGTCAGCTACGGGCAAGCTGATTCAAACCAGGTTAGCGGCAAAATATTCGCACTTCAGGATTTTGAGCGGATCGTTTTGAGCAACCACCCGATCGTCAAACAGGCGGGTCTTCTCAGTGAACAGGCCCGGGCACAGCTTCAGCAGGCCTGGGGCGCTTTTGATCCCAATATCAAAAGTCATTTCGGAAGAAAAACTTTTGGAGACACAGAATATTATAACAACTGGTCAAATGAGCTCAAAGTGCCGCTATGGATAGCAGGCGCAGATCTAAAAATTGGGTATGACCGCTTTGTGGGCGAGTACACCAACCCCGAAACCCGCACGGGCACGCCGGGACTGACAGGGATCGGACTAAGCATACCCATAGGACAAGGGCTTGTGATCGATGCTCGCAGAAATGTGCTTCGGCAGGCCAGGGTAATGGTAAATTATGCTGAAGCAGAAAAGATCAAACAGATCAACCAGGTCTGGCTTTCAGCGATGAAAGATTACTGGAGTTGGTATAATGCCCACCGGCAATATGAATTGATTCGCGAGGGTGCTGATCTTGCTTTCCAAAGATTTCTGGCAGTAAAAAACCAGGCACTGCTCGGTGATAAACCCACTATTGATTCAGTAGAAGTCGCTATCACTTTTCAGGAGCGCAGTATCCAGTTTCAGAAAGCGAAAGTGGCACTAAATAATTCGCGCCTACTGTTATCCAACCATATCTGGGATCAAAGCGAGCAGCCATTGGAACTTTCAGACAGTCTGTATCCTGAAAACACTCGCCCGGTTGATTCAGACTTCTACAAAAGCAAACTGCAGTCGCTGATGGGGACCGCGCAGGCCTCGCACCCTGAGCTACTGATGTTAAAAAACAAGGATCTGCAGCTTCAGCTGGAGAGAAACTACCGGCTGGAAATGCTCAAACCCAAGCTGAGTGTAACAGCCTTTCTGATCACCAGCCGTACCGACTTTTCCTCATTTGTACCCGATTATTACGATCTGGGGTGGAGTAATTACAAACTTGGTGTCGACTTTGCCTTCCCGCTTTTTCTAAGGGAGCAGCGTGGCAAGCTCAATGAAGTCAAAGCCAAACAACTCGCCATCCGGTATGATGCCGCCCAGACGGGCCGGGAGATTAACACCAATATTCTTAACGCCTTCAATGAACTGGTCGCCTACGTGTCGCAGATCCAGGTTCAGACCACAAGCATCGAGAATCAGCAGGTTTTGCTTACTGGCGAGCTGGCCAAATTCGATCTGGGAGAAAGCACTCTTTTTCTGATCAACAGCCGTGAAACCAAACTGATTGATATGAAAATAAAACTCGCTGAGATGATTACCGGCTACCAGAAAACCATCGCACAATTATACTACGCGGCGGGAAGCGTTACAGAAAGGTAACATCAGTCCCCGATATGGCTGCCTTATTCTATCTCCAACGATTTGACCGGGCTTATCCGTGCTGCCTTTATGCTTGGGAACTGATGGCTGACAAAGCGATCACCACAGTTGTCTGTGCAGCCAGCACAGCAATACACAGACAGGCCCGCCATATGTGTAATTTTGATAGAGTCCTACATATAAGCCAAACTACTATACTCTGCCCGATACAATACTCGCCACAGAGGCGCGCCCTGATTTTCATACTTATGCTTTGTCTACCGCTGCGAAATATGGGTGATGTGTGAAAACATGCCTAGAAACGGTATCAGAAGAATAAAAAGAAAATGTAAACCAGGTAATTCTGCACCCGCCTCGTTTTTATCAGAGTACTAGGTACTAATTGCAAGATTAAAAATCCTTGATTCTTTTATCATTTAATTCTTACACATGATCCGTTACTTAGGGTGCATGATTGAATTTGGAGCCTGCACATAGATGCGGCATAAAAATATTTTTAAGTTCATGCAACCCCCTATTGTGTTTCCTGTGTCAAACAGCCGGTACCAGAAAAATCAGCGCAGATCATATTAACTCAAACCATATTCAATAATGAGAAACTTACTTACCCTGCTGGTAGCAACAGCAACCTTATGGAGTTGTAACCGAGTTACAGACCCTACACCAAACGGCCCGCAGATCCCTTCAGAAGTGATGCAACTGGTGGAAAAAACATACGACAATCCGGAGAAAATTGTTTTTACCGAACTGTTGAAAGATAAGATATGGAATGTAGACCTTGAGTCGAAGGCAAAAAAGTACAATAGCGTGTTAACCCAGACAAATGTGCTCTCATCCTCCAGGCTCGCGGGGGCCGATGTACCCGACAACCTGAAAACCCTGATGAACCCAAGCTTTGTAGCGGGAGGTACGTTCTCCAACTTCCGGGAAGAAGAATATGCATATGAAAGGGCAAGTTTCGAATCCGCTTTCCTGGCTGAATATGAATGGAAGGGCGCCCCTTACTTATTGAAATGGCGCGTGACAACATCTGATTTTATCCCGACGATGTATACCCTTGAAATGGCACCGGTCAGCCAGAAGTTTCGCGTGACGGGCGCCAATGACTTGCCCGAAGCTTTGCAACAATATATTCAAGCTAAGGGGTACCGTTTTTCGCTGGCCATGGTTTTGACAGGCTCCGAAGCGAAGAAAATCTACCAGCTCTATCTTCACAAAAATGGTATTGATTTTCAACTCCTGTTCGACCAGGATAGTAGACTGCTGGCTGGTTCAGACCAGCCGGTTTACCTGGAAAATGTAAATGCACTGCCCTCTGAGATTAAAAATTTACTTTCGACTGAGCAGGATTATAAGGATTTTGATTTTGACATAGGAATTAACAGCATCACAAAAAATGAACAGGATGGCATAACGACTTATGAAGTAAGAGGTCAAAAAAAACTTGGCAACACCGATGGACTGGATGTTTGGTTAGTCTTCTTTGATAAAGATAAAAAGCCGCTATATCGTGAATTCTTCTCTCTTTACAGATAAGCTTTAAAATTAATCGAAAGGTTGGCCTATTGGCCAACCTATTGAATGTACCCCTTGATGAGATTATTTAAATGGCGAGTTTACAATACTTTAACCCAACTGGTTGAAGGTTGCCAGCGGCAAGAGCGGCGGGCCCAAAGTGCATTTTATGATCGGTACAGGGACAGCATGAGAGTGGTATGTGCTAGGTATACAAAAACAGACGCTGAAGCCGATGACATTATGCAGGAAGCTTTTATAAAGATTTTTGAAAATATCTGCCAGGTTAAAGAACCTGAACTAGTCGGAAAGTGGGTGAAATCAGTTGTGATTAGGACTGCTATTAATTATTATCATCGAACCACGAAAAAAGAGCTATTACATTCATCCATCGAAATTTTAGAAAGTGCGATCGACGTAAGCAATTCGTACAGGATCATTGAACAATTGGATACTGAGCTTTTGCTATCCGTAATCAGGAGCCTTCCGGATGGCTACCAGACGATAATCAATATGTATTTGATTGATCAATACACACATGCGGAAATTGCTCAGATACTTTCTATTTCTGAGGGAACATCCAAATCTCAGATGAACCGTGGACGCGCATTATTAATTAGGAAATTACAGGAATTAGGAATTGAATCTTATGAAGTCACCGGAAGAAGAAGCTGATAGCGAGCTTGGGAAAAGACTCAGGGAAAAGTTCGAAGGTTATAAAGTGCCTGGAGAAGACCGCGCGCGAGCGCCTATTTTTGCAGCTCTGGGCCAATCAAGCTTCGGACTTTACCGGACAGCTGTGATAAGCGGACTGTTGCTGATAGCCGTGTTCTTCCTTTTTGATTTGACAAAACTGCCAACTGGTTTCGATAAAAAAGGCTCCTCAGTTTTAAACAAAAACAAGACGAACAATCCCGCTAAAAAGCAGGCTAAACCAGACTTAGAAACACAGCCGAATCCGGGTCACAACGATGATCTACAGCTGAAATATGCACAGCCAGCTTTGAAAAACAATCTCACCTCATTCAAAAATAAACGAACTACTCAAAAACCAGGCATCAAAATAGCTGGCAAGACAGAAAACGCAGATATCACTCCACCATCATTAGAGCATTCGGCGGCAATAGTTGGTCTTACGAAAGCCCCTTTGGCTCAAACAGAAAAAACTGGCCCGGGCCACACATACATGAACACCGCTCATAAACGGCCTGTCAATACCAGCCGTAATTCTTCAGAGCTGGATTCTTTATCCCCGATTGGCTCTGTAAACATTTCTGTTTCATTTGGTCTGCTGACGATACCACCTACTTTAAACGCTACAAAAGAGCCGGTTAAAAAGCCGGCAATGAAATCTGGTCTTAAAGGCGTTTTCTCAGCCTCTATCATGCAAACCTTTCAGCTGGTCAGCCTGAGTCCTTCCGCGGAAGACCGGGTTCAGAACCTGCAGTTTGTTCCATTGTTATCTTCAAAGTCTTTGTCTTACAAACTGACAGCTGGTATTGAGAAGAGAAATACACAAGCGCTTTTAAGCTATACATATTTGAGAAACTGGAATGAATATGAAATAGGAACAAATCAGGTAATAGCCACCCGGGTCGGCCATCAGCAGTATGATATGACTATCATCGGTGAAAAGCATTTTGAGGACGAGCGCTCGCACTTACTTGGTATAGGCATACGCCAAAGGTTTCAGGTGCCTAAGCATGTACTTAAAAATTATAGCGTCGATTTGGGCATAGACTATACCCGGTTGATGCGCAAAGAGCAGGATTTGGTTTGGGGAAATATCGGGTTTTATAAAAATATCTATGGGGCTAGTGGGATCCGGCTTGATGTTGGCCCCTACCTTCAATACAGCTTTACGCAGCGACAGGTAGCACAGCAAACCTGGAAATCAAGACCTTATCAAGTTGGGATTTCATTAGGTGTAAAGCTGAAATAAAGAATCCGTGCTAAAGTCAAAAGCCTTGAAATCGGCATCTGAACAGAACACCAAAGACACGCTGACTTCCTAGCATAGAAAAACATCACCTAACCAAACTAACCTGTGATTGCAGTCGGTAGCATCAGTAAACCTATATATAAACCCGCTCAAAGTTTATTTCCGGTCACATCAGCGCTGATCAAGGTTCATACAGAAGGTAACATTTCGATGTGTTGCTGGCTTCTACCAGCGAATTTAAAGGAAAATAAAGATCAGGAAATAATTCCAGATCCTGTTCTGATACCTGCACCGGGCGCCTCTGAGATATATAGGTTAAATTTTATTGTAAATGCTGTTTATCAAGTTCTATAGTTCAAAGACAATCTGATCTACAATCTGCTGTTTTTCCGCAGCAGCCGCAGTTTAGCCCACTCAGGCAGTTTTCGTTAGGGCGTTAGCTTAGTGCCACGCAACTGTGATCGCCGGGCAGTTCAGTCTAAATAATAAATTGTGACCCCTTGTTCAAGCAAGAATGGCTTTATTTTTCCATAGCCATTCTTGTGATTGAACCTATCCTTGACATGAGAACGATATACTCTTGATACGCCAATGGCATCCGCTTTCAGGTTTAACATAGTACGTTTGAACCAGATTTTAAATCTTACATATTCTTTGAGTAAATTGATCTTAATAAAAGGCCTTCAG
>NZ_QNUL01000010.1 GCF_003383615.1 Dyadobacter luteus
TCATCAGTTGACAACGTAATTTCACTTACCTGTTTTCCATATATTAAGAATACGTCCATTTAAATTGTAATTAGTATAATATCTTACCTTAATTGCTGTCTTATCAACTGCATCAAGTGGTACATATTTTTCTGTAACGGTTTCGCCTGTAGTTCCTACTTCAATACAGGAATACTTTTTTGACATTGCGAATCTTCTTTTGAAAAAATCCCTCCAACCTTCGTAATTATATCCATTTAAGCTTATCATTTATCTTATTGTTGTTAAAGCTATATCCAGTCGTCAAGGTTTTCCACAGTCATTGATTCTGTAATTTGTGAAAGTTTCGTTATACGAAGCATATTTCTTTAACAAAAAAACGCTCTGAATTCAAATCAGAGCGGATCATTTCAATTCACACTTTCAAGCGATGGAAACTGCTGCCTCCACATATCATAATATTTACCTTTTTTGGTCAGCAGCTTTTTGTGACTTCCTTCTTCGATCAGTTTACCCTGCTCCAGCACCACAATTTTATCAGCATTCATGACAGTACTCAATCTGTGTGCAATGATGATAATCGTCTTATCTTTTTTTCTCATTGCCTGCACGGCCACTTGTATATACTGCTCAGATTTAGAATCTAATGAAGATGTTGCTTCATCCAGAATCAGAATTTCAGGATCTCTGTATAATGCCCGGGCAATAGCGAGGCGCTGTCTTTGTCCGCCCGACAAACTCGTCCCATTCTCACCGATGTATGTATTAAAACCATTGGGCAGGTTCTCAATAAATCTCATAATATCCAGTTCCTGACAAATAGAAACCACCTTTTTCATATCCGGTTCAAATTCACCCACCGCAATGTTATTGATCACATTACCTGCAAACAGATGTACATCCTGAGGCACGGCACTCACCATTTGCCTCAGACTGTCGTTGGTAAGGTATTTAATATCAAATCCGCCTATCTGTATGTTGCCTGACTCAACGGTGTATATATTTTGAAGAAGTGAAAGTAATGTCGTTTTCCCAGAACCACTCTCTCCTACAACGGCTGTTATTTTCCCCTTCGGTATTACCAGATTCAGATCTTCAAAGACTGTAACGCGCGTGCCATAGCGGAAATGTACATTCCTGAAATGAATATCCCCGATCATATCGCTCGTCATCACCGCCTTATTTTCCATGGATTCCCGCTCAATATCCATGATTTCAAAAAGCCTGTCTGCCGCAATCGACGCATCCTGAATGGTTTTATTCATTCCGATAAGACTTGCTACCGGGCCAGTGAAATAGCCAATGATTGCATAAAATGAAAGAAGCTCTCCCGGAGTAATAATGCTGTTAAGTACAAATAATGATCCCGCCCATAATAGAATAATAGTAAACGCGCTCGACACAAAACCACTGAAATCTCCGATCCACAGGGAGTTGGTATTGGATTCATATACCGATCGCAACATGCCAACGAAACGCGTTTCAGTACGCATATTTGTGAAATCTTCCAGCCCGAAACGTTTGATAGTACTCACCGAATTGATCGACTCAACCAATTGCGCCTCCAGCTCAGCAGAACTCTCCATTAGCTTCCGTTGCGTCGACTTATTGACTTTGTTGGAGAAATAATAGATGATGGCATACAGCGGCACGACCCCCATCATAATCACCGCCAGCTTCCAGTAATAGGTAAACATTAACCCGAACGAAAACACGAGGATAAACATATTGACAGCAAAGCCAATCAACACATCATTGATAAACACCCTGATCTTCACTGCGTCATTGATCCGCGAGATAATTTCCCCGACGCGCATGTTATCAAAAAACTGCTGAGGCAGCCTGAGCAGGTGTTTGTAATAACCAAGAATGAGCCGCGCGTCAATTTGCTGACCGGTTTTGATCGTCAGTAAGCTTTTTGCATGATTAATCACCACCCTGAATAACAGAATACCGATCATCACTACTCCCATCAGATTAAGCAGGTTCCGGTTGCCTTCCGGCAATACGTTATCTACAATTTTTTGCAGAAAAATGGATGTTGAAAGTCCAAGCAATGTATAAATAACCGCCCCAAGCAGCACCTGCAACAAGATAGACTTATGTGGCTTCAATAAATACCAAAAGCGTTTATTGACAGATACTGTCTCGTTCCCTGCCACAAAAGAATCTCCGGGTTGCACCAGAATCAATACGCCCGTCCATATACTTTTAAACTGCTCATAGGTAAGTGTGAGCATCTCACCACGTGCCGGATCCATCACATCTACATCCCTATCGCCTACTCGATATACCACCACGTAGTGATGTAGCACTTTATTGATGATGACGTGCGCAATCACCGGCGAAGGTACGTGCGGCAATTGTTCGAAATCGGCTTTTACACCTTTTGCATTGAACCCAAGCTTATTGGCGGCTTCCAGCAAGCCGAGCACATTTGTTCCCTTTTTATCGGTAGAAGCATACTGCCTGATTCTCGCGACAGGAATTGTCAGCTCATAATAGGCGGCAATAGAAGCGAGGCAGGTGGCGCCACAATCCGTAAGATCGTGCTGTTTGATAATGACATGTTTAAGACGCATTTTGGTATTCAAAAAAGGAAGAGCCTTCACAATCCATAGATAGAGGGATCGTAAACGTGCCAGTATCGGGTTCGGCTTAGTTGGGTTCATAGTGTGGTTAGTTCAGGGACGGAGTATCGTTTGTTGCAATGAGGTTAGGATTCAGCCAGTCGTCGGCTTTGTCGTAAAGTAACTGGAAGAGTGTACGTTCGGTAACCAGAAAACGCGCCTGCAACGTCATCCCCTTTTTCAGTTTCCCCTCAAAACCGCTCGGCAACGTCAACGAATTTTTATCCAGTTTGCAACGAACCTTGAAAAACGGAGGTTCTTTACCGTTGGTATACACATCGTTAGAGATTGATACCACCTTCCCCGTTACCAATCCCCACTGGTTATAATTGTAGGCATCGACCTGTAGCCTGGTTAGCGTGCCGGGGCGAATCAAGCCTATATCCTTTGGCAATACATACATCTCGGCAATCATGGATTCATCAGGCGAAATTTCGGCAAGAAATTCATTCGCAGATACAATGCTACCCGGCTGCAAGCCTTTAAGCTGCTGAACGGTGCCACTTATTGGCGCTTTCACCACGTAAAAGTCTTTCTCCCGCAGATATTGCTGATCCTGAGAATTCAACTCCCGCGTTTTCATCTGCAATTGTGTAAGCGCAGCTTCCCAACGGGCCTCCTCTTCTTCCATAATAGTTTTGATCCTGTTGGTAGCCGTGCTGTGCAGTAACACCGCTCTGTCGTATTCAGCTTCAGAAATCGCCTTTACATTGTAAAGCGTTTTGTTTCTGGCATAATCCTTCTCAACAGTAACCAATGTTGTTTTGGCGTCAGTAATCTTTTGCCAGAAAAGCGCAAAATCCTGCTTATACAACCCACTCGAAAGACCAGGCTTTTTACTCCAATTGTTAGTTCGGCTCAGGTGCAGGAGCTTGTTCAGATCTTGGATTTGATTTTCATAGTCATTCTTCTGTGCTTTAACCAACTGATTCTGTTCCCTGAGTATATCGGCTTCTATCTTTAAAAGCACCTGCCCTTTTTTAACCCGCTGGTTCTCCGAGACAAAAACCGAGTCTAGTCGTCCGCTGACAAGGGCTTTGATCTCATTACGATCGTCCTGAGATCTGATAATACCGGTACTGCGGACGCTGACATCTACTGCAATGACGAACAGAGATATGAAAGCTATTATAACCAACAGCATCAGCAGTTGGTAGATGAGCTGAGATCTGGTGTGATGTTGATGAAAATGATAATCTGAAGTAAACTCCAGAATTTCAGGTGGGAAAATTTTTCCGGACGTATCTTTTGTTTCCATAAATTAGAAGAGTAGGCCTTAAATATGTATACGTCACATCCAATTAACGTACCAACGTATATACACAAACTAGGTAGAATCAAACCTTAGTTGAGTAATCCACAACTAATAAGAATAACAGAGCTTCTTGCATACAGGATATAAAAAAGCGGGAATGACGCATGCCACTCCCGCGATTTTTATGTACCCCGAAATTAGTTCGAGATAGAGTTAAAGATTCCACCCAAATCGAGGTTCAAACCGAAGCTTGATTTATCCCAGGATCCGTCTTCATCTTTGGATTCATTGCTAAAGTTAATACCTAGTCCGCCAAACAAGCCACCTGACGACTGTGAATCATTGTTTCCGAACAGACCTAAAAGACCACCATTGATCTCTTGCATTTCAGTGTGATTTAATTCCTGAAGTTTCATAACATAAATGGTTTTATTGAAAAATTGCCTACTCTGTTTCAGGTTTTCGGCAACCCCTGTATTTTCAGTGCCGAAGCGTGTGATAACATTGAAGTGAAATCAAAATGTCTGAGACTTTAGAAAAGTAGTATAGTGAAGCCTTTCTAAAATCTGAGTCGACAATTCACTAGCTGTTTATTGAGTTGAAAATACCACCCAAGTCAAGATTTAAACCGAAGCTCGATTTATCCCATGAGCCATCTTCATCTCTGGATTCATTACTGAAGTTGATACCCAATCCTCCAACCAATCCACCGGATGACTGCGAATCGTTATTTCCAAAAAGGCCTAAAAGACCACCATTAATCTCTCTTGCTTCTTCGTGATTTAATTCCTGAAGTTTCATAATTGACAAATAGTTAAATTAGACATCGCTTACTCTATTGCAGGTTTTCGGCTATCCCTGATTTTCTTTTGAGCAACTGCTCATAACGCTGAAGGGAAATCGGAATATCGTTATTTCAGAAGCCTTCTCTGCTCTCGCCGATCAGCCTGAAAAACTATTCATTCTCATTAGCTATTTAAAGAATTGAAGATACCGCCCAAGTCAAGGTTGGTTCCGAAATTTGTAGATTCTGATGATCCGTCATCATCTACAGATTGATTGCTGAAATTGATTCCTAATTTACCAATCAAACTTCCTGACGACTGAGAATCGTTGTTTCCAAAAAGGCCTAAAAGACCACCATTGATTTCTTTTGCTTCCTCGTGATTTAATTCCTGAAGTTTCATACACACAAATGGTTTTGTTAAAAATTGCTTACTCTTTTTCAGGTTTTCGGCTACCCCTGTTGAACGTTGCGTTCGAAATAGTTTTTTAAACATCCATGCCATAAAAAACATAACACACTGATAAACAAACAACTAAAAAGAGTCAAACAAAACTTCAGGGAGTATGAAGTGCGATCTAAAAGAAACTTGCTGTCGTATCACATGCGCGGTTTCCTTATATAAACTATGAATTGCGTTTCAAAAAAATAAGTGGTACAATCAGCAATTGTAACTATTTTTTTACTCGTACAACCCTCCTGTTTTAAGCCAATTACGGGGTGTGTCCCATTTTTCTACAATTGGAGAAAACCACTCACCATTAGTATATTTTTTAGACGATTTCATGCCCTCAGGTGTAGCGAGAGCATATAGGGAATATAATAAAACGTATAATGTTAATTTTCCGGAATGGATCAGTGATGTACCTGATAAGTACATGTGAACATGAAAAATATTCGTACTTGTTGTAATTTAACTGATCTTAAGATGCCTGCTGACCGTATATGATTTCAATTAAATGACTCCGTCAAAACATTGTGTGTTATGAACCAAACGATAGAAGAGAGAATCAGAACCGTAGCTGCAAACATCAGGAAGATCAGGGAGTACAGAGACTACACACAGGAGTATCTGGCAATGAAACTTGGTATTTCACAAAATGCCTACAGTAAAATAGAGCTAGCTTATACACGTATAACAGTGGAGCGCCTCATCCAAATCTCCCAAATTCTGGAAGTCGATTCGGTAGATCTGCTTCAAAGTACAAGTGATGAACTGATTCGTCTGCATGCCGGCCACTCTAAAACCTACTAACATTTCTTAATCCTGCTCTTATCGGTTGATGGATTGACCGAAAGTCTTTCCACCCTCCTCTTTCCTTACCGCCTTCCTTTCTCAACACATACGCATCTGCACAAAAAAGCGGAAACCAGTGTAACTGACTTCCGCTTTTAAAATGATAACATTTCAAGTCTTATCGTTTATCCCACCATACTTTGGAAATATACGTGTCACCCTGGGGCAGCCTCGCTACCGCCAGCTTATAGTTATCCTCATTGAGCAATGCTTCTCTCGAAGAATATACTGTGCGGCGAGGAATAGTTCCATTCGTTGATCCTGCAAATGGTCCTGCTTTCAAGGTTGGATAACCCATCCTTCTCCATTCAATATAAGCTTCATAGGAGCGTCCGAAAAGCTGAATCCATTTTTGCGTACCAATTTTTTCAAGCTTCTGTTCCTTTGTCAATCCGGCAAAAGACAACTGAGAGGCGAAATTGGCAGGAATGGTTGTGACATTATAAGGTTCCTGAGCTAACGCGGCAGTTACTCCGTCCTGATAGAATTTCTCAGCCTGCTCTGCTGTTGCTCCCCATCCTTCCAGTGCTGCTTCGGCTTTATAAAAAGATACATCCGAAAACGACATCACAATACATGGAATAGCGGGGCTGTACGCACGGTTAAAGAAAGTGGTTGTCGATGCCGTTGAATAGTCATCCTTAATGATTGTTTTAAGAATTTCGTCGGTAAGCGCAACTCCGATTCCTTTATAAGCAGGAGCTCCTGCCTTCACAGAATTCACACTAGGCTGTGCAATCCGGGGTAGTCGCGGATCATTACTGGTAACAAGCTGGTTTACAAAAGCATCTGCCAAATATTTCAAGTCCGGGCTTCCGGCCAGAAAATGGTTTAGGATCGGATGCACATTCGCATTAGTTGCATTGTTAAAAGTAGGAACAGTTGCATTGTCGGCATTACTTTCCAGTAGTGGTTGCGCCATAGCTTCCGTTACGGTTTTCTGGGCCAGTGCAGGATCAGCATACCTGATTCTCATCCCCAACCGTAGTTTTAAAGAATTAGCATACTTCTTCCATTTTGCTACATCTCCTTTGTAATAGAAATCTGCAGTGCCGTAACTTACATCACCTACTGTTAATTGAGCGAGCGCCGTATTAATGTCAGCGATCAGCGATTTATAAACAGACTCCTGGGTATCGAAAGCAGGCTTATTATTGACCTCCGCAGTTCCCAGCGCACTCTGAGAATAAGGGATATCACCAAATAAATCTGTCAAACGCTGCCATACAGCAATTTCCACCACCCTTGCAATAGCCAGTTTGGTTCTTCCGGAAGGTTCATTTTCCTGTCCTTTCAAAATTTCATTTCTGATCTGGCTTATGTTTTTGATTAAAGTATAATGAGCATCCCATGTATTATTATCCGGTTGTTCAATATACCGCGAGCTTGAAATCAGCACACCTCCCGCCCATTGCTGTATCCACGAACCATATTGGTTATTCGGGTATTCCACACCTTCTGCAAATGCTCCGTCGCGCTGTACACGGGAGAGCTGTAAGCCCGGATCAATGGTGGTAACGGAGTTGGGTGGTGTATTGAGTTTTTCAAAATCACCTGTACATGCCTGCAGTAAGCAAATACCACCCGCTGCTAAAATTGATTTAAATATATGTTTCATCTCTAAAAAAGTCATGTTTAATACAATTACAACTCCACATTCAAACTTGCTCCAAAATATCTCAGCAACGGTAAAGCCGTAGATTCCAGACCGATTGATGAATTACTCACATTGAAAGAGGATGCTTCCGGAGCAAACCCTTCTGTCCTCCGTTGCAGATAGAAAAGGTTTCGGCCATAAATCCCAGCACGGATTCCTTTGAAAGGAGTTCGGTTTACAACTTTGGCAGGAAGAGAGTAATTGAGTGTAAGCTCCCTGAACATCACATAACTTGCATCGTTGAGCATTTCCTCAGGAACAACATTGTCCTTATCGGGCGCCACCACATTCCAATAATCCTGAGCGCGAACCTGCTTTGTATTCGCAACACCTGTACCGGCCCAGTTTCCATCAGCAGATTTTGAAGCCACCACCCCATCGGCTACGTAGGTTCCGTCACGCCCTGGGAGCGTCTTTTTGATGGTACCATAAACCAACTCCTCACGCATGCTTTGCGAATAGATTTTGCCCCCCTGACTGATATCTATCAGCCCCGAAAGTGCAACTCCTTTATAACGGAAGCTGTTATTGAAACCACCGATCCACTTGGGAAGCGCATTGCCCAACTCATACAGTACCTTTCCATTGGACTTCAAAGGAAGACCCGTCGTCGGATCAATTAAACGATTCCCTTCATTATCACGGAGCCATTGAAATCCGTTTCCTATGATTGTACCAAATGGTTTTCCCGGCGATGCAATCACATTTACTCCACGGTCGGTTCCCAGGGTGTACAGGTCTACTCCATCTGCCAGAGAAACGACCTCATTCCTGTTTCTCGAAAAGTTAAAAGTTGATTCCCATGTAAATCCGCTTTCAGTTTTCAAAGGTGTGCCATTGAGTGTAAGCTCAATTCCGTGATTTCGGATTTCGCCTGCATTAATTCTTCGTGAAGCAAAGGTGCTTGAAGGAGGAAGCGGCACATCCAGAATCTGATTTTTAGTAGATGCGTTGTAATAGGCAAATGCTAGCCCAGCCCGATTTTTAAAGAAACGTGCTTCTACACCAAATTCCGAAGATGTGGTCAGTTCGTTTTTAAGATTCGGATCAGGAATTGTAGAGGTATAGCTCGAAAGCGGAATACCACCATGAGACACAGCATCAATTGAATAATTTCCTGTTAGCTGGTATGGAGAACCCGAACTACCAGCCTGAGCCACAGATGCACGTAGTTTCAAAAAGCTGAGTACATCGCTTTGTATATTAAACGCATCAGTCACTACAAAACTGGCACTAACTGCCGGATAAAAAAATGAATTATTGGCCGGAGATAATGTTGAAGACCAGTCATTTCGGGCAGAAAAATCCAGAAATAGCCACTCCTTAAACCCGAGCTGTCCCGACATATAGACAGAATTAATGGAAGATTCCGTCAAACCAAAAACGGAAGTCTGAGTGAGTGTATTGGTAATAGTGTAGAGATTCGGAGCTATGAACTCTACTCCTGCATTCCCTGTAGTTCTGGAGAAAAACTTTTGATGGTTGGCTCCGAAATTTAATCCCAGAGATATGTCCTTAGTTAACTGAGGAGTAAGAGAAAGCAGGATATCGCTATTGTCTTCACGCACGCGTGTAACCTGTTCTGATATATCCCCGTTACGGTTGGCACTTTGATAGGTCCCCTTCTCCCGCGATCGGAATCGTTGGTCAGTATAGAAGTCTGTTCCTGTTTTTGCCGTAAGTCTGATCCAGTCGTTGAATTGATAGCTCAGTTTAATAAGCCCTATCAGACGCTGACGGTCGTCTGAGTTCACCGTATGGTCGCGTGTCCAGTAGGGATTGGCTGTGGAAGAATTCGTTGCATATGTTTTCTCCATGCCTACAAACGGCACCGTACCGTACCCTAGCTGCCGGTTTACATCGTTGGCAGTCCAGGCAGAATTGGCTAATATGCTCATCGGAATACTCCTCGGTTGGCTGATAAAAATGTAAGCAGGGTTATCACTGGCATCGGAAACAGTAGGTCTGTTTTTCCCGGCCTGGCCTATATAGTTGGCTTTTACGTCCAGTTCAAGTTTACTGGTTAGCTTGGCAATTGTTCTCAGGTTTACATTATTACGCTTCAGCGTATTACCCGGAGTATATCCGTTGATATTCGTATTCCCGTACGACAACCGATAATTTACATTGTCATTTCCTCCTTCCAGGCTGATGTTATTTACAACCTGTCTTTCTGTATTAAAAAACTCCTGAAAAGTGTTGGGTTGCGGTGTAAAGTTTAGCGCATTACCCCATTGGTCTTCATATTGCTGCCCATCCATCTTCGCGCCCCAGCTAGCCCTTGTGAAGCGATCGCGTCCACCGCTTGTTTTGGGCACCCCCTGAACGCCCGCAGCCTGAGCTGCCGCCCAGGTATAAATTTTCCCATCGTTGCCACGAAAATGTGTGAATGTACCATCAAGCCCCTGTCCGTATTCATCCTGAAAATCGGGCAGTACCAGGGCGTTTCCATGCGAATAGTCAATGCCGTATTTAATTCCGATTCCTTTTCTCGACTTACCTGATTTGGTGGTGATCAGAATTACACCATTACTTCCCCGTTGGCCATAGAGCGCTGCTGCGTTCGGTCCTTTCAGCACAGACATGGATTCTACATCTTCAGGATTGATATTGGAAATACCATCGCCATAGTCAATACCACCGCTGCTTCCCGGAGAATTAGGATTACTGTTGTCCATTGGAATGCCATCAATCACATACAAAGGCTGGCTATTTCCTACCAACGAGTTGGAGCCTCTTATCACTACACGTGAAGATCCTCCTGCTCCATTTGCAGACCGTGTTACCTGCACGCCGGCCATTTTACCTGCTAGTGTAGTCGCAAGGTTAGCCTCCTTTGCGGTAGAAATGGCTTCGCCGCCTATCTCCTGAACAGAATAACCAAGCGCACGTTTATCCCTTTTGATACCAAGCGCCGTTACTACTACTTCTGAAAGATTCTGTGTATCCTCTGCGAGCGTTGTATTAATCTCTGACTGATTGCCTACAGCAGCCTCCTTTCTCACATATCCGACAAATGAAAATACCAGTGTTGCCCCGGCTCCTTCCGTATCAATTTCGTACTTGCCCGCAACGTCGGTAGCCGTTCCTCTGGTGGTTCCTTTCACCATTACACTTACTCCGATAAGCGCTTCGCCTTTTGCATCCATAACAGTACCCCGCACTGTCTTTTGCGCAAAGGCCAGGTTGGTCAGGCAGCATAGCAAAATCAAAAATGCCAGTTGCCTGTAAATAAGATAACAGTAACTTTTTCTCATAATTGGTGATTTAGGTAAGTAAAAGAAATAGACTATAATGCATTAGGACGATTATGCCCTAATGAAAGATACGTAGCTTTTAACAGAACAGCCTTCTGAGCGTTACAAAAAAATCTTCGCTTTATACAATCGTCAGTTTGTCCTCTTCTTTCAGAAAATAAAATATAAAAAATCATTCAAATTCAGGATCAAAAATCAACATACTGAAAAACAACAATTTAAATACAAGAATATGAACTAACCTTCCTTATCAGCTCAAAACACTCAACCCATATTATTAACCGCTCAAACTTTTTTTCTGGTTTCATGCAACTTTCCTGTTTCAATTTGTATCTATGATTCGGTGCTGCAAAGAAGAGATATCCGCTTAACACAGATTCAAACCATTCATAATATTAATGGTTCTATGTTATACCAAGTACTTATCTTTGCAATGTACTGAAAGATAAAGAAGTCATTTATACTTTCAGACAGCCATATATCTATTAGCCATGAAATTCTTTACAAACCTAACAGCAGCATTCGTGCTTAGCGCAAGCTTTGCCTTTGCTCAAACATCAACCGCCCCAACGGGAAAAGTAGCCGGAGCAATCCTGGACGAAAAGTCTGCTGCATTCCCGTTTGTAAACGTGCTGCTTCTGCACGCCAAAGACTCTACGCTGGCCAAAGGATTGGCATCTGATGAAAACGGCAAATTCCTTTTTGAACAAGTTGCCGAAGGTCAGTACATCACACTGGTTTCTATGGTAGGATACCAAAAAGAGTATAGCAATGTTTTTAGAGTTGCCAACGCACTGGTTACGCTTCCGGCTACCGCACTGAAAACTGATACGAAATCATTGAATGAAGTTACGGTAGTAGCAAAGAAACCATTTATAGAACAGCAGATAGACCGCACAGTTCTGAACGTTGAAAACAGTATTGTTTCTGCCGGATCCACGGCTCTGGAAGTACTCGAAAGAGCACCGGGCGTTACTGTGGATCAGCAAAACGATCAGCTCAAACTACGTGGAAAAGAAGGAGTAATCGTACAGATTGACGGGAAACAAACTTTCCTTTCTCAACAGGAGCTTATGAATTTGCTGAGAAACACGCCTAGCGACAATATTGAAAAAATCGAATTGATCACTAACCCATCTGCTAAATACGATGCGGCAGGTAATTCCGGGATCATCAATATTAAGATGAAACGCAATAAGAATTACGGCACGAATGGGAATATCAATCTGGGTGCAGGTTATGCCCGCCACGGACGTACCAACGCTACGGGAACGATCAACCACCGGGCAGGGAAAATCAGCACTTTCGTCAGCGCCGGCACTTTCGTCAATAAAGGATTTAATAATAACCAAATTTACAGATCTATCCCATTTGAAGATAAAGTAACCATTTTTGATCAAAAAACGGAAAGGATCAACAAGTCTCAATATCACAACATAAGAGCAGGAGTTGATTTTTTCGCTACTAAAAAATCGACCTTCGGAGTGCTGGTCTCCGGCTTCAGAAATACCTTCAGCAATCCTTTCGGGCAAACCAACACCCGCATCCTGAATGAAGACCTCAGTCTGCAACGTACATTCCGTACGGATGTGTTCAATGGCTCTAAAATGAACAATTTCAGTACGAACCTGAACTTCAAGCACCAGTTTGATGATAATGGTAAGGAACTGACTTTCGATGTGGATTACGTCAAATACCAAGGAGAAAATAGAAGCGAGCTGGACACCCGCTACAGCAAACCAAACGGCGAAGCAGACGGAGCACCGGAAATTGTGCGTAACAAAATGCCTTCTGAAATTAACATTGGCGTTGCCAAGCTTGACTATACACAGCCACTTTGGAAAGGAAAATTTGAAACAGGTTTGAAAGCAAGTTATGTGGCTTCGGACAACAACATGGTATTCGAGACCAAAGCAGACGACTGGACACTTGATCCATCACGCTCCAACCAATTCAAATACACTGAAAATGTGAATGCTGCTTACATTAACTACAGCGGTAAGATCTCTAAAAAACTGACATACCAACTGGGCTTCCGTGGAGAACATACACATTCAATAGGGAACTCGGTAACACTGAATCAAAAGCTGGATCGTAACTATATCAATCTGTTCCCGAGTATGTTTTTATCACAACAGCTTGATACAAACAACGTGCTGAACCTTTCATATAGCCGCAGGATAGACCGACCCAATTACCAGTCTTTAAATCCGTTCGAGTTCTATCTTGATCCCTATACTTTCCAGAAAGGAAATCCGAACCTGAAACCACAGTATACCAATTCATTTCAACTGGTACATGTTTACAAAAACTTCCTGAATACCACACTGGCCTACAGTAGGATTAAAGATATGATCGCCGACGAATTGCCTCAGCAGATTGCATCCGAGAACAAAACCTTTGTTACTTCCGATAACCTTGACAATCAGGATAACATCAGTCTAACGATCTCAGCGCCTATTCCCATCAGAAAATGGTGGACACTACAAACCAATTTCACGGGAGTATATAACCACTATAACTCTTTCTATCTGGAAGAAGTACTAGAAATTAAGCAGGTATCGTGGAACATGTATGCGAACAACCAGTTTACAATCAAAAATGGCTGGTCGGCAGAGTTGTCAGGATGGTACAACAGCCGTGCTTTTTACGGATTGTATGCAGCGCGACCTATGGGAATGGTGAATGTAGGTGTACAGAAAAGCCTATGGAACAAAAAAGCCACAATCAGACTCAATCTAAACGACTTGTTCTGGACTAACCAGTTTCGTGGACGTGCCATTTACAAAGACATTGACTTCCATGTGAAGTCGCAATGGCCAAGCAGACAGGCCAGAATTACTTTCACTTACAACTTTGGCAACCAAAATGTGAAAGGCGCACGCCAGCGCAATACCGGTTCAGATGATCTGCAAAGAAGAGCCGGAGGCAACAATTAATCAAGTAAGGAATATCAGTCTGAAAAGGCTTTATTCATAAATTAGTTAGGTTTGTTATGCAGAAAATCCATCACGTATTTCGTGATGGATTTCTTATTTTCTGACATGCCTGGTAACAAAAAACCCCGACATAAATCGGGGTCCGGAAAACGAGTTGAGATCGTTGATTATCCCTGAGAAGATGCAAGCTTAGCTTCATCATCAGCGATTTTCTTCTTCAGCGATTCGATATTTTTATTAAGCTTATCCAGATTATCCGAAGCTTTTCTGGCGCTTTTAGCATCCTTACGGGCCCTGCTTGCGGCTTTGCTCGCCTTGCGCGATAGTCCTTTATCCTGGGCATTTCCAGCCAGTTTCTCTGCAGCACGTCCGTTTTCATCTGCAGATTTCTGCGCACGTTCTGCCGTTTTGGCAACGTCAGAAGTTTTCGAAGCTATTTCATTTTCCAGCTTCGCAAGTTCCAATCTGTTTTCATTTAGTTTTTTGCTGACTTCAAGTGTATTTTTTTGCTGTTTTAAGATGTTGATAGAATCTTTTGATACAACTTGTGCCGAGACAGACAGCGAAAATAGCATGATTGTCAGAGTACTTATGATCCAATACTTTTTCATGAGTTTGTTTACTTAGTGATTTAATTATTTCAATATACGCAAAAACCATGCCTTCCCAAAACTATCTCTACAAGGCTCAATTCGGGGCGAAGAGACGTTTAATCACAATCACTTTCTGTCACCAATTCCACAATAGTCTGACCGTAATTCACTTGTATGTCAAATATCTGATTAAGAGGTATGTGCCTGATCATGGCCAATATTTGCCTGATCACCCCTGCATGACTTACTATAATTACACGTTTGTGAGATAGCTCGCGCACTTCAGCCCAAAATTCCTGCAACCTCGCAAACATCAGTTTCATACTTTCACCTCCCGGAACTGTGACGTTCACGAAATCGTCCATCCAAATGTGTAACTGCGCCTGATCTACAGTATCCCAGGTTTTTCCTTCCCATTCTCCGAAATCAAACTCCTGTAACCTATGTTCGATCATGTAGTTATCCGTGATCAGCTCAGCCAAAGCAACGCACCTTGTAGCTGGACTGGAATAGACAATATCAAAGTCAGCGGGTAAACCGGCCAAGACAGCTTTACATTCCTCCTGAAAAGTATCAGCAAGGGGAACATCGGTTCGGCCGTAAATGAGTCCGGGTGATAGAAGCGGAGTTGTATGCCTTATCAGATAAACTTCCATGATATGGCTAGAAAAAGATAAAAAACTACTTCTGTAACCTGCTGCACGGCACCCAGGCAATCGCCTGTATATCCGCCTATCCACTTTTTAAAATAGCTGCTCATCCGGATAGTTACGACATATAGAACCGGTAATACCAACAGCAATTCAGGTTGCTGCAGGATGTACACAAGAGCCAGAAGTGGGATAATGGTCAAAACCCCTGCAATTACAAATGTATTCCTATGCGTAGCAACTGCTACAGGTTTTGCTTTGCTGTCTTCAGTATCCCGCGCATAAGACTGCGTAAAAATGACAGTTGCGGCCATGAATCGGCTTAAAGAATGACCAGCAATGAATACGACTGTCAGTGTATAAAAATCTATATTATTAAATGTAGCGAGATGTTGGAGTAACAAATATTTAAACGCTAACATGAAAATCAATCCCGAGGCTCCGTAGGTTCCGAGGCGGCTGTCTTTCATGATTTCCAATATCTTTTCCTTTGTCCAGCCGCCTCCGAAACCGTCGCACACATCCGCAAAGCCATCTTCATGAAAGGCACCCGTCATGAGCACAGAAACAATCATGGATAATAGTAAGCCGATTTCAACATTGAGAAGATAATAACCCACAAACCATATTACTCCATTTACCATGCCTGTGATCCAACCAATCAGTGGCAGAAAGCGGGTTGCCTTACTGAGACTATCCTGCGAATAAGTAACCCAGGACGGGATAGGGAGACGGGTATAAAATTGCAGTGCAATAAAGAATAAAGACAACTGTTTTTTCATGAAGTTGTTTTTTTACTCACACCAGCTTCATCAAAACTAGCCATTTCATTCAGAAAAGCGACTGCACTTTGCAGCAATGGATAAGCAAGCGCACAACCTGTGCCTTCTCCTAACCTCAAACCTAACGTCAGAACGGGTTTGGCATCCAGTTTCTGCATTAAAAGAGCATGCCCTTTCTCGTCGGACTGGTGGCAGAAAACTGCAAAATCTTTTACCGAAGGATTCAATTTAGAAGCACACAAAAAGGCCACGCTCGCAATAAAGCCATCTACCAGAACAATCATTTTCGTGTTTGCTGCAGCAATCATCGCGCCACACATCATCGCGATTTCAAAACCTCCGAACACAGTCAGAATTCCGATTATATCATTTTCAGAAACAGTGTATTGATCCAATACCTGTTGTAGAATAGCTTGTTTTTTAAGCAATTGCTCATCGTCCAAACCGGTACCTCTTCCTACACAATCGGCAATAGATATTTTCAGTAACTTACTCATAATCAGAGAAGCGGATGACGTATTTCCGATACCCATTTCCCCAAAACCGATTACATTACATCCGGTTTCTTTTACTCTATCCACCAATAATGCTCCTCTTTCAAGACATAGTTCACCTTCCTGTCTGGTCATGGCTGGTTCATGGAGCATATTTCTTGTACCCCTGTTCACTTTCAGGTCGATCAGCTGTTCATTGGGTTCAAACTCATAATCGACACCAGCATCGGCAAGTAAAAGTTTAATCCCGTGCTGTCTTGTAAAAACATTAATTGCGGCACCACCAGCTATAAAATTGAGCACCATCTGGGGCGTTACTTCAGATGGATATGCACTCACTCCACTCTCGGCAATACCATGACTTGCTGCAAAAACAATGATATGTGGTTCTTTCAGTTCGGGAGTTAATGTCTGTTGTATCGTAGCTATCCGAAAGGCGATGTCTTCAAGCATACCCAAAGCTAGCAAAGGTTTGGTTTTATGATCAATTTTGTACTGCAATTGCTCCTGAAAGGTTGTGCTCATTTTTGAATATTATAGTCGTAATGCTTATTTCAATGTCAATGGAATTCCGGAAACCATCAGTATGGCTTCGCTGGCCACAGAAGCGACATACTGGTTTGCCCATCCCTGCAGATCTGTAAATTTCCTACCGAGGTCAGTTTCGCCGTGTAGACCCATTCCTATTTCATTGGAAACAATAATGAATGTACCGTCAAGCGACGCCAAACCATCGATTTCCTTCCGAAAGACAGCAAGACAATCTTCAATATTCTCAAACTGCATGAAAATATTCGTCAGCCAGAGTGTAACGCAATCAATCACAACTACTTTTCCTCCGATAGGCAGCAAATGAATATTCATCTCACTTTCAAACGAAGTCCATTGCGCCCCCCTTTCCTGCTTGTGCCTTTCAACTCTCCGGGAAAAATCATCATCCCAAATTTTGGCCGTAGCCACATACACAGGATTGGCGCTTAGTTCTAATGCTTTTTCCTGTGCAAACCGGCTCTTACCACTACGAACACCGCCCGTTATATAAACTATCATTTCTCCTCTGCACTTTTGAAGCGTTTGTATAAAAAGAGCTGCCACTTTTCCTCTGCGACACCTGCCTTATCCATTTCTGCTCTGGCCAGTGTAAAAAACAAATCAGACAAACGGTTGATGTACGCAGGAATTGCCTCATGGACCTGATCGTTTTTGATCAGAGAAACCAGTCTGCGTTCGCCCCTTCGCATTTGTGTACGCGCAACATGACACAAGGCCGAAACTTCATTGCCGCCGGGTAAGAGGAAATAATCCGAAGGAGACGTCATAGCCGTTTCCAACGCATCTATCCACTCTTCGCAAAACTGCGCTCCATCCACTGGCATTGGATTCTTATTTTCCTTTTTGGCATCAGAAGGTCGGGCAAGATGCGACATCATGTCCATCAGATCCTTCTGAATTTTATGCAGGTTGGGCTGCCAGGAATGATCGCTTCCTAACTTCACACGCAGCAATCCAATTGTAGAATTGGCTTCATCCAAAGTTCCGATGCATTCTATACGAACATCATCCTTATCTACCCTGCTTCCTCCGAATAAACCTGTAGTTCCTTTATCTCCTTTTTTTGTATATATTTTCATGTTGTTTAGCTTAGAGCTATCAGCAATGAGCTGTTAGCTGAGATCGAAATCTTATTTTAGTTGTTTGTAATAGAATAGTTGGTGCTTTGGGAGTAACTCGGGATGAATGATACTGATCAGGTCGGCCAATACCAGATGCGGATTTACAGCACCGGATTCCCAATAGTCATTGGCTCCCTGGGCATTGAACCGTTTGTTATAATTGAAAATCCTACCCGTTTTAAAAGCCTGAAAATCTCCGTAACGAGCATCTTTCGCCAACATATCGGCCTTCGAATCAATATTGGTAATACTCACATTCAACCAGAAATCAGCCTTAAGCGCTACAGGGTATACAGCTTCAAAGGCAAGAGGTAAACTTCCTGTCGCACTTGTTTTTGCCCAATGATAATTGGCACCGGCATCTTCAAGAAAGCGGGCCACATAGCTGTTCCCATTGGGTACAAACCAGGCGTCGCGGGAATGCATACCTGTGATGATACCCGGCCTGTTCTTCACTTTTCGGGTCAATGCAGCCAGTCTCGAATACTCTTTCTCTACACTGGAAAACTTCTTATTCACGTCCGCTTCCCTGTTCATTAATGCAGCCAGTAATTTCACCCATTCCGCCCTGGCAAGCGGCGTTGTCTCCACCCACTCGGAGTTGATCAAAACAGGTATTCCAGCCTGCCGCAATGACTGATAACGGTTTATTTTTGATACAGGACTTCCCACAGCCATGATCAGATCCGGACGCATACTAATCAGTAACTCTTCATTCAATCCCTGATCTTTACCCACTTCAGCTACCTTACCAGCCTTTATACGGTCCATCACTTTAATATTGGAAACGTATTTCACATTACCCATTCCTGTCAATACTGATTCAGCATTGAGAAAACCCAAAAGTCCTATATGTAGTGAAGACATAGCAACCAGACTCCGAACAGGGATTTCTATCACCTGACTTTCAGCAAAACCTTTGGGATGCGGTGTGCCACGCTGTACCAGTACGTAAGAAATTGTATCCGTTCTGTTTTCGAACGGACTCATGATCTTTACAATCTTATAGTGATTTCGGTAAGTAATTGTAAATCCTCTGGCGTGCTTAATTTTGAGTTTCTCAGGAAAGAGATCCCTGGAAAACGCTTCTTCCGTTTTATCATAAAGCGAAGAAGAGGAACTGCAAGCAGTAAAAAGCCAGATAAAAGAAATAAACTGACAGAACGTAACAATCTGTCTGCCAGCGGCAAAATAAGATTTGAGCATATTTGTCTCGGGCTTTTCTTCCGAAAGCCATAGGATTATGTTTTAAGGCAGGTCTTCTGACTTGTTCAGATTGCGGCGCCTTCCCGGAAGGTAATGATGAGTTATGAATGAAGAGTTAAAAATTTAACTACCGAAACTCATTCTTAATTCTTCACTCTTAATTTTCTTCCAGTGGCTTCTATTACCACAATCTCTTTTTCGAACTTACAGCAGCGGAGACTGTTCCGGACTTACACCGGGATTCCCTTTTCATTACACCGAAGTGTAAACCTCTTGAAAACAAAGTTACTAAGAATTAGGCAGGGATTTCAGGTACGACAGAATAAAATCGCAACGTGAAGAAACACTTGTCTTTGGAAGTGCTATTGTATTATATCCAAGTTTCTGATATATCGAAACTATTGCATTGTGCAGGATTGTTGATTCTTCGAAAGTCTGCCAACGCTCCTCATCATTGACATATATTTCCTTCCACGGAGGACCAACAAATACAATATCGTGGTAGCGATAATTTTCAGATGCCTGATAGAAGTTCTTACCCACAGGAATACCTCCCACCTGCAGATACGCGATAATATCAGGAATGCCACGGTCAAAAAACGAAGCAGCACCAACTTGCAAATTGCAATTGTAATCAAAAACCATTCTTTCCAAAACCAGATCCGCAAAACACTTCAGGTTAATCCAGGGCAGACAAGATCCACCATTTGCCACTTCTTCCTGAATAAGAACCCGTGAAACCTCGGGTACGCAGTGATGTCCTTTTAAAGACAGTTGATCAATCAATGTGGATTTACCAGATCCCGGGCCACCGGTAATAATAATACTGTTCATTACATTTTACGATTCCTCACGTCCAAGCTGCAAACCTAATTCTAAACCGGCTTAAAATGAAACGGGATGACAATTTATGGAAAGCGATTCTGGAAGACGTATTTGATGACTTTCTGACATTTTCTACCCGGATTCAGGTCAACTATTTGATCTTGACAAAGGATTTGAATACCTCGACAAAGAGCTGGAGCAGCTTTTTCCACCGGAGGAAGATATTTATGCACTGCGTTTTGTAGATAAATTAGTTAAGATTTATACCCGACAAGGAACTGAACAATGGATTCTGGTTCACGTAGAAGTCCAAGGCTATGCGGACGAGTATTTTGCAGAAAGGATGTTCACATACTACTACCGTATTTTGGATAAGTATCAAAAGCCAATCACTGCTTTTGCAATATTGACGGATGCAAACAAAAAGTATCATCCTGACCGTTATGAAAGCTCGTTTCTAGGGACAAGAGTGCTGTACGAGTTCAATTCATATAAGGTTCTGAATCAGAATCCGGAAGAATTGCTGGCCAGCAATAATCCTTTTGCCATAGTGATTCTCGTGGTTCATACCGCTATTCATGCTAAAAAACTAAATGATAACCAGATCTTCCCGCTAAAAATCGAACTCACCAAAAGACTGTTAGCCAAAGAGATAAGTAAAACCAAAATCAGACAATTACTAAACTTTCTCAAATACTACATTCGTTTTGAAAACAAGGAAACGGAAGTTAAATTTGAAGAAGAATTAGATTTCATCACTGAAAAAAGAAAGACCATGGGAATTGAAGAATTTTTGCTGGACCGAGCCAAAAAGGAAGGTGAACGGGAGAGTGCCGTCAAATTTGTAAATACCCTCATTAAAGAAACTACTTTCTCAGTTGAAAAAATTGCCAGTCTTGTGGGCGTATCGGTAGATTTTGTCAATAAGCTGAAGGCAGAAATGAAAAATTAGAAATCAGGAAAAAGATAGCAATCAATAGTACAACCATAAAACAAACCTTATGATTGATCCATGCTACTTCTCTGATCTCATCCGGATGTATTTCCCTGTCAACTTCTCCGATAAATGGCTTTTCAACCAGCTTTCCATGATACATATTGGGTCCACCAAAACGACAATTTAGTATTCCTGCCAACGTTGCTTCAGGATAACCTGAGTTCGGACTCTTGTGATTACTTCCATATTGCAACATAAATCGCAGCCCTCTTTTACTTAGCACTACCAATACCATGAGAATTGCAGTAAGTCGTGCCGGAATAAAATTAGCAACATCATCAAGTCTGGCTGCAAACTTCCCGAATTGCTCATATCTCTCGCTACGGTATCCGATCATGGAATCCAGTGTATTGATCATCTTGTAAGCCATCATACCCGGAACCCCTCCTATCGCATAAAAAAATAAGGGAGCCACCACTCCATCACTGAGATTTTCGGACATCGTTTCCAATACTGCAATCCGGATTTGCTGAGCAGACAATTGTGAGGTATCTCTACCAACAATCCGAGATAACTGAGTTCTGCCGGATTTTATTCCCTCTTCATTCAATACTTTAAAAACAGCTCTCCCCTCACTGATCAGGTTGTGATTGGCTAACCCGTACCAGACAAAGATGCTGTTTATAAGAATGAACAGCCAGTCAGAAATCTGTAGAAGAAGGTAATTCAATATTAGAAAAAACAGAAAAGTACCAGCGACCAATGAGATTGACAGCATGACACCTTTCGCAAAACGTGCACTACTTTTATTGAGCAGACGTTCCCCGAAGGCTATCAAATTTCCAAAAACCCGGATCGGATGCGGCCAATCCTGAGGATCTCCCACAACGAGATCCAGAACATAGCCAATGATGAGGGGCAAGATTAATAGTAGAGATTCTTCCATTCTAAAAGTGCGTTAACCAACAAAGAATTTTTCTCCGCACTGAGTGTAGCTACACGAAAATGCTGTCGGGATAAACCTCTGAAATTTCCCGCATCACGAATTAATATGCCATGTTTCTCTATCAAAAATGTTTTGAGGTGCGCAGCATTTCTGACATTTGTTTTACCCAGAAAAAAATGCGTTGATGTATCCAGCAAAGCACAGGAATCATTCATTTTCAACTGGGATAAAAATATATCTCTATCATTTAGCAACTGAAAAACAGGCGGTTGAACGGATGTATAATTCTCAAAAATGAACTTCCCAGCTGCCAGAGCCAACGAATTGACGGTCCACGGCTGCTTAATCCGTAACAGTTGTTCGATATTGTAAGGCTGAGAAACGATATATCCCAGTCTCAATCCCGGAATCGCATAAGCCTTGGTGAGACTACGCAGAATCACCAGATTATCATACCTTTCGATCTGATCAATTAGCGATACCGCATATGGTGCAAAATCGATAAAAGCCTCGTCGACAATAAAAAGGCAAGCCGGATTTTTCCGCACCCACTGTTCCAGATCAGGAAAATGTTGGCCTGTCGGATTGTTAGGATTACAGATAAAAACTACTTCCGAGCGCAGTCTGGGTAAACGTAAACTATCTTCCCAGCTCAGGAATTCGAGCTGATGATCAAATATGCTGCAAGCATCTTCATATTCAGAAAATGCAGGAATGACGATCGTTGTCCGCTTGGTAGCAAATAATTGAGCGAGCTGGTAAATACTTTCGGTAGTGCCACTGCTGATTTGAATATATGAATCAGGAAGTTGATGATGCGTCGCGATCAGATGCTGTAAACTTTCTGAAACCACTTCAGGATAACGGTTTACTCCCTCCCACGAATTGATCACATACTCCTTCAAACCCGCAGGTTCACCACCATACCAGACGTTCGTACTGAAGTCTGCAACGATATTTTGCCCATACCTGTAACCATCATCTCCGTGTCCTAAAAGCATTCTTCTCTTGCTATCACTTTAAACTGTTGTAAATTTTGTCCATATCAACATGCTTTCGAATTACATCCGCCAGCCGGTTGTATTGATCGTTCTTGAAATCCTGAAAGCTGTAGTCATCTTTCGCAACTTCATTAGTATATGGAGCTAATAACTGTTCCAAAACCACCTGATTATCCAAAATTCCGTGCAGATAAGATCCCCAGGTTTTACTATTCAGCAAATATCCATCGTTACTTCCATCACTTAAAACCGCAACCGGTTGCTCCTTACCTTGCACGCTGGTTTCGCCCATGTGAATTTCATAGCCTTCACAAATATCACTATTGCCTAAAAATGAAAACTGACACTGTACCGTTTTTTTATCAGCACGCAGGATGGTTTTAACCGGCAATATACCCAGTCCTGGAATCTGTTCAATAGCACCTTCCACATGCTCAGGGTCTTCAATCATTTCACCCATCATCTGAAATCCGCCGCATATGCCGATGACTGTTTTCCCCGCTTTATGTGCATCCACGATTGTTTTTGCCAAGCCATTATTCTTGATCGCCAACATATCTCCTATCGTATTTTTGCTTCCGGGAATGATGACAATATCGGCTTTTGCGACCTCAACAACATCGGCAGTATAATATAGATTTACTCTCGAATCCCGTTCCAGACGATCAAAATCTGTAAAATTGGATAGTCGTTTCAGTAAGATTACAGCCACATTTACCTTGCCTTCTACCGAAGACTTGTACTTAGACTCCAGCGACACCGAATCTTCCTCTTCAATATGAATATCTCGGAAATAAGGCAACACGCCAACCACCGGCAAGTCCGTCAGCTTTTCCAGAAGTAGTCTTCCTTCTTCAAAAAGCCTGCTATCTCCTCTGAACTTATTGATAATAATACCTTTCATACACGCCCTTTCTTCAGGCGTAAGCAAAGCGATTGTTCCATACACACTACCAAAAACGCCACCTTTATCAATATCCGCAACCAAATAAGTAGCAGCACCGGCATGAGCTGCCATGCGCATATTGGTAATGTCCCGATGTTTGAGGTTTAATTCTGAAATGCTTCCGGCGCCTTCCATCACAATAGGTGAGAAGCGTCCCGACAGCCGGTCGAAAGCCTGCTTTACTGCCGCAAATAATTCACGCCGGTCGTTTTCCATGAAGTACGCATAGGCCGACTGGTTTCCTACAGGTTTGCCGTTCAGTACAACTTGTGAAGACTTGTCGCTGGTTGGCTTCAGTAACACTGGATTCATATCAGTACTACAGGGAATGCCGGCAGCCTCAGCCTGTACCGCCTGTGCACGTCCTATCTCCAACCCGTCCGGTGTAACGTAACTGTTCAGAGACATATTCTGCGCTTTGAACGGAGCAGGTGTATATCCATCCTGCAGGAAAATCCGGCAAAATCCTGCCGCAATTACACTTTTGCCAACGTCAGAGCCCGTACCTACAAACATGATCGGCTTTAGTGATTTTTCAATCATATATCAATTGGCTTACTCATCATCAATAATAATTTCAGGAATCTTATACTTCCATGCGATCCAACACGGTGCTTGTCAATACCTCAGCTGACAAACTATCCAGTGCCATACATTCTCCACCCAGCGCAGCCGCAAGCTCTGCAGCACGACCAAACTTCAGATAACCCTGTTCGGTATCCAGCACCAGAGAGGAGACTTCTTTTGTAAGTATTTCTCCTGAAAGCTGAATCACTTGCTTCCATGCATCGCCTCCACCCGGCAATGGTACATTTGCTTTTCCATCACTTAGTATGACCAAAAGCGGCGTGATACTATTTTTATTTTGGTTCAAAACCTGAACAGTCAATTGTAATGCATGTGCCAGTGGCGTTCTTCCACCGGTCGGTAAACTTTCCAATGCTCTTTCAGCCAAATCTATACTGAATGTGGGTTCAAGAATGACCTCAGCTTCCACACCCCGGAATGCGATCACTCCAACCATATCTCTCTTCTGATAAGCATCTTTCAGCAAAGAAAGTACGCTTCCTTTCACAGCTTCCATACGTTGTGCAGCTGCCATAGAGCCCGATGCGTCGACGACAAACAAAATCAGATTACCAGATTTTCCTTGCCTGATTTTCTGATGTATATCTTCTTTTTGAATCGATAACTCATCTGCATTTCGGACTATGGCCTGCTGGATGGTTTGTGAATAATCAATATTTGTTGCTGATTCCTTTCGTTCTGATCTTACCTGAAAACCTTTGGGCGAATCAACCACTTTACTTCTCCTTCCCGCTACCGGATTTTCGGTTGGCAATATACTTTTCAGCTCCGGCACTTCCGTCTCCTGCCCTACTGCAAAAATTTGTGTGGGAGCACAATGATCAGGCTCGCCACAGTCGCTGCTTTCCTTTGAGTCTGAATCGTCGGCAGATTGAGACAATTCGTTTTTATTCTGAGATTGCGTATTCTTAAATTCCTGATTTCCAGCATCTGTATCAGATTGTGGCTTCGGTTGACCAGCTGGCTTTTTACCGCGTCGATGTAGTAAAACCAACTCCGCTGCCTCCCGTATATCGCCGGAGATAACCTCTTTCCTACCAGCCATAGCAGCGAGTGTAATCGCAGTTTTATACATCACAATATCCGCCCGAAGACTAAAAACAGACCATTCTATACAAAGCTGACTAATCAGATTAAGAAGTCCGTCGGGCATTGTGACCTCAGGTAGAAGCTGCTGAGCGCGGGCAATTTGTTTCTGCTGATTCAGCTGAGCTGCTTCCCACTTTGCAGAAAATGTTTCCTGATTATTTTCAAAAGCAATTCGTCGGCGTACCACTTCTGTTCTCTCACTCACTTCCATTTGTGACTCCACTTCCACCATCAGTCCAAACCTGTCCAGAAACTGCGGACGCAGATTACCTTCTTCCGGATTCATGGTTCCTATCAGAATAAACTTTGAAGGATGACTCACCGACATACCTTCACGCTGTACGGTATTTACGCCCGATACCGATACATCCAGCAATATATCCACCAGATGATCCTGCAAAAGATTGACTTCGTCGATATACACAATCCCTTTGTGCGCCGCTGCAAGCAAACCCGGTAAGAACTTCTTTTTCTTCTCAGCTACAATCGCCTGCAAATCAAGACTTCCCAACACCCGATCCTCGGAAGCGCCTAACGGCAGATCCACAAAGGGTACAGTTTGAAGTTGGTCATCAGTGTACTGGTCGCTATCAAAAAGTGAATTACTTTCCCTCACTATCAAAGGCATCACCTCCGATAATCCACGTACAGCAGTAGTCTTCGCCGTCCCCTTTTCTCCTTTGATCAACACCCCGCCTATAGCAGGATTAACCGCACAGAGCAAAAGGGCCTTTTTCAATTTTTCTTGCCCCACAATCGCAGTGAAGGGATATTGGTTTGTCATATTCATTCAAATCTATTCGCTTCTTACTTCAAGCAAAGCTTCACTTTTCAAATACAAGTCTTTCAATTTTTCCAAAACTTCCGGTGAAGGTTCCTCCCATAAGCCTCTCTGCACTGCTTCCAGCAATCTTTCGCTGATCGCATTGAGCGCCCACGGATTACTCTCTTCAAAGAACTGCTGCATGTTCGGATCCAACGCGTAAGTCTCGGCAACTTTCTCATACATCCAGTCGTCCACCACATGTGCAGTCGCATCGTAGCCAAAGATATAATCAACCGTGGCCGTCAATTCCAATCCACCTTTGTAGCCATGCTTTTTAATACTCTCAATCCATTTAGGATTCACTACCCGCGATCTGAAAACACGTAAGGTTTCTTCTTTCAAATCTCTTACAACGGGTCGCGCGGGATCCTGAGAATCACCAAAATAATGTTTCGGTTGCTGGCCGGTGAGGCTTCTTATCGTAGCGATCATTCCGCCATGGAATTGCAGATAATCATCACTATCGAATAGGTCGTGCTCCCTGTTATCCTGATTGTGCAATGCGATTTCCACACCGGAAAGCCGTTGCTGAAACTCCGTTCTGGCATCCGCTCCCTGCACACTTCTGGTATAGGCATAACCGCCCCAGTTTACATATGCCTGTGCAAAATCCGTGTCATCCTGCCAATTCTGTGCATCAATCAGCGGCAAAATTCCGGCTCCATAAGTGCCTGGTGCAGCACCAAAAATACGGTACCCAGCCCTTTCTTCTGCTTCTTCTACCGATAATTCCGTATCCTTTTGCAGCTCTGCGAGATCTTTCAAAAAATGTTTTTTTACAAAATTCTCTTCCAAAGGCTCGTCCAGCGCAATCACCATTTGCACCGCTTCGTC
This sequence comes from Dyadobacter luteus, assembly GCF_003383615.1. Taxonomy (GTDB): domain Bacteria; phylum Bacteroidota; class Bacteroidia; order Cytophagales; family Spirosomataceae; genus Dyadobacter; species Dyadobacter luteus. Next base: position 27,189 of record NZ_QNUL01000010.1, read on the forward strand.
CAGCAATTCAATCAAATGCGGGAATGCATCTCTGAAAAATCCGCTGATTCGGGTCGTCACATCTATTCTTGGCCGACCTAGTTCCTCAATAGGAATCACCTCCACACCTACAATGCGCCGACTTTCTGCCTGCCATACCGGCCGTACACCGAGTAAAGCGAGCACCTCTGCTACATCATCACCATGTGTTCGCATTGCGCTGGTTCCCCAAATACTGATTCCAACACTCTCCGGATATCGGCCGGTTTCTTTTTGATGTCTTTCCAAAACCTCTCTTGCCAGTTGCTGGCCCACTTCCCAGGCAGCCTGCGATGGCAACACCCGTGGATCTACAGCGTAAAAATTTCTTCCTGTGGGCAGAATATGCGCCATCCCCCGCGTAGGCGCACCACTCGGTCCGGCAGGCACATATCCTCCTGACAGCCCATGAAGCAGATTGGAAATTTCTTCGTCTGTTCTTACCAAATTCGGCAGTAAATCAGCACAAACGAATGCAAGTATGCTCCTGACGCCATCCAAACGCTCATCCTCAGGAAGGATATTAAACGTTTCAAACAACACCTGATCCACCATTGAAAGCTGGAAACCACGCGATTCGAGCAATCGGAATAAATGGTTTGTCAATTCATTGATTGACTCCAGCACATCGGCAGCAGACACTATATTTCTTCCTGCCAACTCCCTGAAATCTTCCGAAATAACATTCAGTTTCTTACCCTGATCATCAAGCAATTCACGTGCGTCAAACCCAAATAAAGCGGCCATTTCCTGCTGCATTCCGGGAATAGATGCATTCGCAAGTCTTGTGAGTGACTGCAACATATCAACCAGGGCTTTGCCAGCCGGCATTTGTCCCAAAGTATGCAAACCATTTCTGATCTGCGCTGCACCCAGTTCACACAGGTAACCATCTATATCTTCAATCAGGTGCGCCACATCTTTTCCATCCATTTCTGTCAGACTCACCGGCACACCTTCGGGTGTCATTTCATCATCCCAATCGTGCTTATGATCGCCATGATCACGGCTCAGCATAGCAGACAAATCAGCATCCAGGTTTGTCTGCTGAATCAGCTCCCAGATCTGCCTCTGCAAAAGCGGTAACTTTGAAGGATCCATACTTTCTACTTGGTAATATTCATCTACCAACTGTGTAAGTTGCGCCAATTCACCATACGTATCTGCCGAAGTCATCGGAGGCGTCAGGTGATCAATCACCACAGCATGAGCGCGACGTTTAGCCTGCGAACCTTCTCCGGGATCATTGATGATAAACGGATAAAAAAGCGGCATATCTCCCAGAATCGCATCAGGAAAGCAATTTTCCGACAAACCTAAACCCTTGCCAGGGAGCCATTCAAGCGTTCCATGTTTCCCGACATGCACGATCGCATCAGCCTCCCAGCTGTCGCGCAGCCAGCGGTACAGGGCATAGTAGTGATGCGTAGGCGGCAAATCCGGCTGATGGTAAATCGCATCAGGATCCATACCATACCCACGTGGCGGCTGAAGTGCCACAAAGGCATTGCCAAGACTGAGTCCGGCCAACGCAATATACCCGTCATGGACATAAGTTTCTCCCGGTGCGGATCCCCATTGTTTATTTATTTTTTCCTGCAAAATCGCCGGTAATTCTGAAAACCATTGCTTATACAAATGCGCAGGAACACGTCCGGCAGCATTTTGCAATTGCTCCTTTGTCAGGTAAGTTTCATCGTAGGAGCATCTGTCAATCAGTTCATGAATAAGCGCCGTACCTGTTGCCGGTAACTGATCAATCGCATATCCTTCCGCCTGCATCGCCCGCATGATATTCATGAGCGACTCCGGTGCATCCAGTCCCACCGCATTTCCTACCTGGGATGCTTTGGTATTGGAATTCGTAAAAATAAAAGCAATCCGTTTTTGAGAATTGGGTAAATGTTTCAATCTCGCAAATCTTATCGCCAAACCAGCTACACGTTCCACACGGTCTTCCACTGCCTGATATCCCTTGGCTTCTAAACCTTTCTCCTTAAATGAAACCGGAACGGAAATGATGCGTCCGTCAAACTCGGGAATTGCGACATTCATAGCCGTATCCAACGGATTCAATCCACGTGCCGAAGCTTCCCACGGGCCTTTTCCCATTCCACTTGTGATGGCCTGAATAATCGGGATGTCTAATCCTGTAAGTGCTTCGGAAGATTGGCTGGCTGTACCCGCAGGCTTAATATCGGTAATGGCGAAGGAAATGGTATTGATCAGCACATCGGTTTCTACGCCTTCTGACTGCAACAACTCAAAGGCATACGGCGCTCCGGTTTCAGGATTCACAGATTTGAGTGACGAAGTAAATACAGGCAACACATTCACCTTTTTATCCTCCAATGCCCGGATCATCGCATCTATAAAACCTGTATTTCCGCTCAGCCAATGGGCACGGTAAAACGTAATGCCGACAGTTGCCCGGGAAGAATCAGCATATTTCAACCAGTCATTCAAATCAGCATTTTCAGGCAGATCAGGATGATAAATTCCGTGTTCCGGTAAATTGGCTGGTGCTTCTGCACCAAAGCCGGTCATCAGAAAATGATCGGATAAATAATGTAGCAAAGCGCTGAAATTAACATGACCACCTGCTTGTAAATAGGCCAATGTTTCATGTAAAACCGCTGGAGACACGGTGGACACTGCGGCAAATTCAGGGTTCAGATCGCCCGCACCACTCACCACAATCAGATGCTGCTGACGCTGCTTTGCTTTATTCACCAATTCTCCAAAACCAGGTATACTGCTTAGCCGGCCATGAATTCTTACAACAATGATTTTGGCTTCAGCAATTTCTCTTTCGAGTAACTGCGCCATCTGCGCTTCACTTTTGATAGCCAGCAAACTCATTCCCAGTGTCTTTGGAAACTCTTCAGGCAATATTTCCATCGCCCTGTTCAGCGTCAGCAAATCCGTGTCTGCATGCGTCAGGAACACAATCCCTTCATTGGGCAGTGGAACTTCACCAGCAATGGTGGAAGTTTCTGAACCTTTCCAGGTATAGAATTGAAATACATATTCAGCCAGATCAGCCGGCGGCACCAGATAGCGATTCGCCTTGACCATACTTTCAATATAATCGAAAATGGCGATGATCTGCCAGTCGGCATTGATGGAATGAAACCAAACCGAATGCCCATCAAACAAAAGCGTAACTACATTTGCCAGCGTGCAAGGCCCCAGACAACCGCCTTTGGTCATATGCACCACGTTTCGCAGCTTTCGCCTCAGCCATTCATTTTTGTATAGCTCAACAGGAATCGCAGCATAACCGCGATCCACCCGTCCGCAGCAACAAGCGTTGTAGCAATACGACAAATGTCCGCGTCGCTGTACAAGGTTAATCGCTTTACCATCCGAACGCGTAACCCGCTGTCTTTTAATCTCTTTCATAAAGTCTTAGTTTCCGGTTTCCCAAAACACTCTTGTATCAACTCCTCAATAAATCCGGCTTGTTCGCCCCAGTATACATGCATGTAGGTGGCGAAGGTGTTATTTTTTCTGTAAAAAGGCGTGGCTACTTCTACGCCTTTTGCACCACTTACCTTTATCTCAACAGCATTTTCATTTTGCTCTGCAAATGCCGAATAGTGAAATTCATGTCCTCTGAATTCCAAATTGTTCCAACGGGCAACACGGTATCCCAAAGTCATTTTAACTCCGGACATTGTCGTGGCTAAATCGAGCACACCAGCCATTTTGAAAGTGTTATTCTCTTTATCTGTAAGTTCATTTCCGAGATACATCATGCCACCACATTCAGCATAGGCAAGTCCCCCACCATCACAATAGCGCTTAATATCACTCAACATGGATTGATTCGCACTTAATTTTTCTGCAAACAATTCGGGATAACCGCCGGGAAGGTATAGAAAGTCGGTGTCAGGTAAAGCAGAGTCATGTATCGGGCTAAACCAGGTGATCGTTCCGAACCGGGAAAGTATTTCAATATTCTGATGATAGGTAAATGAAAATGCTTCGTCTTTTGCAATAGTTATCCTCAGTTTTCCCTCACAAGGAATATTTTTAAATTCTCCACTTTCGGTTTGTTTTCTCCGCGTAATTTCCAGTACTCTGTCGATATCAATCGTATCAGACACTGCAAGCGCCAGGTTTGCAATAATCGATTCATAATCTGTTTTAGAGGAAAAATGTAATCCGAGATGGCGCGACGCGATCGCGATGTTTTCATTTTTAGGCAAATAACCCAGTGCTTCAATCCCTACATCTTCACATGCTTCCTGTAAAAACCGATAATGACTTTCGGAATTCACAAAATTGAAAATCGCGCCAACCACACGAATTCCCGGATAAAAATTTTTAAAACCATATAACAAAGGCGCAGCAGAGTAAGCCATCGATTTGGCATTGATTACCAGTATCACGGGAATATCCAGCAATCCGGCAATGGCTGCACTACTTCCTTGCATTCTGTCCGCGCCATCAAAAAGCCCCATTACACCTTCTGTCACACATGCATCGGCAGCTTTTCCATATTTCAAATACAGCTCTGATACATGATCTTGCGAAGCCATAAATGTATCCAGGTTGACACTCGCATTTCCTGCTGCCTGTGTATGGTGGATCGGATCAATATAATCAGGACCACATTTAAAAGGCTGCACATGCATTCCCTTATTTTTCAAAGCACGGAGCAAACCCAGCGTAAGTGTGGTCTTACCTGAATTACTCGACGGTGCTGCAATCAGAAAATGCGAAGAAGTCTTCATATGATCAACCTTTTGAAATATTTCTTTTCTTCCATCTTTTCAGCCACTTCCAGGAGAGTACTACTCCGGTAACACTGACAAGCAGTCCTCCAAGCATGAAGAAAATAACCGTAATATCCCACAAAGGACGTTTATATAATAGAAACCTGAAATCAAAACTATGCAGACCATGATACAACCAGCGTTCCAGTCTGCTTAGTCGTTCATGTTTCAGTACAATTTGTCCCGTTTTCAGATCAGCATAATACCAGGTATTATCCGGCGTATCCATGCTAACTCTCAGCACGGGTAGTCTTTTTTCGTTGTTTTTGGAATAGTAATAATTGTCGTATTCCGTCAGTAAGGTTGATTCAAGAACCTCATTTTCCGGATTCAGGTTCTTGATCCCGGTTAGTAATTTATCAGGCTCCAAAGCGGTTATCGGTGTCGCCAGCGAATCATCTGCAGCCAGTAATCTGGTATTGAATTCATCCTGATAGGCCAGCCAATAGGGTTTTCCAAGAATGTGTGTATAGTGTAATTCCCTGGTATCCAATTCACTTTTGAGTTTCATTTCAGCCTGTGATATGGATGCTGAAAAAGAAACGGGCTGCATAATACCTCCTGTCCATTTTTCTGATTCCTCAGGATTAAGTTTTGTAAAAGGAGCCCAATCCCAGGGTGTCATAGAAAGTAAGCCACTGAAAACCCAGGTAAAAACGAAAATCCCGAATACAAAACCGGTGTAATGATGCCAGCGAAACCAGCGTTTTTTGTACGGACTAAATACCAGCGATTTTGGATCTTTCCTTCTGTAACGCACAAATCCCATCACAATTCCGGCAATACACATGATCGAACCCAGTGTGGATGTCCAGATGATGATGTCGTTCCAGAGTGGTCGGTTTCTCAATAAAATAGTCGGGTAAATCCAGTGCGGAATCGGGCCGAGCCAGGCCAGGAATCGCTGTTTGGCATTCACACGTTGTACCACTTCACCGGTTTGGGTTGAGACATAAATGTAAGTTCCAGCAGGATCGTCCATCGTGAGGCGATACACAGGAACGCTATACCCCATCGACCGTGCCGCCGCCATCCACTGATCAATTTCTGTCAATACTTCAATTTTGGCAGGTTTGCTTTTATGTTTTTCAAATGCAGTTGCCAGCTGAACTGCAAGCGTTGAATCTGTCCCTGCAAACAGTTCTCCTGTATCTGCCAAAACAGCTTTGTAATCTCCTTTAGTCGTTGTAAGCCTGTACACAGGGCGGTCGAGCATCATACCCAATCGCACAACTCTGAATGTATCGGTGACGCCAGCCCGCTCAACAGCTTGTTGCAAACTGAATTTTACGTGCTGAAAATCAGCAACAGGCAAATTCTGCAGACGCTCGTTTTGCCGCATGGTCGGATATTTGACATACATCATCGCAAATCCTGAAAAAAACCAGATCACAAAAAGCAGGCTCAACGCCAACCCCAGATACCTGTGAACGAGCAGAAAAAATTTAATGAGTTGTTTCATGGTGTTCCCTGCAAATGGGATAAAAAACAATTGGTGAGCAGATAATTCCCGCTCACCAATGATGTGTTTCTCTTATAAACTGTATCTGATACTCACCAGAAAATTCCTTGTTGGCCCAGGCGAGAACTGATTGGCAAAAATGGCATTTGCAAAATACTTTTCGTTGAATACGTTATTGACATTCAGACGCAGTCCCACTTTGCCGAAACGGTAACCTACAGCCAGATCCGCCAATGTGTAGGCAGGCAATACGAACGTGTTGGCACTGTTGGTAAAAGTTTCGTCCATGTAATTAGCTCCTGCACCGAAATTCAGACCTTTTAATGCTGAAGTCTGGAATTCGTAATTCACCCAAACATTTACAAGATTTTTAGGTGCAAAAGCAGTTTGTTTTCCTGCTACACTGTTCACTTCACCACCGGCAAAAGGAAGGTATTTGGCATTGGCAAAGGTATAGCCTGCCGTCACGTCCAGACCAGCAACCGGATTTCCGTGAATTTCAGCTTCAAATCCTTTCGATTCCGCAGAACCAACACGCTTTAACACACCACCAGGCAAACTTTCCAGCTGATTGTCTTTGCGCATGTAATAGAACGACAAGTTCCCCGACCACTTGTTAGAAATTTCCAGTCTGCTACCCACTTCTCCCTGATAACCTGTTTCAGGATCAAAGGTTTCTCCGTTTGGAGCCACACGGCGGGATGGCTTGAAATAAGTTGAGTAGGAAGCATATACGGACAGTACTTCAATCGGCTGGTACACCAATCCTAAACGATAGGTCAGTGCTGATTTAGAGATCGTTGATTCAGCTCCTTCCTCTGTTACATTTCTGTTTTCATCCACTTTATCAGTGTAATATCTTCCATCAAAAATGTCATAACGAAGTCCTGCAAGCGCTTTCAGTTTTTCAGAAATCGTCAGGAAATCCTGTACATATATACCATGTACATTTTCCATCGTAGCACGGTAGTTAGTGGTTTTGTATCCGCGGAATCCCTGATTCTCAACCGGATTATTCACAGGAATGGTCGCATAAGATCCCGGGCCATACACATTGGCATTGTAAGTTTTGCGATCCATGATGCTCAATGAGTAACCGCCCAGCAGTTTATGCTGAACCCGTGCTGTATTGAAATCATAAGTCAATTCAAGCTGATTCTGCAAAGGCTTAGTCAGGTGGTTAAAGTAATATGGGAAGGAACGTGTCATCGAATCAAGTGTTGAGTTAAAGGTCAGTTCCTCTGTAGAGAAGTAGTCGATGTTGTCATCATAATACGAAAGTTGGTTTGACAGTCGCAGCCTCGAATTGATCTGACGAACGTACTTCAATTGAAAATCGTAACGGGTATGTTTCAGAAAATCCTGAGGATCATTGTAGCGAGTATTCACATTGAGGCCAGGCGCCAGTTTGCTTCCTGTCAGCATAGGAATGCCTGTTTCTGTATCGTAAATGTCCTTGTTGGCACCGATCGTCAGATAAAAAAGATCCTTTTCAGTTGGCGTGTATTCCAGGGCCAGATAACCATTATTGGTATTCGAACCTGACTTGCGGTAACCGTCCGTATCTGACATACCAAAATCGACACGGTAACGCAATTTATCATTGATAGAACCACCAGCTCCGGCACGAATACGACGTGTATTGAAACTACCGTAACTTGCAGAAAAATCGGCTTTCAAACCTGCCGTCGGGCGCTTACGTACAATATTAATGATACCTCCCAGCGCCGAGTGACCAAACAGAACAGATGCAGGCCCTTTAAGTACTTCTATGCTTTCCACATTAGCAAGATTCGTATTCGGAGCACTGGTTGAAATGTTGTGGCGCTCGTCACGTACTCCGTCCACCAAAAGGACGAAGTTGGAAAATCCGCGAATTGTAAAATGCTGAAAGCCACCATAAGTGTTGTTGGCACGCACACCGGTAGTGTTTTTCATGGCTTCACCCAAATCATCAATACCGCGCTGTTCGATGGTTTTCACCGATATTGACGATGTTGTGATGGGCATATCACGCAACGGTACATCAATTTTATTCACTGATGAAAACGCCTGCGCTCTGGCCGTACTCACCACCACTTCCGACAATTCGTTCGTGCCGCTGTTGAGCTGATATTCCAGATTCGTTTCATTGTTGTTCCGCACCTCAATGTTTTCCTTACGGGCATCATATCCTACTCCGCTTGCCAGAAAAGTATATCGTCCGGCTGGTACATTTCTAAACTCAAAATGGCCTTTTTCGTCGGTAACAGAAGCAAATGTGGTATTTTCAAGCTGTACGTGAATGCCGGTCAGCGGTTCTCCGGATTCCGTTCTGATGAATCCTGAAACACTTCCGGGAACGTCAGCAAATGCACCGGCTGTTGAAAAAATAAGACAGATAAGAAGTGTAAAATTCAGTAAAAATTTACCATTGACTGTTGGGATGATTTGTTTACCACTATCAGTTCGCGGATAGCAGCTTTGTTCGTTTTGCATACTTTTAACTTAGTTATAAATGAGTTAAAAGCCCTTTGCAGATTTAACATGCAGACACGAAGAGGCAGAAGAATAAATGGAACGGAGCACTTACAAGGGCGTAAGTTTTCCGTGGCACATGGCAGCACTTACCATCACCGGCATTTCCATACCAGACTCAGCTTTAATCCGCGAAAGCATTGTCAACAAAAAAAGGCAGGTCTCCTGACTTGTAACATTTACATCGTACTTCCCGGAAGAGTTAATTTTGAATGATAGAATGAGTCAATGATAGAATATCCACATGGATAACTATTCATTCTCAACTCTTCATTCATCATTCCCTCATTGTATCCAGTGTACATCTTCTGATGCAAACCCTGGTGTTACTTACAGTTGCGCGACAGTTCGTGATTCACACACGATTCCCTATTAATTCACCGCAAGGTAAAACCCCTGATTGTTGGAAAAATATTGTAAAGAACTTTTCAGCGCGCAAAGGTAGGATTATAATTTGTGAAATGACTAGTTTTGCGCGTTGATTGGTTTGCACCTCTGGTGCGATTAATAGGGAATCCGGTGAAAATCCGGAGCAGTACCCGCTGCTGTAAGTTCATAAAAAAGATCCTGGTATAAACAGCCACTGAAAAGGAATTAAAAGTGAAGAATTAAGAATGAATGCCAGCAGTTAAACTTTTAACTCTTCATTCATCATTTTTCATTTATCATCCCTACCGGGAAGGCGCCATGATCTGAACGAGCCAGAAGACCTGCCAGTTTACCATATTTCCGTTTTGCTTTCGGGAAGAAAAGCAAGTGGCATAAGACTGGCAATATCCTGCTCGGTCTTTTCCTCTGTTTCCCTATCGCTTCGCGGATAAAACATTTCATCTTGCAAAATGCAAGTAATATTTTATCTACATCAAAATGATCAATCTCTTACTGGTAGACTCCCTGTTGCTTGGTGTTCAGCATTCTTTTGAACCCGATCATATGGCGGCGGTATCCGTACTGGCCACCGACGAAAACAAAACACCCACGCATCGCTGGAAACTGATATGGCGTTCGTCGCATTGGGCACTCGGTCATTCTTTTACGCTGATTCTTTTCGCCATTCTTGTACTATTGCTGAAGTCGTCGCTTACCCTTGATATCTCCGACAAAGTGGAGACGCTGGTGGGACCGCTGATGATCTGGCTGGGTGTGATGGCGATCAGAAGAAACTTCAAAAAGGAAACGCCGGAACATACCACATCAGACAATACAACCTGGAGCCGTTCCTTCTTTGTAGGTATGTTTCATGGATTGGCGGGAACCGGCGGCGCTTGCGCGGTAGCACTTACGCTCGCGGCCAGTGATGCCACCACAGCGGTATGGATCATTGTATTACAAAGTGTCGGAATCATTCTGTCTATGTCAGTTTATGGTTATTTTTTCGCTTTTTCAATTAACAAATTTGCGCGAAGAAAAGAGTTATTCCTGACCATCGTCAACTATATAGTAGGCTCATTCTCAATTATGATCGGCCTTATCACACTGTACGAAGCAATACAGGGATAGCGATAAAAACACTACTATCCGTTCAGAAGAACACCAATTAATCTATGAAAATAAAACTGTACAAATTTACCTTTATCAACGGACTAGTCGGCCTGATGGCAGTGCCCGTTGTTTCCAATGCACAGCAGATTTCTGCTGATTCAACCAGAGAAAATCTGCTGAATCCCGTGGTAGTTACAGCCACCAGATTTGAGACCAGAAAAGATCAGTTAGCCCAGAAAATCACCCTGATTTCAAAGGAAGATATACAGATGACTCCGGCTGTAGATCTGACAGATATTGTAAGAAAAACAGCGGCTGTAGATGTGATTCAATACCCCAATCTTTCTTCGGGCATCGGTATCCGCGGGTTTCGTCCTCAGTTTTCAGGATTGAATCAGCGCACGCTATTGCTTATAGACGGACGTGCTGCCGGAGCTACCAATTTATCTCAAATCAACCTCAGCGGAATTGAAAGGATTGAAGTACTGAAGGGCCCTGCCTCTTCGCTATATGGTTCACAGGCCATGGGCGGAGTGATCAACGTGATTACCAAAAGGTCCAAAGGCCCGACTACAGGTAACGCATTTCTGGAATATGGCAGTTTTCAAACGCTGCAAGCCGGGTTCAACGCGGGAGGAAATCTGACAAAAAAGCTCGATTATGATGCTTCATTCTCCTATTTCGAAAGAGCAAAAGATTACAAAATCGGGAAAAATAATGTTTTCAGAGATGCATTGGGGTATACCCACGCTCAGAAAAACTATACAGCCCAACCCGTTCAATCAGTGGACGAAACCATTAACGATGGTCAGCGAAGACCCTTTACACAGCTCCATTATTTTTCCGGATCGGCAAGGCTCGGTTACCAGATTTCAGATAGATGGAGAGTGGATGTAAGAGGTGAACGCTTCCAGGCAAAGGATGTAGAATCACCGGGAGAAATCTCCTCGGGAAGTACAGAAGCAAGCAAGAAAAATGTGGATCGATCCGCGTTAGATGTGGCATTGACAGGCTCCATCGGCAATCACAGCCCTTCTGTGAAGGTTTTCGGTTCAGAAGAAAATACCAAAAACTATACACTCAATGTTTCCGGAAAACCTGTGATACCCTTCCGTTCCGCACAGGGTCACAATGTATGGAAAGGATTGCAGATTAAAGATGTCTGGAAAGTTGGCCAACATGCAATTACTTTCGGATACGATTATCTGAATGCCTCCACCAATAGCCGGCGCTGGACCAACGACACAACAGAACGTGCGCCTACGCAGCCTGCTTATGCAATTGTTTCATCTGCTTTCTTCGCTCAGGCATTACTGAATTTTGGAAAACTGACAGTTCAACCCGGAATCCGCTACGACAATATCACATTTGACGTGAAGGAAACGGCATTACTTCCGACCTATAAATCAGGCAAAAAAACAAATGCATTTACAAGTCCAAGTTTGGGATTGACTTACGAATTAATCACAGGTCTGCGTGCAAAAGCAGCTATCGGTCGCGCTTTCGTAACTACAGATGCCTATAGTGTTGCGGGTTATAATGAAATACGGGATTCACGCGGACGTATTGCTGTAACAGCAGGAAACCCCGACTTGAAAAATGAAAGTAGTGTAAGCTGGGATCTGGGATTGAGTTTCAATAAACCCCAAACCGGACTTTCGGCGAGTGTAACGTATTTCTCTACACAGGTTGAAAATCGTATTGCGAAGATCATTACTACCGTGAATGAGCCTCTGACAAATGGTGACGTCATTACTTCAAGAGCCAGCTTTGTGAACGCTGCCGATGCAGAAATCAACGGACTGGAAACAGAGATCAGCTATGATTTTGGTGCTCTAAACAATTACAGCTATATGCTCCGCGCCTTCTGGAACGGAACTTCAATCCTGAATGCTAAAGAACAAATCGTAGGAACAGACGCCTCCTCGGTAACACGTAATATCCAGAATGTTGCAAAGAATACTTTCAATTATGGTTTGGAATACGATAACCTGAAATGGCTGAAGTTGAGACTTTCCGGCAGATCAGTTGGTACGCGTACAGATATTGACTACACCGATCCTATCAACCCTGAAATTGAATATCCTGCTTACATGGTCGCTGATTTTACAGCTTCTTTCCGCTTGTCAGCCGCGCACCAGATTTCGCTGAGAGTGAACAACCTGACTGACGAAAATTATTACGAAAAAAGAGGCTACAATCTGCCTGGAAGGGCGATTTCGGTAAGATATAATATCCAATTCTAATTCGCCGGATCAGCCGTGTGCATATACCTCCGGCTGATCCAGTGCTACTACCTGCTGCTTATAATCCGGTGGCAGCAACGCATCCCTGAAAAACTTCTCTATCCCCATCCAGCGCAATATTTTATATAAGCCAAGTACAGGAGTGAGATAGGAGAATTTCTTTAATCCTAACATCGCTATTACACCATCCGGTGCCACCATCGACTGCACTTCTTTTAGCATCACGAAACGCAAAGCGCCCAGATGCTTTCTGTACTGTCTGTATAAATCTTCCGTGAAATGCCCATTTAACATGTTTTCACGCAAATGCTCCTCACGCATTTTCTCCCACTGCTCAAAAGTTTGCGGTAAACCCACAATGCCCATCCTATCCCCCACCCGGAAGAAAACATCAAAAACCTCGGTTTTTTCTTTATCTGAAAGCTTTCTTTCCAGCAACTCAAACGATCTGATGGAATAGTCAATCAGCATAAATAATACATCACGATAAGCCCATTCAGGGATTCGGCTGCCACGGGCATGTTCCACAGCGTGGTGTATTGCTGCAATTTTATCTATGGATTGAAAGGCAGCGTATTCGTCAGCAAAAACGATCCGCCGGGCATAGGCTACGGTGGAAAACAGTCTTCCCAAGGGATCAGCCGGAAGTTTACCGGTAAAGTAAAGCCAATCTACAGCCTTATTGAGCGCAAACTCCGCCGAGGCACCTGCAAAAATAAAAAGTACGGTATCTGCAGTTCCCCAAATCTGACGCACTACGGAGTCTTTTTTTACGAAATATTTCATACTGCTAATAACCGTTTTCTGTTTTCAAACATCACTACAGCAGCGATGCCACATGTATAGGCAAGCATGTCGCCCCACTCAAAACTGGTTCCCAGTACAACCCTTGCTACTGTATATTTTTTCAAACCTATCATTTCAATTACATTGAGATATTGCACGAATTCAATCACAAAAGAGAATAACAAAACCCCTGCTGCAACCTCCCTGACACCGATATTCATCATCGATCTGACTAGACAATACAAAAAAATAACAACCAGAAAGTCACCTCCGTAGGGACGAATCAGATCATCACTGATACAAAGCGCGATGTATATTTCTGTCAGGAATAGAAGCATGGCCCTCACGAAATAAGACTTGTTGAATCTAAGCATGCTGTTCAATGGTTTTCGCTTATCTTAACAATAAAGTACTTTGCAATACAAAGTAAATAATAAAAAAACGATTTCTCCTAACGCTCATAAAAAATCCCCATCAACAGTTTGTACCTGTCGATGGGGATCGCCCTCTTTTGTCTGTTAAACTAAATTTACCCGCTGTAATAGTCGTTGAAATGATCATGACCAGGCTTCAGCTTATGTGTTTGAAAGAAATCTATCAATCCACCGATCACAATGAAAGGCAGTGACACTATGGTGGAAATGATCATGGCTAAAAATAGTATAACAGCCAGCCAGATTTTACCAATATTATATGAGATATTTGTCAGCAGTTTCATGATTTCTAAATTTTGTTTAATAATTTATTAAACTGTTTACATGATCTTTTAAAAGATCGTACCAAGGCTCAACAATTCGTTAAATATCCATTTTGTCATGTTTTTTAACCTATTCGGGCATCTACTGACCCATGAGCCGACTCCTCGAATTTATTCTCAGAATGATTATGGCTATCATTCTTTCTGTTGCAACCGTACTCACCGCCCTGATTATGGGACCTTTTATATTGTTCCGCTGGATTTCCAAACGCCTGGATGAGCTGTTAAAATCCTTTCATTAGACCTACGCGAACCAGTCGTTTCAGAGTAGTGTTTCAAACAAATTCTCTTTTGTTCTGAAACATACTGCATTCATATCCATGCACAGACGACGATTTATAACGCTTGGTGGCACATCATTATGCGCTCTGCCTATACTTACATCTACTGCTTTCACATTTATTAACAAAAATGATAGCAAAATGCCGCCCTGGCTGGTAGAGCTGGTTAAACGCAATGACAACAGTGTTGAAAACCTGCTTAAATTTCAGGTAAGTGATCCTAAAAGCCCGGATTTCGGAGGGGTTGCAGATGGGTTCGGGATACTGAATCCGCATAGTACTTCCGCCCTCGTGCAGGTCGGTGGCAATGCTGTTTTTTCTCCTGATTCCAAATTTTACAAATCCGACGAGCTGTTAGAAAAAATGAAGCTGGCCGTTCTGTATCTTTTGAAGATCCAGCACAGCGATGGTACCATTGATTTGCTAAGCACCAATTTCCATTCGACACCGGACACTGCATTTCTGGTAAAAAGACTGGCTATTGCCTACACTTTAATTGACAGGTCTCAGGCAACATTCGCACAATCTGTTTTGACAGAACTAAAAAAGTTTCTGCTCAATGCGGGCGAAGCACTCGTTAAAGGTGGAATTCACACACCTAATCACCGGTGGGTGGTTACTGCCGCACTCACACGGCTCAACGGACTCTGGCCGGATACCCGCTATGTGGACAGAGCTAACGAGTGGTTGGGAGAGCATATTGATATTGACGCCGACGGGCAATACAATGAAAAAAGCACGTTCATTTATTCGTCGCTTACGGATAGGCTGCTCATTACCATTGCCGCTGGTCTGGATAAGCTCGAACTGCTTGAAAGTGTTCGCAAAAACCTGAATATGACGATGTATTATGTACATCCGAATGGTGAGATTGTGACCGATGCATCCGGACGCCAGGACAAGGCAGTGGTTGGTACGCTCGAAAATTACTATTACCCCTACCGCTATCTGGCGATGCTTGATAAAAATGGCTCCTACTCGGCCATGTGTAAGATGATAGAGGAAACTGCTGGAGGAAAAATCGGTGGATTTCTGGATTATTTATTGGCCGACTCTACCTTGTGGGAGGCTCTGCCACCTGTAAAAGCGCTTCCGCTGAATTATGTAAAAGCCTTCCCGATTTCAGGTTTGGTTCGCATTCGCAGAAACAGGTGGGATTCCACATTGATTGCTAAAAATCCGGTCTGGTTTACATTCATGAAGGGCAATGCTGTAGTGCAGGGAGTACGCTTTGCTTCCTCTTTTTTTGGTAAAGGGCAATTTCAAACGGAGGAAGTAAAAGCAAACGGAGCTTATTTTGAACTGACACAAAAACTGGAAGGCCCTTACTGGCAACCGTATCCTAAAGATGCCATAGCGCCGGACGGAGACTGGGAAAAAATGCCCAGAACCAACAGGCCTCAGAGTGAAGTTCAGCACCTGGAAACAAATGTTCGTATCCGTGAGACAAAGGAAGGCATGGAGATCGAAGTCAGTACCAATGGGACCGAACGTGTTCCGGCTGCATTGGAAATTATTTTCCGGCCGGGCGGAGAATTGAAAGGCGTAACAAAGATAGAAGGAACGAAGGATTCCTGGCTGCTGGCTGCGAATACCGGCACTTACACTGTGGGTAGCGACACCATCTCATTCGGCCCCGGATTGGCTCTGCATAAAAACATTGCTTTAAGAGGCGCATTGTCCCCTATGGATGCGCCTACGGTTTTCCTGACAGGCTTTACACCTTTCAAACATACAATCAGGTTTAGTTAGAAAGCAAAGCCACTATTGCTACATCACCGCTCTGACATCCGCTTTCGTATCCGGCTGAGTGATGGTCCCTGTATGCCCAGATAAGAAGCGATGTGATAAAGCGGAACATTGTTAAAGATATCCGGATGCTTTTGAATCAGTTCCAGATAGCGTTCTTCCGGCGACATAAACATGAAATGCTCTGCCCGGGTCATGGCAAAATTGAAAGCGGTTTCGGCAACCAGTCTGCCAAACCTTTCCCATTGGTGTGACTCACGGTATAGCTGATTCAACTGGTTGATATGGATATACAGAATGGTTGATTCTGTCATGGATTCGGTGTAATAGTTGCATGGAGTTTGTGTCACAAAACTTTTATACGAAACAACCATCTGATTCTTAGAAAAGAAGAAGACATTTTTTTCCTCCGCTGTTTCTTCATCGGTGTAATAGGTCCTGAAAACGCCATCCAGAATGAAGCCCAGATGTTTACAAACGTTCTTGTATTCATTGTAAAACTCTCCTTTTTTATATTCCTTTTTCTGCCAGAACGGGTAAGATCTGGCGAAAGCGTCCTTGTCTATCCCGGCAAACTCCCCCAAAGCCAGCCCAAGCATTTCAATTTCAGTCATAGTCATTATGTTAAATCCTATTTTGTTTTGCCGCGAATAGCACAGATACCAGACAAAAGTCATCAAATCTCCAATTCGTGTACATCTGTGGCATCGGTGGCAAAATACTTACTCACATTTTTGCCACCGATGCCACGAATATACACGGATCAGTATATGACTAATGAGTTAAGAAAAGCCATATGGGTCTTTATTATTTGCGGCTAAAAATATTTCAAAAATCACTCATTATCAAGTAAATAATCAGTAGCATTTGATTAAATTTGGGAACCGCGCGGCGGCGGCCGACCACCCCTAATATCATTCCTGCACTTTCTAACTATCCGGATGTATGATGATCAGGTTTATATTTCTCTTCGCCTTACTGGCTTCTCAAACTGGTTTCGCCAACTACATCCTGATCCCGATGGATAAGGCACAAAGTAATCATCTCAAAGCGTACGGACTATCCTATATGCTGTTGAAGCAGGAGATTGACGTAGACTGGCTCCTCAATTACCGCGGAGGCAGTTTTATGGTACAATATAGCAAGGCAATCGAAAAGGAATGTAAGCTGAGGGCTATACGATACGAGATTCTTTCTGACGCCGACAACCAGCGACTACTCGCTCAGCTGCGCCAGCCGGATGTCAATATGGATGCAGTAAAGCTTCACAAGGCAGCTAAAATTGCAGTCTACTCCCCTATCAAGATCAGTCCGGCCGAGTTTGAAGATACCGATGCAGTATTGCTTGTCCTTAAATATGCCGAAATTCCGTTTGAAGTCGTTTATGACGAAGAAATTTTGAGAGGAGATCTGCCGAAATACGATTGGCTTCACTTACATCATGAAGATTTCACGGGTCAGTATGGAAGAAGTCTGAGAAGGACATCTCCAGCTGATGTGAAAGCACAGGAAGCTATTGCAGATCGTTTCGGCTATTCTAAAGTATCACATATGAAATTGGCGGTAGCCAAACTGATCAAAGAGTTTTGCGCAGGAGGTGGCTTTTTGTTTGCCATGTGCTCTGGTGCCGAAACCTTTGATATTGCACTTGCAGCAGAAGGAATCGACATAGTGGAGAATCTGGATGGCGATGGAGTAGATCCCGATGCGCAATCCAGGCTGGATTACAGCAAGACGTTTGCCTTTCAAAACTTCAAATTGCAACTGGATGAATACGATGGGATGAATTTTTCAGATATCAATTCCTCCGCAGGCCGGTTTCGCGGCTATGGAGGCAATGACGCTTACTTTTCCCTGTTCGATTTTTCAGCCAAATGGGACGTGATACCTGCCATGCTGGTACAGAACCATGAGAACCTGGTCAGGGAATTTTTCGGACAAACAACCGCATTTTCCAAACATACCGTCAAACCCAGCGCTTTGGTAATGGGAACCAGCAGCCAATCGGACAGATATATCTATGGCGAACTTGGTCGCGGTCAATGGACTTTTTATGGCGGCCATGATCCTGAAGGACGTGGCGGAGGCAGACGCCTGCCCACAGACCTGAACCTATACCCCAACTCTCCGGGCTATCGGTTAATACTGAATAATGTGTTGTTTCCTTCGGCAAGGAAGAAAAAGAGAAAGACTTGAGTTATATTCCGGTAAAACCAACGTTGCTCGTAGTTTTTCACACTGCAAACTTGGCCTAATATCTCAGACAGAAATTTACCAACATTCGCACTTTTTAGACTGCATACAACAGGTTCTTACGAAATTTACTACAAATCCTGCAACTGCGGGAAAGTGTAATTTCGGGCCTCACCATACACTACCGAACCATCACTTTTGATAGCATAAGCGCGGTAGTAATAAAAGTATTTCCCCGCAAATGCATCACCCTTGTAATTATAGGTATTTGTTCCTGCAACAAGTGGTTTGTCAAATTTCATTCTAGCTCCATGCTCAATTCTGGGCACATAATCTCTATCCGACGAATTACGAAAAAAGGATAAATGCAATATGCCGTGTTCAACAACGGGTATATTGCCCAATTTATCAACCTCAATTTTAAAGTTCCAGCCATCATTGTAACTAACAGAATCTGTTGTTATTTCAAGTAATTCCGGATTTACATTATCTTTATCTGAGCAGCCAAACAAAGAGAAACAAATTGCCAGACAAAGTATCAAGGCTGTAGATTGTATATTTTTTTTCATGGATATTTTCATGGTTTCTTAGAGTTACAAAAATAGGAAACTAAATCAGAATGTTACACTTTGCAGTGCATCAATGGAAATCCGGATTTAGAGATTGCCCCACCCAATTGAACTTCTCACCCATCTTTATACAAAAAGGGAAAATTTATCCAACTGGCGCTCAATGTATTGTTATGCGTGGCTTTTACTGATTAAACTATTTTAACATTTTTTAAGACAATACAAATCAGAAGGTTACGTTGGGCTTACAGTTTTCCACTTTTTAACCCGACAAAACAAAATGAAAACATCTGCTTCCATTTTCACATTTGTTACTTTAATCTTCTCCACATTTGCCAGCTTTGCTCAGGACATGAAGATTGGTCATATAGACCAGCAATTTATTATTTCCACACTTCCGGAATACAAAAAATTGAATCAGGAAATCAATGAAAAAAGTGTGCAATACGACAAGATACTGAAAGGTAAATTTGATGATTTTGAAACTAAAAGAATTGCTTTTGAAAAACTTACCTCTGCACAAACAAGCGAAGCAATTTTAAAAGACAAAGCCACCGAACTCGAAAACCTGAAAGCTTCCTATGAAGAATTCCAGAACAGCTCCATGAATGAGCTTCGCAATTATTTCAACAAAAAATTCACACCGATCAAACAAAAAGTAAACGATGCAATCGTATTTGCAGGAAGAAAAAATAGTTACGCCTTTATATTGCGAATGGATCTCAATCCCGACGGTGGTGACCTGTGGCCGGTTGTTTTGTACGCCAGAGATACGACTTCCACGCTAACTTCGGATATTCTGAAAAATCTGGGTGTTGACAGTACGGCCGCTTCCGACAGAAAAATTGGCATTCCGCAGATGTTGAATAAGCGGTAAGCATGTTAAATATTTCAGCTTGTTGTGCGTAGTTTCTAAAACTGCGCACAACAACTAAATGATCACCTGTAACAAAAACACTTCCCCACGCTCATTCCTGACCAAAGTCATCTTCCATACCCGGCATTCGTCATCTTCTTACCCAACCTATTGCACCAATTTTGAATCACAGTTTCGCATTCGTGTCAAACTGCATTTCATCATCATCAGAAACCATCAGGTGATAGTCGTAAACAAGAAGAAGAGGCCATGAGTGCAAACAAACTTGACGTTGAAAACGAGATTCAGATCAAACCAACCTGTTACCATTGCGGAGAGGAATGTAAAGATGAAATCATTCATCAGGATGAGCATGAATTCTGTTGCGATGGCTGCGCTGTCGTCTACGACCTTCTGAAAGAAAACGATCTCTGCCGATACTACGCCATTGATGGCGCGCAAGGCATATCACCTGATAAAACTTATTTTCAGGGGAAATACGATTATCTTGATCTCCCCGAAATTTCAACAAAGTTGCTGGAATTTACTGACGGACGTTTGTCCAGAGTAAACTGGCTGATTCCCAAAATGCACTGCAGCTCCTGCATCTGGCTGCTCGAACAACTCTACCTCATCAACCCGGCTATACGTAGCTCGGTTGTCAATTTCCCGGAGAAAAAGGTACGGATCACCTACGACGCCGATCAGATTAAGCTGAGTGAACTGGCTTCTTTGATTACAAAACTAGGTTATGAACCTTATATCAGTCTCAATGATGTAGAGGGCAAGCAGATCAAAAAATGGAACCGTACGCGTCTCTACAAAATCGGGATAGCAGGCTTTGCATTTGGTAATATCATGATGCTCAGTTTTCCCGAATACTTCGATCTTGGGCAATCTACATCCGACAACAGCCTTCGTTTCATGTTCAGCATGCTCAATCTGGCACTGAGCCTGCCGGTATTTTTCTACTGTGCTGAAGACTTTTTCAAATCGGCCTGGGGTGCATTAAAAGGAAAATATCTGAATATTGACGCTCCGATAGCATTGGCGCTGACCTGCATTTTCCTGATCAGTCTATACCAGATTTTCAGTGATACGGGCCCGGGCTACCTCGACTCTCTTGCCGGTGCGGTGTTTTTTATGCTGATCGGTCGCTATTTTCAGGATAAAACCTACGCTGGCATTTCCTTCGACCGTGATTATAAATCCTATTTTCCGGTGGCGGTCTCGGTGGTGAACGACAACAAAGACATCCGCACACCCATCACAGAACTCAACACCGGTGACCAGATCATTGTCAGAAATGAAGAACTCATTCCGGCCGACTCCGTATTAATGAGCCCGCTTGCAATGATCGATTACAGTTTTGTATCAGGCGAATCGGAGCCGCTGGAACGCAAGAAAGGTGATACTATTTATGCCGGCGGCAAACAAACAGGCCCTGCTATTGAGCTGGAAGTACTCAGAAAAGTATCTCAGAGTTATCTGACCCAACTTTGGAATCACGACACTTTCTCCAAAGAAAAGGAAGATCAGAATCAGACGCTTGCCGCCAGAATCAATAAATATTTCTCAACGATCGTACTGATCATCGCCACCATTACATTCCTTGTATGGATTCTTTATCTGAACAGTCCGGAAACGGCATTCCGCGCCTTTACAACCAGCCTGCTGGTAGCCTGCCCATGTGCGCTGCTGCTTTCGTCCACTTTCACAAACGGAAATATGCTCGCCCTTTTTGGCAAGAACAAGTTCTATCCCAAAAATGCGCACACCATCGAAAGACTTTCTCATATCGATACGGTCGTTTTTGACAAAACCGGAACCATCACGCAGGCCAATGATGCTGAAGTTGATTTTATAGGAAGAGATTTATCTGAAGAAGAACTGATTATCGTAAAATCAGTAGCTTCACAATCTTCTCATCCGCTGAGCCGTATGATTGTTAAAAAACTGGCTGATACTACCGCAAGCAAAAGGAGCCTGGGTGAATACTCCGAAACCGGCGGGGCAGGTATTGAAGCCTGGTGGGGCAAAAAACGAATCAGACTGGGTTCTGCCAAATGGGTGGGAGCTACAGCAACGAATCAAATTGCGAACGATGCCTCTCACGTCTACTTCTCAGTGAATCATGAGGTAATTGGTTTCTTCACAATCAAGAGTAAATACCGTTCAGAATTACCCGAAACCATTGCTGCTCTGCAACGTGAAGGATATCGCACCTATCTGCTGTCTGGCGACAAACCTACGGACAAAGCTTTACTCACTCCCATCTTCGGCGACAGTGCAAGCTTGCTGTTTGAACAAAAACCAGAAGAGAAATTACGCTTCATTGAAACCCTGCAAACAGCAGAAGGAAGAAATGTGCTAATGGTAGGTGATGGGCTCAATGATGCCGGTGCGCTTCGCCAAAGCAATGTGGGACTCGCCGTGTCTGACGACATCAATAATTTTTCGCCTTCCTGCGACGCCATTGTGGAAGGAAACGAGCTGACCAAATTACCCGCCTATATGAGGCTGGCAAAATCAGGACAAAAAATTATCAAGTGGAGTTTCGGGATTTCGCTGTTCTATAACATTACCGGATTAGCCTTCGCCATTACAGGAAATCTGTCACCTGTGATAGCTGCAATCCTGATGCCGGTCAGTTCAATTACGATTGTAGCCTTTACTACCATTGCCAGTAATGCGGCCGCAAGAAAATGGGTATCCACCCGGAGTCAGCATAAACCATAGTCTGCAAGCACTTCGCCCCTATTTTGCACAATTGCATTTCGCCTTTATTCTTAGCGCTGTCTCCGGGTAAAAAACTGAGTAAGGTCATGTTTCCGACAGGCATAACATCATCGTTCCCGGATCACGAACCCGGTAGTTTTGACCCATCAATATAACCTTATTCAATACAACCATGAGCGCCCTGTATATCCTCATTATCGCCAGCCTTTTCGTTGCAATCGGCTTTTTGAGCGCCTTCATCTGGTCTGTCAGAAAAGGACATTTTGACGATGACTATACACCTTCCGTCCGCATTTTACTCGATGACACCACCCATGAATCCAACAATCAGTAACCCGTTTGTATGCATAAATAACCTCTGCCTTCCATAAATAATCCTGTGGCACCTCAATCTCCGGTGCCACAGTAAAATCAGTAAAACTCTATTCACCAAATTTTATTTAACATTATGTCAAACGTTCCACATCCGGGTATTGCATCTGTCGAGCTGGACGAGTTTAAATACGACAACCGTATTGTACGGAATTTCGCAATCGCGACAATTTTGTTCGGGCTCATCGGAATGCTTGTTGGATTGCTGGCCGCACTTCAGCTCGTATTTCCAGATCTGAATATGGATATTCAATATCTGACTTTCGGCCGTATCAGACCGCTACATACCAACGCGGTTATTTTCGCATTTGTAGGTAATGGTTTCTTCACAGGTATGTATTATTCTGCACCACGTGTATTGCGTACACCGATGTGGAGCCCTGTTCTGAGCCGTTTCCATTTCTGGGCCTGGCAGTTCATCATTCTTGCAGCAGCTATCACACTGCCAATGGGACTTACTACTTCCAAGGAATATGCTGAACTGGAATGGCCATTGGACGTAGCGATCGCGGTTGTGTGGGTTTCTGCACTCATCAACCTGATTATGACCACCATCAACCGACGCACTGAGCATATCTACGCGGCTGTTTGGTTTTACCTCGCTTCTTTCATCACTGTAGCTATGCTGCATGTTGTCAATAGTATTGCTTTACCTATCTCTTTATTTAAAAGCTACTCAGTGTATGCCGGAGTTCAGGATGCCCTTGTGCAATGGTGGTACGGACACAATGCGGTTGCATTTTTCCTTACAACCCCCTATCTGGGTCTGATGTACTACTTCCTGCCTAAGGCAGCGAATCGTCCGATATATTCTTACAGACTTTCTATCGTACACTTTTGGGCACTGATTTTCCTCTATATCTGGGCTGGTCCTCACCACTTGCTGTACACTGCTTTGCCGGAATGGGCGCAGACTTTGGGAACTGTTTTCTCAGTGATGCTGATCGCTCCGTCATGGGGTGGGATGATCAACGGCTTGATGACATTGCGCGGAGCATGGGATCGTGTTCGTGAGGATATCGTGTTGAAATTCTTTGTAGTTGCTATCACTGCTTACGGTATGGCTACTTTTGAAGGACCCATGCTTTCATTCAAAAATGTGAACGCCGTAGCCCACTATACCGACTGGATCGTGGCGCACGTACACGTAGGAGCGTTAGGCTGGAACGGGTTCCTTACTTTTGGTTTACTGTACTGGTTGTTCCCTCGTTTATACAACCGCCCGTTGTACTCTCAAAAAGCGGCAAGCTTCCACTTCTGGATCGGCACATTAGGTATCATTTTCTATACAGTTCCGATGTACTGGGCAGGATGGGTACAAAGCTCAATGTGGCAGGAATTCACAAAAGAGGGCCTTTTGAAATATCCTAACTTCCTTGAAACCGTTACCCAACTTGCACCGCTGTACTTCCTGAGAAGTGTGGGTGGAACATTGTACATCATCGGATTTGTAGTGATGATCTATAACCTCTGGATGACCGCTGCAAAAGGTAAACTTGTTCCGGACGAAACTGCAAAAGCGATGCCTCTGAGCGCAATCTGGCACGCCAGCAAAAACGAATACTGGCACCGGAGGCTGTTTGAACGCAAGCCTTTGGCACTGACAATATTCGCGCTGATCGCTGTGGCTATTGGTGGTATGATTGAGATGATCCCGACATTTATGATTGACTCTAACGTTCCGACCATTGCGGCAGTGAAACCTTACTCTCCGCTTGAATTACAAGGACGCGACATCTACGTTCGTGAGGGCTGCTACGTTTGTCACACCCAAATGATCCGTCCGTTCCGTGCCGAGATTGAACGTTATGGAGAGTATTCTAAATCAGGTGAATTTGTATATGACTTCCCGCATCAGTGGGGATCGAAACGTACCGGTCCGGATTTGCACCGTGTAGGCGGCAAGTACCCCGACTCATGGCACTACAACCACATGGAAGACCCGACCAGCATGTCTCCGGGCTCTATTATGCCTCGCTACGAATGGTTGCTGGAGGAGGATCTGGATACAACGACGACTGCTGCGAAAATCAGAGCAATGCAAATGCTTGGCGTTCCTTATGAAAAGGATTACGACAAAATTGCAAATGCGGAGCTGACAATACAGTCTAAAGAAATTCAGGAGCGACTCAAACAAAGCGGTATCAAAGCAGATGAGAAGAAAGAAATCATTGCGCTCATTGCTTACCTGCAACGATTGGGAACAGATATCAAGACCGAGAAATAGTTGATCTGTCCGTGTATTCCATCATTATAATTTATCATCATGAAATTTCGAACATATCTTGAAAACATTGTGGGGATTGAAGTCTTCCCTCTGATTTCGCTGGTCATATTCTTTCTGTTCTTTGCCTCTCTGATCATATTTGTATTGCGCATTGATAAAAAATCGCTGGGCAAAATGAGCAGTCTGCCGCTGAACGACGGCGTTGTAAAAAAATCAGTATTGTCCTTATTGCTGATCGGTTTCGTCTCCTTCTCTGCTATGGCGCAGGAGGCTGAGCCCGTGAGAGCGATCACCGGCACCGACCTGATCCTCTACATTGTATTAGGCATCTTGTTCTTTATCACAGTTCTGGTAGTAATCCTTCTGGTAAATGCAATTAATCTGCTAAACCAAATGTCGGGCAAAAAGGGACCAGATGGAGAGTCTACCGCTGTATTCAGCGAGCATTGGTGGAAAAAGTTTGTAGGAGCAGGAGTATCCCTGAAAGACGAAAAACACATCCTGATCGACGGACACGATTACGACGGGATCCAGGAACTCGACAACCGCATGCCGCCCTGGTTGCAATCGCTGTTTGTAGCAACGATCGTAATCGCCATCGGATATTCAGCCTACTACTTCAGTGGAATGGGTGATATGCAAATCGCCGAGCTCGACAAAGAAATCGCACAGGCGGAGATTGAGAAGAAAGCCTATATGGAAAAAGTGGGTGCGAGTCTGGATGAAAATTCAGTAACCGCATTGACAGACGCTGCTATACTTGCGGAAGGTCAGGCGCTGTTTCAGGAAAAATGTACTGCCTGCCATGGACCTGACGGTGGAGGTTCTGTAGGACCAAACCTCACCGATGCCTATTGGCTGCATGGTGGTAGTATTCATGATGTGTTTAAAGTAATTAAATACGGTGTGCCTGAAAAAGGGATGATCTCATGGGAGAAACAACTATCTCCTCCGGATATTCAGAAAGTGGCGAGTTATGTACTGTCGCTGAAAGGAACCAAACCAGCTACACCAAAAGAAGCACAAGGTGAACTCTATGAAGGAGATCAGTTGAGTGCAAAATAGTAAACCGGATGCAGAGGTGAGCACAAATTGCCCGCCTCTGCATTCCACAAATATCAAATACAATGAAAACCTTTGATATTCCCGAGCAGGACGAGTACTTCCGCGATCACTTCAACGCGGTAACGGAGGATGGGAAGAGAAACTGGTTTTATCCTCAAAAACCAAAAGGTAACTGGCACAACCGCCGTGTCTGGTTTACTGTAGTGTTACTTGGCTTACTTTTCGCGGCGCCCTTCATCAAATTAAACAGACAGCCACTTCTCCTGTTCAATGTTCTCGAACGTAAGTTTATCATTTTCGGAATCTTTATAGGTCCGCAGGATTACTGGCTATTCGGTCTCACCATGCTTTCTTTCATGGTATTTATTGTTCTGTTTACTACCGTTTTCGGCAGATTATGGTGTGGTTGGGCTTGTCCTCAAACTGTTTTTATGGAAATGGTTTTCCGTAAGATTGAATATGCGATTGAGGGTGATGCAGGAAAACAAAAGCTACTGAACAAAGCACCCTGGAATACCGATAAAATCATCAAAAAAGGATCCAAGTATTTTCTCTTTCTTGCGGTATCGTTTCTGATTGCCAACTTGCTGCTTGCCTATGTTATTGGTGTGGATGAATTGGGAAAAATCATCAGTGAACCCATTGGAGAACATATTCCTCTTTTCTCCGGTATTGTAGGTTTTACGGCTATCTTTTATTTCAATTTTGCATGGCTGCGCGACCAGGCTTGTACAGTAGTTTGTCCCTACGGCCGTTTGCAAGGCGTTCTGATGGATCGAAACTCTATTGTGGTGGCATATGACTACAAACGTGGCGAAACCAGAGGAAAATTACACAAAGGCAAAGAGCGTACTGAAGGTGATTGTATCAGCTGTAACCAATGTGTGGCAGTTTGCCCGACAGGGATCGACATCCGTAACGGTATGCAGATGGAATGTGTAAACTGCACTGCTTGTATTGATGCCTGCGATTCGATCATGGACAGAGTCGGTTTTGACCGTGGACTCATCCGCTATACCTCAGAAAATGCCATCGTCAATAAAACCAGTAAACTGATTACACCGAGAGTTATCGGCTATGTAGTGGTGCTGATCTTACTGTGGTCGGGGCTGGGTTTCATGCTCGCTTCGCGCACAGATACACAAACTACGATGTTCCGCGCTCCTGGTAGTCAGTATGTAGAGAATAAAGATGGCTCCATCAGCAATCTGTATACATTCAAGATTTTCAATAAAACCAATCATGTAGTGCGTCCGAAATTGGTATTGGAGAATTCACAAGGCAAACTGATTTTTGCCGGAACACCAGATCTCACGCTGGATGGAGCAGGAATGGCGCAGGGGACCGTGTTCATTGTTATTCCAAAATCAGAATTGACCAGCAGAAAAACCAAACTGAAATTATCGGTTTATCAGAACAATGAAAAACTGGAGACCTTCGAAACGACCTTCATGGCTCCGCAAAACTGATTAAACCACATCACAATAAGTTATTCAACATAAAGGCTTACGGCCACTACTATTATGAAATTCAATTGGGGTACCGGAATTGCCGTTTTGTATCTGGGTTTTGTAGCCATGATACTTGTACTTGTGAGCATGAGTACAAATCAGAAGATTGATCTCGTTACCAGCCAGTACTACGAAGAAGAAACCAAATTTCAGGAAAAGATCAATAAGACAAATCGCGCCAACGCGCTTGAAAAACCATTGGTTTGGGAATTGAAAGAGGAAGGACTCAGCATCACTTATCCTGACAATACCATAGACCAGCAGTTATCAGGAACGATCAAACTGTACTGTCCGGCTAATGAAAAAAACGACCGCAGTTTCGATGTTATCGCCAGTGGTCATCAACAGCTTATACCTGCCTCTAAAATCCCTGTTGGGCGTTACCGTCTTCAGATTGACTGGAAGAATGGTACCGAAACCTACTGGAATGAGGATGTTATTGTCATGAATCCATAGTTAACAAATCAGGGTTTACAATTCCCATGATCACTTTTCTTCCATATCTGGCATTTACAATGGGACTGATGAGCAGTTTTCATTGCATCGGTATGTGCGGGCCCATTGCACTCGCACTACCCGTTCAGAAAGGAAACCGCTTACAACAATTCGCAGCACTTATTGTTTACAATTCAGGACGGGCAATCACTTATGCCCTACTGGGGATGCTGATAGGATCAGTAGGTGCTTCGCTCGCCTGGATCGGCTATTTACGTTACTTATCTGTACTGGCAGGTTTTGCAATGCTGATCTATGTATTCTGGCCTGCCACGTTAGATAAGTATTTCCACCCACCATTGTTCTGGCAAAAAGCAGTCGGGTTTGTAAAAAAGAAAATGGGCGACATGCTGCGCAGCCGAAAAATGTACAGCTGGTTTTTATTGGGAAGTTTCAACGGACTCCTCCCCTGTGGCATGGTTTATCTGGCTCTGATCAGTTCCGTAGCAACAGGAAGTATGGTAGGCGGCGGACTGTATATGTTGCTTTTTGGAATCGGAACCATGCCGATGATGATGGCTGTAGGTTTCTTCAAGCAATGGTTTACACCCACGCTTCGTACCCGCATCAGAAAACTGACTCCCATTATGCTTGCTGTGGCCGGCGTGTGGCTGGTAGTTCGTGGCGTGATGATTCAATATCCTTCTTCCTCAGCCCCTGCATCATCGCAGATTACGATCTGCCATGGTAAATAAAATTTACTCATCTGACTCTCTATAAATCAATTCCTTACCTCCATGATCAGTCCCATCTCCAAAATTATGGAGGTGGGGCTTCTTGCCTGTTGCAACCGGCTTAACACTGATTACAATACCCACAACAGTAAGTTTTTCAGATGACGAGCATCATGTTTTCCGGTTCGGCACATCGCTAGTTTTGATCTTTATAAACATACATCAAAACAACTTTTCTTATGGATAAGGATTTGCTGTTCAAATATAACACGCCGGGTCCACGCTATACCAGCTATCCCACGGTTCCTTACTGGCAAAAAACACCACCTACCCAGGCAAGCTGGCAAAATCTGGTAAAAAATGCCTTTTCGATTTCCAATCAAAAAGAAGGAATCAGCCTGTATGTTCATTTACCCTTCTGCGAAAGTCTGTGTACTTATTGCGGATGCAATACGCGTATCACGATCAACCATGCGGTTGAAACCAAATATATCAATGCCGTTCTGAAAGAATGGAGCCTGTACTTTTCCATTTTTGGGAATGAAAAACCTGTAATAAGGGAAATCCACCTGGGTGGGGGCACTCCTACTTTCTTCAGTCCGGAAAACTTGCAGCGGTTGATTAAAGGACTGACGGAAAAAGCAGAGATTCACCCCAAAGCACAATTCGGATTCGAAGCGCATCCCGGCAACACCACGGATGAACACCTTATGGCACTTTATGAAGTAGGTTTCCGCAGGATAAGTATCGGTGTGCAGGATTTTAACCCCATCGTACTGGCGATTATCAACCGCCACCAGACCTACGAGCAGGTAGCGCATCTGACGCACAAAGCGCGCGAGATTGGCTATACCTCTGTCAATTATGACATTGTATACGGGCTTCCGCAGCAAAAAACCTGTTACATGATGGAAACCATGTTTAAGGTGATTAAACTAAAACCTGATCGTATCGCATTTTACAGTTACGCGCATGTGCCTTGGATCAAACCCGGTCAGAGAAGTTATACTGAATTGGATTTGCCGGATGCGGATAAAAAAATGGCAATTTATGAAACCGGTAGAAATGCGCTGGAACTTGCAGGCTATAAGGACATTGGCATGGATCACTTCGCACTTGAAACCGACGAATTGTATATCGCTCAAACCGAAAAGCGCCTTCACCGGAATTTCATGGGCTATACCGACACGCGCACGCGACTGCTGATAGGACTTGGAGCCTCTTCTATCAGCGACACCTGGGACGGATATATACAAAATGAAAAACGGGTAGAGGATTATTACAAAAGAATCGCAACCGGTGAACTTCCTATTGCAAAAGGACACGAACTAACCCGAGATGACCAGGTACTCCGACGCCACATTCTGAATCTGATGACAAACTTTGAAACTTCATGGAGACAGCCTGAAGAGGTTTGTGATGAAGTATATAAGGCGATAGAGCGGCTTGCCGAAATGGAAATGGACGAGCTCATAAGTATAGAACCCTATCGTTTACGCATCACTGAAACCGGAAAGGCTTTCGTACGTAATGTATGTATGGCATTTGATGCGCGCTTGTGGGAAGACGTTCCGCAGTCAGCATTATTCAGCCAAACCGTATGATCGGCAAGTCCTGGTTTTCTTCCCGAATACCAGGATTTAACCAAAACAAATTCTGACACTTTTTAACCTTTAAGCACCAATCAGTTACCATGGGTGCCGGTTTTCAAAACGTTCGTAAACCTTGTTACCTTCAACTATCTCCTGTACCTTGTATGTTTGATCATGATATATTAATTCATACAAAGGTGATGACACGCCATATAGAGATGCTTGACGCCCTATTTAAACATGCGACTGAAGGAATTGTTGTAGTCAATAAATCGGGTGAAATAGTCATGCTCAATCCCAAGGCAAGGGACTTGTTCGGATACAGCGATATGGAGCTGGTTGGTAAAAAAATTGAGACTCTGATTCCCCAAAGATTTGCCAGAAACCACGTTGATTACCGGAACGGATATCTGGAGGCTCCGAAAGCACGAGGTATGGGTCAGGCCATGGATCTGTATGCCAGACGGCACGACGGTTCAGAGTTTCCGGTGGAGGTAAGTCTGAGTCCTTTCAAAACAAGTGACGGTGAGTTTGTGGTCAGCTTTGTTATTGATATCACGGAACGGAAAAAACAGGAGAATCGCATTATTGAAGCTAATCTTGAAATTCAAAAACTGAATGCTGAGTTGGAAGAGCGTGTAAATCAGCGTACAAAAGAACTGGCTACAGCTGTACGCAAAGTGGAAGAATCGCAGGAAGAGGTAATACGTGCTTTGAAAAAGGAACGCGAACTGAACAATATGAAAAGTCAGTTTGTCACCATTGCGTCTCACGAATTCAGGACACCTTTGGCTACTATATTGTCGTCGGCGTCACTGATAGGCCGCTATGCCAAAACGGAAGATGAAGAAAAAAGGCAGAAACATGTGTTGCGTATCAAATCCGCGGTAACCAATCTCACGGAAATTCTCAATGATTTTTTATCCATCGGAAAACTGGAAGAAGGTCGGGTGCAGAGCATTCCTGTATCGATGAAACTGGAGGAGTTCAGCGTTGGTCTTATTGAAGAAATCAAAGGTCTTTGCAAGGAAGGGCAGCAGATCCGGTTCAGCTATCAGGGCATTCCGGAGGTATGGCTGGACAAACAGCTTTTACGCAACGTACTTTTCAATCTGATCTCCAATGCCATTAAATATTCAGACGCGGGCAAGTCTATACATTTTCAAATCAGTGCCGGGGAAAATATTGTCACAATTGTAATCCGCGATGAAGGTATTGGTATACCGCTTGCTGATCAGGCTCATATATTCGAACGCTTTTTCAGAGCACATAATGCGGGAAATGCACAAGGCACCGGTTTAGGACTGAATATTGTTCAGAATTACATTGACCTGATGGGGGGCAAAGTATCGTTCGACAGCGAGGTAGGTGTAGGAAGTACATTCCATATTGAATTACCCAATCACCATCCTGAACACATTAAAAACGACTGATTTTCTCTTTGAGAATTAATAATACTAAAGAAGTTTAACGACATCACCTTGGAAACCAGGAAAATACTATTGATCGAAGACAATCCGGAAATGCGTGAAAACACGGCAGAGATTCTGGAGCTGGCCAACTATGAAGTAGTGACAGCACAAAATGGCAAGGAAGGTGTTGCCATGGCAAATCAGACAAATCCTGATCTGATCATTTGTGATATTATGATGCCCGAACTCGATGGATACGGCGTACTGCATTTGCTCGGGAAGGATGAAAAAACATCGAACATTCCATTCGTATTCCTAACTGCCAAAGCTGAAAAGGATGATTACCGTAAAGGCATGACAATGGGTGCCGATGATTACCTGACCAAGCCCTATGATGATGTCGAGCTTCTCAATGCTGTTGAAATACGACTGAAGAAAAGTGAGCGACTGAAACGCCATTTCGACAGATCGGCCGAGGGATTGGATCAGTTTATACTGGAAGCGAAGTCTTTTGATCTGATTGCCAAACTGGCAGAAGACAAAAAAATAAAAGCGCTACGCAAAAAAGAGACCGTTTATACCGAAGGCAGCTATCCTTCTAACGTCTTTTTTCTTCAGAAAGGGAAAATAAAAGCGTATAAAGCCAATGACAACGGCAAGGAATACATCACTGATCTTTATAAAGAAGGAGATTTTTTTGGCTACCTGGATTTGCTACAAGGCGAACCCTATCAGGAAACAGCCATTGCTTTGGAAAAATCCGAAGTGGCTATGATACCGAAAGATGACTTTTTTAATCTGTTACAAGGAAACAGGGAAGTGGCATCCAAGTTCATCAAAATGCTGTCTAATGAGATCAAAGACAGAGAAGAACGCTTATTGCAGCTGGCCTACAACTCCGTTCGTAAGCGGGTAGCTCAGGCGCTGGTAATGCTCGTGCAGCGTTACCAGGAAGATCGTACCAAACCATTTTCTATGTCCATTACCAGAGAAGATATTGCCTCTATGGTGGGTACAGCTACAGAAACTGTGATCCGGACTTTGTCTGATTTCAAAGATGAGAAACTGGTAGATATGAAGGGCAGCCTGATTACCGTATTGGAATACGAAAAACTGGTACGCATGCGCAACTAGGTACGATTTACTATGATGTGGATTGATTTAAAAACCGGGAAGATATTTTTCCGGTTTTTATTTTGTCAAATAAGAAACCATTAAGCGTCCCGCCCGCTCGGAAGCTCCTTCCTTCCCTACCTTGTCCTGCAATTCAGCATAATATCTTAATTGAATCTCTCTTTTGGCACCGCCCGGCAAAATGGCTTTGAGTTCTTCTCGAATCAGGTTTTTATTCAGTTCATCCTGAATCAATTCACGCACAACCTCTTTATCCATAATCAGGTTCACCAATGAAATAAACCGAACACGAATCAACCTTTTTGCAATCGCATAAGACAACGAACTGGTTTTATAACAAACCACTTCGGGTATATTCAACAAGGCAGTTTCCAATGTAGCTGTGCCAGAGGTAACCAGTGCAGCATCTGCTGTTGTGAGGAGATCATAGGTTGCTTCGTAGACAATTTTAGCCTTTTCACCTGCCAGGTATTGCTCATATAAGGAAGCGGGAAGATTCTTTACACCGGCAATTACAAACTGGTAATCAGGAAAATGCGGCTGTACGGCAAGCATTATATTCAGCATTCCGATGATTTCCTGTTTACGGCTTCCCGGTAGCAGGGCTATGACGGGTTTATCAGTAGCCAAACCATTTTTAATTCTGAAATCCGGATCAGGTTTGAAAGCAGCAATCGCATCCATCAAAGGATTCCCTACATAATCCACCTCGTAGTCAAACTTGCGATAGAAATCTATTTCAAATGGAAATATGACAAACATTCTATCTACATTCTTCTTGATTTTCAACGCTCTCTTCTGGTTCCACGCCCACACTTTCGGGGAAATATAGTAGAACACTTTCAATCCTTTCGTCTTTGCAAATGAAGCAATACGCAGATTGAAACCAGGATAATCGATAAGAATAATTACATCAGGCTGATATGACAGGATATCTTTCTTACACTTTTTCAGAAACCCTGAAATCTTATGCAGATTCATTGCTAATTCAAGAAAACCCATAAATGCGGTATCCTTGTAATGCGTCACCAAATCCATTCCCTCCTCCTGCATGAGGTCACCGCCCCAGCCGCGAAAAACTGCATCCGGATCATTTTCTTTGATTCCTTTGAGCAGATTCGCTCCGTGAAGATCCCCGGAACGTTCACCGGCAATGAGGTAGTATTTCATATATAGCGGTTAGCGATGAGCTTTTAGCTGATAGCTTGTAGCTATTAGCTTTTGCTACGCTTCGTTTATTGTTAGCTTTGGCTACGCTTTGATTTTTGATAGCTATTAGCTTTGATTTTGGTTGCCGCTAGCTACTGGCTTTTAGCTGTTAGCCTTAATGTTTATTCATGCCACTTTAGCTAATAGCTATCAGCTAAAAGCTAATAGCTCAATCATTCCCCGTAGTATTCCACAAAGTTTTTCGGAGTTTCGATCAGTTTGATATAATGCAATTTGGCAAGTGGAGCTGCCTCTGCGATTGCAGGAGCAAGTATCTTCCATATCTCCATCACAAATATTTCGCAGGAAGCCATTTTTCCTGCCATAAAATCCACATCCATATTCAGGTTTTTATGGTCAACCTTATCTACCACTTTTTGCTTGATAATATCACCCAGTACTTTCAGGTCGATTACGAAACCTGTATCTGCATCAGGTGTTCCCTTTACTGTAACAATCAACTCAAAATTATGTCCATGCCAGTTGTTGTTAGCACATGGCCCAAAAACTTCCTGGTTTTTTTCCTCAGACCACGCAGGATTAAAAAGCCTGTGGGCAGCATTGAAATGCTCTTTTCTTGTTACGTAAATCATAAAACTTTCTTCTCTCTTAATAATAGGCTACAAAATTACAGCTTGTATCCGTAGTTTTGCAGATAAACAGTCGGATAACTAAAAAAAATCCTATTTACGCCAGAAACTTAGAGTAGATGCATAAAAATCATCTCTCTTATCTGGCATTCTTTTACCGATTCTAACAACAAATTGACTATGATAATCGTAACAGGTGCAGCCGGATTCATTGGCAGCGGACTGATCAGCCAACTGAATACGGAAGGCTTTAAAAGCATCATTGCCGTTGACGACTTCTCGAAAATCGAAAAAGCCGCGAATCTGGAAGGAAAAACCATTAAAGAAAAAGTAGAGCGCAGCGAACTGTTCTCCTGGATAGATCAGAATTACCGCGATGTTGAATTCATTTTCCACATCGGTGCGAGAACAAATACAACTGAGTTTGACAAACAGATTTTTGACGAACTAAATGTTAACTATTCGAAAGAAATCTGGAACAGATGTGTAGAATACCAGATCCCACTTGTTTATGCATCGTCTGCGGCTACTTATGGTTTGGGAGAATTGGGTTACGACGATAACGAAGCAACCATTTCGCAGCTAAAGCCGCTGAACCCTTACGGTGATTCCAAAAATGAATTTGATATCTGGGCTTTGGCTCAGGAAAAGAAGCCTTTGTTCTGGGCAGGTCTGAAATTCTTTAACGTATACGGACCCAACGAATACCACAAAGCGCGTATGGCATCTGTAATCATGCATGCCTACAACCAGATTAAGGCAACGGATAAAATGAAACTTTTCAGATCTCACAATCCTGACTACCGTGATGGCGAACAGATGCGCGATTTCATTTATGTGAAAGACCTGATCGATGTATGTATTTTCCTGATGCATCACAGAAAGAATTCGGGTATTTACAATCTCGGCAGCGGACAGGCACGTACTTTCAAGGACCTGGTAGAGAATACTTTCAAGGCAATGGACAAAACGCCTGATATCTCCTTTATTGATACACCGATAGACATTCGTGATAAATATCAGTACTTCACCGAAGCCAATATGAACAAGCTTCGTTCGATCGGCTACAACAAACCTTTTCACACTCTGGAAGAAGGTGTTGCAGATTATGTGAAGAATTATCTTTCGTCAGGAGCTTATTTATAACAATCCTAAGCTACCTAATACCCACAAACTTATGATTTCCGTCATAAATTTGTGGGCTTTTTTATGTATTTTTGGCCCTCTCAATAAACTCAATCCCGATTCTGTGTGTTACATAGGTTGAGGATATAGCGTGATAATAATACTACTATGAGCAAAGAAGATGAATTGTTGGAAGAAATCACCAGTTCAGAATACAAATATGGCTTTGTAACTGATATTGAAGCTGATGAAGCCCCTCCGGGACTTGATGAAAGCATCGTGCGGTTTATATCTGCCAAAAAGAATGAGCCTGAGTGGATGCTGGAGTGGAGGTTGAAAGCTTTTCGTATGTGGGAAAAAATGACAGAGCCAAAATGGCCTAATGTCACGTATCCTAAAATTGATTTTCAAGCGATCAAATACTATTCAGCACCGAAAAAGAAAAAGCAGGTGGATAGTCTGGATGATATTGATCCTGAACTTCGCGATACTTTCGAGAGATTGGGAATATCTTTGAACGAGCAAAAAAGGCTGTCAGGTGTACCTGTTGCTGTGGATGCTGTGATGGACTCTGAGTCTGTTTTTACGACTTTCAAGAGCACATTGATGGAGAAAGGAATTATTTTTTGCTCAATCAGTGAAGCCATCAGGGAACATCCGGACCTTGTTAAAAAATACCTGGGGTCTGTTGTACCTCCGAAAGACAATTACTATGCAGCATTAAACTCTGCAGTTTTCTCTGACGGATCTTTCGTATATATTCCAAAGGGCGTTCGTTGTCCGATGGAGCTTTCTACTTACTTCCGTATTAACGCAGCAGGTACAGGGCAATTCGAGCGTACACTGATTATTGGTGATGCTGATAGTCATGTGAGTTACCTTGAAGGATGTACTGCACCAATGCGTGATGAAAACCAGCTTCATGCTGCCGTAGTTGAAATATTTGCGCATGAAAATGCCAATATCAAGTATTCGACGGTGCAGAACTGGTATCCTGGCGACAAGGAAGGAAAAGGTGGTATCTACAACTTTGTAACCAAAAGAGGTATTTGCGACGGAGCTGGCTCCAAAATCTCCTGGACTCAGGTAGAAACAGGATCTGCTGTAACATGGAAATACCCATCTGTAATATTGAAAGGCGACAATTCTATCGGAGAATTCTATTCGGTAGCCGTCACCAACAATATGCAACAAGCCGATACCGGAACGAAGATGATCCACATCGGTAAGAATACCAAAAGCCGTATTGTATCAAAAGGTATATCTGCAGGTAAAAGCCATAACTCTTACCGTGGATTGGTTCAGGTTTTCAAAAGAGCTGAAAAAGCGAGAAACTTTTCACAATGCGATTCCCTGCTTTTGGGTGACAGATGCGGCGCGCATACCTTCCCTTATATTGAAGTGAACAACCCTTCGGCCATGGTCGAGCACGAGGCTACGACTTCAAAAATCGGAGAAGATATACTTTTCTATTGCAACCAGCGCGGTATTCCAACTGAACAAGCAGTAGCGCTGATCGTAAACGGTTACGCTAAGGAAGTACTTAACCAACTTCCTATGGAATTTGCTGTGGAAGCTCAAAAACTACTGGAAATCAGTCTTGAAGGCAGCGTAGGCTAAGCTATAAAGTATAATTTTTTTAAGTTATTAATACAAAAAACCTTTGAATATTCAAAGGTTTTTTGTATTTTATTTATACCCAATTTTAACAAAAGCACCACAGTCTACAGTAGAAATTTTCGTCTATTTTTTGTATTTTTGGTCACATACGATTTGTTAATACCACCAATCTGAGGATACAGCTTTGCATTTTATAAGCAGTACCCTGTGGAAATCATTTACCTGAGTACAAACTAAATGGGCCATCTACCTAAACTAATAGAAGACTTAGCACTGATACTGATTGTAGCAGCAATCACAACTTTGCTTTTCAGAAGAATAAAGCAGCCACTGGTGCTGGGATATATCATTGCCGGCTTACTCGTGGGACCTCACCTTTCTCTCACTCCCACTGTTGTTGATACGACCAACGTAAAAATCCTGGCTGACATCGGGGTTATCTTCCTGCTGTTTAGCCTTGGTCTCGAATTCAGCTTTAAGAAGCTGATGCGCGTAGGAGGCGCTGCTTCCGTCACTGCCTTTGTAGAAATCCTCTTTATCACCATTACCGGTTATTTCCTGGGTAAACTCATGGGCTGGTCCACCATGGATAGCATGTTCTTGGGCGGGATGCTGGCCAGTTCTTCTACAACCATCATCATAAAAGCCTTCGATGAACTGGGCGTTAAAACCAAGTTATTTGCCAGGATTGTTTTCGGAGTGCTTGTTGTAGAAGATATTGTGGTAATCCTATTGATGGTTTTACTTTCAACGGTCGCCATCACGCAACAATTTGAAGGCAGCGAGATGTTGTTCACTGTCGCTAAACTTTTATTCTTCCTGGTACTCTGGTTTATTGCCGGTATATTCCTTCTTCCATCTTTATTGAGACTGGTAAAACCATTATTAGATGAAGAAACTTTGCTGGTTCTGGCTATTGGTCTTTGTCTTGGAATGGTGGTGTTGGCTACCCAGGTAGGATTTTCGGCAGAACTTGGCGCTTTTATCATGGGCTCCATTTTAGCTGAAACCACAACCGCCGAAAAAGTAGAACATCTGCTTACACCAGTTAAAAACCTCTTCGGTGCAATTTTCTTCGTATCGGTTGGTATGTTGATAGATCCTGAAATGATCATAGAATACCGCTGGCCTGTTATTTTGGTTACCTCATGGACGTTAATTGGTAAGTTAGGCAGTACTACGATTGGCGCGCTCATATCCGGACAACCTCTCAAACAGGCCGTGCAGGTTGGGATGAGTATGGCTCAGATCGGCGAATTTGCTTTTATCGTGGCAGCATTAGGTTTGTCACTGGGTGTAACCAGCGACTTTATTTTCCCTGTTGCCGTCGGAGCCTCTGCTATAACCACCTTTACTACACCGTATCTGATTAAGTTTTCAGAACCATTTTACAATTTCATATCCGGTAAGCTTCCTCCTAAGTGGATCAGAGCGCTGAACAATTATTCCTCCAGCACCCAAAATATCCAGGCTGAAGGTGACTGGCAGAAAGTTTTCAAAGCTTACGTCAATATTGCCGTCACCAATGGAATTGTGCTGTTGGCATTTATTCTTCTGTCGCTGAAATTCCTGTTGCCCTTCCTTGATGAAACCATTGAAAATGATATTACCCGGAGCATCATTGCACTCGTGATTTCTTTTGGAGTTTCTGCGCCATTCTTGCTAGCCTTAATGACGAAACGGCCAAACAATATGGGTTATAAAGAGCTATGGCTTGATAAAAAATACAGTCGTGGACCGTTGCTTGTGCTGGAAATTATCCGCAACATCATAGGCTTGCTCATTATCGGTTTCTGGATAGATAGGCTGTTCTCCACGACTATCGCCATTCTCATGGCTGTGCCTGCTACGCTCTTTGTTTTGTTTATGTTCTCCAAGCGCATCCAGAAATTCTATCAGCGTATTGAGGGAAGATTTCTCAGCAATCTCAATGCACGGGAGTTGGCCGCCGAACAAAAAAATGCCTCATCAGAAAATTTACTGAGAAGGCATTTCAGCCCTCAATCAGATCTGTCGCCATGGGATGCTCACATGATAGATCTGGAAATTAATCCACTGGCCAGGTATGTTGGAAAAACGTTGGAAGAGCTGGGATGGCGTGAAAAATTCGGAGTGAATATTGCCTACATCAAAAGAGGTGATAAGTTGATTTATGCACCTGGAAGAGACAACAGACTTCTTCCATTTGATAATATCGGTATCATTGCTACCGACGAACAGATGCAGGCTTTCAAGCCGGTATTTGACACAAGCGAAGAGGTTCATACAAAGGAACAGGATGTAGAAGACATTATCGTCCAAAAATTTGTGGTAGACGAGCACAACAAGCTGAAAGGTCTTACCATACGTGACTCCGGGATTCGTGAACGGACCAACGGACTTATTATTGGTATACAAAGAAATAAAAGCCGGATACTGAATCCGAACTCCAACACTACCTTTGAATGGGGTGATATCGTATGGATTGTGGGAGAAAGAAAGAAAATTCAGAAGCTCAACGAAGCATAATAACGTACAGCTTACATCTGGCGGAGCTCAGGCAATAATCCCTGAAGCCCGCCGGTATGTACAGCAACTACAATCTGCCCAGGCTTGAAGAAACCTTTCTGCATCAGATCGAACAAACCAAACATCATTTTCGCGGTATAAACCTGCTCCAGTTGTATTGCATGACGATTATGAAAGCCCCTTATAAAAGTGAGTAACTCAGGTTTCCATTTACCATATCCGCCAAAGTGGTAGTCCGTTTGTAAATTCAGTTTGCCCGTCTCCTGTCGATTTTCAAGCAACATTTGAATATCTCTCTCCAAAAAATCACCACCTTTAAGCGCAGAAAAAGCAATTACATTACTTCCCACACTCAGAATTCCTGCTGCCGTACCGCCCGTTCCAACTGCCGTTGCAAAGTAATCCGGCCGTATGCCGGATTGAGCATGTACCTCCTCCACCATCTCTCCCACTCCACGTAGTGCCAAAGCGCTACTTCCACCCTCGGGGATGAAATAAGGATTACCGAAGCTATGAAGTAGCTCATGAATGTATATCGGGTCGTGACGCCTTTTATATTCTTCACGCGAAATAAAAACCAATTTCATACCCTGACTCTGACAGAATACCAAAGTCGGGCTTAATTTTTCATTTGCAACCTCACCTCTTACTATACCAATTGTGTGTAAGTTTAACGCTTTTCCAGCCGCTGCAGTGGCATAAAGATGGTTGGAATAAGCCCCTCCGAATGTGAGCAATGTATCCTTGCCCTGCCTCAATGCATCATCCAGATTATATTTCAGCTTACGCCATTTATTTCCTGAAACTTCTGGATGAATGAGATCATCTCTCTTTATATAAAGCTGAATTCCGGCCTTACTGATGATGTCGTCGGTTAACAACTGTAAAGGTGTTGGCAAAGAAGGAACCAGTTTATCCACTTAATTTGGTAATTTTGTCATTTGAATGTTGAAAAGCACAGCGTTCATTTTAGTCATTTGCCTCTTATCCATAGCATGTCAGAAAACGACCTCGAAATAACTTCTGAAGAAGACGATCTGTTTGAACATTACCGCATAGTTGCCGATAAGGGACAAAGTCCTATGAGACTTGATAAATACCTTAGTCTGCATGTTGCAAATGCTTCCCGTACAAAAATACAAAATGGAATTGATGCGGAAGCGGTGAAAGTAAACGGACAGGTAACCAAGGCAAGCTATAAAGTGAAGCCGTTGGATGTAGTCACACTTTCCCTGCCCGAACCTCCGAGAGATACCGAAATCATTCCGGAAAATATTCCACTGGATATTATCTATGAAGATGATGTGTTGCTGATTGTAAACAAGCCTACTGGTATGGTCGTACACCCGGCTTTTGGTAACTGGACCGGCACACTTATCAATGCACTTGTATACCATTTTCAAAATCTGCCTACGGGCCGCAACGGAGAAGGACGCCCGGGACTCGTACACCGTATTGATAAGGACACTTCGGGCTTACTGGTTATTGCCAAAACCGAATTTGCGATGACTTTCATCGCCAAACAGTTTTCAGACCACACCATTGAACGGACTTACAATGCATTAATTTGGGGCGAACCAAAGGAAAGAAAAGGAACGATCACAGGTCATATAGGAAGAAGTGCCAGGGATCGCAGGGTGATGGATGTATATGAGGATGGCTCTCAGGGAAAACATGCTGTTACCCATTACGAGATCATTAAACCGATGCGTTATGTGTCCCTGATTAAATGTAATCTGGAAACGGGGCGTACGCATCAGATCCGGGCACATATGCAACACATCGCGCATCCGATTTTTAATGATACTGTTTATGGTGGTCAGAAAATCCTGAGAGGCGGCACCACTGGCAGTTATAAAGTGATGGTAGAGAATTGTTTCAGTTTATTGCCAGGCCAGGCTCTTCATGCCAAATCATTGGGATTTGTACATCCTACTACAAAACAATGGATGCAATTCGATACTGATTTACCACCCAATTTTCAGTCACTCATGGAAAAATGGGACAAATATGTTCAAAATCAATAGCTAAAATTGTATCTTGTAACCTTTCCTAATCCAAGTATACAGCATATGAATGTTACCACCCGCCAGGGAACTATTGACGACATCCCAGCTATTTTTGATCTGATTAAAGAACTTGCCATTTATGAAAGAGCTCTGGATCAGGTATCAAATAATGTAGACAAGCTGACCCGCGATTACAATGAAAAGCTGTTTGATTTCTTTGTAGCCGAATCTGATTCCAAAATTATCGGTTTGTCATTGTACTATTTCAGATATTCCACCTGGAAAGGGAAGCGCTTATATATGGAAGATATAATCGTTACCGAAGAGATGCGCGGCAATGGAATCGGTAAGATTCTTTTCGACGCCACTGTAGCGGCAGCAAAAGGTACAGGATGTACCGGAATGATGTGGCAGGTATTAGATTGGAATACTTCTGCCGTAGGTTTCTACCGCAAATACGGAACCAGCTTCGATAACGAATGGATTAATTGCAATCTCGATTTTTAAATTAAAATCCCGTCAATACCAGAAACTTCTTTTGTATTGACGGGATATATTTTCTTAGTCCAGTAAATCCGGACGCCGCTCCCTGGTTCTTTGAACAGCCTGCCTGTATCTCCATTCCTCAATCTTCGCTTCGTGTCCCGACATTAAAATGTCCGGAACTGTATGTCCTTCAAAATCTGCCGGACGTGAGTATACAGGCGGAGCCAGTAAATTGTCCTGAAAAGAATCAGTTAAGGCTGAAGTTTCATCATTCAGAACTCCCGGCAACAATCTGATGATGGCATCAGATAACACTGCTGCCGCTAATTCCCCCCCAGAAAGCACATAATCTCCAATGCTTATCTCTTTCGTGATAAACAGATCACGCACGCGTTGGTCCACGCCCTTGTAATGTCCGCAAAGCATGATGAGATTGCCTTTCAGAGAAAGCGAATTGACCATTTTTTGTTGCATCTGTTCACCATCAGGCGTGAGATAAATAACCTCGTCATATGTTCTTTCTGCTTGCAAAGCACGTATACATCGTGCAATCGGCTCGATTTGCAACACCATACCTGCACCTCCACCAAAAGCGTAA
This sequence comes from Dyadobacter luteus, assembly GCF_003383615.1. GTDB lineage: Bacteria > Bacteroidota > Bacteroidia > Cytophagales > Spirosomataceae > Dyadobacter > Dyadobacter luteus. The sequence continues at coordinate 70,255 of NZ_QNUL01000010.1, forward strand.
TCGTCGATGGTACGATGCTTGTTTACCGAATAGTCCCGGATATCATGCAAAACAACTTCAACGTACCCGCCCTGCTGCGCACGTTTCAGGATTGAATGTGCAAAAAAACTTTCGAGCAATCCCGGAACGCAGCTTATTATATCAATCCGCATCGTCGGGAGTATTTGCACCATCCGCATCCAGATATACATCCAGTAATCCCTCCGGCAAATTCACAATTAGTTTGCTATTTTCCTTATCAGCTTTCAATACAATATCTTCAGCTGTAGGTATCAATACTTCCACACCTTTATACTCCATAGCAATCAGATCCTGACCGTTCAGCGCATATACCTCTCTCACGATACCCAATTCTCCCAGCTGCTCGTCAATCACGGTATACCCTTTGATTTCGTGATAGTAGAAACTTTCATTATCCAGTTCTTCCAGTTCATCCAGAGATAGGAAAAGCGAACTTCCCACCAGCGCCTGCGCCTTCTCTATCGTATCTACGTCTTCGAAAGTCACAATTGCATTACCCTGTTTCTGCAGATTAAAGTTGGCGATGAAATAAGGCACCAGCTCTCCACGCTGCTCTACATATACAGAATCAAGTTCGTCGTAATCTCCAGGATCGTCCACATCCAGAAAAAAAACCACATTGCCGCTTGTTCCGTGCGTTCTGACAATGTAACCCAGCAAAAAACATTTATCCTGTGTCACTTTATTTTATTTAAATGATCAAACACTATAAATGAATATGAGTCTGCGCGGAAAACCGACAGACTCATATTCATTAGAAAAAAGCTTTATTATTCCGCTGTTTCTGCTTCGTCAGCAGGTGCAGCAGCCTCGTCAGCAACCTCTTCAGTTACTTCTTCTGAAACTTCTTCTGAAACTTCTTCTTCTACAACTACAGGTGCATTTTTCTTAGCAATAGCTTCTGCACGAGCCTCGTTCACTTTACGCTCAGCATCAAGCTTAGCATTTTTGTCCGATTCTTTTTGCTTAGAAAGCGTATCAGCAGCATTAGCTTTACGTCCTGTTTTTGATTCTTTCCACTCTTCGAAGCGAGCATCAGCTACTTCCTGAGTGATAGCGCCTTTGATAACACCAACCTGAAGGTGTTTTTTCAACATAACTCCTTCATGTTGCATGATCGAACGAGCTGTGTCTGTTGGCTGAGCACCTTTAAGCAACCAGTCAACTGCTTTACCTGTTTCCAAAACGATTGAAGCAGGGTTTGTTCCCGGGTTGTAACTTCCCAGTTTTTCGATGAAGCGACCATCACGTGGTGCTCTGGCATCTGCGACTACGATATCATAAATCGCTTTCTTTTTGCGTCCACGACGCGCTAATCTAATTTTTACTGCCATTATTGAATTTGTTTTGCGGGAACTCGTCCCTTAATTAAGGCTGCAAAGGTATGAATAATTGTTTAGGATTAGTGTCTAATTCTCAATGAATTTCATAAAAAAAGGGAAATCAGTTTCCTGACTTCCCTTCTGATTTATCTTAAACGTAATCCTTATTTCCTGAAACCAGCAGGGTAAGAAGAACGAATTGTGTTTTGTGGAAGAATTTTGATCTCAACACGACGGTTAGACTGCAAACCTTCAACAGTTGTATTTTCTGCTACCGGGCGGTACTCACCATAGTACTCTACAAGAATACGGCTTGGCTCTGTAATACCTGCACGGATCAGGAATCTCTTGGCTGCATCTACACGACGACGTGAAAGTGCAACGTTATAGCTGTCAGAAGCACGGGCATCCGTATGACCTACCAATACGATACGGCAGTTTGTACGCATGTTCAGCAACTCAACTACTTTGCTCAATGTCTCTTTTGAAGCGTTACGGATAATTGCTTTATCAGTATCAAATTCGATGTTGCTGAATAGCGCTTCGCACTCATCTTTCGGCAGGTTATTTTTGATTGCATCACGGATGATTTTATCCAGATCCATCGCAACACCACCTCCTGAAACAACACTTCCCAGTGGAGTATTCGGTTCTTTGTCAAACAAATCAGCTACACCATCACCATCTGTATCTGTGTACAAACGTGGATCAACAGGCTTCGGCATGTTTGCTTTTGCAATTGAATCCGCATCTTCCATTGTTGGATTGTAAGGAACAGGAATCAAAGATTGTGGGTTTGTCCAACGCAGGTGGTAACGTCCGCTTGAAGCATCGTATTTACCATCTTTAGCTCTTACAGCGTTCTTTCCAAGTTTGTAGGTAAGTGCGATTGAAGCAATTCCCCATCCATCCTTTTTAGAATCACCTTTCTGGAACGTCCAGATTCCCTGTTGTGTACGATAGTCACTCAGGTCACCTACTGTTGCATCCAGTTTTTCAGTATTTACAAAGTTGTATGTAAGATCAAATCCAAGATCGAAACGTGGGCTCAATTCATAGTGAACAGCAAGACCTGTTGGGTATACCCATTCACGTGTGTAGGTTGAACCGTTACGATCCCATGTTCCGGCAGTTTTAGAGCTACCGTCTGTATTGGTAGACACTTTCCACTCCGTATTGAAGAACGGGCTGTTAGGGTTTGTGTTGATAGCAGTAAGATCAGTGTGGTAGTACATGATACCCGCCCCAAGGTGAGCATCTACTTTCCATCTTCTCATTTTTTTGTATCCCAACAAAAGACGGTTCAGGTTCACGGTTCCGTCGATGGTTGCCTGAACAAATGATGGGCTATTGAAGTGAACACTGTAAGTGTCGCCCGTAATGCTGCTGTAATGTCTGGGTTTAGATCCCTGCAACTGACCATTATAACCGGTTAGCTGGATACCAAAGATCGGAGATAACTGTTTGTTGATCGATAAACCCCAGCCACCTGTTAGCTTTTCGTTCTCGCCCAGTCTGAAGTCATACGTCTTGATATCACCGAAGAACTTGGTAATACCACCATAACCCGTAATTGACCAGGTATTCATTTTGTTTGGCCCATCATAGGTACGGTTTTGAGCGGAGGCGTCGAAACTCGAAAGAAATAAACTAACTAAAGCAACGTAAAGATTCTTTTTCTTCATGGGAAACACCAGTTATGTGATTCAAATATTCACTTAATTTTTGTTATACAAACGATAAGAATAAGCCTGTAAGCCGGGTTCTGTTCTCCTATTAACTTTCGCTAATCAGAGCTTCTACCATTTATCCAGGATTCCGGTCACCCGAAACCTCTAACGATCTACCCGTGCTGATGCTTTCCAGAGAAAGCGGAGACGAGTAGCCTCACGTATCAACACCTATTTGATCTTTCAGCCCGTAAGGTTTACCGTGCCCTGCCGGTCGCCCGTCAGGCGGTGGTCTCTTACTCCACCTTTTCACCCTTACCCGTCACATAAAAAACATGCCAGGCGGTTTAAGTTTCTGTGGCACTTGCTGTCAACCGGTCATTTCTGGCCTGCTGCCTTCCCGTTAGGAAGTACGGCACTCTTCGCTGCCCGGACTTTCCTCCCCGGTACAAGACCGCGGCGGTAGAACAGCTTACTCCTTCGCTTGACCACAAAGCTAAGAAATACTTTCCTTACCGTGGCACGTAATGAAGGAGAAAACGTAAAAAAATATGACAAGAAGCTAACTTTTAACAAAAAATGTAACCTAAAAGCTCCTTAGTCCTTCCACCCTTAAATTAACCTTCCCCTGCGCAAAAACAACTGAGTAAATATGCTTGGGTGTCAGATACACTTTATCCGGAATTATATCGGTAAGCGTCCCCTTAACAACAACCCCATCCACAACTTTGTAATTAGCAAGTGCAGTCTGAATCGTCTTTTTTGCATCACCGATCTGTTCTCCGACCGGGAACACCATCTTCTTCTCCATCATTCTGGCGAACTGTCCTTGCAAAAGCCAATTGGCTGTTTTCAAAATACTATTACGCGTATCAAGGTCATAGTCAAGCCCTTTCAACGACAGCTGCTGCGTTGTGGGATCATAATGAGGAACTCCTTTCAAAAAGATAAATCCATTCATACTACCCGACAACCCTGCTTTGATGACAAGCTTTTCGTTCTGACCATACATTTCTACAGAAGTAACCTGAACACTATACTTTCCGCCTAAAAATGAAAATTTCTCACCCTTGAAACGGTTTGTGGCCTGCCTTCCTGCCTCTTCATAAGAAACAAGGCTGATCAGACTTACGCGAAAATTATCAGATACATTCTCAACTATTTTGAGGTCGGGCAATTTGGGTGAAACCGGAACGGATGGCTTCACCGCAGAGGTGATTGTCTGAGTATAACCATTGATACCTATTACAGATTTCAACACACCATTTTTGGCCAGCAGCGGTGTCATTACTATCCCTGTCGGCTTGATTACCAGCCAGGTATCAAATTCCTTCGCAAGCATTACCGGCTGATGTGCCAGATTCCACGCAACTTCCACATTACTTTTCAGTTCGATGTTTTCCGCCACCTGCTCATCAATCGCGTCCGTAATCTTTTCAAAATTTTTGTTCAGCATCCGGCTGACCATACTTTTGATCGGAATGTTAATACCAGCCACCTTCACACTTGGTTCTGTAATCCAGTCATAGCTGTCCACATAAGTTTCCGACTTCACCTTCCAGTCGGGCGTAAAAGCGATTTTAGAAATAAGTCTGATTTTAATGGAGAACTCGGTATCCTTATAGCCGGACATGGTCATTCCAAGCGGGCTGATCTTATAACCTGCACTTACCCAAATCTTTAAAGGAACTTCAAAAAGGAAAGATGATTCCAGAGCGACCATTTTGATCGGATTGATTTTCCAGACCTTCGCTTTAAGGTTATCGTTTCCATCGTCCTCATAACTATTGTCCTCATAAATCAAACCTTTTAATTTTTGATTTAACTGATTTTCTATTTCAGCCACCGGGATTTCTATCGGCACATTCAGTACCGATAAATGCTTTTCGTTCTGTAATTCCTTATCAGAATATTGGTATTCTTCCATAGGCGCCTTGGGGGTGGTTTTTGTTGTTGTTTTACATTCCCATTGCGTTAACACAATGATTGTCAACACCATCACCTTTAAAGGTTTGCTGATGAATCTACTTAATTTTAACGAGGGTTGCACCGTATCCGAATTTTTCCTTTTGAGCATCTTTATAAAACTGAACGTGCTGGTTTTTGCTCAGTCTGCGATGCAGTTCTGTTCGCAAAACGCCGTTACCCGCTCCGTGAATGAAAGTAATATCATCCATTCCATTGGCAATGGCACGCTCCAGGCAGCTTTCGAACGTTTCCAGCTGAACTTTTAGTATGTTGTCTTTCCCCAATTTGCCAAAATCCGGTCTTAGCTTTTCTATATGTAAGTCAATCACGTTTTCAGGTTTTGGTAACTCCGGTTTTTCCGAATCAGTGCCGCCCATCATACTATTCTTCAGCGCCTCTGATAGATTAGCGTTAGGGATAACATCCTCTTTCTTCAGATTCTCTTCATCGAGCTGATATACAAATGCTTCACGTCCCAGTACAGGCGCTTTTCCTTTACTTTTATAAAACGATTGCGCGCGACATTTCAACTTCCTGTGCAATGGCAACGGCAATGTATGTTTACCTTCTCGGAAATATAAAACTCTGAATTCAAAAGTAGGCCACTCTTCAAAATCCTTCATCAGTAGCTCAGAGAGTTTCTGTGCAGTTCTTGGCTGCAAGGTACCGGCGGCAAGGCTTGCATATACCTGTTGATCAAGTGAAGTGGCCGTAAAAGGAAGTATCCAATCCGTATTATTAATCAAATGAACGGTTACCGATCTGTCGTTTACTGCCGCGAAAGCGAGATAAATCCCCTTTTCGGCAAAGGGCAAATTGCGGGGAATGATCTTCTCACTCTGTTTTTGAATATGTTGCTCCTCAATCGGCTTCACCAGTCGCTGGGCCTCTACAGGTGAAATGGTAACAATTTCATTTCTTAGTACCGGAATACGAAAACCGTCCTCAATTTCAACCTCCACAACATTGCCAGGTAAAAAAGCATAGATAACACCCTCTTCCTTACCATGAACCAATCTTACTTTATCTCCTATATTCATAATTATTTAGCTTTTATCATTTGGCATGTAGGCATGTTTAGTATTAACCCGTCTTCTTAAATCCTTAATCTAAAAATAGAAAGGTTTAAAATTCACGCCTTTTTTACTGAATTGTAATGCGGGCGCCGGAATTTTTATAGAATTGGCCATAAAGCCAATAGTTTTCAGCAATTTACTTTTTGTCTTAATTTTTGTAAGATCAATATCTATCGACAAATAATATTCACGGTAAGGTGTATATCCCATTTCCACACTCTTGTAGCGCTCTGCCGACACCATATCGTTGATCCCGTAACCTACTGAGAAACATAGCCACGCAGGCCATCCGCTATCTTTGAAAAAACTGCGCGGACTACTTGATAACCAGTAGGTCTGTCCATTGTAATCTTTAAGCCAGCGTTCGGTATTTTTCGAGCCAAGGAGTTCTGGTCTCACAGCAGCAAGATGCGTAAAATGAAATGAAAACTTAGGTTGTATTCTGATTTCATCCCAAACAGCCACCTGTCCCAAAAAGAGCATAGAGCCAGTCAGGTTAGCCAACATATCGCCCGGCGAAAATCCATAATCAGGAGAAAACCCATCCAATATTTCAATAGGTGTCTGAAAAATTACGCCTGATATGGCACCATAAATTAGCATTTGTTTTTTTGAAATACCTGTTTGTTTATACAGAGCAGCAGTGTGACGTGCGATTTGATAGGATGTGTAAACATGCCCCATTTTGTCCATTTGGAGCCATTCATGGGAATCGTCCTGGATTGTAAATTTTGTAAGCGGATTTTTATACCAGGATTTTGAAAGACCGTAGATACTTCCGAGATACAGTGCCGACTGGCCTGCAAAGATACCGCGAAGCATGGCGTAATTAGGGCGCTTCACCTCCACTGAATCCACATGAAGACTGTCTGTCTGCGCGCGCGTTGAGAAAGAAATCGCAAGAATCAGAAAGTACAGAACACAGCTTACTTTCCGGTAATTTCTCTTTTTAGATTTTTGTTTGTAACCACCAATAACACACTTCTCATTTTTAATATCCACCATGATACTTTCGTAATCCCCACTCAATTCCCAATAAAATAATCAAAAAGAAGAACAGCCATTTTAAGTGAATTAATTCCACCATTTCTTCTGTGCTGTCAAGCCGATCAGCCGGTTTTTCCTTTTTGAGTCGTTCTACAAAGGACGTAAGATTTGCCGGAGCAACAAATTCGCCTCCACTATTAGACGCCAATTCTCTTAGTAAACCAAAATCAGCAGTGGTGTTATTCATCTCAATATCCACGTTCCTCACCACCAGCTGACCCGTCACTTTTTCCTGTACTCCTTTCAATGTAGCGGAAGCCTGGTACCGATACACACCCTCACCCAAACCACTAATACTGAATCTTGGATTGTCGGCAGTATGGATATAACTGTAATCCCGGGCAACACCTTTTTCATTCGTCAATACCAGCTTTACTTCCTGACCATAGATCTGCTCGTAAATATCATTATATATTTCTGTTTGAAACATTACACTTTCTCCTGCCTCGAATTCCTGACGAACGGGATAAACCCTGAATTTCCTCTTATCCTCACGCACAGAAAGAATCTGTATCAGTTTTTGAAAAAGATTATCGACAACATCCTGCTTACTCGTCAGCGCATATTCTTCCTGTCGCCACTGCCATATACCTTCTCCTGCCAGAATCGCCGTTTTTTGTTCACCGGCTGTATTCAGTACAAGCAACGGTTTATTGGTATTCAGACTTCCTACTTTTTGAAACAGGATAGATTCAGTGCCCGAAGCAACATTGTATTCTCCAAAAGGAACAGATAAAGGAGGCAACCTTTCCAACAGCTTCAAACTTTCGGCATCCAGATTAAGCATTTGAAAAGCCGGATTAAATCTGGCTGTAACTTTATCAGACTGTCCGTTTCCTGAATTGATATTTAAAGAACGGGTTGCAGTATTGAGTAAGGGAACTGCCGACTGATTACCAAGAATATACCACACAGGCGTTTTGGAATCAATATATTTTCTGACCTGCGCATTACCTAAGCTCAGCACATTAGGGATCTGGTGCAGAATGACAAGATCATACGGCTTGGTTGTTGCCGGCATATTGGGATTGATGGTCAGAATCTGAACATCCAGCTCGTAATTATCATTGGCAGTAATGAGGCTGCGTAGTGCCTTGATATCCGGATGTGGTGCCAGAGCGAGCAACAATATATTCTGCCGTCCGTCAATAATATCAATATAAATATCCCTTTTATTATTGCGGGTACTGGCTTCTCCTGCAACATTTCCCAGTTCAATGGTGTAATGCTGCACACCTTTCTGTGCAGAACTTGTTTTGAAATCGTAGGCTTTATAAAACGACTCACGGTCAATCGTAACTCGTTGTGTTTCGATCACCTTCCCGTTGTGTTTGAGCGCAATGGTGGTTGTCTTGCCTGCCAGTCCGTTTGCTACAAGCTCTGCCCTGATCGGGAAGTCATTTTCCAGATATGCCACTCTGTTGGCGATTACATCTTTTACCCGCAAGTCAAGATCGGGAACGGTATCGCCGACCGCCAGTGTATTCACACGAAATGGGTATTGACCGAAAGCCGGGGACACTCCCTGATTGGCTATACCGTCAGACAGTAAAAGTACATCAGTCAGATTCCTTCCCTCGAAATTACTTTTAACAGTCTGAAGTAATCCGGAAAGGTCTGTTTTATTCTTATCAAACCGAACAGAATCGGCATTACTTAATGAAGCATCAAATGTTTGAAAACTAACTTCAAATCCGGACCCGGCCAATTCTGCAGCTGCCGACCGGATTGCAGTAAGAAGTGAATCTCCATATTTTTTCACCGACTCAGAATTGTCTATTGCAAAGACAACCTTGGCCTTATCAATCGTATTTTCCGTCTTGCGCACAAGCGGACTCAGTAGCAAAAAACAGATACAGGAAACGGCAATACCCCGCAAAGAAGCGAGCGCATAATTAAGATTGCGACTCCAGGAAGCTACCGGCTGGTAGAGCAACCAGGCATAAGCCACGCCTGCCATCAGACAAAATACGATAAACCAGTAGGGAGTTTGAAAAAGGAGTTCAGAACGCATATTGGGAACGGTCGTTGTGCCAGATGGTGATGGTCAGCATAGCAAGATACAGTAAAAAGGTTTACTTTTTACTGATCTATGCACATTGGTTGCCGTTTTGTATCCGGAATATACTAGGTAAGCATACCGCCATCCACCTGAAGCACCTGGCCTGTAATGTATCTTGAAAGGTCGGAGGCAAGGAAAACGCAGGCATCTGCCACTTCTTCAGGCTGCCCTCCACGTTTCATAGGAATCGACTGTTTCCAATCTTCTGTTGCTTTTCCGTCAATCGCGTCGGTCATTTCCGTTTCAATAAAACCCGGAGCTACAGCATTGGAACGTATATTACGTGACCCCAACTCCAGTGCTACCGATTTCGTGAAACCAATAATACCCGCTTTTGAAGCAGCGTAGTTTGCCTGTCCTGCATTTCCTCTGATACCCACTACAGAAGTAATATTGATGATAGAACCAGTTTTGGCACGCATCATAATTTTAGTAGCGGCCTTTGTCAGGTTAAATACAGATTTCAGGTTAATGTTGATCACTGTATCCCAGTTTTCTTCACTCATACGCATCAGCAAACCATCGCGCGTTACACCTGCATTATTGATCAGAATATCAAGTTTACCAAAGTCGGCAACAACATCAGTTACAAGCTGATCGGCAGCCTGGAAATCGGATGCATCAGAACGATAGCCTTTTGCCTTGATACCATATTGTTCCAATTCACTGGCAAGCGCCTCTCCTTTTTCTACACTCGACAAATATGTAAAAGCTACGTTTGCGCCTTCCTGTGCCAATCGTAACGCTATAGCGCGACCGATACCACGTGATGCTCCCGTTACCAGGGCGACTTTATTTTCTACTAATTTCATTAGGTGGATTTTGTGATATTTAATTTCAATAAAGCATTCCGTCAACCGCAATGCTCACATCAGGATTTGTTTCGAATCGCAAAAATAGGTTATAGAAAACAGACAGGCAAAAAAAGCAGCAAAGCCTTCAATTTTATCAAATTTTACGAATACGTCTAAACCATCACGGCAAGGTTATTGTTTCTTCCACATCATTCAACATAACCCGTCAGGGCTGAAAATAGTATACAAATGGCAGAATCAATCAAAACAGCCCTTATTACGGGAGGCTCAAAAGGAATTGGATATGGTGTGGCGGCTGCGCTCATTCAGGATGGAATCAGAGTTGCGGTTACAAGCCGATCACAAAAAAGTGCCGATGAAGCGGCTGCATCACTCAACAAAATCAAAGAAGGATTTGCAATCGGTATTGAATCGGATGTACGTAATCTCGAATCCCAGGAAGCCGCCGTTGCAGCCGTTATTGAAAAATGGGGACAGCTCAATTATGTAATCGCGAATGCCGGCGTAGGTCATTTTGCTCCGATCGGTGAACTTACTACAGAGCAGTGGAATGAAACGATTGACATTAACCTGACTGGCGTTTTCTTCTCGGCAAAAGCATCTTTGGAAGCTTTAAAAGCAACTGAAGGCTACTTTATCAACATTGCGAGTCTGGCAGGAACCAACTTTTTCGCCAATGGAACTGCGTACAATGCCAGTAAATTCGGACTCGTGGGTTTTTCCCAGGCCATGATGATGGACGTAAGAAATCACGGTATTAAGGTGACTACAATTATGCCTGGTTCTGTGGCAACTGAATTCAGTAATCACCAGCCTTCTGAAAAAGACGCATGGAAAATACAACCGGAAGATATCGGACAGATTGTTTCTGATCTGATTAAAATGCCGGCGCGTACACTTCCAAGTAAAATTGAGGTACGCCCTACTACACCTGCGAAATAGGTTTAAAATTCAGGAGTAGTTGATTGTTTTCTGTCCTGAATAAAATCTGTAAAACTGATATCCTGCCAAAAAAATCGCTGAGAATGCGATGGCAACCACAGGTATCTTATACATGATCAGTAAGGTAAGGATAACAAAACCAATCAGAACGGGCTGCATGGAGTCTTCCATCAGCCCGCTTTTTTTGTACAAACGGGTATGAAATAGAAGTAACAGCGACAGTCCGAGCGTATACAATTGTACGATTTCAATAAATGAAATTATCTCGTAACGAAAACAAATGAGCGTTTCAGGCAGGATGATCAGTGCGTGTATAGCCACAATTCTAAAAAAACGCTTTGATACAGCAAGCGGTAACGAGCGCCCCCACATCCAGATCACATTATCCCATTGAAATATTTCAAAAGACAATCCGATGTTCAGTAAATAGCCAAGTGACAAGCCTATTGCCGGAAGTCGGAGATCATAATCATCCGTTCCGTAGTAAAGAAGTGTACACATAAAAACGACTGCAGCACCTGCTTTACATAACAGAAGCGTTACACCCTTTTCACGGAAAAGCCACTCCACCGACCACCAGAGCCAGTTCGCAGGCCTCGGGAACTTTGCAAATTTTGTATTCTTTTGATTATCTGCAATCAGATCGGGATGATGCACACGCCATGATGCCACACCTGAAAGCAACAAACAAAGTATTGTGAAATAAACAGGAACCGGCCAATAATGTCCTAACAAGTTATCCTGATAGCCAATGCAAAACATATAGATTCCATAAAAAAGCAAGGGCTGAAGAAAACCCACTCCAATCCATGAAAACCTTAATAAACGTCGGGCTGTGCCCCACAAACGGGCATTATAGACGAAATGATATTCTGGCTGTCGCCATAGATTTAATAAAAAATGCCCGCAGAACAATGTATAAATCAACCAGATCACGGAAAGATATAGCATACCGAAACGGTCTGTCAGGAAGAAAACAGCAAATGTATAGTGCTCACGTCCACTGAGAAAACCGAATAAAACAGCAATGATCACGAAAAACATCCCCGAACGCTGGCGGAAAAATTCAGATACGGTACTTTTCAGCAAGGTTTTCATATGACAGAAATCGCACTGAGTGTTTTATTCCGAAGTGCATACGCTCCCGATATAGACAATCCTTCCTGTTCGAAAGTCTGGTGGGACGATAACAGGAAAGTCACTCCATTGGCGTAGTATGTTTTCACAACTTCAAACAAAGCGGCTCGCGCGTCTTTGTCGATGGTGATCAGCGGCTCATCCAGAATGATTACTGACGGATTCCCCAAAAATGCCAATGCCAGCGACACTTTTTTTACCATGCCGCTGGAACAACTCCCGAAAGGTTGTTTGAGATAATGGATGCCTAGTGCCTCTGTAAGTATACCCACTTGTCCGGCAGGGCTATTTTTAGCCTCTGCAACAAACGAAAGCAAATCATGAGGCGTAAGAAAAGATGGATAGACAGGTTCTGCTTCGCCAATGTTCAACCGTAACAGGTACTCCACCGACTGCTTTTTCAGATCATAATTTCCATTCAGCATTACTTTTCCTGAATACGGCAGCATTCCCGAAAGCGTTCTGAACAACGTCGATTTTCCGGCTCCGTTCTCTCCCTGAATCCAATAAATGCCATATTCAATTTCCCACGAAGGAATATCCAGGACCTGATGTGAGCCATAATATTGACTTAACTGACTGATTTCAAGCACCATAAAAATCTTCTGTTCAGATCTAACCTTTTGGGTAAACTATGGGGCAACAATACCAAATTCATCCTCCAATACCTTGCGTGCTACTGACTCTTCATACTGATAAAGATCCTGATTAAACATCGCATCATGACCTGCATTTTTCAGGCTGATCCAGCTGTGAATTGCAAAAGGATCGTAGTTAAAATTGGCAAAAGTATGCCCTACATTGTTGAGTTGGGAGAACCATTCCACGCCAATATCAAGCTTATTGAGTGTTCCAAATGGAGCCGCTTTTCCAACGGGAACGGTTGCAGGGCGTGCTTTGGCAATATTAATCATCGCCACATATTCATTTACTCTGCACTCCGGTAACGGCCATGGCTTGTCTTTCTCCATCACAGACTCGTACAGATGACTTCTGGAGCCGGGAAACTCAGCAGAAAGCTTCATCAATTCTTCATAATCCGGCTTGTATTTGGTGTATGTATCACCGTCACACAATTTTGCGGTATGAGCCGGACAATTCCAGCATTGTCCTATTTTCCCGATTGCAGTATGCCCGTTGATCTGATCCAGATACTGACCTACCAGATCTCCTGTAAAGTAGACGTCATTGTGAAGAACCAAGAGGTAATCTTTATCTGTCTTTTCCCAGGCATACTGATACCGAACTGAATACCGATACTGCCTGAAATATTGAAAAAAGCCGTAGACTTTGTTTACCCAAAACCAAAAATTGGGCCTGTAATAAACTACCTTATCACCGAGCTCATCCAGAATAAACTGATAATTAGGCGGTTCAGGTTGTTTTTTTTCTTCAATAAAGTAAATCTTGTCGATCCATTCTCCCGAATGCTTCAATAGTGTGAAAAGCGTGATTGCAGTCTGATAGGGTTTCCCATATGCATTGATGGCAACATCTACGCTCGCTTTTTTCCTTGTCATATAATCTAGTTACAGTGTATATCAGAAGAGCAATAACCACTCCTCTGGCAAATATTCATGGTGACCTCCGCCAAAAATATGGAATTTACCTGTACACTTCGTACCTGTCAAAGGTATAAAAGTCATTACATCTGCATCTTTCTATCTATATAGCTCATCTTCTTATCAAACGGTTATGTAAACGAGCTCCGGGTAACATCTGCTGTAGTCTGTCGTAGATAGCTCTTCAGGCAAATCATTTTAATTTAAAATTTTATTATTATTGTACAAAAAAAAGACCAGACCTACATCTGTCATGGACTTCATCATCAACTATTTCGGGCAAATTCCTTCTTCGCATAGAAGTGCCATCCTTGTTGGCGGGATTCTATTTTTCTGGTTGATAGAAGGCGCATGGCCGCTCTTTCGTTTTGGGTACAATAAATGGAAACATGCCGGAGTAAATATTTTTTTCACCTTCACTACTATTTTAGTGAATGTCCCTCTGGCATTTCTGCTGGTACGTTGTAGTGATTTCTGCAGTCAAAATAGCTTTGGCATACTGCAATGGCTCCCGGCTTTGCCAACCTGGCTCTATGCACTTATTGGTTTGTTACTATTGGACCTGGTGGGTGCCTGGCTCGCTCACTGGACGCAGCATAAAACCAAATGGCTTTGGCAATTTCATATTATCCATCATGCCGACCAGCAAGTAGACACTACAACCGCCAACAGACACCATCCCGGTGAAAGCCTCTGTCGTTTTATATTCACGTTGATGGCCATTCTCATTGCGGGTGCTCCCATGTGGCTGGTATTTCTGTATCAGTCCCTATCAGTGGTACTCTCTCAATTCAATCATGCGAATATCGTCCTGCCACGGCAACTCAACAGTATCCTCAGTCTGATTATCGTAACGCCCAATATGCATCATATTCACCATCATTATGTACAACCGTACACAGACTCGAACTACGGGAATATCTTTTCGATATGGGATCGGATATTGGGCACATACAGGGTGCTTCCTCAAAAAGACATCGTTTACGGACTTGACACGCATCCTAACCCAGAGGAAAATACTGCCATTAAGAATCTTCTCAAAATTCCATTCGGAACATACCGTCCGCCAGTTGGCAAATGACGCCACTTGTCAACATTACAGCAGAATTTTTTAATAGAAAATTGAAACCTCGGTTACTTTTTAAATATTTTTAATAAATTGTCCTTCTGTTTCGGAGAGAAGATATTGCTACCGGAACATATTAAGTACTAAACAATTGACCTGATGTCTAATAACTCTTCCGGGCGCCGCTCGTTTCTCCGACTTTCAGCTTTGGCATTACCCTTGCTGCAAGTGGGAAAACTCCTTGGCAAACCTGCTCAAAAAAAACCGATTGTAGTATCAACCTGGGATAGTGGCCAGATTTCCAATGGAGCCGCTTGGCCAGTTCTTGAAAAAGGCGGTCGTGCCCTTGATGCCGTGGAACAGGCAGCCATTGCCGTAGAAAAAGATATAAGTTGTTGTATTGGCTTAGGAGGCAATCCCGATCGCGATGGATTTGTGACACTGGATGCCAGTATTATGGACGACAAGTTCAATTGCGGTTCAGTAGCATTTCTTGAAAAAATTAAACACCCGATATCAGTTGCCCGTAAACTGATGGAAACGACTCCACACGTTTTTCTGGCAGGTGCAGGTGCGCAGCAATTTGCATTGGCCAACGGCTTCCCGCTGGAATCCGGTGAATTATCTCCCGATGCAGCCAAGGCTTACAAAGAATGGCTGATCAAGGCGGAATACAAACCTGTCATCAATATAGAACACCAGCAATCGCATCCGCAAGAAAAGGGAAACGGGCCTTTCGCTCCCAACCGTTTTGATGATGGTTCATTTAACCATGACACTATGGGGACAATTGCTCTGGATGCAAGTGGCAATTTATCGGGCATGTGTACAACCAGCGGCATGGGCTTTAAGCTCCGCGGACGTGTAGGTGACTCTCCTATTATCGGTGCCGGATTATATGTCGATAATGAAGTAGGCGCTGCTACCTCATCCGGACAGGGTGAAGAGGTGATCCGTGTATGTGGGACGCACCTCGTTGTGGAGTTTATGCGCAATGGTGCCTCACCAGCCGAAGCCTGCAAAAAAGCAATTGAACGCATTGTGAAACGTGATCCCAAGCGTGCCAAAGAGTTTCAGGTAGGTTTTATTGCTATTAACAAACAAGGCGAAGTGGGTGCGTATTCAGTACAAAAAGGCTTTAACTACACCGTAACTGAAAAAGGCGGAAAAGGAAAAGTGTATGATGCTAAGAGCTATTTCTCATAAGCTGTTAGCCGTAAGCGATCAGTTTTTAGCACGTTCTATACGGAAAAGTTAAACACAGAGTTTCGCGGAGATTCATCAGTAAAACTCTGTGTAACTCCGCGCCTTCACTCTGTAAACTCTGTGGTAAAATATTCCATTGAAAAACAATTCTTTACAAACGTTTGGGCAGGCTCAACGTGACATGGTCTCCTAAGCTGTCGAAGAATTAACCTCTATAATTAACCAATTACCAAAGCTAACTGCTTACAGTTCAAAGCTAACAAAATGAAAATCTATTCTCTTTTACTTTTCACTCTTCTCTCCAGTCTGACGGCCACTGCTCAGCAACATTCCGAGCAGGATCATTCCAAGTATGTAGTTCCAACAGATCCGCTCGTACAGCAAAAACTGGCCAAATGGCAGGATGTAAAATTCGGGCTGATGATGCACTGGGGAACATATAGTCAATGGGGTATTGTGGAATCGTGGTCGCTCTGCCCGGAAGATGAAGGCTGGTGCGAGCGCAAAGGCCCTCACTCCCATAACTGGTATGAATACAAAAAAGCGTATGAGGGTATCGCCAAAGAATTCAATCCGGTAAAATTCAATCCTGAAAAATGGGCCACAGCTGCCAAAAATGCAGGAATGAAATACCTTGTGTTTACAACCAAACACCACGATGGTTTCGCGATGTTTGACTCCAAACATACCGATTACAAAATCACCAATACACCTTTCGGATCCAACCCGAAGAGCAACATTACCAAAGAAATTCTCTCCGCATTCCGTAAAGAAGGTTTTATGACCGGAACGTATTTCTCCAAACCAGACTGGAATGTAGATTCTTACTGGTGGCCCTACTTCCCGCCAAAAGACCGTAACTCGACTTACGATCCAAAGAAAAAACCGGAGATCTGGGAGAAGTTTAAAACCTTTACCTACAACCAGATCGAGGAGCTCATGACAGATTACGGTTCGGTAGACATTCTCTGGCTGGATGGTGGCTGGGTTCGTCCCTTCAATACCATTGACCCGAAGATCAGCTGGCAGAAATCTATTCCTTACGAGCAGGATATTGATATGGCCAAAATTGCAAAAATGGCTCGTTCTCACCAGCCTGGCTTACTGGTAGTTGACCGTACTGTAACCGGAGAATTTGAAAACTACGTAACGCCCGAGCAGCAAATCCCGGATCACTACATGTCTATTCCATGGGAATCGTGCATTACCATGGGAGATTCATGGTCATATATCCCGAAAGAGAATTTCAAATCGACAGAAAAGCTGATTCACACATTAGTGGATATCGTAGCCAAAGGCGGCAACCTCTTACTGAACGTAGCACCCGGTCCTGACGGCGAATGGCATCAGGAAGCCTATACCCGATTGGAGGAAATTGGTAAATGGATGAAGACAAACAGCGTAGGTATTTATGAAACCAAACCTCTTGCTCCTTACCGCCAGGGCAAATGGGCTTATACCAAAAAAGGCAATACAACTTACGCATTCTACCTTGCTGAAGCCGGAGAAAAGCTTCCAACAAGCCTGAAACCAGAAGGATTGACCATTCCTAAAAACGCTAAAATAACGCTGGCAGAAAGCAAAAAGGCCTTAAAACAAAAAGATGGAAGTATTTTAATTCCTGTAAAAACCAGTGAGGAAGTGGGCGTGCAGGCTGCTTATTTGTTGGTGATTGAGTAGGGTTACGGAGATTGACAAATGTAGTGGCGTGAAAGCTCTCAAAAAAACTGCTCAGCAATAGCAAAATAAAATTCTAACCTGATTCGAACATCTACTACCACATCGTCATTATTGATTCATTGAGATTGATATGTAAAACCCACACGTTTTGAAGAGCTTAAATGGTCGTCTACTAAAAGTTTCGTATAGTGGTATGAGTAGAGTTTAGGAATGGTATCTTTATGGGATAGGTTCGGCCGAATCGTACTGAACAGATACTTACAAAATAAATTGATGAAAACCCTTAAAAATTTTAGTAACACCTACCACATAACATAATTATGAATGAAGTACTATTAACAAGTAAAGCTGAAAGATTGGCCGAAAAAGCAGAAAATTTAAGCTCATTTAGTGGATTAAAGCTACTACACGTAAAGAAACAGATATCTCTAATACTCGGACAAATTGGGAAGAATGGAATCTTCGATGAGTATACCAAACATGATATAAGTCATATTGACTTTATGCTGGATTCTCTTGAATGGATAATTCCCTTAGAAACTCAGGAAAAACTAACATCAGCAAATTGGCTAATGATAACTCTTTCTATCTATTTTCATGATCTGGGTATGCTTGTTACCAAGGAAGAATTTAAAGAGAGAAAGAAATCTTCATTTACCTCATTCAAACAATCTATAATTGATGGGAACTATGGCTTAGATTATAAAGATAAGATCATATCTCTTGATGGACCTGAACGTCAAGATAGATTCATTTATCAAGAGTTTGTTAGAAAAACCCATGCTGAAAGAATCAAATATTGGATACTTGATGAATTTGATCCTAACTTCCAGAATAATACACAAGTTGTATCAGAAATAAAAAAATTGATTTCTAATATAGACTATATGTTTAGAAGAGATTTAGCGCTTATTTGCGAAAGTCACCACCTATCAGACCTAGATGATTTTGATAAATACAAACCTAATCAGCAGTATGGGCCTACAAGTGATGAAGTAGTAAATTTACACTATTCTGCTCTTATTCTTAGAACTGCGGATTTATTACACATAACTTCAGATCGAACTCCTTCGATAGAATACAATCTAATAAATCCGACGGATCCAATAAGTCAAGAGGAGTGGGCAAAACAAAAAGCTATAAAAGCGATAAGGCCACAAGTAAAGAAAAATAGTGAAGGTATCTTAGACAATTCAATACCAAAAGATACACTAGAAATAATTGCTCTATTCCAAGAAGAAAAGGGATTTTTTGGCTTAGTGTCATATATTAACTACGCTAACAAACAATTAAAGGACAACTATAAGTATAACGAAGCAGCCAACAAGTCTTTCGGAAATCAATACGATTATCCTTGGAGAAATATAGACGACTCAAATATAGAAACTAAAGACTTTGAAAAAAGGCAATTTGAATTTGTGCTGGATCAAACTAAGATTCTTGACCTTCTAGTTGGACATACTCTTTATAATGATTCAACAGTAGTATTAAGAGAGTTAATTCAAAATGGGATTGATGCATCTAAGCTTAAGAGACATGAACTAGATTTAAATAAGCGTGAATATGAATATTTACCAGAAATAAAAATAAAGTGGCAGGAAAACACAAGAGAATTGTCCTTTCTCGATAATGGAACGGGAATGACATTAGACATTATTCAGAATCACTTACTTAAGGTTGGCTCTTCAAGATACCAAGATGAATCATTTAAAAAAAAGTACCCAAATTTCTCTGCTATAAGTAGATTTGGAATAGGGCTATTGACTTGCTTTTTAATAGCTGATGATATAGATATCTTAACCAAATCATGCGATTCAGACAAAGCTATTCTCTTAAAGATAAAAAAAATACATGGCAAATACCTATTAAAGTACCTATCACCAGACAAAATACCCGATGAACTTAAGAAACATGGAACTGAAATTAAATTACATGTAAGAGCAGATGTAGATCTTTCGAATATAGAAGAAGAAATAAAAAAGTGGATACTCATACCAAAATGCAAATTATCATTAGAAGTTAGCGATAAAATCATATCTATTGGCTACGAAAGCCCTGGAGATATACTAAAATCACATCTAAAAGAAAATGGTTTCAATGTAGATGAAAAGCACATAAGAGTAAAGGAAATAGAAAAAGATGGAGTTACACTAGCATTTGCATTAAGATATATTGAACACTGGAAAGAGTGGGACTTTTTGGAATATACAAATACTGAAAGACATAATTTGCATCCAATAGGAACCTGTATAGAAGGAATACGTGTTGACTTCAATACTCCTGGTTTCAGAGGAAGAAATCTATATGCTCTAGTAAATACATCAGGAAAAAATGCCCCTAAGACGAATGTTGCAAGGTCTAATATAGAACTAACACCCGAGCGAGAATCCCTTCTCTTTTCAATATATCAATTATATCTTGAACATATTTCAGGAGAACTTCAAAATCTAAGAAATATAGGATTTTCTATTACTTGGGCAGCTAATGAAGCTAACTGGATGCTTAATTCTTTTATTAGAAACATAAGATACTCAAATAACAGAGATGTAAAGATTGAAGATTTCAATACTTTTGAGAGAGCATTATCAAAGGTAAAATTTGTATTGATTGAAAAAAACACCAACCGAGAAGTTATAAGTGTCAATGAATTAAAGGAATTGAATCACTTTTGGTCAATTGATTGTGCATCCTATTCTTCCGCAGATTCTTTAATCAAAGAAGTAAAATCATCCAATACATCAGCATTATCCTTATTGAATACTATTTTTGAAAATGAAGACTCAAATACAGAACATATTGACTATTTATTGTGTAATCAACAATCAGACAAAATTATTGACAATATTATAACTGAAAATTTTCAAGTAGATACAATAAAGCTTATTCCTGAACAAAGAAGACTTGATTTAAGATGGTCTCTAATAAAAGAAAAAATATGGGAAGAAATTATTCCCTTAGAGGAAGAATATAACGGAGGTCGTAATAATTACAATCGCTGCCTAGTACAGCTTAGAGATATCGAAATTGACAAATCTATTAGTCAAATTGCAATAAACTCTTCCAACGCACTATTTATTTTGAGAAACTCAGAATTAAACACATATTTGGTAAAGCTTATCAATGAATTATCAGATAAAAGTCAAGAAGATAGATTCGCTTTATCTCAAACAGTAAGCATCATAAACAGCTTCTTCTACTATAAAGAACTAAACAAGGGAAAAATAGAAGAATTCATTCAATCCAGATTTCAAAGAAGAAACAACAGAGATATAGAAAACATTGTTTGGAATAGAATTGACAAAGAAGAATTAATAACAGTTATACTTAAAACTAATTTCATCAAATACGATACAACAATATGGTATAGAAGAGAGCTATACTAAAAATTTCACCAGTGCTCAGTGTTATTCAATTAACGCCGAGCACTGGATACTAGTAAGCGTTTTCAAAAATTTCTCAACCAAGATCTGTATCTCCACAGACATTTCACATCCCATCTCTCAACCAAGGGCTGTGTCTCCTCAACCAAGGTCTGTGTCCTCACAGACCTCTCATATCTCATCCCCAAAAATCCTGTGAAGACACAGGCCAAGGATACTTACAAGCTTCGGATAACCTCAACCAGGGTCTGTATCTCCACAGACATTTCACACCTCATTCCCGAAAATCCTGTGAAGACACAGGCCAAGGATACTTACAAACTTCGGATAACCTCAATCAAGGGCTGTGTCTCCACAGACATTTCACATCTCATTCCCAAAAGTCCTGTGAAGACACAGGCCAAGGATACTCACAAACTTCGGATAACCTCAACCAAGGTCTGTGTCCTCACAGACATTTCACATCCCATCTCCAAAAGTCCTGCAAAGACACAGGCCAGGGATACTCACAAACTTTGGATAACCTGAGGCTTCCACCACTTCTCCAACTTCCCCGTCAATTCTTCAACACGTATGGGCTTAGCGATATAATCATTCATACCTGCATCCAGACACTCCTGCTCGGTTCCGTCCATAGCGTTGGCAGTGAGAGCAATAATGACGGGTTGTTTCCCTGTTTTTTTGCGTATCACAGTCGTTGCTTCCAGTCCGTCCATTACAGGCATCTGCATATCCATCAAAATCAGGTCATATTCCTTTTCGCTGGCGGCATCTACGGCCTGCTGCCCATCGCCTACCAGATCCGGCTGATAACCCAATCGCGCAAGCATGCTCTTCACAACCAGCTGATTAACAGGATTATCTTCCGCTACCAACAACACAAAAGGATGGCTTTCTCCAAATTTAGCAGTCATTTTACCGGCTACAGTCTGTTTGATCACCGTAGCTGCGTGGGTCTGCAGTGCATTCAATATATGCTTGCTCAGCTCATGCTGGCGGGTGGGCTTGGTCAGCGCAGAAACAAATAATTTACGGTGGGCTTCCTTCAGCTCCTGTCCAATGGAACTGAGCAGAATTACCGGCAAATGCGGAAGTCGTGTGTGAATCTCTTCCGCCAGCATAACCCCATCCATTTCCGGCATCTGCATATCGGTTATCACCAGATCAACTTGCGGATTCGTAGCCAGCAAATCAAGCGCCTCTTGCCCAGACTTAGCCAAAACAGGTTTAAGTTTCCAGATTTCGAACTGTCTTTTTAGTATGGCAAGGTTCGTCGCATTATCATCCACAACCAGAATTTGCTTCCCTTCCTGGCCTTCCATACTGTAATGGATATAAGAGGTCAGAATTTTATTGCCTCTTCGCGTCGCAATACTGAAAGAAAAAGTAGAACCTTCACCAGGTTGGCTTGCGACAGAAATCTCTCCGTCCATAAGTCCCACCAGGCGAGCTGAAATAGCCAAACCAAGACCTGTACCGCCATATTTCCTTGTTGTGGTTGAATCTACCTGCGAAAATGCTTTAAAAAGCTTTTCCCGCTTGCTTTCCGGAATACCAATACCAGTATCTCGTACAGCAAAGTTCAGTCTCAATTCTTCGTCATCAACAGTATTCTCTTTGGTAACAAAAAGGTACACTTCGCCCTTTTCCGTAAACTTCATGGCATTGCCTACAAGGTTGATCAATACCTGGCGCAGCCTTAGTGAATCTCCCACAATCTGAAGTGGTACATTTTCTTCGATATGATAGATCAGATCCAATCCTGCTGCCGTGGCCTTTGCTCCGAAAATATCCAGAATATCTTCAATACATTGTCTCAGATTAAAGTCCTCGTTTTCAAGCTCCATATTACCCGATTCGATCTTGGAGAAGTCGAGGATATCATTAATCACGTTGATCAGCGTATCTCCGCAATTCACAATTGTTTCAGTAAATACACGCTGCTCATCGGATAACTCTGTTTCCTGCAAAAGGGCAGCCATACCAATCACCCCATTCATAGGCGTACGAATTTCATGACTCATTGTAGCCAGGAATACGCTCTTGGCCTGATTGGCTTTTTCTGCTTCACTTCGTGCCTTTTCAAGTTCAGTATTTGCAGCTATAAGGCGAACATTTGCCTCTTTCTGGATCATCTCATTACGCTTCCTTTCTTCCGAAAGCGCTGCTTCTTTTTCCAATTCAGCCATTTTAGCAGTCTGTTCAAGCTGGAACTCTGCTGATTTTTTCATCGTATAAGACCATAGCCCGCAGATAAAAAATATCACTCCCGCCAACAATATATGAATGACAAAAGTCATGAGATCAAAATATTCCAGTCGTGTGAAATACACCTCAGCATAACCCGAATTCTGCAAATAACCGAAAATTGCATGATGCACAAGTACAACAAGCATCATGGGTATCTGCAGCTGCCATTTGCGAAAAGTGATCAGCAAAGCACTACCGATAAATGCAAAAAAGTGCATTTCAAACAAGCCGTGCATCTGATAAATGAATTGCGCCATAAAAATACCCAGCACAGCACTCAGCACATACTGATACAGATCCGAAGAAGGGAGCAGCCATTTCGTCGAATAGTAGGCAATAAGCGAGATCCCCCCTACGCCCAGGGCAATAAACCAGGTATCATAGAAGGTTGCAAAAAGCAGGCCGAGTAAAAAGTATCCGATCAGAAAATAATTCATGGATCGGTCCGAACTTTCCTTTACCATAGAAAAGAATATGAGTTTTTTTTGAGGAGATATATTTTCTGTGGTTTTTGTCATGCTGAAGTGTAATTATTTCTTGCAATACGGCAGACTGCACCCGTATGATTGCAATGCCGCATTATCAAAAGCGATATCCGGCGAATTTCCAAGAAGACCTGCAAGTGCAATTTTTGCGTAATTGGTACTCTCATCGGTGCAATAGCGGCTTTTGTTGTAGTTGCCACGATAGAAAAGCTTATCCTTTGAACTGATCAGTACAGCCTGCGGCGTCGAGTATACACCACAAGCACTGGCTACATTCGTATCGAAAATCACAGGTAAATCAAGATTCAGGCGATCCCTGATCTGCTGCGCAGTAAATTTTTTCTCACTCATCACTACAACGGCAAAATCTACCTGGTTTCCATATGCGCGTACAAGTGACTGAAAGTGTTTGATATTGAACCTGGAACAGGGACATTCCGGATTAAAAAAGTGAATAAATCTGGGTTTCTTGTCAGTAGTTTCGGGTAACCCATGGACAAGCAGCTTACTACCGATAGCAACAGGTTTGTAGTTTTCCGGCACAGGAGTAGGCAAAAGGTATACCCAGGAATTATACCAGAACAGCGCCATCACCGCTGAGGCCAAAACAAGCAACCATAACAGCGTCAGTTTCTTTTTCACTATTGTATTTATGATATGGAGGTATACATACTTCTTTCATAATCAGAATAATAACGAAAAACCCCAACCGAAAGGTCAAAGCCTATTAGAGAGGTAGCACGCAAAATTCCAGATTGTAACTATAGTGGTGAGAGGCGACACATTTGTCACCGTGCTACTATACCCTACGTTTTATGATCGCCTTTAGATCGAATTTCTTCTATTTTTTTTATAATTATCTAAAAACATATATAACCGCCGCTCAAACAAGCACTTATCCATTCTTTTATCAACCTGAAAAAGCATACTGATAAACAGCGACATGATGTCTCACAGTAAAACTATTTGGCTAAATTTGAAGATATAAGTATTCTAGCCAGAGGCAGATTTTAATCGATAATGATATCCCTATGAAATTCGAAAAATCTAATCCCATACTGTACTCGACAGACATAAAAAAGAGTTTACAATACTACATCGAGGTTCTGGGTTTTGAAAACTCCTGGGAATGGGGCGATCCTGTGGACTTTGGAGGTATTGCGAAGGATGGTGTTGAGATATTCTTCTGCCTCCATGGACAGGGACATCCCGGCACGTGGATCGCAATAATCGTAGACGATGTGGATGCTTATTACAACACCATAAAAGAAAAAGGTGCCAGAATCCTTTCACCACCTGAGGACAAAGCGTGGAACATGAGAGAAATGTTTGTGGAAGACCCCGATGGGCATGTACTCAGAATCGGGCAGAGAATAGAGTGTGCCTGAGGTTGGCAAGAAGTTCTGGTCAAGCATAGAGCGAGGGGAAAAGGGCTGTGGGATGAACTCATAAACAGGCCGGAATAATCAGCATTATTCCAGCTCCGTTGTTATCATTCCTTTAGAACAGCCGGTCAAATTTCTCCTTTTTCAGTTCTTCAAGAATCTCTTTGGTTGAGTCAAAGCTGGTGTGCTGATAAGCTCTGATCCCGAGCTTTTTAGCTGTATTTGTGAACATAATCCGGTCGTCGAAATATACACATTGGCTGGGCGTAGCCTGGGCGATACCCATGGCCAGCTGGAAAATCTGAGGATCCGGTTTACGCAGTTTTACTTCGCAGGACGAAATAAATGCATCAAAACAATTGTGGAGCTTAAACTTCTGAACCCGGTAGTCATTCAATTCTTTCCCTTCGTTGTTGATAGAAATAATGCGAAAACCACAGTTTTTTTTCCATTCCTTCAACCAGGCCAGCATATCTGGCAATTCTACGGATTGAGCATACATAAACTCCTTGAAGTCCTCTCTGACAAAATCTCTCGGATGATTGAATATAACAGTATCCAGATACTGGTCGAGCGTGATACTTCCGATTTCATATACATTGAAAATGAAGTTGTGAAGCTGATCCATCTCTTTATAGTTCAGTCCAAATTTTTCTGCTGCCTGTAATCGGGATTCATGCCCCCAGCCGTTGGTTAACAACACCCCTCCAATATCAAAAAATAGTATTTTCAGATCGCTTATCTGCATAATCAAAATGTTCAGTTTGTTCTTTCGAAATATAGAAGGATTATTTAAAAAGTGCAATGATCTGGTTTGTGAGAAGAAGATTGTGTAACTCCTGTGACAGTTATTTCAGTACTCAGAACCTGTCTATTAAAAACCAGATAAAACGGTATATCCCAAAGTCCTGCACGATTAGGATTGTAAAAAAATCTGATGTAGATTGGATCGAAAATCAACTCGATAGCCGACCACGTAAGACATTAGGTTATTTATCTCCAATTCAGTTCGCTTTAAAATACAAAATTGCACTTCCAATTTGAATCTGCGTATTGAAATGCCGCAAGACCTGTCATATCTATATGCAATAAATAACTTGTGATTACATCCCCAACGGGATTCAGACATAACAATGGTTTTATTTTTCTACCAAAATTACATCACTACGTGATTTTTGGAACTGAGACCATAGATAGGCCTACTCTACTTATTTTTCAAGCATGTTGTATTTTTTAAATTGCACCAACCCTATTCCCTTTGCTATTCCTGATTACAAAGTGATAATAAATTACTTTTCAGTTCTATACAAAACAATAATTGCAATCACCGAACGTCATTTATTACATATTGAAGAAAACCCAAATCTAACATTTACTTTTCCTGATGAAACCTATTTTCTGTACACTACTCTTCTTGTTTCTGACCGGACAGTTATTCGCTCAAACCAAACAGGATTCGCTAGCCATAAAACAAGCCGCGCTGGATTACATTGAATCGCAACATATACCGAATCCTGCGCAAATGGAACGTGCCTTACATCCACGCATGGTCAAACGGACTTTCTGGAAAGACAAAGCCACATGGAAAGATTACGTGCGCGAAACTACCACCGAATCTATGGTGCTACTGGCTGAAAGTTATAATAAAAACGGTGACAAGTTCCCGTCCAAATCCCGTAAAGAAGTGAAGCTGCTGGATGTTTCCGAACGAACCGCCTCTGTAAAACTAATTGCTGACGAATGGATTGATTACATGCATCTTACGAAACTGAACGGCTCCTGGAAGATCATTAACGTACTCTGGCAATACAATGACACGCAACAGCATTAAAGTAAAACGGAATCACTTCATAAAATGGTGCAGCCTGTTTGTAACAGGTTTGCTTTTACAGGGATGTACACCCAGTGAATCTACATTAGAATTTGAACAGACCCTGTTTAATCAAATCTTTTATGAAATCGTAAATGCATCCTACAAGGATAAGACATATACATCTCACTGTAGAACCAGTGAAATAATTACAGAAAAAGGACCCATAATCGTGTATGATGATCCGGAGTGTAAAGAGAAATTTGAAGCTTTACAAAAAGATACACTCCACATGGTTCTGGCCATCGCCGACTCTGTTCATATGATTTACAAGGATGATATCCAATTTATTCCTAAAAACTTTAAGCCATCAAGTTCAGAAAAATTTAAAATTGACCTTAGCAAACATCAATATGAAAAATTCGATTTCAAATACCTTTCTGAATTAAAGCCTAATGATGAATACCGTAATTGGGAAGCCAGGTATCCAAAATTCATCGGTGAGCTATCATTTTCCAAGATCTATTTTGACGAGAAAAAGCAAAAAGCAATCATGACAATCGAATACAGTTGCGGGTCCAAGTGCGGGCTAGGCTATTTTGCTTATCTAGAAAAAGTGAATAAAAAATGGATTGTGACTAAGGTGGAAAATACATGGACAGCGTGACAGAGATAGCTACTTACCGCATCTCAGGTAAGAGAATGGAGACGGATTATTTTTTCAAGACTGAAGTTATGAACCCATGTCCTTTTTTGTCCAGGTGGAAATAGATTCATCGACAACATCTTATAAAATCAGAATTAATCCTATTCTTTCATTCTCAAGAAAAACCAGCCTATGCCACATATTCGTCATTCCCTGATCATCAGCGCGCCCATAGAAAAAGTATATGAGGCCATCACTACAAGCGAAGGTCTTTCGCGGTGGTGGACGCCGGATACGGACGCGCTGCCTCAGGTTGGGAGTCATGCCAGATTTCACTTTGGTACTGAATACTATAAGGAGATGCTGATTACCGAGCTGATTCCCTTAGAATGGGTTGCCTGGCGCTGCACAAAAGGAGCCACAGAATGGATCGATACCAGCATTACATTTAGGCTCGAACATGGAGACAGACAAGCTTTCCTTCAATTACATCCTGAAATCAGTGGACAAATACAGCAACAAGGAAATGGCGAAAACCTGACGCTACTCTCTTTTGCGCACGACAACTGGCAGGAATACACTCCGATGTTTGCTGAGTGTAGTTATACGTGGGGACGATTTATGCGAAGTTTGAAGCTGCTATGTGAAACGGGCTACGGGCTACCGTGGCCGAAGCAGCACGAGGTACATTAAAAGTCTTATTGAAATGAATAACATCTGCTCTTCAAAACAGACTTTTGATAAACTTATGTAATTTTACCTGAAACGATCCGTCACAGCTTAATGCACATACCTTGACAAAATCTTTAGACAAACTTCAGAGTTTACTACCCCTCGGCTATCTGTATCTCATCATCCTGGGAATTATCAAGGAAAGTCTTCATTACTATCAACTGGATATTAATATTCTTAAGTATTCGTCACTCATGGATGTACTGATCAGCCCGATTGCTGATTTGACTTCCCGACCTGTTATTCTTGTGGCTGTACTCATTCTTGTTGCGCTCTCCCTGCTTTTTCAATTTTTACTCAGCAAAAATAGTCACAGCAAGTGGGTACAAAAGCTTGTCGGACAGAAGCCCTCTGACCAGGCTCTGACAAAAGAAGAAATCAAAAACCTTATTTCACAGACATTTTTCGGCTTCTTCATCGCCGGACTTTCTTCATTTTTTTTCAGTCAGGGAATTAGCGACGGAATGGATCTGGTTAAGAAGATTCAGAATAACGAACTGACTTATGACCACAGAATTAGTTTTGACTCTGACAAATCCGAAGAAGTTCATTTGTTCGACAACAACAGCTCTTATTATTTTTATCTGTCCAAGGGAAGTAAAAACATTAAAATAGCGCCGGTTGGAAGTATTAAAAGTGTCGAACTGATCAACAATCACAAGGTGAATAACAGTAAGTGATTATTCTGTTTGTATAAAGATTTCGGCGCTTTACCTCTTCAGTTCTGAAGTTGCAAACCGCCGATACGATTATTGATGAATAACCGGGAATAAATCTACGTATAGCCTACATAGCGGCCAAAGCTTCAATTTTTTACGTTATGCTATTTTGAGCCGTTGTTTTCCCCACCACCCATTACGTCGGTGTTATTAACAGATTTGGTTTTCTTCTTCGGTGCATCAAAACTCATTTTACCAATAGAGTAGTTGAAAGTAATCTTAAAGTTCCTGTTATACAGCTGGGTAGCACTTGTCTGATTAAACTGAGCCGAGCTAAGATCGGACGTAAAACGCACACCTTTGGTCATGAAGTTCTCTGCTGCAAATCCGATACTTCCCTTTTTGTTGGCAAAATCCTTCTTGAAGCCCAGAGAGTACATATAAAATCCTGTACGTGTTCCCTGTAATTGTACTTCTTTCCCACGGTAAAAACCGAATGCCTGCAATCCCCAACCCTGTCTCAGCTGAATTTGTGACATCAGACGTCCGCCGTAGTTAAATCCTGAATTATTGACCGCCTCAGAAAGTCCCTCTGCATTGGTAGTTTGTCCTTCCATATAAGAATGCAACAGATCCAGGCTTCCGTTTAAGGTCCATTTCGGAGTAAGATATACGTTTGCGAAAACGTTCATCCCGTATGCCCGTTGTTTTCCTATATTTTCGAAAGTTGTTACGACAGCACCTTGCAATGTATCTACTGCGGTCCGGACCTGTGTAATAGAATTGTTGGTCTGGCGCGCAAAAGCTGAAACGTTCAGATAAGTCTTTTTGATATTGGTGCTCAGTCCCAGTTCAAAATTATCAGTCAGTTCAGGGCTAAGTGCCGGATTACCAGTGCTGATACTTTGCGGATTAGCCAGGTTAACGTTCGGATTCAACTGCTGAATTCCGGGACGTTGTATCCTTCTGTTGTAAGCCGCCTTCAAAGTAGTACTTCCTGACAATGCCTTCGACACGTTGATGCTTGGAACCAGATTACCGTAATTGGGTATCGATACTTCTCCTTTTTCACCCAAATCAGCCGTAATTCCTGTGAACTCGTAACGGGTACCAATTTTGAATGTATATTTTTTCGCTGTTGACAACGTATAGGAAACATATCCTGCACCTACATTCTGGTTGTATTTTAAAGACCCTGCAGGATTGGTCGGATCCAAAAGGTAACTGCCTGATGCTCCTGCTACCAGATATTTATAGTCACTATTCACCGTTCTGAAAATTCCTTTTGCACCGAATTCAAGTGACTGATTTTTGTTGATCGGTGTTGTATAATCCGTCTGAAGTGTGAATTCTGAGTTGAAGTTCTTATTCTCATTTTTCAGTCCCCCCGTTACGCTACCCGACTCGCCGATATAATCCGTATCAAAATTATTGGTAAGCCCGGTTCTGCTATATAGTGTCGAAATACTCCACTCCTTCCCTGGTTTGTACGTTTTGATATAATCCACATTGACATCCACTGTACCGGAAAGATCTTTACGATCTACCTTCCGTAGGGAGCTCGAATTCAGAACATCATTTTCAAACTGATTGATTGTCAGATCCTGTTTCTGGATAAAATTCCGCGTTCCATATCGCACACCTGCCGATAAAGCCTGATTTTTACCCAAATCATAATCCCAACCTAACGAATATTGCCCGAACAAACCTCTGTCTTTAGCAGTTGAGCTCTGATTAGTCAGGAAGGAATCAGCGCCCGAAAACGTAGTCTGGTTGAGTGTTGATTCTGCTTTGTTATAGAATGCGCGACCAAAACCTCCCAATGTGAAGCCCATTTTTCCTTTTCTATAGCTCCCATTTAAACCCAGATTGGTACCGCGGTTACCTACACCCGAGTCAATATTCAATGTTAACCCTTGCAAATTATTCTTCTTGGTAATGATATTAATGATCCCTCCGGAACCTTCCGCATCGTATTTGGCAGAAGGAGAAGTAATCACCTCTACGGATTTGATCATGTCCGCGGGAATCTGTTTCAAAGCGTCGGCTACATTGCTGGCAATGATGGTAGAAGGTTTGTTATTCACCAAAACCCGGATATTAGAACTTCCTCTCAGCGACACGTTACCATCCAGATCGACCGAAAGCATAGGTACTTTACGCAATAAATCAGCCGCGTCTCCACCTTTTGAAGTAATGTCTTTTTCAGCATTGTATACGAGCCTGTCCACCTTTTCTTCGATCATAGATTTCTCTCCGGTGATCGTCACCTCAGCCAGATCCTGGACACTCGATGCCAAAGTGATGGAACCTAACTCTACATCCTTCCCTTTCTCCACTTTGATATTGTTAATTGCCTTGTCCTTGTAACCGATAAATGAAATCAACAGTCTGTAATTTCCCGGCGCAATTTTCGACATTGAAAATTTCCCTGATTCATCTGCAGTAGTTCCATCCACCGGCTTATTATCACTTACACTGAAAAGTGCAATACTGGCAAACTCAATTCCTTTATTACCCACTGAATCCGCTACAACCCCACTTATTTTAGAGTTTCCTTTGACAGCAGCATCGGTCGCAGGTACATTAGCTCCACTCCCCTGAACCGGCACCTGTGCAAAGGTTTGAGGAGTGTGGTATAAAAACAGGCCTGCAAAAACGGCAGTACTGAACAAAGCTTTTATTGATTTTCTCATGGATCTGATAGTTTTACGGTCGGGTATCAAAATGTTTGTTTGCTTCAAAAGTGCAATTCCCGATACAAAGGAATATTACTGTATCGGATTTCATTTTTTTAATAGACGAGTTGGATGTATTTGTCGGCGAACTGCCCGTTTTGTTCGCGGAAAAGCCGGTGGAAGTATAAACGTTGAGATTCAAACTTCGGCAAGAGCTTCAAATATTTGTCGGATATTTATAAACACTTTAACACTGTAAAACAGAGTAACCAACTACGATGGAGTCCAGCCTGATAACCGCACTTAGAAATGAAATTCCGGACCTGAATGCAATTGAATTGAATGACTTTGCTGCTTTATGGACAGTTCAGAAAACTATAAGCCGAAATGACCTGCTTTATCCGAGAGGTAAGGCAGAAACAAACATTTACTTCATTGAAAGCGGCTCTTTCAGAATTTGCTATGAAGTGGACGAGCTGGAAATGATTGTAGGTTTTGGTTATCCCAATACTTTTATTCTGGATTTACCGTCATTTCATACCTCCCGGCCTTCTGAATTCTACATTCAGGCAATCAAGTCAGCTAAAGTCTGGGGTATCGAAAAAACAAGCTTTTATGGTTTCCTGGACAACAACCTGACATTTGCGAAATACTGGCGGCACCGAACAGAACTGATTATGCTGGATCTGGTGGAAAGAGAAATTGATATCCTAACCAGTTCTCCCCAAACACGTTATGAAAGACTGATG
The DNA here is from genome assembly GCF_003383615.1 of Dyadobacter luteus. GTDB lineage: Bacteria > Bacteroidota > Bacteroidia > Cytophagales > Spirosomataceae > Dyadobacter > Dyadobacter luteus. Next base: position 102,603 of record NZ_QNUL01000010.1, read on the forward strand.
CGGCGGCATCCCGGGATTTTTCAACAGATTCCGCATAAGTACATTGCTTCCTATTTACGAATGACTCCCGAGACATTGAGCAGACTGAAAAAGTCTTGATATCAATCAAGATTCACGCTTCGGAGGAAAGATAATTTTGCAAAAATTCTAACAGACTTCCTGATGCGTAAAGTTGAAATTTTCACAAAAGTATTTTTAGTTATCGTCGGATTAGCCTTCCTGAATGTAGCTGTGCAGGCGATTGCCAATCCACAAACCGTGATGGACTTTGTTGGTATTCATCTCGATAATCTCAGTGCCAGAAGCTCAACAAGAGCCTATTATGGTGGCGTGAATCTCACCTTTGGGCTCTTTCTGATATTTGGTGCTTTTAAGATGCAAAAGGAAGCCCTGATGCTTGCCGGCCTGTACGGTGCCGGTTTTGTATCAGGTCGCCTGTATGGCATCATCACAGAAGGGGTACCGAACTCCTTTGTGTTGACATGGCTGGCAATAGAAGCAGTTCTTACCTTGGTAACACTTCTTCTTTTACAATCAAGAAGAAAGGCAACACATTTCTAATCCGACAATTTCCGCTCCGAACCGCAGAACCTTCCGAAATTTGTCAGATATTTACTTTCTGATAAATTTTAGCTGACCTGACCCAGACTCAAATGATAAAACCATTAGCTTCTCTGCTGCTGCTGACCGGACTAAATGCTTTTGCCCAACAACCTCCCAAACCTTATGGTGCATTACCTGCTCCGCGCCAGATCGCATGGCACGAAACAGAGGTTTACGGAATCATGCACTTCACCCCAACTACTTTCGAAAACAAAGAATGGGGATTCGGTGACGCTGATCCGAAAGTGTTCAATCCTTCCAATTTTAATGCAGAGCAAATCGTACTGGCTGCCAAAGCGGGCGGACTGAGAGGTATTGTTTTAGTAGCTAAACACCATGATGGATTCGCACTTTGGCCTACCAAAACAACTGAATACAACATCTCAAAAAGTCCTTTCCGTGACGGAAAAGGGGATCTGGTGAAAGAGGTAGCTGATGCAGCGCGCAAACATGGCTTGAAATTCGGGGTATATTGCTCACCCTGGGACAGAAACAACGCCAAATACGGAACAGCTGAATACCTGCAGATCTACCGTGAACAGCTCAAAGAACTTTATACCAATTATGGTGACCTGTTTATGTCATGGCACGATGGTGCAAATGGCGGAGACGGCTACTACGGAGGAGCGAGAGAAAAACGTTCCATTGATAACACTACCTATTATCAGTGGGATTCTACCTGGACAAACCTGACACGTAAATTGCAACCGGGAGCAAGCATTTTCAGTGATATTGGCTGGGATGTGCGCTGGGCTGGAAATGAAGATGGGTCTGTAAACGAAACTTCATGGGCAACCTTGACACCGGTTCCTTCGAAGGGGCAAAATGTGGCCGTACCTGGCCAGGCCAATGCGGATGAAAACCCGGGCGGAACACGTAACGGGAAAGCCTGGATTCCGGCAGAATGTGACGTTCCCCTACGCAAAGGTTGGTTTTACCACCCGAATGAAAAACCTAAAACGCCGGAAAAACTTTTCGACCTGTACCTGAAAAGTGTGGGTCGTGGGGCGGCTTTGGATTTAGGTCTTGCGCCGGATACCAGAGGACAATTGCATGACGATGATGTCGCTGCGCTGAAGTCTTTCGGAGACCATATCAGTAAAACTTTTGCTGTGAACCTGCTGGCCAAAGCAAGTTCTAAAGCTGTAAATGTGAGAGGGTATAACAGCGTTTACAGTGCCAAAAATATCCTGGATGGAAAAAATGAAACCTACTGGGCGACAGATGATGATTTCAAAACGCCGGAAGTGGTGTTTGACTTACCACAGGCTGTTACTTTTGATGTTATCAGCTTGCAGGAGTTTATCAAACTGGGTCAGCGTATTGAAGGATTTGCCGTGGACGTGTGGGAAGGAAGTGACTGGAAAGAAGTACATCATGGCACGAGTGTAGGAGCGAAACGACTGGTGAAACTGGAGATTCCGGTTACTGCCAAAAGATTTCGGTTGCGTATCACGAAGTCTCCTGTGAGTGTGGCGATCAGCGAATTCGGTTTGTATAAGGATTCGGAATAACATGTGATATGTTTGCCACGGATTACACCGATGGACACGAATGAATACTTAATCAATTTTCTTCTGATACAATAAGAGCGAAAGGCTTTCCCTATGTGGGAAGCCTTTCGATTTTTAGTTAACCCTCTAATCTACAAACCTTACTCTTCCTTTACCTGCTTTCTCTGCCAGATCTTTCAGATCGTAGTATTTCAAAACGCCATACAGCACATTGGAATACACATCCCGTTGCAACGGATTGCTTACAATCTCATCAAAGGATTTGATCGATCCCGAAATCTCGGCGGAGTGAATATCCGTATTGAGATAAGCAACATGTACAGCGGCAGGCCCGTACACGCCGTTCGCCCTAAGCACTACATTTCGGCCCTTCATACGGGATTCATTTTTAACAAAAGCGACGACTGAGTGAATATCCGTCACACGCTGCCCCATAATGGGTTTACCAATGTGCATACTGATCATGGCGTTTCTGTATTCTTTGTTCCAATACTTTGTATCATTCAGTTCTGCCGGATCGGTCGTTTCACCTTTTCCTCTTAAATCCGCCAATACTACTATATCTCCCCTGTTTACAAAAGCTTCCAGCGACTTTTCGTCTCTCATCACCTCTGACTTTCCATCTTCATTCAGAAGAATTACAACATTGTCGTTTTTTGATGTTTGTTCAGGATAAATAACCAGAACAGGTACCGGCATCTCTCCTGCGCTCACCAACTGGTATTTATTCAGTGTATAATTTCTGGCAGCAACAGTTCCCGTTGGTTCTGCTGAAACAGGATTTTTGTTTTCTGTAAGCCCGAGTAATTCCTGTACCTTTTCTCGAATCACTTTGTCGTTCTGTTTCAAAAATGCTGCCCGCCGGGAAGCCAGCAACTTACTTTCTATACTGTTTTCAGCAGGAATGGATACATTCTCAGGAAAGTCTTTGAGCAACTGACCTGTCGCACCCGTCCACAATTCTTTCTCAGGAACAGTATTGGCTGCCATCTCCTGCACAGATTTTTTATCCTGAAAAAACCATTGGCGAAACCAGGATGCGGCAGCTTCCCTTTTTGGTCTGGGCATGCCATGTCCCGTTTCCGCAGTGAACATTCCTACTTTTTCTTTTTGACCTAAAACAGCATAAGCGGCATTCAGCTCACTGAACGTTTGCTGCGCCCCCCAGTAATCAACAAAGTCATACAATCCGGACATAATCAGTAATGGCTTCGGCGCGAACATCAGCAGGAAGTCTCCGATTTCAAGCCCCTCTCTTCCCTCGTAAGGAATATGCTGACAGCCATCTGAAGGACCATTCAGTTCCAATACCCGCTCACGCTTAGACACATAACTGCATACTACTGCCACTTTAATCCGGTCGTCCAGTCCAAGTATATAAGTCGTTTGTGTTCCTCCTCCCGAGCTGCCAATACATCCCAGCCGTGTCGGATCAATCTCTTTTCTGGTTTCGAGGTAGTCCAGTGCACGGTGATTGTCCCAATATTCCATTGCCGCTACGCTTGTTCCTGTCAGATTCGCACCTGCATTCAGCAAAGTATGTTCCGTCGTAGCACCTCTGGTAGCAGGCTTTCCCGCATCATCCAGTAACTGTACTCTTTCACCCTGTCCTATGGGATCCACTGCCAGCACAGCCATTCCATTTTGTACCAGCGTGATAGCAGCCCGCTGCTCAGAGGCTTTGCCAGCCATGCCGTGCCCGGCCAACAGCATTACCGCTGGAACAGGACCCGTTGCCTCTGGCAGATATAGATTCGCTGCAACCAACCGTCCCGGTTTACTTTCAAACACAATATTTTCAACAGAATAACCTTCAAATTGTTTGCGGGCGATCACCTTGGCATTCAAAGAGGATTTGGAAGGAAAACTTCCCGCTATGTTTTTATAGGAAGACCTTACCTTTTCTCTGTATGCCTCCATACTTTTTGCAGATGAAAGCGCCTTTTGAAACTGCTCGTTCCTATGTACATACTGGGCATGAACATCACGCATCAGATAGGCATTATACGCCAGATTGTTCTTCCACGCCAGCGCATTGTCCTGCGCCGTCGCAACTGTCATCCCAAAAAGAAAAACCGGAATGCATACCGCACCCCGGATCAATCCGGCAGACAGCAGCCTGCCGGATTTGTGAATATTTTCAAAAAGCATCCTAGTTGTAACCCGGGTTTTGTTTGAACTCGTCTTTGTTGCTTACAGCATCCAGCTGAACCTGTGGAATCGGACGTAACATGTGGTGTTCTTTGATATTACCTTTCGCATCGTTATTGTACTTCTGCACATAGCTAATCAGCTTATTGGTGCGTTTCAGATCATACCATCTGAAAAGTTCACCTGCAAACTCCCGTGCACGCTCGTCCAGAATGAAATCAATGTTGAGATCTTTCGCAGCAATTTCCATGTCTGCCTCTTTACCTGCTACCGCACGTTTTTTACGAAGGTCGTTTACATACTTCAATGCTTCAGCTGGATTGGTAGTCATCAATGCCTCAGCAGCGATCAGGTACATTTCAGCGATACGAATCACAAAACCATCTCTTGAACTCCACTCCTGGTTCGCAGTCAAACGGGTCGGATCCATAAACTTACTCAACTGAATAAACTGTGATCTTGTCTGGAGCGTGCCATCAGTCTTGTACATGGTATTGCGGTCATAAATTTTGTATCTGTCTGCAGCATTCGCGATTTGTGCCGGTGTCGCAGCCGATTTCAAAAACAACATGGAAGTATCTCCCAATGCCATTTTGGAATATCCCGTTACCGTACCTGCTTTCAGATTTGCCATATTGGCTTTCCACACTGTTTGGAATGAACCATGGTAACGTTGATCCACATTTTCATTGAACAGATCCAACAAGTGCAAGGTAGGCACATAACGCTGATACGGACGACCATAAGCCACTGAGCGCTCCATACCGGGTTGTTTGTCGTATACCATGATGTAGTGCAGGTGGCTGTTATTTCCTTTTCCAGCGGCAAGGTCAAAATCGCCGTTCATCGTATCGTCGTTGGTGTAATTCACATAATATATCACCTCCGAGTTGGTTCCCCCTTCGGAATTGTTCATTGCCCACAATGATTTAAAATCACTGAATAGCGTGTAACGATTCGTACCAATCACTTCCTTAGCCAATTTCGCAGCCTCAGCGTATAATGCTGCATCATTGGTAGAACTTGCACGAGTCAGGCACATACGGGCTTTAAATGCCTTTGCCACATCCTGTGTAATACGACCTGTTGTCGATTTCTGAGCGGCAAGATTCGTAATGGCAATATTCAGATCATCAAAAATAACCTTATAAAAATCAGCTACACTTGAACGTTTTGCTGTCCTTACGATACCAACTGTAGGTTCTGTAGAAAGTACTACATCACCCCAAGTTTCAGTGATCAGCCATAGATAATGGGCACGAAGAAAACGTACTTCCCCTTCATATTGCTTATTAAGTGCTTCACTCAAAACAGGTGACGGAAGTAATTTCAACGTCGTGTTACATATATTGAGCGCTTTATACAAATGTGCCCAGTAGTCTTTCAAATTAGTTTGCGCACCGTTCAGGTCGACGGTATAATCCGATATCTGGTTTGCTTTATTATCGCCGCCTCTCAGGAAAAGATCTGTTCCGGTTTCGGCAAAAGCAGATGGAAACTCTTTGCCATACCACAACCTGGTGGCAGAATAACTAGCATTCACAGATGCAGTAATGCCCAGTTCAGTTTTAAAAAATGTTTCTTCAGTCAGACCACTTTTATTTGTTTCCTTCAGGTAATCTTCACAAGAGGTTAAACCTACAAGTGATGCTGCCATGCAAAGTGCTATTATTTTAGTTTTCATTAGAATGTCGTTTTAAATACTATACTTCTTTTCAGCTACTACCAGACTAAAGGTCGATGTTTACACCAAAAATCATCTGCTTCACAAGTGGGAAACTCAAATCGCCACCACGCTCCGGATCGTAATCTTTGATCTTACTGAAAGTGAAATAGTTCTGTAGTGTACTGTATACTCTTACCCTTCCAACGCCCAGTTTTTTAGTCAATCCTGATGGAATATTATACCCCAAAGAAACATCACGTATTTTCAGGAACGAGCCATCTACAAAACCCAAAGTAGACTGATACAGGTAGTTGGTTGTAGAATACGAGCTGTTAGGTCTTGGATGTGAGTTGGTTGGATTCTCAGGAGTCCAGTAATCTACATTAGAGGAGTTTTCCAATGCACTTGGTTTGTAAGAACCTGCATTGTATTCGTAATTGATAAACTGACCCACACGGGCAAATACAAACACGCTCAGGTCGAATCCTTTGTACTCAAAATGGTTATTAACACCAATTGAGAACTTTGGTACCTGGGAGAAAGTAGTACGGTCGCCCGGATCTACAACTCCATTGCCGTTCATGTCTGCTACCTTCACATCACCTGGCTTGTTATTTCCAAACGCCTTCGCAGCCTCTTCTTCACCCAACTGCCAGATGCCTATTTTCTTATAATCGTAGAATACTTTGGTAGGTTCTCCCACAAACCAGCGATTGGCTTCATTGCGGGTCACCCCACTGTTCAGTGCTACAATTTTCTCACGGTTCAGCGTAAAAGTATAGTCTGTCGACCAATTAAATGATTTAGCGTTGATATTCTGGGAGTTCAAAGAAATCTCAATACCTCTGTTCTGTACTTGGCCAACATTTTCTAACACGTCGATGTAGCCAGTATGCGTTGGAAGCAAACTTGGCAATAAAAGATCTCTTGTATTAGATTGATAAAGCTCGATGTTACCTGCAATACGATTTCGTAAAAGTCCGAAGTCCAAACCAATGTTCCATGTTCCTGTAGTTTCCCAGGTGAGAATTCGATTTGGCAGTACATTAGGGTAGTATCCAACTGCTGAGCTGGTACCGAAAGCATAAGAGGAAAGACCCAATCCTCCCATAGTGATATACGGATCAATCGTGGCATTACCTGATCTTCCCCAGCTTACCCGTAACTTAAGATCATTGATTACATTACTATTTTGTAAAAATGGTTCTTCAATAATTCTCCATGCCCCCGAAACAGAGGGAAAGTACCCCCACTTATTGCCTTCGGAAAAGACCGATGATCCATCAGCGCGAAGAGACGCCTGAAATATATATTTGTTATTCAGCTTATAGTTTACCCGTCCGAAAAACGAAGAAATCTGGGTTTTACGAAGACGACTTCCAATCATCTTGGAAATTGTATTCGAGTTCAGATCATAAAAGGAAGTAAGCCTGGATCCCTGGTTATCACCCGAAGCATTGAACTCTTCCAATGAAGTACCTAATGAACTCGTTCCTAATAAACCCTGAATCTGGTGTATTCCTATAGTTTTGTTATAGTTCAGGGTATTTTCCCAGGTGTAGTTGAGAACATTATTTAGTTCTACACCTGAGTTAGATTTCCGGCCCGCATTAGCCACTGTATTATAGTCTTTGAAGTATCCTCTGCGAAAATCACTTATGTCCAAGCCAATTGTTGACTTCGCAATCAGATCGTCCGTAATTTTTACATCAATATAAGCAGATGAGAACAAGCGTTTATCTCTGATGTTATTCACAAATACACCTGGCTGCTCATCTGCCAGCGGAGTAAACTGCGCACTATAGCCCGGTGCTGGGTTAAGAATCAATGAACCGTCATCATTGAAGGCTTTCGCAATCGGAAGAATCTTATTCGCCATGTTCAGAGGATTGTCTCTTTTATCCTGGTTTTTGAAAGAATAAATCGCACTTACCCCCACACGGAATCTGTTGTTGAACTTATGGTCAACACTTAGTTTTCCATTCAATCTTCTGTATACATCGTCTTTCAGCAGACCCTTGTCCTTTTGAAAACCGAAAGAGGTCGCAAATGTCGTTTTTTCATTACCTCCGGTCAGGTTCACTTCATAGTTTTGCATTAGTCCTGTGTGGAAGATATAGCTCTGCCAGTCTTCAAACTGCCCCGATCTCAGGTATTCCAGCTCGGTTACCTGGAAAATATCTTCGTCCTTTCTGTATACATTACCGTTGGTAGTTCTGTATGCTTCGCGTTTCTGCTGCGCATATTCCTCGCCGTTCATCATGCGGGGATACAGTGCCTTCGTATTTACCGAAACAAAAGAGTTAACAGACAAACTCGATTTTCCTGACGCACCTCTTTTTGTTGTAATGATAATAACACCATTCGCTCCACGTGTACCATAAATCGCAGTGGACGCTACGTCTTTCAGTACTTCTACAGACGCAATATCCGTTGGGTTGATATCTACAAAAGAGCCATAAGGAATGCCGTCTACCAGTACAAGCGGCCCGTTATCAGCTTTCAAGGAACGGTTACCACGCAATACGATATTGATGTTAGCCCCCGGCTGACCGCTGGCCTGAGTGATGTCTATACCGGAAACTTTCCCCTGCAATGAGCGTAGCGCATTGGTAGTAGGAATGGCTGTAATATCTTTCGATTTCACTGATGTAATCGCACCTGTTACGTCACTCTTTTTCATCGTTCCGTAACCTACCACCACGATTTCTTCCAAAGCCTTGGTATCGGGCAATAGCTTCACATCCAAAATAGAACGGTTACCAACCTGTATTTCCTGAGACAAATAACCCACGTAAGAAAACACAAGCGTTTCATTGCCAGACGGAATGGTCAGTTTAAAAACCCCGTTCACGTCCGACGTTGCCCCGGTGGTAGTTCCTTTCAGCAACACACTCACACCCGGCAGCTCCTCACCATTGTCGCCGGTTACCTTTCCACTCACCTCAAATACAGCGATACTCTTATCACTGACGTGACGGGTCACTTTCAATTCGACTCCCGCATAGACCTGTGGGCTGCTAAGTAGCAGCACGCCACTTAGGATCAGGAAGCCGAGGGCTGAGGCACTTTGTAGTGTTCTTAACATACAGTCATTACAGTTTAATTTATTCTATTTATTAATGCTTAATTCATATTCGAAACAGTCTGCTTTTTCAGGTTCATCAAGCCTTCCGGTAGGGAATAACATTGATTATCAGGCAGGCAAATTTGGGTAATGAGTTTTAAGCGAATGAAATGTGATCAAATCAAGAATCCGGATTTTGAAGACCGTTTGTCATCTTTCATTGATAAAGGGAAGATGACAGAGCACTCGGAATAAGTCAAAAAAATATCAATATTTTTTTATGCAATCGTTATCGGGAACGTTGCCAAAATGGTGCTGTTCTGCTTTTTTATTGGATTATTTAGAAGAAATAAACCTTTTGAACCCAAAAATACATTTTCGGTCACTTGGAAATAATTGTACTTAAGTAATATTTACCATAACACTTCATTCTTAGAAGGAGTACAATTTGTAACCTTCATCGTATTAATTGTTCTTTTTTAAGACACGCAAAAAAACAGACAGACCTGTATAAGTCTGCCTGTTTAAACCTGAAAGTATTTAAATTATAAAAGCCTCTGGAACCGAAATAGCTTTAAATGGGTCAGCGAAGTTGTGATAAGCGTTCGAGCCGGGCGTACATTTCCATCATGGCTGCCTGGTCAATAAGTCCTTTGTCTTTTTTTACACCAAGCAGATTATTTTCATCACGTTCCTCTTTCCAGATACGTTCAGAATCTTCAACGATGAAGTGGAATCTGGATTTGTCTTTGTCCACTCTGTACAATGCCTCATAACCTCTCAGCAACACCACATTGAACCAGTAATGATCAGGTAACTTCCCGTTTTTGTAAAATCGCTTTTCCGCTGCTTTGGCTATTGTTTGGGCTTCCTGAATGTATTTTTTGTCTTTGGTAATTTCATATAATAATACGTTGGATTCCAGCATCGTACCGGTATTGTATGTGTATTGTGCTGAATCGATCTTCATGGATGGAATTTTGATCGCATCCCAATAAATTCCGTTGGCTGCCCGCAGATGTTTTGTCGTCCAGTCATACAGCTTAATTCCTGTAGTAAGGTATTCTTTCTTTTTAGTGATTTTATAGAGCTGCAGCGCGATCAGAATCCCCGGACCATTGGAACACGTATTCTTTGTATTCTTCTCGTCCTCTTTCCAATAGAGTCCTCCACCGGCCAACTCGTCATAGCCCGTCATCATAAAAGTATATATCTCTTCTGCTTTGTCCAGATACATTTTTTCCTTCGTCCTGTTATAAGCGTCAATGCAAGCGATGGCAATCCATTGGTTATCGTCATAAAAGCGCGAGTCCTTGCCTGCACTACTCAGGTACGCCTGGTAACCGGGAGCCGGCGAATCCGTATTATAGTATTTAGCAATAGTATGCAATACAGGTTTCATCAAATCCTGACCGGGCTGAATCGACTCCACCTCATTCGCTGCCTGGATCAATGCGCACAATGGCCACAGGAAGGAAAAAGGTCGCTCGTTTTTGCCGTTGGTTTCCAGATACAAGTCCGCTTCCTTATTGTAGAACACCGAATTGATATTTGCCTGAAGCAATGTTATGCGCTTGTTGTAATCTGGTCGATTGGTTTGTGCTTGCGTGGTGGGTACGAGCACAAACGTCAGAATACAGCTTAAAAGAAAGAGAATCGTCTTCATTGTATGGAGTCAAATAAGACAGTAAAGGAACCCAAACTACCTGGTTTACTCACCTGCTCTTGTCCCTGTGAAGTTTTTCAAGACCCCATACAGAACAAAATGACTTGTTATTTTGTAAAATATTTTAATAAAATTTTGTTATTTCAACAAAATACAAAATACTGTTTCAAAAGAATAGTACAATACTTACATTTGGTTATAGAGGTTGTTGTACAAAAACTCACATCACCTCATCTGTGAAGATTCTATAACCCAAACCCACACTATTTGCCGATAAACCAAAAAAGGTGAACGATGCGTCAACATCATTCACCTCATCAAAAATCCCCCTCTCTGTGCTGCCGCTAAGAAATCCCTGAAAAGGGATAAGGGAATTATTTTGCCAATTTTTTCTAAACCAACAAAACAAACAAAAGTATGAAAAAAACCTTTTACCGAGGGGATAAACTCCTTAGGACGATGAGGACTGGTGTAATACAGGCACTCGTTGTTTCAGGAATTTCCGCCCAGGGCTTCGCGCATAGCGACGAGGCATTCCGGGCGTCGGGTACGTTACCAACACAAACTCACCGAAGTTCAACTGAGACCCTGGACTTTGTTTTGAAAGGAAAAGTCCTGGATGCGGCCGGTGGAACAATTCCGGGAGCAACTGTCGTACTCAAAGGGAGCAGCTCGGTGGGAACAACCACTGATATCGACGGACTTTTCACGCTTTCTCTCCCCGATGGCAGCACAACGCTCGTAATCTCTTCTATCGGGTTCCTCACACAGGAGGTCAATATCACCAATAAAACGCAGGTTGACATCACATTACAATCGGACGTAAAATCTCTGACAGAAGTGGTTGTAACCGGATATTCATCTCAATCCAAGCGAGACATTACCGGTGCTGTATCCACCGTGGATGCCAAAGAACTCACGAAAGTGAATGCGCCCAACGTTGCGCAACAGCTGCAGGGGCGCGTCGCAGGTGTAACCGTTACCTCCAACAGTACGCCCGGCGGTGAAGCAACAGTCCGTATACGCGGATTCGGGACGATCAACAACAATGATCCACTCTATATCATAGACGGCGTTCCGACCAAAGGGGGATTAAACAGTATCAACCCCAATAATATTGAATCGATGCAGGTATTGAAAGATGCTTCATCTGCTTCAATTTATGGTTCCCGGGCAGCAAACGGAGTCATCATCATTACTACTAAAAAAGGAAAAGCAGGTGCTCCGCAGTTCAGCTTCAATAGTCGTTTTGGTGTACAAACCGGCCAGGTAGATTTGGGGCTGATCAAGGATCCGCAGCAATTTGGTGATCTCCTTTGGACACAACGCAGGAACGCAGGTGTACTCACCAACGGCAATCCTTCTCATCAGCAGTATGGCAATGGTCCAAGTGCTGTTGTACCTGACTACATTCTGGCAGGATCAAGCTATGGCCTTTTTGAAGGTGCTCCGCAAACTAATCCGTCTTTGTACAACTATAACAGAACGGGTTTTTACCAGATCGTAAAAGCCAACAGAGAAGGTACCGACTGGCATAAGGAAATCCTTCGCCCTGCAGCCATTCAGGAGTATAACATTGGTGCTTCCGGTGGTTCTGAATCTGGCCGTTATGCACTTTCTCTTAACTATTATAAGCAGGACGGAGTATTAATTCATACCTCTTTTAACAGGTACTCATTACGCTCCAACACCGAATTTACTTTCAAAAAGAAGGTTCGTTTCGGCGAAAATCTGGAAGTGAGCTACACTGAAAACAAAGGCTATTATAACAACAACGGTACAGCAAGTTCCTCCAACAACCAGGACGGGAACCCGATCGGGAATGGATACCGTATTCCGTCCATTATTCCTGTTTATGACATCATGGGCAACTTTGCTGCCACAAGAGCAGCGGGGCTCGGTCCGGCTACAAACCCGGTTGCACAGCTGTTGCGTACCAGGAACAACCAGACCAACAATTTCAGGGCTTTTGGTAACGCATACGCTGAAGCAGACATCTTTACAGACCTGGTAGCCAAAACAAGTATTGGTATTGACTTTACCAACGCCAACAGAGTCGGCTACACATTGATGGATCTTGAAGAAGCTGAAATCGAAGCGAATAATGCCATGACCAATGCATATGCCTACGACGTAAACTGGACCTGGTCGAACACACTTAATTACAGCAAGACATTTGGTGGTATTCACAAACTGAACATTCTGGCAGGTACTGAAGCAATTAAAGGAACAGGAAGAGATTTCTCCGCAACACGTACCACCTTCTTTTCGGAAGATCCTTTGTATATGTACCTCAACTCCGGAACAGCGGGTATTGCCAATACAGGTGCAGGCTACGAATGGGCACTCTTCTCCATTTTCGGTAAACTGAACTACGCACTCAAAGATCGTTATCTGCTGGAAGCGACTGTTCGCCGTGATGGTTCTTCCCGTTTCGGCGCTAACAATCGTTACGGAACTTTCCCGGCATTCAGTGCAGGCTGGAGACTTTCTGAGGAAAATTTCATGAAAGGACTGAGCTGGCTCACAGATCTTAAGCTACGTGCAGGATGGGGACAAACGGGGAATCAGGAAATCGGAAACTACAATGGTTTCAGTACGTACCGCTCCAGTCTGAGTCTATCTTCATATGCAATCGACGGTTCCAACAACTCGGTCACGCCTGGCTTTGATACGGAAGCATTTGGAAATCAAAATGCCAAATGGGAAACAACAACTCAGACCAACCTCGGACTCGACGCTACGTTGCTGAAAGGTATGATTGGAATCAACATTGACCTCTACAACCGTACCACTTCCGATATGCTGTATCAGGTAGCGCTGCCTGCTACTCAGGGTGTTGCCACTATTCCTTTTGTAAACGTGGGAGAAATGAACAACAAAGGAATTGACCTGGCGCTGGACTTCAACAACAGTGCTTTAAACGGAGACCTCACCTACTCCGTCGGCGTGAATTTTTCAAAGTATAAAAATGAAGTAAATAAGCTGAATAACAGCCCGACCGCCGTACTGCTCGGCCCCACGATTCGTAGCTATACCTGGACTCGCTCGGTGGTGGGCATGCCGCTCTATTCATTCTATGGTTTGAAGATTGACGGTATTTATCAGAATCAGGGCGAAGTGGACAACGGCCCGCTATATCCGGGATATGCCGCTGTGGGTAAATACAAATACCAGGATACCGATGGAGATGGTACCATTACGGACGCAGACCGTGTTTTTATCGGCAACCCTCATCCTGATTTTACCTACGGAGTAAACCTGAATGTCGGTTACAAAGGGTTTGACCTGTCGGCATTTTTTCAGGGAGTACAGGGAAATCAGATCATCAACATGGTGAAACGTTGGGTAGATTTCAATAACCAGGCAGGTAACAGAAGTCTGCGTATGCTGAATGACTCCTGGACACCAGACAACCCGGATGCAGTACTGCCGATACTGGACGCCAATGACAGCCGTAGCCAGCAGCCTTCAAGCTACTTCGTGGAAGACGGCTCCTATTTCAGAATGAAGAATCTGACGCTGGGTTATACCCTTCCCAATAAAGTGGTTTCTAAAATAGGATTGTCTAATGCCCGTATCTATCTGCAGGGCCAAAACCTTTTCACTATCACCAAATACAGCGGTATCGATCCGGAAGTAACGTCGGTCGGTTCCACACCCGGAAGCACTGTTTTGGGCGTAGATCAGGGGAATTATCCTATGTCGAAAATGTACCAGATTGGATTGAATTTCGGATTTTAATACAACTACAGACAAATAAGGATTTTATCAATCAGAAATATATGAAAAGCAAAGTCTTAGTATTAACAGCATTGGTTTGCGTGGAAATGATGACTTCCTGCGGGGAGAAATTCCTCTCCACAACGCCGCTTGGCGTAGCAAACGAAGAACTGCTTTCGAACAAATCAGGTGTGAATGCGGTCCTGATTGGTGCATATAGCTTGCTGGACGGCGTGGGATCAGGTCCGGTTAATACCTCGTCGGTAAGCAACTGGATATATGGCTCCGTGTCGTCCGACGACGCCTACAAAGGAAGTGACGTGGGAGATCAGGCTCAGATCACCACCATTGAACGCTACATTGGACAGGCAGATATTGGCGCTTACAACGACAAATGGATTGCAGTATATGACGGTGTGTCCCGCTCCAACGATGTGATCCGCCTGATAGCCAAAGCATCTGACATGACAGAAGCTGAAAAAGCACAGGCAATGGGTGAAGCCCGTTTCCTCAGAGGCTGGTACCACTTTGAAGCAAAAAAACTCTGGAACATGGTACCGTATGTTAATGAGACGGTAACGGATTACATCAATCTGCCCAACGACCGGGATATTTGGGTAGACATTGAAACGGATTTTCAGTTTGCTATTGATAACCTTTCAGCTACCAAAGCGCAGGTTGGTCGCGCGAGCAAATGGACTGCAAAGGCACTTTTGGCAAAAGTACACATGTATCAGCAGGATTATACCGCTGCCAAACCGCTGCTTGTCGACATTACCACCAATGGCCCTTTCAGCCTGGTAAACAGCTTTCACGACAATTTCCGCATTACTACTGAAAACAACAGTGAATCGGTTTTTGAAGTGCAGATGTCCGTAGGCGATGGAGGAAACGGCCAAAACGGAAGCTGGGGTGACAATTACAATTTCCCTTATGGTTCTGCGCCGGGCGGTTGCTGCGGATTTTACCAGCCTTCTCAAAACCTTGTAAATGCTTTTAAAACCGATGCAAACGGATTGCCACTCCTGGATACATTCAACGAAGTGGATGTAAAGAATGATGAAGGACTGGCTTCAAGCGACGCGTTTACACCCTACACCGGCACCGTAGATCCGCGCCTCGACTGGACTGTTGGACGGAGAGGCATTCCTTTCCTGAACTGGGGTGTACATCCCGGTAGAAACTGGATTCGCGACCAGGCTTTTGGCGGACCGTATACATTCAAAAAATTCTTTGCTTACAGTGGTGAAAATGCCGGAGCAGAATCGCCCCGTGCCAATGCAAACAATTACCGTGCGCTACGCTACTCGGATGTGTTGCTGATGCGGGCAGAGGTAGCAGTTGAAGAGAATGATCTGGCTACAGCTTTAACCATTGTGAACCAGATCAGGACACGTGCAGGGAATGTAGTGGTAACGAATGTAAACGGACAGCCTGCTGCCAACTACCTTATAAAACCGTATACAGCTTTTGCAAACCAGGAATATGCAAGAAAAGCGGTAAGGTTCGAACGCCGGGTGGAACTCGCTATGGAAGGTCACCGTTTCTTTGATCTTGTTCGCTGGGGAGTAGCCGCTGAAACATTGAACGCTTATCTGGCCAAAGAAAGCAAACTTCGTACTTATTACAGTGGTGCAACTTTTACAAAAGGCAAAAACGAATACTTCCCCATCCCGCAAGCGCAGATTGATATTATGGGAGCCAATGTTTTAAAGCAAAATCAGTAATTTATTCTAAGAAAAATCATAAATTTCCATGATATGATTTCAAAATCAGTTACTGTTACTCCAACTTAAACCTACCTGACATGACGCCCGGAAATGAGCAAGATTCATCCAGAAGGAACTGGATCAAAAATAGTACGCTGGCAGCTGCAGCGATTCTGGCAGCTCCTCAGATACATGCCAGAGAAACAGCACTAGCGGTGCCAAAGGCAAGGCGTATTCCTATTGCTGTATCAACCTATTCCTATTGGCATTTTCAGGAACAGAAATACCCTATCGAAAAAGTGATTGAGGACGCTGCAAAGCTTGGATTTGACGGAGTGGAAATTCTGCACCGCCAAATGGATAATGAAACCGTCCCCTACCTCAATAAACTGAAACGTCAGGCTTTTGATGCCGGTTTATCCTTGCCGATGCTTTCTATTCATCAGAGCTTTGTACAGCCTAAAGCAGAAGACCGCAAGAAAGACGTGGAACATACCATTCGCTGTATTAATTTGGCGACGCAACTGGGCATTCCATGTATACGGATGAACACAGGTAGCTGGCGTACCAAAAAGCGGGATGCTGCTTATTACAAAGATGGCCAGGAACCACCGATTGAAGGTTTTACTGATAAAGATGCTGTCAAATGGTGCATTGATTCGTACGGAGAATGCCTTGTGGCAGCAGAAAAGGCGGGAGTAATTCTGGCCATTGAAAACCACTGGGGGCTTTCTTCCAATATCGATTATCTTCTTGAAATCTATAAACCGCTGGCCTCTTCGCCTGCGATGGGCATGAACGTGGATACGGGTAATTTTGTAGGAGATCCTTATCCTCAATTTGAACGCCTTGCTCCTTACGCAACCATCGTTCAGGCCAAGACTTATTACGGCGGCGGTCATTATTATGATCTCAATCTGGATTACAAACGGATTGCTTCGATATTGCGTAAAGCCAATTTCAACGGCTACGTGTCTCTGGAAATGGAAGGTAAAGAAGAACCTTCCGTAGCGGTTCCAAAAAGTCTGAAGCTTCTGAGAGAAGTATTGAGCTAAAAATACTTTCGTATTTTAAAACACACAGAGCGTACGGGTTAAAGCGATTCCGTGCGCTCTTGTGCTGTGCGTATCTATCTGTGTCTCAGTGAGGATCCGCGTACAATCAATTCAGTTTTCAGAATACGTTCCTCACCATCGCTGAATTCTTCTTCATCATCAATCATTTGCAAAATCCATCGGGCTGTGGTTTTTCCTATTTCGATAGTCGGCTGTCGTACAGTGGTAAGGCCAGGTCCGATATAGGCCGACTCGGGATTATCGCTAAAACCTACCACGCCCAGTTCGTCTGGTACACGAATTCCTTTTTCCTTCGCCATCAGCATAATTTCAATAGCCGCTGAATCATTGACAGCAAAAATGGCATCCGGACGATTCTCCAGATCAAGCAGATACTTACCATAAATCCTTGCTTTCTGTTGAGACAACATTCCCTGAATTACCAACTCCTCTTCTACCGGCTTTCCGTATTTCTCCATCGCCGCCCGATAGCCCTTCATCCTTTCCCTGCTCACCAGTAAATTAAGCGGTCCGCCCAGGTGTGCAATCCGTTCGTAACCATTTTTGATCAGATGCTCTACAGCCATGAAAGCAGCTTCAAAATCATTCACCACCACTTTCGGTGCATGCACATCGTCACAAACCCTGTTGAACAAAACAAGCGGAATACCTCGTTTTTCAAATACCTGTAAATGTTCAAAACTGTTGGTTTCCTGTGTGAGCGAAATCAGTAACCCATCAATTCGGTTAGCCAGCATCGCTTTGGTATTTGCGACTTCCACAGCAAACGACTCGTTCGACTGCATGATCGTGAGGTTGTATCCTTGCTCCGTAAGTACCTGGTGCGCCCCCATGATCACATTCGGAAAAAACCGGTTATGAAATTCCGGGACAATCATTCCAATCGTGTTCGTCCGGCTCTTTACCAGATTATAGGCAAGCTGATTAGGCTGGTAATCCAGTTGCGCGGCCATATCAAGTATTGCCTGGCGCGTTTCCGGATTGATATCTGCATGTCCATGTAAAGCGCGTGACACGGTAGAGTTCGACACACCTACCGATTTGGCAATGTCGATGATCGTGGTCTGATGCCTCCTGGACTTCTGCCTTTTATGTGGCTCTTCCGTAGAAGCAATCGTGAAAAAGTAATTACAGGCCTTACATACATAGCGCTGCTTGTTGCGTACATATCCCGCTTTCATAATCGTACCCACCTGCGCACACTTCGGACATCCAATCATTGTATTATTCCAATGTTTAAAAATTCACCCAAACATTCATTCTCTAAAACAGTCCCAATTCTACAAATATAAAAATTTCATATTAAAAATAATCATAACCATATATCGGCAACGTATCCGCAAACGTTACCGATACTTTTTGTGCTTATCGGAGATACTTTTGACCTAATTTTTGCTTGACTGGCATAGGTGAGTCATATATCTTCATTGAAAAATCATCATATCCGAGCTCAGTATACATTTGTAATAGTTACCTCACAAGTGAATTCAACGGCAAACAATATGATAATTTTAGTACTATTCTCATAAGACCCTATTAATCATTTATTCTGTATGCTAAAAAAAATACTAGCTCTATGTTTGCTCCTGACAGTCATTCTGTCTGCAACAAACAAAGCAGACGCCCAGAACATTTCCGTGAGCGGAACTGTGTACGATGAAAAAGGAGAAGGTATACCCGGGGCAAGTGTTGCTGTAAAAGGAACACAAAAGGGTACACTTACTTCCGTGGACGGAACCTACACCATTGATGTGACACCAGATGCGGTTCTTGTAATTTCATTTGTCGGTTATCTGAAAGAAGAAGTTCCGGTTCGAAACAAGTCGAAGGTAGATGTAACCTTAAAAGCAGATACCAAAGCACTTGAAGAGGTAGTAGTTGTCGGTTATGGAACACAGCGAAAAGTAGAAACAACCGGCTCCATCGCCTCTGTAAAAGCAGAAGAGCTAACGCAATTACCAATCACAAATGTTGCTCAGGGTCTACAGGCACGTGTATCTGGTGTACAGATCAATCAGAATTCAGGTGCTCCTGGTGGTAACATAAGTGTCCGTATTCGGGGGGTTAATTCTATTAACGGTAGCTCGGAACCACTGTATGTAATAGACGGTATTCAAATTTCCAACGGAGGCGGAATCAACGATGTAAGTCCACTTTCTACCATCAACCCTAATGATATCGAATCAGTTGAAGTCTTAAAAGATGCTTCCGCATCCGCTATTTACGGTGCCAGAGCAGCAAATGGTGTTGTACTCATCACTACCAAACGTGGTAAATCGGGCAAGACAAATGTTTCTCTTGAAACTTACTACGGAGTCCAGAAGGTGGCCAAAACAATGGATGTCCTCAATGCTGCACAATTTGCTCAACTGGAAAATGAGACTTTCAAAGACAATTCATATCCTGACCCAGCCAGCCTTGGAGAAGGTATAAACTGGCAAAAAGAGATTTTCAAAGCTGCACCTATTCAAAACTACCAATTGACAATCAGCGGAGGAAATGAAAAAACGCAGCTATCTATGTCCGCGAACTATTTCAAACAAGACGGAATCATACTCAGTTCAGGTTTTGACCGTGCGTCCTACCGTCTCAATCTTGATCATTACATCAGCTCAAAAATTCGCGTGGGCACAAGCATAACTGGCTCTATTTCTAATAACAAAGGGGTAAATTCTGGAAGTCAGACAATCGGAGACGGAGGAGTTGTAACAGAAAGTATTCTGGGCGCAGCAATCGGGGCACCACCTACACTACAGCCTTACAAAGAGGATGGCAGCATTTATCCATTCGCAGAACAGGGAAATGGCAGGTATCGTGAGGTTACAAATCCTCTTGGATTTACAAGTATTAAAAGAAACAGAAATTTAAAACGGGCCTTGATAAACCTATACGGTGAGTATACCATTGCTCCAGGTCTCACTTATCGGGCTTCATTCAATGCTGATGTTGATTCAAGACTACATGATGACTACTCTCCCATTTCCATTGTGGCGGTCAGAGATCGTAATGACAATTCAGGATCTGGCACGAAATACAACCGTAATTTTCTTAACGTTTTGCATGAAAGTATTTTAACCTACAGCACAAAAATATCGGAACACCATAGTCTGAAGTTCACCGGTGTTTTTGCAACACAATCGGAAAAACTAAACGAAAATTCGATCAGTGCTACAGGGTTTCCAAACGATGCAACACAGAATAATGCTTTAGAAGTCGCACAGAACAGGACTGTTAAATCATACAGAAGCCTTTCAAGGTTAGACTCCTACATGGGGCGTGTCAATTATGGCTTCAAAGACAAATATTTTCTTGATTTAACTGCACGAATAGACGGTTCATCCCCATTTGGAGCCAACCATAAATATGGGTTTTTCCCGGCAGCTTCTGCAGCATGGCGGGTCATTGAAGAGCCTTTCATGAAAAGCCAGAATTTCGTATCAGACCTAAAACTAAGAGGAAGCGTTGGACTAAGTGGAAATGCCGCTTCATTAGGTTCTTACCAATCGCTACCCTTGGTATCTGCCAGCGGCGGATATAATATCGACAACGCCTATCTGACTGCTATAGGACCTACACGGATAGCAAATCCGGATCTAAAATGGGAACAATCGACCCAAACCAATATCGGCTTGGATGCTAGTTTTTTAAACAACAGAATTTCCTTGATTGTAGATTATTACTACAAGAAAACCAACGACCTAATTTATGTAAAGGGTTTGCCACTCTCTTCTGGTTATCCATCTATCACCGGCAACTTTGGCTCTCTAGAAAACAAAGGACTTGAATTTGCGACAAACGCTGTCATTCTCGACGGCTCTTTGAAATGGACTGTAAATGGAAACATTACTTTCAATCGTAACAAAATGTTGAGCC
Source organism: Dyadobacter luteus (assembly GCF_003383615.1). Classification (GTDB taxonomy): domain Bacteria; phylum Bacteroidota; class Bacteroidia; order Cytophagales; family Spirosomataceae; genus Dyadobacter; species Dyadobacter luteus. The sequence goes on from NZ_QNUL01000010.1 coordinate 123,651, forward strand.
TTGATGGCGGAACCACATTGGAAAGATTTGTTACAAATTACACAATACTCCAGGTAGGCCAGCCCATTGGTATGTTCAAAACCTACGTCTTTGATGGTATTAATCAGACTGGTGAGACAATCACTCCTGGCTACGATGGACGTGTAGGAGGACATAAAGTAAAAGATTTGAACGGAGATGGAACGATAGACTCTCATGACCAAATCATTACGGGCAATCCCAATCCTAAGTTCATTTATGGTTTTTCTACCAACCTCAACTACAAAAGATTTGATCTCGGAGCGTTCTTTTCGGGCACTTATGGTAACGACATCTACAATGCGAGTCGGCTGTCATTTGAAAGTCCATTGGGCCAGCGAAATCAATTCATAGGGATTTTGGATCGATGGACTTCAGAAAATCCAAGTAATCAATACGTGAGTCCCGCTGTAGCAAGTCGTCTTCCTATATCCGATTATGTGGTAGAAAACGGCTCCTATCTGAGACTAAAAAATCTGATGTTAGGATATACCCTCCCCACATTGAAGGGAGTGAATAGGATCAGAATTTATGTAAGCGCCAATAATTTGTTTACAGTCACAAAATACACTGGGTTTGATCCCGAGGTGAACACTTATGCCGGCTCTACCACGCAAATTGGAATTGATAATCTGGTTTATCCTCAATCGAGATCCTTCCTTGGAGGAATTCAAGTAACCTTTTAAGAACATGACGAGCATGAATATTTTCAAAAAGTCGATATATAAAATTGTCCCTGTTATCACGCTTGCCTTAGGAATGGGAGCTTGTGAGTTGGATGAGCAAGTATACTCTTCGATCTTCATAGACAATTTTTACAAAACAGCTTCAGATGCGGAAAAAGGTCTGCTTTCAGTTTATGATGCTATGGGGAAATTATACGGTGGCCCTGCTGCAACAATGGTTCCCGATTACGCTGCGGATCAGGTTTACCCGAGAGGCGTAGTAGGCCGAAATTCTCTGACACTTTTCACTTTTGAACCCACATACACCGTACAGAAAAGTGCGGGCAGGACTAATGAGTCACCACAGGAGCTATGGAGCGCATCCTACGCAGGCATTGAAAGAGCTAACTGGATCATTACAAAGGTTCCAGATGCATCCATGGATGAAACCCGTAAGAAACAAATTATAGGAGAAGCCTATTTCCTGCGTGCGTTCTACCACTGGACTGTAGCAAAAAACTTTGGTAACGCAGTTGTTAAAACATCGCCAAGCTCATCTGAATCTGCTGCTTACACCGGGATTAGTTCTAAAGCTGATGTTTATAAACAAATTTATGCCGATTTAGATCAGGCTACTCAATCGGGTCTCCTATCCTATCCGGCAGTTGCCAAAGGGCGTCCTTCCCGTGAAGCGGTAAGCGCACTCTATGCTAAGGTTGCTCTTTACAATGAAGATTGGACCAAAGCACTGGAAAAAGCTAATGAAGTAATTACCTCAGCTAAATACTCATTATTGCCCAATGTATTGGATGTCTACAGTTATTTGAAAGAGGATGCAGCTAGAGTCGAAAATATCTGGGCGTTCGAAGTTGACCCAATCAATCCTGGCACAGCTCATCAGTTGGTGGGCTTATGTGGCCCTACGGGCAGTAATGGGGTTGAGTACGCCAGAACCTCCTACGGCTCCATGTTTGCTTATATGGCATTTTTCAAGTCTTTCGATCCACAAGATAAAAGGAGGCAGTTAATGGATACCATGTACCTTGGTAAAAATGGTCAATGGGTTCCTCAAAAAAGCATTACTCCCATAACCACAGAAGGAGTGTTAATCAAGAAATATCAAGATCCGGTGTCAACAACAGGATTTATACCCAACATTCCTATCCTACGCTACGCAGATGTAGTCCTTATAGCAGCTGAAGCAGAAGCGCAACTGAACGGAAGCTCTGCAAAAGCTTATGAATACATTAACCTGATCAGAAAAAGAGCCGGATTAAAAGATCTTGCTACAGGACTTTCCAAAACGGCCTTTGTTGACGCGGTGATACAGGAACGCTCCTTCGAGTTTTTTGCGGAAGGCGACCGCTGGTATGATCTCACGAGAACAGGGAAATTCTTAACAGTTATTCCAAAGGCTGTCAATAGCGTTTATCCAAACCGCCCGGTACAAGCGAAACATAAATATTTTCCAATTCCTCAGGATGAGCTTAATGCAAATCCAAGACTGGAGCAAAATCCTGACTGGAAATAATTGAACATTCGACTATTGTACCGATGCTAAAATCCATTATCCTTTTACTACTATCTCACTTACCTCTGCTTGTATTAGCGGAGGTTAAAAGTGATGGTAGAGGAAAAGCGTATAGTGTTGCATCTCAAACTGAGTCGATCCGCCAGTTCACCATTACCGAAAGCGATACTAATTCCTATACTCTGAAACTGGCGCTGGATGATTCCGGAAGACCGAAATATTTCTTCCGGAACATCTTTACGCCGGTATGTTATACCAACGAATGCAAACCTGTTCATGTGGATTTTTACTGGGATCTGTTGGGAAATTATATCCGGTATGAAATGCCGAAGGGCAAAATTCTGACCAAAGTGGATCACGAAGAATTTAAGGAACAAGACTATCAGAAACTTGCTGACATCCTTTCACGCTCCAACTCTATTTTCGCTGACCTCAAAATGGAAGATTTGCTCACGAAAGGTACCGACAGTCTTACCGACAATGTAGATGCAAAAACAGGTGCTACCCTAAAAACCATCAAAAATGATGTGATAGACGGGGCTGTATATACCTGCTTCACGCTTTGGCACATCGCCTACGGCAAACAGGTGATGGATAAAATGAAACAAATCACAGATTCCTACCTGAATGACGAATTGCTTCACGAGTTTCTCAAAAGCAACAATTATCACTATCAGTACAGGGCAATGGAAAGTGTCATTGCTAAAAACGGGAAGGTGAAAAAATCATTCGAAGGTGACATTCAACAGGTGATTGCCGGCAAAAATTTGTTCACTGCCAGAACTGCCCTGCAAAATACGAATGCAGCTTTTTTTGCGGGTGATAGCAGGCAAAATTGGCTTTGGAATACCTATCAATCAGGTTCTTATCCATTGCAAATTGCCATTCTGAAAAAACTCGGAACTATATCTGTCACAGACCATCTCGCCCAAAAGTTGGCTACCAGCATTGCGGGTTCTAACCAGGAACTGTTCCGTTTGAAGCTGGGAATCCTGGCAAAACAAAAGCAGCTATCAAACCAGACTCTGATTGCATTGGCAAAAAACATGGAAATGGACAATGAGGATTTTGCTTCGGAGATATATGAAACATTAGAGCGATTTCAACCTCAGAGTACAGAAGTAAAACAGAGAATAGAGTGGTACAAAAATCAGAGATGATGATGAATTGCAAAAGACGTACGGAATATTCAACCCTTACAGGGTTGCTGAATTTTCGGCCTATCTCATTGGTCCCCGGATTTCACCCGGAGCTATTCGTATTGAAGCCCTATGGGCTTACGGAGATTAGTGGAAAATGGCTATTTCATAGCCAAAGCCGATATGAACGTAAGTGCCAATAAACTTGACTAATTGAATCATATACCAATGAAGTGCTGACTAATCCTGAATACCCTATGAAAATCAAGCTAACTATACTTTTCCTATTCCTGACACTTCGTCTTGCTGCTCAAAACCATGTGTTTGTGGAGACAGAATCTTTTGAAAACAAAGGAGGCTGGGTTATTGATCAACAATCATATGTTGTGATGAACTCCTCCTACATCATGGCGCATGGTATGGGTCGACCTGTGAAGGATGCATCAACTACCGTAAAATTCCCAAAAATCGGGAAGTATAAAGTCTGGATTCGTACAAAAGACTGGGCACCTTTTCCAAAAGGACCAGGCAAATTTCAGGTTTCGGTTGATGGAAATAAAATCAAACAAGTATTCGGAGAAAGTGGCTCCGACGAGTGGAAGTGGTATGATGGCGGAGAAGTGGACATCAAAAAAGAACAGGTGCAGCTGGCACTACATGACCTGACGGGTTTCAATGGTCGCTGTGATGCCGTACTATTCACAGATGCCGCCAAATTCATGCCGCCCAATAAACTGGAAGAACTAACGGCTTTTCGCAGAAAACAACTCCTTCTTACCGAAACACCACGTTCAGCCGGAAGATTTGATATGGTGGTAGTTGGTGGTGGAATTGCCGGCACGTGCGCGGCCATTTCGGCAGCACGAATGGGGCTCAAAGTGGCTCTAATTCAGGATCGTCCTGTGCTGGGCGGTAACAATAGTTCTGAAGTGCGGGTACATCTGATGGGTGATGTGGACAAAAACCATTATCCAAAACTGGGACGCATTGTAAGAGAAATGGATAACGGTGATCCGGGAAACGGAAATCCTGATGCAAAAGAATACGGCGATAAACGCAAAACGGACATCATTAGAGGGGAGCCGAACATTTCTCTTTTCCTGAACACATTTGTATTTAAAGCTGAAAAACAGAATGACATCATCACGGCAGTTGTAGGCAGAGATATAGCCACCAATCAGGAAACTCGTTTTGAAGGTTCATTTTTCTCTGACTGTACAGGTGACGGAACACTTGGTTTCCTTGCCGGAGCAGATTTCAGAATGGGACGTGAAAGTAAAGCCGAAACGGGTGAATCCTATGCATCCGAAAAAGCAGATGATTTCACATTGGGAACTTCCAACCTGTGGGCTTCCCTCCCATCCGATTCTGTAACTTCATTTCCTGCAACTCCATGGGCACTACAATTCTCCGATGAATACCACATCGACCAGACAAAATCGGATTGGGAATGGGAAACTGGTTTTGGCAATTTCAACACCATTACCCAGGCAGAACAAATCCGTGACCATAACCTGAGAGCGATTTATGGCAACTGGTCCTATTTGAAAAACAGTAAAAAGGAAAAGTATAGTAAACAGGAACTCGCCTGGGTGGCATACATCGGTGGAAAACGTGAATCAAGAAGGCTAATTGGTGACCACATCCTCAACCAGATGGATATACAGGAAGGCAAGTTTTACCCTGATGGATCGGTAACCGCAACATGGACGATTGATCTGCACTTCCCGAACGAAAAGAACAGCAAGTATTTTGAAGGACAGGAATTTTTCGCAAGTACCAAACATATCAAGGTCGCTCCATACACCATCCCCTATCGCTGTCTGTATTCAAAGAACATTCAGAATTTATTCATGGCGGGAAGGAATATAAGCACTACGCATGTGGCTTTTGGTAGTACACGTGTGATGCGTACCTGTGGCATGATGGGCGAAGTAGTAGGATTTGCAGCCTCCTTGGCAGCAAAGTACAAAACCACACCAAGAGGGATATATGAACAGCATTTACCGGAACTGGTAGGCATATTAAAAGGGGAAACACTTGCTCCACAGCCATGATTTTGTTGCCACGGATGTTCATGGTTAAGCTTTACAATTGCCACGGATACACAGATTAACACGAATAGAAGAGATCACCATCCGTGTTAATCCGTGCATCCGTGGCAAATGCAAAATGTTACATCCCGACGGGATTTATAAATGTGATCCGGATTACTTTTTCTACCGAAATGACATCGCTACGCGATTAATTACAGTCAATTATCAAAGCCTATAAGTAAAGCATTTAAATGGGTAGACTCAATATTCGAAGCAAATATTTTCAAATGCCAGAGGCATGAAATATCGGTAGACAAACAAACAGACCGAACTATTTGAAATGCCGTCAGGCATGTAATGATAAATTAAGAAACTCAAAAAAACGTCAGTGAATTATTCAAAGTTGATATCGGCGACATTCTTACTTCTTCTTCTCACGGAGAACAGGATCGCTGCGCAACAAATGGTTTCGATCAACGGCACTGCTCAGGGCACAACTTACCACATCAAATATTTCGATGTACAAAACCGGAACCTGAAAACACATATTGATTCTATTCTGACGGAGTTTGATAAAAGTCTGTCCTTGTATCGGGAAGACTCTGAACTGTCGCTATTCAACCGTTCACATGCGATCAGACTCACTACCCCTTATTTCTATCCCGTGCTGGTGAAGTCGAAAGAAGTGTATGAAGCCACGGAAGGAATGTTTGATCCAACTATCCTGCCCCTTACAGAGGCTTATGGATTCGGAGCGAAAAAGACCAATCCCATCTCCGATATAGCAACGGATTCAATATTAAGCCTGATCGGATTCGGGCAAATTCAGTTTGACTCAATCATGGTCAGTAAAAATAAAGAACACGTCCGCCTTGATTTCAATGGTATCGCACAGGGATATTCCGTAGACGTAATCAGCCGATTTTTAGAAGAAAAAAACATCAACCGGTATATGGTTGAAATAGGCGGAGAGATTTTTTGCAAAGGCTCTAAAAATGAAGGTTCACCGTGGATCAGCGGTATAGAAAACCCTTTAAAACCAGGTTCATTAGTAACTAAAGTTACACTTCAAAACCGAGCTATGACCACCGCCGGAAACTATCGCAATCATTTCAAAAAAGACGGTTTAGTCTTCAATCACCTTATCAATCCAAAAACAGGTTCCATGGAGCAAACCTCATTACTCAGCGTAACTGTTTTTGCGCCAGACGCAGTTTCTGCTGATGCTTATGATACAGCATTTTTTGTCATGGGAATCGAAAAGACGAAAGCCTTTCTTAAAACCAGAAAAGATCTGGATGTATTTCTGGTGTATCAGAACGCATCCGGTAAGTTAATTACCTATGCATCAGACGGCATTAAAGACTTTATTCAATCAGTATCCAATTAAATCCGGTTTGCATAAACCAGTATCATTTTCATAATGACGACATTCAGATACATATTATTTCTTTTTCTTCTCACAGGTCAGCACTGCATTATTGCCCAGTCAAAAAAAGCAGGTGAACTCAGCAATGAGCACATTCGCTTACAATGGCAAAAAGCAGCAACCGGCGACTTGAAAATCGCAAATATAGAGATCCGGAAAAATGGCAAATGGATCAGTGCCCTGACTCCATCCGGTGAGTATACACTGTTGTATTCGGAAACAAAACCTTCTGATGAACCCAAGGAAACTTTTGACAAAATCACCGGAGGAAAATTCCCCGAGGAAGCATACCATTATCAGCAGTTGCAATGGAAAGAAAGTACAACCGAAGTGGCTCTCAACACTGGCGGAACGGCTCTGCATTTTTTCCCTGACCAAATTACTGTCAAAGGAAAAGAAATAGAGCTCAGAAAAGATACCGAACTGGCAACCATTGTATCGAACTGGAAACTGGATACCACACACCCAAATGACATTCTGGTTTCTATGAAACTCATTCCCAAGAAAAAGGGATATTACTCGCTGGCAACACCTGCTCTGGCCACGCTACCGGTCGGACAGATGTCATGGGTTTCCGTTCCCGGTTATTTTCAGGGCAATTTTATGCAACCCAACTTTGCACTTTCGTATGCTTACGGGCATGGCATTCCATCCCGCCCTGTGGTATATCGTGAGCGTTGTGCTTCCACATTGAGTCCGTTGGTTAGTTCGAAAAACGGAATTACCTTATCAGTCATTCCTGATCCGGGTTTAGCAAGAGACCCATGGGCAAAAGATAAATACTCGCAAACGGACTGGAATATCGGCTTGTCACACATGAATCGCAAGGCAGAGCTTTCTCCAACATTGTACTATCCTGTATTAGGCGAGAGCGCTTCCGATCTGAATCCAAATCAGGAGATTAACTATTCGTTCCGGTATAGCCTTATTGCGGACGACTGGTTCCGTGCAGTAAATCATGCTGCCTACGATGTATACCAATTTGGAAAAACACTGCCGCTCCGCCAGAGCACGCAGTCGCTTACCAACCGGATCGAAAACATGCATCATTATCTCACCGATCCTAAAACTTCGCTTTGGAATATTGAAGAATATAAAGGCAGACAAATTGGCGCGCAGTCGTACCTGGGCGGTGTGGTAGGCTCCAACAAAGACGCCATGAAAAATGCTGATTACGGCGCTATGTGGATGCTGGCCAATGCGACAAAAGATCCTGAATTGAAAGAAAAAGTGCTTCCCCCAGCGCTCAACTTCAAGCTCGTACAGCAAGACACAGAAGATGGTTTTTTCAAAGGCGCTATTGAAGGTCAATATTATCTTGCGAAAAAGAAAAAGTTCGTGGAAGAATGGGGAGAAGTGGTAGAGCCTATCGCACTCACCTATTATGTGATGCTGGATATTGGCAACATGCTGCTTTTTGAACCGGACAATTCCGAACTGAAAGACAGACTTCGTTTCGGCGCAGAAAAATTACTTTCATGGCAAAAGCCGGATGGCAGTTTTGCCGTTGCGTACGACAGGAAAACCACTGAACAGCTTTTCAAAGATATCAAAGATGTAAGGCCTTCTTTCTATGGATTATTGGTTGCCTACAGGATTCTGAAAGATGAGAAATACCTGAAAGCAGCACAAAAGGGTGCGAATTGGTTGATTAAAAACTCTGTTGAAACAGGAGCATTCCTGGGAGTATGTGGCGATGCACGTTATGCACCCGACTTTGCTACCGGGCAATCGGCACAAGCATTTCTGGATCTTTATGATCTGACCAAAGACCAAAAATACAGGGAAGCAGCCATTACCTGCGCTAAAATCTACACTACCTCAGTATACACACACCCCATCGCAAGTGAACGTATCAAAACTGTGAATGGAACCGAACGACGTGATTGGGAGATAAGCCAGACCGGTCTCAGCTTTGAACATGGAGGTATATTCGGTTCTGCTACGCGCCATGGTCCTATTCAGCTGGCAAGCCATGCAGGCATGTTTCTGCGCATGTATGGTATTACAGGCGAACAGATTTTTGCTGACATGGCGCGTTCTGCAGCGATTGGCAGGGATGCTTTTGTGGACAGTAAAACGAGTGTAGCCTCTTACTACTGGCAGGCGATGAATAAAGGAGCGGGCCCCTACCCGCATCATGCGTGGTGGCAGGTCGGCTGGATCACCGACTACCTGATGTCCGAAATCGAGCTCCGTTCTGCCGGAAAGGTATCATTTCCAAGGGGTTTTGTCACTCCAAAAGTCGGACCACATCAAACCTATGGTTTTGCTCCTGGAGATGTGTATGGCAAAAAAGCGGATCTGGTGATCAGAGAAGGATTCGTAACGGGAAATACACCAGTTGTAGATCCGATTCTGGCAGAAAATACAGAGGGTAATCAGGCCTTCATCATCTTGCTGAACAATCGGGCTCAGCCAAGTGAAGGGAAAATCGCCCTTAATCCTGAAAAATGGGCAGTGGGCAAAAAGATAAAAAGCATTACGACAACTACTTCAAATAAAAAGATTTCTAATGGACAGTCAATTGAATATCAACTACCTGGATTTGGAATGGAAGTGTACACCATGACATTTGAATAGAAGATAAAAATCACGCGAAGAAAAAGAAGCTCAACGCAAAGACCGCAAAAATTAGCTGCCATATCTAGCTTAATTCTGATTTGGGTTGGAAAAACAAGAACCATCAAAACACAAGCCTACAGCCGACTGCTGAAAGCCGATAGCCAATTTATGAATACCACCATTGATACCATCGTTATTGTCGTTTTCTCTGCCTTTGTCCTTGCCATAGGTTTGCTATTTGCAAGAACAGGAAGAAATCTGAAATCCTTTTTTGCAGGAGGCGAAGCCGTTCCCTGGTTCATCGGCGGACTTTCTCTTTTCATGAGCTTTTTTTCCGCCGGGACTTTTGTAGCGTGGGGCTCTATCGCTTACAAGCATGGTTGGGTGGCGATAACGATTCAATGGACGATGTGTATAGGAGCGCTTGTCACCGGACTTTTCCTGGCTCCCTATTGGAAAAGAACCGGCGCGCTTACAGCAGCAGAATTCATCCGGGAACGTCTCGGACTCCCGGTTCAAAAAACTTACATTTTCATTTTTACACTGGTATCCGTTTTCATCAAAGGTTCAGTTTTATATCCTGTAGCGCGGTTGGTCAGTTCATCGCTGGATCTTCCTCTTGTTCCCTGTACAATCGGACTTGGTTTATTCATGATCGCCTACACTGCAGTGGGAGGATTGTGGGCCGTGATGGTAACCGACATACTACAATTTGTGGTTTTATGCGCTGCGGTATTTATCCTTTTACCATTGTCCTTTGAAAAGGTTGGTGGCTGGGAGGGATTTACACAAAATGTCCCTGATGACTTCTTCAATCTCCTCAACGGTGAATACACCATCGGATTCGTCCTCGCATTCATCATCTACCACATTTGTTACATCGGCGGCAACTGGACCATGGTGCAACGTTACACCAGCGTTGACAGCGAAAAGTCCGCCCGAAAAGTAGCATTTCTTTTTGCCGGATTGTATTTGATCAGTCCGGTGATATGGATGTTCCCACCCATGATTTATAAAGCGATCAATCCGGCATTAACAGGTCTTGATACCGAAAATGCATACCTGATGATTTGTAAACTCGTGTTGCCTCCCGGCCTGCTTGGCCTGATGCTGACCGGTATGTATTTCTCTACTTCTGCCAGCGCTAATACCGCCCTGAACGTGGTATCAGCGGTTTTCACCAATGATATATACAAAGGCATGGTGAATCCGGCTGCTTCCGACAAGCAACTTATTCGTGTGGCAAGAGGTTCTTCCTGGTTCTTTGGATTGGGTATGATCGGTATTGCGTTGCTGGTTCCTTTAGCAGGCGGGATCGTAGAAGTAGTGCTTAGTATCTCAGCTATTTCAGGTGGCCCCCTGCTTGCTCCTCCGCTCTGGGCTCTCTTTTCAAAACGACTGACCAGCACAGTCACACTCTGGGTTACCGGTATTGGCCTTTCAGTCAATCTTTTTTTCAAAGTTCTGGCTCCCTGGCTGCTCGATTTCAAGTTATCCCGGGCAATGGAAAACATTGTCGGCGTTGGTCTTCCTTTGCTACTTCTACTCGCCTATGAACTTTGGGCAAGGTCTAGAAACCAAACTGCACAGGAATTTGAAGTATACAAGATTTCCCGCGAACAAAAACGCATAGATAGTCTGATTGAAGCCTCTCCGGAGGAAACCTTCGAAATCAAGCGGCAGAACAGATTTGGCTTACAGGTAATCGCAGGTGCCTTACTATTTACCTCCGTGATTCTTCTCATTCTAAGCACCTTCACCGAATCAGGAGCAATGATTACCGCAGTGATATCCGGAGTCATTTTCGTAGCTGCCTGGATTCCTTACAGTGCTTCGAGAAAGATTCACCTGAGTCCGGTAACCAATCAAACAGAGCAAGTAATTATCAATAAAACCGTCTGAGACTGATCCATGTAACAACTAGCAGTCAAACTCAAATAACTAAACTCACCCGTATTGTTTAACAGTAAATTATGAATTTCAGTAAAAACCGTTGGTGGCTTACACTGGCCATTTGTTTCTGCTTCTTACAAGCTTTCGCTCAATATTCCATCCGGCAACAGGATGCAATTCCACTTCACGGGGAATGGTCATTTGCATTGGATCCGGCTAATATGGGAATTCCCGGAAAATGGTACCTGGAAAAGCCCGCTCAAAACGGCAGGTTCGATAAAGTGACCGTTCCTCATTGTTTTTCAGCCGATAAAAAGTACGAATTCTACACAGGAACAGTTTGGTACAGAAAGTCATTTAACTGGAAACCAGCTTCCGCCAAACGCATAATTCTCCATTTTGACGCAGCTTATTACAAAACAGAAGTATGGCTCAATGAAAAGAAAGTAGGCTCACATGAAGGAGGTTACACACCTTTCAGTTTTGATGTAACAGATTTCTTAAAAGACGGCAATAACCTTCTGGCTGTCTCGGTCAATAACGACACCTGGCAACCCGGGAGCATTCCGGGATCTAAAGATGATAATGAGGTGAATAACCCGTTTATGGGCTGGATGAACTATGGCGGGTTGATTCGCCCCGTTTATCTCACGGTAGAGCCTGAAGTGTATTCTGAAAACATAAAAATTGAAGCGCTCCCTGATCTTGAAAAAGGAACCGCAACACTTAAAACACAGCTTCGGATCCGTAATGCATCTGCCAAAGCTATTTCTCCGAAAACAGGTATTTCTGTCAATTTCGATCAGAAAGAAATTCCTTTAAAATGGAGAACCAAAGCGGCGACAATTCAGTCCGGACAGACTGGAATAATTGAATCAGAAACTTCACTGACAGCAGCTCAGGTGAAACTTTGGAATCTGGATGATCCGAATTTGTATCATTTGAAAGCTTTCGCAAATGGGGACACCATCGCTTCTAATTTTGGAATTCGTAAAGTTGAAATCAAAAATGTACAGCTTCTGCTCAATGGAAAACCTCTGAAACTCGCTGGCGGCAACCGTGTGGTTGATTATCCCAAGCTTGGTTCACTGGAACCAGATTGGCTGATTGAAAAGGATTTCAAACTGATGAAAGAAGCAGGCATGGAATTCCACAGACTTACGCACTACACACCGTCCGAACACTTTTATGACTTGGCGGATAAATATGGAATGCTCATTATCAGCGAGGCGGGGAACTGGCAGCTCACACCCCGGCAGATGGATAGTGACACGATCAGGAAAAATTTCCGCCAGCAGTTCAGAGAAATGGCAGAGCGCGACTGGAACCATCCCAGCATTATTGCATACAGTGTCGGTAACGAGTACATGTCACTTCATGAAGCGGGAAAACGGTGGACGAAAGATATGATTGCGTATGCCCGAGAACTGGACGCAAGCAGACTCTATACTTTCGCTACCATGTTTTTGAACTCTCTTCCTAAAAATCCACAAGACGAAGCAAGCCAATATGTGGATTTCGTATCAACAAATACCTACGGAAACCATGCCAAAGCACTTGACCACATACACGCTTTATATCCTGAAAAACCAATATTAATCAGCGAATGGGGAGTACGTGCGGACAACGGTTCGGACGATCAGCCTGGACTAAGGACCTTTTCAGAACACGATTTTGGACAGGCAGAAGTAAATCAGGCTAAACATGTGTCTGACATAGCTGGTGAAATCAGAAAAAGACCGTACGTAATCGGTGCTTCCTGGTGGACCTACAACGACTACCAAAGCCGCTATCATGGTACAAACCCGAATGGTTATCGTCCATGGGGAATAGTTCGTCCGGACAGGACATTGCGACCTGCTTATTACACCTATCAGAAAGAAATGTCTCCTGTGGTTATTGAAAAGACAAGATATACAACTGGGGATCAGGGTGAACACGAGTTAACATTGAAGGTAACAGCCCGTAGTGATTTCCCTTCCTACGCATTGAGCGGCTATACCTTGCAAACCATGGGAAAGACCATTCGGATTCCTGATCTCAGTCCCGGCGAAAGTAAAGAAATCTCTATCCCTGTAAGAGGTTTTGAGAAAGCGATCACCATTGAAGTATTCAAGCCAACAGGCTTCAAAACGACAGAAGCAACATTTGAACTGAAATAACAATTTATCCCAAGCCATTTGAACGTGATACAAATCATTCGTTGACGCGCATGCTTTGTTAAACCGGATTTATCCCAACAAAGAAATGATACAAGAAACATACACCTATAAAAGAAGTCCGAAAACCATTTCACTTGCAGGCGATCTGGTTATAGTAGGCGGAGGACTCACCGGAACTTGTGCGGCTGTAACAGCGGCGCGGGCAGGAGTAAAAGTGATATTAGTGCAGGACAGGCCAGTACTGGGTGGAAATTGTTCCAGTGAGGTACGCCTGTGGATTCTGGGAGCCACTTCTCACATGGGGAATAACAATCGCTGGGCCAGAGAAGGCGGTGTGATTGATGAAATCATGCTGGAAAATATTCACCGGAACCCTGACGGCAATCCGTTGATATTCGATACTGTTTTACTTGAAAAAGTAGTTGAAGAAAAAAACATCACACTTCTGCTCAACACGGCAGTTTATGATCTTGATAAAAATCCGGAAAACGACGCTGATTCTGACAAAATTACAGCAGTGTATGGATTTTGCAGTCAGAACAGTACGCAATACCATATCTCTGCACCATTGTTTTGTGATGCATCCGGGGATGGCATCGTAGGATTTCTCGCAGGAGCTGCATTCCGCATGGGTGCCGAGTCAGCAGATGAGTTCGGAGAAAAATTTGCTCCGGATAAAGCATATGGTGAATTACTTGGTCATTCTCTGTACTTCTATTCCAAAGACATGGGCAGACCGATCAAGTTTCTGCCCCCTTCGTATGCATTGAAGGACATCAAAGAAATTCCCCGTTACAAAACCTTCAACCCAAAAGATTTCGGTTGCCGCCTTTGGTGGCTTGAATATGGGGGACGGCTGGACACTGTACACGATACAGAAAAGATAAAGTGGGAACTATGGAAAGTGGTGTATGGTGCCTGGAATTATATCAAAAATTCAGGCGAATTTCCCGAAGCTGAGAACATGACATTGGAGTGGGTCGGCACCATACCAGGTAAGCGGGAAAGCCGTCGCTTTGAAGGAGATTACTTGCTTACACAACAAGATATTGTTGAACAAAAAACCTTTGATGATACAGTTGCATTTGGAGGCTGGAGTCTTGATTTGCATCCCGCTGACGGGATTTACAGCGACCAATCGGGATGTAATCAATGGCACAGTAAAGGTGTATACGCCATCCCCTATCGTTGCTATTATAGCAAAAATGTAAGTAACTTATTTATAGCCGGCCGGATTATCAGCGCCACACATGTAGCATTTGCTTCCACGCGCGTTATGGCTACAAGCGCAGTGGGTGGGCAGGCAGTGGCAATTGCAGCGGCACTGTGTAAAAAGCATAATTGTTCACCCACAGAAATAGGTACAAATCACCTTAAAGAATTACAGTTGGCTTTATGGCGCTCAGGGCAATATCTACCGCAGACAGATATTACAGATTCTGAAAATCTGGTACAAAGCGCAGTTGAAATAACAGCCTCATCCACCTTAAAGTTACAAGAGTTACCTGGCTCTGACTTCTGGGCGACAATCAAAGATTCAGTTGCGCAAATGATTCCTGTTACGAAAGGAACAATTCCTTCCGTGACTTTCTCCATTGATGCGATCGAAGAAACAGAACTTACAGTAGAACTACGAAAGAGTAGCAAATCCTTCAATCATACACCTGATGTTATTTTAGATGTCCAAACATTTCAGCTTAAAACAGGAAAGCAAAAAATCACTATCAACTGGTCTGTGGAATTCAACGAAGCATGTTATGCATTTCTATGCTTTATGAAGAATGACAAAATCAGAATTCAGTATAGCGACACAAGAGTTACGGGCATGGTAACCGTTTTCAATGCGACGAATCCTGCTGTATCCAATTATGGAAAGCAAGAACCTACCGAAGATATTGGTGTAGACACGTTCGAATTCTGGTGTCCTCAGCGACGGCCGGAAGGACGGAACATTGCCCTAAAATTCAGCAAACCACTGGATGTCTTCGGTACAGAAAATATTACAAACGGATTCCACAGGCCTATATCGCAACCTAATGCCTGGGTGGCAGATACAACAGACAGAAATCCGCTTTTGACAATTAGCTGGAACCAACCAACTTCTGTTTCAAAAATTGATTTTGTATTCGATTCAGATTATGATCATCCAATGGAAAATGTGATTTATGTACATCCGGAAACGGTTATGCCCTTTTGCGTACAAAATGTGCAGGTACTTAACTGTAACAATGAGGTTGTGGGTTCGATTGCAGACAACCATTTAAGTACCAGAACTATTCATCTTGCTCAACCTGTTACCACCCAACATTTAAAAATCAGATTATCCGGCTCACATGCACATGTACCGGTAGCGCTGATGGAAATACGGTGTTATAAATAAAATAAACGGGATCGCTTCATCACTGCGATCCCGTTTTCCATATCCTCCCGATTAAATTTTCCATATCCTCCCGATTAAAATATGTTAATCGAGATTCGATTGAATATTTTTCACAAACTCTTCTGAGACATTCGCCAAGGACGCAATTTTAGATAAATCGAAATCGGTATTTTTTAAAAGATACATAACAAACTCTGTTTTTCCTTTTGCGATTCCTTCCTCCAAACCCAACTTTCTCCCTTTCTCAACAAAAATATCTAATGTGCTCATAACCTTATCTTTCATTTTTAATGGTACATCTTCCAGAATATCAATGATTTTATTTTCCTGCAGCCCGCTTCGCTCAAAAAGGTAAACAATAAATCCACTTTGCAGATTCCCGGCAATTCCTTCAGATAGTATTAGCAGCCTGACTGCATTTGATTCCAGCCACTTTTTATCAAAGCTATGTTTAAGTGCCAGCATAGAGGCAACCAGGAATTTGTTTTCTAGAAGCGCAATATGCTCATCACTTAGCTCTCCCAAATCATTGTAAATATAATCGAAATGAGGCAGATACCTTTGTAATGATTGATCCAAATTTTCGAACATATCTCCCAGAGCCCGATATTTCCACCTCTTGGTTCCATGATACAGCAGAATGGGGATAATCATAGAAAGCTTCTCCCCATTTGTTATCTGCTTCATAAAAGCGGAGAATATGTAGCCACCAAGCTGAACTGATGTATTCTTATCTACATAACTTTTGTGCTCAATCAACAAGCATATCCTGACTGGCTCACTGGATTCTTTAATCCGGCATGAAAAAACGATATCCGATATCGTTTTCCGGAGCTCCTTTGAAATATAAGAATCTGAGCTCTGTTCTAAGGTCTCAAAATCCAGCAAGTCTCTGACATGGTCAGGTAAAAAGCCTTTAAAGTAATCTCGTGCAATATCCCTATCGGCCATAATTGACCTGATGAAATTATCGTGGGGCGTTATTTTGCTCATGGTGTAGGTTTACTTTCATCAGACGTTCCTTTGATATATTGGTTACCATACCCTCCGGAGCAATGCACTCAGGTTCAGTAAAAAGCTTATCTCTGCATCTTTCCAATTTAGTTCTACCTACTCAAATAATCATGTCATGAAAATAGAATTTAAACTAGTCGCTTTCCTCGTCTTTATCAGTTTTAGTGCTTTGGCGCAAAGTGACAAGCGCTTTCGTATAGGACCTCATGTAGGAATTGGTATGGCTCAGATATCAAAATTAGCGTCAGGTGAAAAGGCTGTATTCAGGCCTAATTTTGGAATTTCAATGGATATCAGAACTGGTCCTCATGTAACTTTCAATACCGGCCTGACACATGTAACATTGGGTGAATCTCAAAATCTAAGCTCCTATCCTTCTGCCAGTAAGTATGTCGATCTGTATCAAACATTAATGATTCCCTTAGGTCTTAAAATACATCCAAAGAGCAACAGATTTTTCGGAATGATTGGGGCACAACCAGGCTTTATCTACAAGAATGATTTCAAAAGTGACAACATTTCAAGCTATCAATCCTACTATAAAAAAGTTGACTTTGGCGCAATAGCAGGCGTTGGCTACAATCTGGGTAATAGTTTATGCCTCGACTTACGCTACTACCACGGCATCACCAACATACATAAATCAAATTCCATGACCCTTCCGATTTACGGTCGGATAGATATTCAAAAAGAGAGTTACCGGATGTTTAACCTGACTGCCTGCTACTACTTTTAATGCAGACACACCAATACAGGGAAGTGTCTGGTATTCTTTGAAAATTCATAATTTGATTTTACTTTTGTGCCCTGAATAGCAAATAGTTATTTTCTATTTTGCTATATTTTTACTCTATAATAATAGTATACTAGATAGACTTTGAAGGAAGCGGCGGAATCTTTACCATCATCTGACACTGGCCAAAATCCAAACTGGCAGTCTCTGAACGTTGCTTATATTTCGAGTGGCGATCCTACAGAAGACCGTCGCCTGGCTGAAATCGCCAGAACCAAAGGGCAAAAAGTTTTCCTTAAAGATTTACCTTCCGAATCAGATCCTATATTTCTACACAATAAAAGCGCATCTGCATCCGAAGCATCACCTAAGGAGCATAAGGTACCGCTTACCTGGGAGACTATTCAACAAAAAGTATGGGCTGCTACACTTCGTAAGCGCTCCGGAACTGAAGTAGCGGTTAATATCTTTTCGGCTGTTTCACTGATGATTGTAGGACATCTGCTGTTTACCTATTTTACGTACGACCGCCTGTCAGTTCTTTGGAATGAATTAGAATTCAACGAAGAATTCTTCTACTATGTCATGGGTGGCTTCGTCGCTCAAATGATTGACGGGGCTCTGGGAATGGCTTATGGCGTAACTGCTGCTACATTCCTGCTTACGCTGGGGGTTCCGCCATCGGCTGTAAGTGCCAGTGTGCATACATCTGAAATTTTCACAAGCGGGGTTTCTGGCTATATGCACCTCAAATTTGGCAATGTTAATAGTAAGCTTTTTAAGAAGATTCTGTTTCCGGGAGTTCTGGGTGCCATTACTGGTGCATACCTCGTTTCATCACTGGAAAAATACATCTATATCATCAAGCCTCTTGTAGCCATATACACGCTGATACTTGGAATTCTTATCATTCAAAAAGCGTTGAAGAAACGTATTGAAAAGCGTCCGATCAAAAAAATAGGATGGCTTGCCATGGCGGGAGGAACACTGGATTCTATCGGCGGCGGTGGATGGGGACCAATTGTCACATCTACATTAATCGCAAGAGGCAGACATCCGAAATATACGATCGGTTCAGTGAATCTGGCTGAATTTTTTGTATCTCTGGCGAGTTCAGTGACTTTTATTACCATTATCGGATTTTCGCATTGGAAAGTCGTCCTTGGGTTGATCCTCGGAGGAATGGTGGCTGCACCAATTGCTGCCACTCTGGCCAGAAGACTACCGATCAAAACCATGATGATTATGGTGGGAACTATTGTAATCATCGTCAGTTTAAGGATCATATACATGGTGTTATTCAGCTGATGGCTTCCGGCGTTTAGCTGTTACCTTATGCCATAGATCACCAAATGCCGAATAAAACAAGAAATGAAATCTTGCGGCATAAACCTTTTGATTAAAATATAAGAAGTATCCATTTCCAAGCTAATAGCTAAACGCTAACAGCTTACAGCCAGTAAACATGAGAAAGCAAACAAAGGCAATACGTACCCAAACTAAAAAGACGCATTATCGGGAACATTCGACTCCTCTTTTTCTGACAAGTAGCTTCACCTTCGAAAGTGCTGAACAGGGAAAAGCTATTTTTGATGAAACTGAAGTTGGCAATCTTTATAGCCGCTTCTCCAATCCAACTGTACAGGAATTTGTAGACAAAGTATGCCTGCTGGAGGATTGTGAAGATGGAATCGCAACTGCTACCGGTATGGCTGCCGTGTTCGCGAGTATGGCTGCTTTGTTAAAATCAGGAGATCATATTCTGGCATGCCGCGCTTTGTTTGGTTCTGCCCATCAGATCATTACGCAGATTATCAGCAAGTGGGGAATTACTTATACTTATCTTGATCATGACGCTACTGAGGCTGAGTGGGACGCTGCAGTACAACTAAATACAAGAATGATTTATCTGGAGACGCCTTCTAATCCTGGTCTGGATTTAGTAGATCTGGAAATGATTGGTAGAGTTTCTAAAAAGCATAACCTTATATTTAACGTCGATAACTGTTTTGCATCACCTGCCTTGCAAAACCCGGCTGATTACGGGGCAGACCTTGTTGTACATTCAGCGACGAAGTATATGGACGGACAAGGTCGCGTATTGGGCGGAGTTGTTGTTGGTAAAAAAGAATATATTAAAGAAGTACGATTCTTCTGTCGTCAGACGGGACCATCTATGTCTCCCTTCAATGCCTGGGTTTTAACCAAAAGTTTGGAAACTCTTAACCTGAGAATGGAAAAACATGCAGCAAATGCCCTGGCATTGGCTACAGCGCTGGATAAGCACCCTAATGTAAAAATGGTTAAATATCCATTCTTGCCTTCTCATCCACAACACGATCTTGCTAAGAAGCAAATGAGTGCGGGCGGCGCTATTGTAACGATTGATCTCGAAGGTGGTTTCCAACGTGTATCCGCGTTTATGGCAGAATTGGAGATTGCATCTTTGTCTTCCAACCTTGGCGATACCAGAACAATCGTAACCAATCCTTACACGACGACACATGCCAAACTGAAGCCTGAAGAGAAAATTGCTTTGGGTATCACAGAAGGTTTAATTCGTATTTCCGTTGGTTTAGAGGATGTTGAAGATCTGATTGAAGATTTCACCAATGCGGTGACGGTCTCGGCCAAAAGTGGTATATTGGAGTAAAAAAATAGTAGTGAAATCCGAAATTGAAAGAAAATGAAAACATTGACGATCAACTTACCGGAAGAATTTGAAAGGAAAGAAGTATTGCTTTCTATCGCGGGGCAACTTTATCAGCAAGGGGCTCTCTCTGCAAGACAGGCAACCGACCTCGCAGGAGTTACTATGAATGAGCTGATCTATAGCACATTGAGTGAAGATGACCCTCTGAAAGAGTATATTAAACCTGTTGATCAGAATAGATCAGTTGAGGATATGATTGAAGCGCAGATTAAAAAACAAGGTTATAAAGGTTTTGATAAAGAGCGGTTTGATAAATTCGTGAAAGATCTTGATATAAAGGAACCGTTTGAATTACTGATTTCACAGCTAACAAAGTGAATTACTTCCTGGATACAAATGTTCTGATTGCTTACATCCGTCAAGAGTCGGTTATTCATTCAATTCAGAGGAAGTATAATTTGGAAGGTTTTGGAAATAGGATGTATACATCCTCTGTTTGCATTGGAGAATTGAAGTCTATCGGAATTCAAAACAACTGGGGAGAAAAGAAGATTGCAGCGATTGAAGGCATCAAGGAATTTGTTGTTGTTCTGGAAAATCTCGACTCCAAAGTTGTAGATCGTTACGCAGAAATAGATGCTTTCAGCCAAGGCAGATTACCTGAGAAGCCGTTGAACGAATCGGCACGAAATATGGGTAAAAATGATTTATGGATTGCAGCTACAGCCAGTATTCTGGATGCAATTCTAATCACAACAGATAATGATTTTCAACATTTGCATCCCTTATTTTTACAGGTTGCACATTTTGAATTAAAATCAAATATTTAAGAAGAACACAAGATGATTGGCCTCTAAAATAAAATAATTACAAAGTTTATATAAGATGCTTTGATTCTTGTGTAAGAAAATAAAGATCACCACCATGAACACAAATATTTCTTCATTACATGCAGCCATTGAAGGTAAAAGTGAGATAGAATCACTGGCCATTCTTGCTGACCTGTTTCCGGGCGAAGTAGTATTTTCGACCAGTCTGGGATATGAGGATCAGGTCATTACAGATTTCATACTTAAAAACAATCTTAATATATCCATCTTTACGCTGGATACGGGCAGAATGTTCAATGAAACCTACATGACCCTTCAGAAAACCAATAACCGTTACGATACAAAAGTCAGAGTATATTATCCTCAGACTGGCGCAGCAGAAGAACTGGTTAGTACCAAAGGTCCACTGAGCTTCTATGATTCTGTTGAGAACAGAAAGGAATGCTGCTTTATACGCAAGGTGGAGCCTTTGAACAGAGCTCTGAAAGGGGCGAAGATCTGGGTAACCGGTATCAGGGCAGAGCAGTCTGGAAACCGTCAGTCTATGAGTAAGCTGGAGATCGATGAGGCACACGATCTGATCAAGTTCCACCCTATTTTGGACTGGTCTTTCGACGAGGTAAAGGACTACGTCAAATCAAACGGAATACCTTATAATCCTTTGCATGATAAAGGTTTTGTAAGTATTGGATGTGCTCCTTGTACGCGTGCTATTCAGGAAGGTGAAGACTTCAGAGCCGGAAGATGGTGGTGGGAAGACGAGTCCAAAAAAGAGTGTGGATTACACGCTAAGTAGCTGTTAGCTGTTAGCTGTTAGCTGTTAGCTGTTAGCTGTTAGAAAGAATCAAAGTCAATACGCATAAAGTTCAAGATTGTAATAGAATTAATTAAAAGCTAAAAGCCATAAACGGTCCTCCGGGTGGTTGATAGCGAAAAGCTAAAAAATTATGTCAATTTCAGTTAAAGATGTGTCGGATATCAGCTATCGGGAGGCAGACGAGATACGCAACTCTCCCGATTACCTGGATCAGTTAGAGGCGGAAGCGATTTACATTATGCGCGAAGTAGCCGGTCAGTTTGAGCGCCCGGCATTGTTGTTTTCCGGCGGCAAGGATTCTATTACACTGGTACGCCTGGCTCAAAAAGCTTTCGCACCTGGCAAAATTCCTTTTCCGCTTGTTCACGTAGACACAGGACACAATTTTATTGAAGCAATAGAATATCGTGATCAGTTGGCCGAAGAAATCGGTGCTAAACTGGTAGTCCGGTATGTGGAAGATACCATTAAGGCAAAAGGACTAAAGGAACAAACAGGCAAAAATGCAAGTCGTAACTGGCTGCAAACTTTTACGCTGCTCGACACAATCGAAGAATTTGAATTTGACGCATGTATAGGCGGAGCCCGTCGGGACGAAGAAAAAGCACGTGCGAAAGAACGTATTTTCTCTTTCCGTGACGAATTCGGACAATGGGATCCGAAACGCCAGCGTCCTGAGCTTTGGAACCTTTTCAATGGCCGTATCAGCAAAGGAGAAAACGTACGTGTATTCCCTATTTCCAACTGGACTGAGCTGGACGTTTGGGCTTATCTGAAAAGAGAGAACATCACGTTGCCTTCTATCTATTTCGCACACCAGCGTGAATTGATTTTAAGAGATGGCAAATTGCTGAACAATACACCTGTAATTGAGAAAGACGAAAATGACCAGATTGTAACACGTCAGGTTCGTTTCCGTACTGTTGGAGACATGACTTGTACTGCAGCAGTTGAATCCAGTGCATCAACACTCGACGAAGTAATTGCAGAAATCTCTATATCAAGAATCAGTGAGCGCGGCGAAACCCGTATAGACGACCAGCAAACTGAAGCTGCGATGGAAGATCGGAAAAAGGGAGGATATTTTTAAGTAATTAAAAATGAAGAATTAAGAGTGAAGAATATAAATTTAGGTATCGCTCTTAATAATAAGTTCTAAACAACTCATGTGAAGTTTTAAGTATGTTTTGAAAAACTGACCAGTAATTTCTCATTCTTAATTCTTCATTCATAATTGATACAAAGTGGATTTACTAAGATTTATAACAGCAGGTTCCGTTGATGATGGTAAAAGTACATTGATCGGACGTTTGCTTTACGATACAAAAAATATTCTGGCCGATCAGATGGAGGCCATTGAACGTGCAAGCAAAAGCCGTAATGTGGGTGAAATTGATCTCGCTTTGTTAACAGATGGTCTGCGTTCTGAGCGTGAGCAAGGCATCACAATTGATGTAGCTTACAAATACTTCCAGACACCAAACAGGAAATTTATCAGTATTGATGCTCCGGGACACATTCAGTATACCCGTAACATGGTAACTGGTGCTTCCAACGCGGATTTAGCCATCATTCTTGTGGATGCACGTCATGGTGTTGTTGAGCAGACACGCCGCCATTCCCTGATTGCTTCTATGTTAGGGATTCCCCACGTAATTGTTGCGATCAACAAGATGGATTTAATCGGCAACTCAGAAGATGGCTTCCTTGCTATTGCGAAGGATTACAAAGAACTTGCTGAAAAACTGAATATCAAACACTTGACTTTAATACCGGTCAGTGCCTTGAATGGCGACAACATCGTTGACCGTTCTGAGAACATGCCGTGGTATACTGGCGAGACGTTACTTTCTGTTTTGGAAAATGTAAATGTTTTGAAAGATCAGAATCAGGATGATGCACGTTTTGCTGTTCAGTATGTAATCCGCCCTCAGACTGATGAGTTGCACGACTATCGCGGTTATGCAGGTCGTATACAAAGCGGAACTTTCAAAAAAGGTGATGCAGTTAAGATTCTTCCCTCAGAGCAGGAATCAAAAATTGCTAAAATTGAGTTCGGAGGAAACGAAATTGAGAGTGCATCTGTTTTGGAGTCAGTTACCATACTGCTGGAAGATGACATTGATATCAGTCGTGGTGATTCAATCGTAGCATTGACAAATTCGCCCGTAGTGAGCCAGGATATTGAAGCGATAGTTTGCTGGATGGACGATAAAAAAACTTTAAAACCAGGAAACAAATATGTACTTCAGCACGGAACATCCCGTTCTAGGTGTTCTGTAAGAGACATAGAATATCAGATCGACATCAATTCATATGAAAAACTTGAAGATGTTGAGAGTCTGAAATTGAATGATGTCGCAAGAATTGTAATACGTACTGCTCAACCAATCGCTTTTGATTCTTACCAAAAGAACAGGGCAAACGGAGCAGCCATATTGATAGACGAGACATCCAATGTTACAGTGGGTGCTTGTATGATCGAATAAGATCAGTTATTATTGAAGATAAATAAAGATCAGGTGTGTGCACAGACTTCGTTCATACACCTGGTTTTCGAAGTTATATTATTCCAAAATTCTTGTAGAAACTTAGCATGAGCCTGTTACTCCGGCAACAGACACAAGATTTTTTATTTAATATTATACTAATCCGATAGGATAAAGATTTAAATCACCATGAGTAATTTAATCATTTCAGAGAAGGTATCAAGCGCTGCAAAACGCGATATCATCGACTTAAATGCCAAAATCAACGCGTTTAACAGCGGCGAAACGCCGGAAGAATCATTCCGTAAATTTCGTTTGACACGCGGGGTATATGGACAGCGCCAGCCTGGTGTTCAAATGATTCGGATCAAACTTCCTTACGGACGAATCACAGCGGACCAACTTGTACGGATTGCTGATACCTCTGATAAATTTGCAACGGGGAATCTCCACGCAACAACACGTCAGGATATCCAGCTGCACTTTGTGAAGTTGTCCGATTCTCCTCAGCTTTGGGCTGACCTGGAAGATGCAGGAATTACTCTGAAAGAAGCATGTGGAAACACGATCAGAAACGTTACAGCGTCGTCTGTGGCAGGTATTGATCCGGATGAACCCTTCGATGTAACTCCACTTACACATTCTATTTTCACTTACTTCCTTCGTAATCCTATCAATCAGGATATGGGAAGAAAATTCAAGATTGCTGTTTCTTCGTCAGAAAAAGATTCAGCTCTTGCTTTTATACATGACGTTGGCCTTATTGCCAAACTAGGTGTAAACGCCAAAGGCGAAACCGTGAAGGGTTTCAAAGTGCTGATTGGCGGTGGATTAGGTGCACAACCGTTCTCTGCTCAAACAGCATTTGAGTTCCTGGAAGAGCAGGATGTTATTCCTTTTATTGAGGCACTACTGCGTGTATTTGACCGCCACGGAGAACGTACGCGTCGTCATAAAGCCAGAATGAAGTTCCTTCTCAACGACATGGGTCTGGAAGGAATGATGGAAAAAGTGGCAGAAGAACGTACTGCTGTTAAAAATAAGGTTTTTGCTATTCCTGAGGATCTTTTCGGAACGAACGAAGCCGAATCAATCACCCATGCCGCGCGTCCTTCTGTCAGTGAAGCTTACGTACTGGAAAACGCTGCGCAAAATGGCATAGCCGATCTGGATACGTTCAAAAAATGGTTGCAAACCAATACTTTTGAGCAGAAGCAAAAAGGATGGTACGCTGTTCAGCTTCGTGTTTTATTAGGAGATATGAGCTCCGACACGGCACGTTCTCTGGCTGATATTGTACGTCAATATGCAGCTGATGATATTCGTGTTACAGTGAACCAGGGATATATACTTCGCTTTGTGAAAGGAGAAGATTTAGTTCCTATCTACAAAGAACTTAATCAGCTTGGTTTGGCAAATCCTGGCTTTGACAGCACCATGGATATCACAACCTGTCCGGGAACAGATACCTGTAACCTTGCGATTTCCAGCAGTTATGGTATTACCCGTGCTCTGGAAGATGTCATGAAGGATGAATTTCCTGAAATGATCTACAATGAAGATATTAAGATCAAAATAAGCGGTTGCATGAACGGATGCGGACAACATAACGCATCCAATATCGGTTTCCACGGCAGTTCCATCAAAAATGGTAAACTGGTACTTCCTGCGCTTCAGGTGCTTTTGGGTGGTGGTTTTACCGGTGATGGCATCGGGCTGATCGGCGACAAAGTAATTAAAGTTCCGACAAAACGCGGTCCGGAAGCACTTCGTACCATCTTCAGTGACTATGAGGCGAATGCTTTTGACGGTGAGTATTTCAATCAATATTATCAGCGCCAGACTAAGAATTACTTCTTCCAGTTATTGAAACCAATTGCTGACCTTACCACACTGCAGGATGACGATTACCGTGACTGGGATCATGACGAGTTGTTCAAAACTGAGATCGGGGTTGGGGAATGTGCGAGTGTGATGGTAGACCTTGTTGCTACGACTATCACAGAAGGACAGGAAAAACTGAGTCTTGCCAAAGAAAATTATGAACTGGGTATTTGGGCTGATGCTATATACCATGCATACAATGTCTTGATTACGGGGGCTAAAGGTTTGCTGATGACAAAAGATGTTAATACCAACACCCAATATGGTATTATTAATGATTTTGAGGCCAATTTCGGACAGGAATTCAAATATGAAACCCCTGCACAATTCGAACTTGCAGATAAAGCAGAAACGCCATTCCGTTCACTTGCTTTCAGTATCAATAAGTTCGAACCAACCGAAGAGTTTGCTACTTACTTCCTGGAAAAAGCTGATCAATTCCTGAATTTCGTACGTGATACAAGAGGAGCTCAATTGATGGACAACAGCGAACTGGTACTTCAGGAACTCTCATTCGGAAAAGACAGCTAGCAGCTATTAGCGATCAGCTGTGAGCTATTAGCTTTATTGCTGATGCTATCAAAGCAATTTTTGTAAGGTAAAGTTGACATTCAATGTTGACTTTACCTTGCAAATCATTCTGCGAATTTTCCATAATTTTTGTTCGTGCTTATAAAAGCTATCGGCTAACAGCTCATAGCTATCAGCTAAATATGAAACTTACACTCATTGGTGCAGGTCCGGGGGATCCTGACCTGATCACCCTCAAAGCACTCAAGGCTTTGCAGAAAGCCAAAGTTGTTCTTTACGATTCACTTGCTCACCCCTCACTTCTTGATCATTGTCCTGCCGAATGTGTAAAAATATTGGTAGGTAAACGTTATGGCAAAACCAGCTGCGGACAGGATGATATTAATCAGCTGATTGTTGAATACGCGCAGCAATACGGAGAAGTCGTTCGTCTGAAAGGAGGCGATTCGTTTATTTTCGGGCGGGGTTATGAAGAGCTTATCTACGCGCAGCAACATGGTATCAGCCATGAGATTATACCTGGAATTTCCAGTAGTTACGCAGCGCCGGCACTTGCAGGTATACCATTGACTTCAAGAGGATTAAGTGAAAGTTTCTGGGTGATTACCGGAACTACAAAAGATCATGCTCTTTCAAGGGATATAGCCGTAGCGGCACAGTCAACTGCAACTGTGGTTATTCTGATGGGCATGCACAAACTCAACGAAATTATTGACATTTATGCCAATGCCGGAAAAGTGGATGAGCCCATCGCTATCATACAGAACGGATCACTCGAACATCAAAATGTTGTAACCGGTAAAATCAGTAATATCGAGCCTTTGGTTAAAATCAGCGGCATATCGTCTCCGGCAGTAATTGTAATCGGGAAAGTTGCCGCCTTACCGGACCTGAGTTTTGAAGAGATTCAAAAGATGATTAAAAATGCAGAACCTTCTAACGATTAGTATTATAATAAACGAAGTAACCAGTTGAAGTTGAGCAGGTCTTGTTTTCCGTCGAATACAAAGAAGTAGATAATTCCTGCAAGAATAATGTAGCTCATAAAAAGCCACTTTTTCTTCTGCTCATAGGCTTCTTTGTTATGGAAGTAATCGTAAACCATGGAAGCAGAAAAGCCAACGATCATGAGTATGAAGCAGAATATGCCACAGTCTGTGCGGTATTGAGCGTATGCGCTCATAGCAGGAGCACCAAGTACGAGATACATCAGCCACATACCAAATCCCATACGGTACAGGTACATACTCAGGCGTCTGTCATTCTTGATATCAAATAATCCTTCTAACACAGCGTTATACGATCTCGTTCAACAGGTGAAGCTACTAAAAATAGAATTTAAAAGCCAGTATTTTTATAACATTCAGGATAGAAGTATTATTGCATAAATTTAGATTCATGACCCATATCAGTTCCCGATTTTTCCTTTTTCTGCTCAATTCCCTTTCAGCTCTATCCTGGAATAATGCATTCCGACTTTCCACCTGTTTAAAATGGATTCTGTTTGATGTGGCCGGGTATAGAAAAAAAGTAATATGGAATAACCTGAAAAACAGCTTTCCGGAAAAAACTGATGCGGAACTTCAATGTATTGCTGAAGACTTCCATCTTCATTTTACAGATCTCATCGTCGAAACCATCAAATTTCGAACAGCATGCCCTGCTACAATTCGTGAACGTCTTCAGGGTGATATCAGTATCATGGATGATTTCTACGCTTCCAATACCAATATTATTTATCTGATGGGTCATCGCGGTAACTGGGAATTGGCCAATCTATTCTCCTCCCTATGTTTTACTCACGAATGTATCGTTGTATACCGTCCGCTCCAAAATAAAGAATCTGATCAATGGTTTCTTGACTTACGTACAAGGTTTGGCGCCAAACTGGTACCCATGAATTTGATCTTTAAGGAATTGCAGAAACCGCGGGAGAAACCATACGTGGTCGTTCTTGCCAATGATCAGTCCCCCGTTCCAGAAACTGCCTTTTGGACAACATTCCTGAATCAGGATACAGGCGTTTTCCGCGGTGTGGAAACCATCGCCCGCCGTTATGACCTTACTGTACTTTATGCAGATTTCAGTAAAGTAGAAGGCAAAAGAGGATACTATCATGTAGATATCACAACCATTACCGACGAGCCGAAAAAAGTAGCTAACAATGCGATTTTGAAACATCAAATCGGAATTCTGGAAAAAAACATCTGTAAACAACCTCATAACTGGCTATGGAGCCACCGTCGCTGGAAACACAAGCGTCCGGAAAATTTAAAAGCGGAGCAATTGGCGCTGTGAATTTCTGGTAATTGTTAGTAATCTTGCATCGCCAAAGAGTAGTTGCATAAAGGAACTAATTTTTCCGGGCAATTGCTTTTAATGTGTTAATGCCCGATTCAATGAACACATTTTTAACCAAAATATTACTCAGTATCCTGACCGCCATATCCCGGTTATCCTGGAAGAGTATCTATAAACTATCCGATTTTTTTCGCTTTCTGATTTTTGATATTGTTGGTTACAGAAAAGACATTGTCATCAGCAATCTTAAAGCAAGCTTTCCGTCTTACGATACCTCATCCATTCAGTCTATTGCCCGAAAATTCTATCGCAACTTTACGGATATCATTTTCGAGACGATCAAGTTAAGATCCATTACCAGAAATGACTTGCTGAGCCGGATAGATTTCGACCCTCAATTACTGGACGATTATTATACAAAAGGACAAAGTCTTGTTGTAGTAGCCGGCCACCTTGGCAATTGGGAAATGCTCAATCTATTTGCATCGGCACGGCTGCATTATCAGATTGTAGTTGTCTACCACGAATTGGCCAACAGTACATTCGAAGCATGGTTCAAAAAAGTACGTACTCAGTTCGGAACTGAAATGGTCTCCATGAAAGAAGCATTTAACCGTGCAGTCGCTCCGAGAGAAAAACCATTTATTTTTATATTGATCAATGACCAATCTCCTTTTCCTGAAAAAGCATATTGGACCACTTTTCTGAATCAGATGACCGGTGTGTACCGTGGCGTAGAACTTATAGCCCGGCGCGTGAATCTTCCTGTGTTATACATGGGTGTCAGAAAAGATGATACACGTCGTGGATTTTATCGCTTCTATTTTGAGAAAATCACGGAATCACCTAAGACGGAACCTAACAATTATATCCTCCAGACTCAAACAGAGCTTTTAGAGAAAGACATAGTGGCACAGCCGGACAACTGGCTATGGACGCACAAGCGTTGGAAACACAACAAACCAGAAAAACTACAACCTTTCCAATTATTGGAAAAAACTGAACAGAGTGATCAAGCCAGTTAAATTTCTCATTCTCCGGTTTTCGTCCATTGGCGATATCGTTTTGACCACCCCCGTGCTCAGATGCCTCAAAGAGCAATATCCTCACGCGGAAGTTCACTATTTTACGAAAAGTAAATTCGGCTTTATACTTAAAGATAATCCGTTTGTGGATAAGCTGTGGTTATTGGATAAGTCGGAAAGTGATGTGTTGAAACTTCTGAAAAAAGAAAATTTCGACTTCATCATCGATCTGCACAACAATCTGAGAACAGCAAAGATCAAATTCTCACTTGGAAAACCATCATTCAGCTTTGATAAACTGAATGTTCAGAAATTCCTGCTCACCAATTTCAAAATAAACCGGTTGCCTGATGTTCACATTGTAGACCGCTATCTGGATACGCTCAAAACCTTTGACATCAAAAATGACCTGAAAGGGCTGGATTATTTTGTACCTGAGAAAGATCAGATTGAGATAGGTAAGCTTCCTGTTTCCCACCAGACAGGTTTTATAGCTTATGCCATCGGTGGACAGCATTTCACAAAGAAATTACCTGTTACAAGGATGATTGAGCTGTGTACGAAAATTAACCAGCCTCTTGTATTACTTGGTGGCAAGGAAGACTTCAACAATGGTGAGGAAGTAAAAAACGCGTTACCCGAAATTGCAATTTACAATGCATGTGGTGCGTATAATTTCAATCAATCGGCATCTGTTATTGAGAAAGCGAAGGTAGTTTTCTCGCATGACACTGGTCTGATGCACGTAGCTTCTGCTTTTCATAAAAAGGTCTATTCGATCTGGGGCAATACGGTGCCGGAATTTGGCATGTATCCTTATCAGACCTCATTTGAAATTCTGGAAAACAAAGAGCTGAATTGCCGGCCGTGTTCCAAAATCGGGCACAAGCAATGTCCGAAAAAACATTTTAAATGTATGAATGAACTCCCCTTCTCTTTCGAAGTGGATCAACTATTGCAATAACTGGTCGGTTTAGAACTTTTAAGGTAACACCTGACCATCATATAAAAACGAACATGAAAAAAAACGTAAATATCGGAATAGTACAGATGAGCTGTTCCGGAGATGTGGAAGCTAACTTTCAAAAAGCCGTTTCTGGCATACGCGACGCGGCAGCCAAAGGCGCACAGATCGTATGTTTGCAGGAACTTTTCAAGTCTCTGTATTTCTGTGACATAGAAGATCACAAAAACTTTGAACTGGCTGAACCCATTCCCGGCCCGTCAACAGAATCATTAAGCTCCTTAGCAAAGGAACTTGGTGTTGTAATTATCGCCTCTCTGTTCGAAAAACGTGCTCATGGATTGTATCACAATACAACAGCAGTCCTGGATGCTGATGGAACCTATCTTGGCAAGTATCGCAAAATGCATATACCTGATGATCCCGGCTACTACGAAAAGTTCTATTTCACACCAGGCGATGCAGCCACGGTTGCAGAAGAAGAATCTTCCGATAGCGTTGGTTACAGGATCTTCCATACCAAATTTGCAAAAATAGGTGTACTCATATGCTGGGATCAATGGTATCCGGAAGCTTCGCGCATTACCAGTCTGATGGGTGCGGAAATATTGTTCTACCCTACTGCCATAGGCTGGGATACGAATGAGACAGATCCCGTTACCAATGAAGAGCAATACGGTGCGTGGCAAACCATCCAGCGGAGCCATGCCGTTGCGAACGGTGTTTATGTGGTTTCAGTCAACCGCGTGGGGCGTGAAGCGGATCAGCAGTTCTGGGGCGGCTCTTTCATTGCCAATCCGCAGGGCAGATTGCTGTACCTTGCTCCGCATGATCATGAGGTGATCCACGTTGAAGAGCTCGACTTGCAAAAACTGGATCATTACCGTACTACCTGGCCGTTCCTGCGCGACCGTCGTGTGGACTCATACAAACCAATTCTGAAAAGATTTATTGATTAAGTCATCTTTAAAGAACTTAGCATATTCAAAGGAACCTCTCAACAGGTTCCTTTTTTATTTCAAGCCCAATGCTCCGTATTTGACAGTTTCCTCAAGTCCAGGAAACAGATGGATTTTATCGAAGAAGGATTAGTAAAAATAAATAAAGGATTATTACAATAATATTTCCCTTCTACAAATTATTACCAATTTTTATTGCAAAAAATGCGTTTCAAACAATCAATCATCTTGCATTTTTATTGTTTGTCAGTATATTTGAAATGTCGTTAAACGAATGACATCTTCTTATGAACGTATTAGTTCCAGCCGCACCAGAACTGATTCGGATATAAAGAGGAAGCCAGGTTCAGTATATCCGTTAGGTTATTCTGTAATGGTTTTCAGCTTATAGAAATAAAAAAATACATATAGTTTCCTCTGTTTGTTGTGGACAGTATTTCCGTTTGTAACGTGTCCTTACGCGCTACATGCCGGGATTCGGTCCTCGATTGAAGAGGGTATTGCTTTCCGGAAAAGCGGTTTTGCAAGCTTATGGCTGTGTTTGTCTGTCCACGCGAAAGTGTGTGCGGCGCATCGGAACGTGGACACCACACAGCCATAACTTTTTCATCGCCACCGGCTTGGTACCGATACGGTTAAAGCATGCGATTTCCCGAACAATATATCAAAGTCAGATCAGTTGCTACAACTCCATCTGGCTTCTTTGATTTATATCAATCCAAAAGATAACAGCTCAAATACAGCATAGCAAAACCTTGTAAACTTCCACCCAAATGAATCAGAAAATCGACCGTCGGAATTTGTTAAAATCAGGCTTGATGGCTATTGGCGGATTGAGCCTGGCGCCGCACCTAAGTATGGGCGCTTTCTCTAACTCCTCCCTTTCGCTTGATCCTGACAACCG
Organism: Dyadobacter luteus; assembly: GCF_003383615.1. GTDB lineage: Bacteria > Bacteroidota > Bacteroidia > Cytophagales > Spirosomataceae > Dyadobacter > Dyadobacter luteus. The sequence goes on from NZ_QNUL01000010.1 coordinate 156,573, forward strand.
GATATACAGGAGTCCGATGGTCAGAGAACATTTTCTTCCGGAAGACGTAAAAGCCCCGAAAATTATAGCACGCCTGAGCGCAAATGAAAACCCCTACGGACCGCCACAATCTGCTCAGAAAGCAGTAATCGAGTCTGTAAAAAACGGCAACCGCTATGCCTGGAAAGAAATGTCTGACCTGGTTGACAAAATTTCAAAGAAAGAAGGAGTACCTGTAGATCATATTATGATGGCACCAGGCTCTTCTGATTTGCTCGAAAAAGTAGCATTGGTTTTGTTCATGAATGGCGGTAACGTTGTATCTGCGGATCCATGTTATATGTCACTTATAAAAGTAGCTGAGGCCGTAGGTGCTACATGGAAAGCTGTTCCCTGCACAGACGATTGGTCACATGATCTGAAAGCGATGGAAGCTGCAATCGATAAGGATACCAAGCTGGTATATGTTTGTAATCCTAACAACCCTACAGGCACAATTACCTCCGGGAAGGCATTGCTCGACTTCTGCTCCCGTGTTTCCGAAAAAGTACCTGTTTTTGTTGACGAAGCATATATTGAGCTGGCTGTAGATGCCGATACGCAAAGTATGATATCACTTCTTTCTCAAAAGAAAAACGTAATCGTTGCGCGCACGTTCTCCAAAATTATGGGAATGGCCGGTATTCGCGTAGGTTACATGGCTGCACTGCCTTCTTTTCTGGAAGAAATCAATAAAATCACAAGAGGTGGAATGGGCATATCCTATACTTCCATCTTTGCAGCTTCAGCAAGTATAGATGACACCGACTTTCAGGTAACAACCAGAAAACTGAATCATGAAGCCAAAATGTACTTGTACGCCAGTCTGGATAAACTAGGATATAAATACATCCCTTCCTACACTAATTTTGTACTATTCCCGGTGAATTTGAATGGTAAAGATTTGCTTACCAAAATGACCGCTAAGGGTATTTCTATTCGTGCTTTCGACGTACTCAACAAACCTTACTGTAGGGTAAGTATAGGTACGATGGATGAAATGAAAGCTTTTGTAAACGCACTTGGCCAACTGAGTTAAGGATTATCTGCACGCTCACTACACCATAAAGGCATGAACGACGCATTGCAAAAAACCATCACCTTCCTGCTACTGATCACACTTGGGTTTGTCCTCAAAAGCAAGTTCAGGAATAAGGAACAGATGAATGGTATCAAAGAAATTATACTGTCGGTGGCACTCCCATCGACGATATTTATTTCGTTGATGAAAATCGAAATTGATTCTTCCATGTTGGCCATTCCACTGGTTACGTTGGTTTTCAATTTTCTGATGTTTTACTCTGCACCGCTGGCATTTACACTTTTTGGTATTGAAAAAAGTAGTCCAACCGGACGTACGCTGATGATGTTAATTCCATCCCTCGCACCCGGACTGTCCTGCTTTCCTTTCATAGCAGAGTTTCTGGGAGATAAGAGTCTGGCAATTGCAGCGCTGGCCGATGTTGGCAACAAGTTTTTTGTATTGATATCGCTTTACATACTGGCGATGAATATGTTCCTGAAAAACGGAAACGATCAGGAAACAAAGACAGGTGGTAAAATCAGGAGTCTCATATTGAGTATGGTACAGGAGCCTATCAACTTACTGATTCTTATTGCCATGATTCTATTGAGCTTTGGCATTAATTACGGTACCCTGCCAGTAATTATGACGGATCTGTTCGATAAGACCAGCGCAATGATGACCCCTCTGGTTTTGTTGTTTATCGGTCTGGCTGTACAATTAAAAGAAGGCAAAAAACGCATTGTAGCATGCATCCTCTTTTTCAGGGCCGGGATTACCCTACTGCTTAGTGCCGGAATGGTTTTGCTGCTGAACATTCATGATACGTCAATGGTTTTGCTCGCAGTTGTGATCCCGCTAAGTGCAGCAAGTTTCTGGCCGCTGGCTCATATATCAGCCTTCAACATCAAAGAAGAAGCACAGGCATTACCCAAAGAAAAAAGGACTTTTGATATGGAGTTGGCAGTATTGCTGCTTGCTTTTTCTCTTCCTTTTTCAACCCTATTGATTCTCGGTATACTTTCTTCCGGAGAACTTTTTGCGCATACGTCAACGCTCATTACCGCCGGACTGGCATTTATTTGCATCTCGGCAATACCTCATTTTTTAGGTAAAGTGTTTGTTAAAATGTCGAAAGCATAAGTATTTGTATCACTGCAAGTCAGTATGAATTGCCATTGAAGTACTTTTTTGAATTCAGAAGAGGACTTCTGGTGTCCAGAACATAAGTCTGATTTTACTCAACGCAATCTGTATTTTTTACTCAACGTAATCTTTAACCTGCTCAGAAGTTCTCATTTCTTCACGAAGCTGCTCCGTCGTTTTTCGTGATCCATCATGACTCCATCCGGGAGGACCAAAAACATATCCAAAGCGTGTTTTCCAATCAGGCGCTTTGGATATATCATTTACAATGGATTTCCACTCATGAAAGGCTATTGAGAAAATATTGTAAGTGGCCAGATTTTGCGTTAATCCATATTTAGGTCGCTCCTCTTCAGCTTGAAAAGTTCCAAACATCCGATCCCAGATGATCAGCATACCTGCGTGATTTTTATCCAGATACTTTATATCTGATCCATGGTGCACTCTGTGGTGCGAAGGCGTATTGAAAATAAACTCAAAAAAACGCGGCATCTTGTTTATCGCCTCCGTATGAATCCAGAACTGATACAACAAACTGACAGCTTGCATAAAAACGATATCAATCGGATGAAAACCTACAAGAGGCATCCAAAGATAAAATAGAAATGATCCGGTAATATTTCCGGTCCATGTCTGACGCAAAGCGGTTCCCAGATTATAGAATTCCGATGAGTGATGCACAACATGGGATGCCCAGAAATAGCGGACCTGATGACTCGTGCGATGAAACCAGTAATAACTGAAATCATCAGCGAAAAAGATCAGTACCCAGTACCACCAGACATTTCTTGAAGGCTCAAAAATGCGAAACTGATATACCAAAGCCAATGCCCCGAACACTACTGCCTTTGATATAAAGCCTGTAATTACATTTCCAATGCCCATCGACAGGCTGCTGGTGGTATCCTTTACCTTAAAGTGGTTGTCGTGTTCCTGTTGATGACGGAAATATAATATCTCCGCTATCAAAGAAAATACGAATACAGGAATCGCATACAGGATTATATCTTTCATTGACGAAGCGCTTAAAACATAACAAATTAGCGATTTTAAGTAACTAATCATATACTCCGTTTTATGTTTCAGATATTAAATTGATTGAACGGTTTTTATTCGGTGGCGGTTTACGAACTTTGTACAGTAATAATTCAATCATCTGCAAGCCTTATTCACCGTGTCAGAAAGCAATTTTTTCAGTACCCCAAAAGATTCAGGATTCACTTTCCCTGCCGAATGGTATCCCCACCGTGCCACCTGGCTCACGTTTCCACACAACGAAGCTTCCTGGCAGGGAGACAGGCTGGCGAAAATGCGGCCTCAATATCTGAACTTTATTAAAGCGATCAGTGAGGGAGAGAATGTGGGGATTATTGCCAACGACGAGCAGCTGAAAAGCTTCATCATTGCCGAGCTGGAAAAGATTAATGTAGATCTGAACAAAATAGAATTCATTATTAAACCAACCAACGATGCCTGGTGCCGCGATCACGGTCCTGCTTTTCTGATCAATCCTGAAACGAAGGAAAAAATGATTGTGGACTGGGGACACAATGCGTGGGGAGGGAAATATCCGCCTTACGACGATGATAACAGAACACCTCGTGCGGTCGCTCAATACCTTGGTCTACCGGTGGTAAGTCCTGGTATCATTATGGAAGGTGGCTCTGTAGACTTCAATGGTGCCGGTACGTTACTTACCAGTAAATCCTGTCTGTTAAACAAAAATCGTAATCCGCATTTAAGCCAGGCGGTAATCGAAGAATTCCTGTATAGCTTTTATGGCGTAGAGCAGGTTTTGTGGGTAGAAGACGGAATCGTTGGCGACGATACCGATGGCCATATTGATGACACAACGCGATTTGTAAATGAAGATACGATCGTGGCTTGTGTAGAAAGCGACAGAAACGACGAGAATTATGATGTACTGAACACCAACCTGAACATGTTGAAAGACATGCGTTTACCCAATGGAAAGCAATTGAATATCATCGAACTACCAATGCCCAAAGCGGTAGTGATTGATGGCTTCAGAACCCCGGGATCGTATGCTAACTTCCTGATTTGCAACGCAGGTGTGATCGTACCGGTTTTCAATAATCCGAATGACACTGTTGCCATTGATTTATTAGGACAGGCGTTTCCGGGAAGGAAAATTATCCCGCTTGAAGCTACAGAGATTATCTGGGGACAGGGAAGCTTTCACTGTTTGAGCCAGCAGGAGCCTTTGGTTTAAGTGGTGTTTGAGATTTTGATTTACAGATCAATGTCTTGTAACTGTCAATGTCAGGCTTGTCGAAGCATTTTTAAGGACTCTTCGACAAGCCTCAGGGTGACAGTCCTACCCTATAGCTCGGTTACCTTTGCCACGGCTTTCCTTTTGAGATAATCCTTAATTGACTATATTTAAGTTAAATCCATAAATTAAAATGAACTTACAATATATTGCTGATCATAAAGGAGACGTCACCGGAGTGTTTATTCCTATTCAGGAATGGGAGGCGCTGAGAAAACAGCTGGATCTTTCTAAAATAGACAGGACGGAAATATCAAAACATTTACATAAGCAGGAACTACTCGAATCATTTGAGCAGATGAGATCCATTCGGGCAAAAAAAATTCAAAAACCCAGCTTGAACGATTTTCTGGATGAACTCGAAGAACTTTGATATTATTCCTATTTTGCCTTTTCAAAGGCAGGCTAAACGACTTGTAAAGAAATTCCCTTCTTTGAAAAAAGAGTTACTCGGCTTGATTGAGAGTCTCAAAGAAAATCCAACACAGGGAACACCGCTTGGAAACAACTGCTTTAAAATTCGGCTGGCAATTGGAAGTAAAAAGAAAGGTAAATCGGGCCGTGCAAGAATTATTACATGCGTTTTTATTGCTGAAAATGAATTATATCTTCTATCAATTTACGATAAATCTGAACGGTCAAACTTAAACGATAGAGAGCTTAAAGAACTTCTTGATTGGCTTCATGACAATACGGAAGATTAGCATTTAAGAATCTGGTTTCAAGATCCCTTTCACTCCCCTATCAACCGATCCCATTCCTCAGGATCGTGGAGAAACACATTATAATCCACAAAGCCCTTGATTCCATCCGCCCAGCCCTTTTCGCTGTGTTGCCAGAAAAGTACGTGTGCATCGGTAGCTAAGTCTTTCAGATCTGTACGGGAATAGCCTGCCAGCCAAAGTGGATAATCGTCGAAGTTCCCGGCTATGTATTTTTTATAGAAGTGCTCATTGACATAAATAATCGGGCGCACACCATAATGCTTTTCAATCAGCACCAGCCAGTTACGTACACCTTTAACGATAATATCATTGGGTTTTCGCGCATCCACTTCAAGATCCAGTACAGGCGGAAGGTCACCCGGCTCTAACCGGACCTGTCCTATAAAATTAGCAACTTGCCTGTCCGACATGACTCTCGGATTATAAAAGTGATAGGCCCCCCTCCTCATCCCGATTCTTTTGGCTTCACCCCAGTTACGCTGAAATTGTTTGTCGAGATGGGTAGCCCCTTCCGTCGCCTTTATGTAAACAAAATCAATCCCTACCTGATCTGTCCTGGAATTTTTAAGTTTGTCCCAGTTGATCTTTGCATTATGATGCGAGACATCAATACCATGTACAGCATAGCGCAATGGCAGTTTAATCCCGAACTTACTGATAAACTCCCACTGATTTTCGTCGGTGCTATCTTTCCACCAAAACAGTGCAGCAAAAAGGACTACAATACCACCAATAATTGCCCACCCCTTGGCAGGCAATGGCTTTAAATATGTAGATTTAGATGTTTTTGAAGCCTGTCTTTTCCTTTTTGCCATACGAACGCAAAAATACGAAAAGATGATTCTTCCTATCTATTTAGTTGCATGAACAACGTATTGTTTTATACTTTGCATAAAAATCAAACTATGGAACCTGCATTATTAAACGAAGTACCATCACTGGATCTGTCGGACTTCACTTCCGGAAATACGGAGCAAAAAGACAAATTTGTTGCTGACCTTGGGGCAGCCTTCACCAATATTGGCTTTGTAGCCATTAAAAATCACGGATTAAGTGACGCATTACGTCTCAGCTTATACGAGAGTGTACAGCACTTTTTCTCACTTCCCGACGATCAAAAGAAACAGTATGAACATCCTGAGCTATTCGGTCAGAGAGGTTATATAGGTAAAGGAAAGGAAACTGCAAAAGGCTTCAAGGTAGCTGATTTGAAAGAATTTTACCATGTAGGTCAGCCGGATCCCGTAGGAGAAATGCCCGGCAACGTTTTTCCCGAGGAGCTACCTGAATTCAAAGAATATACCCTGGAAGTTTATAAGACATTCGAAAACGCAGGAAAAACCTTACTCAGAGCTATTGCCATTTATCTGGAGCTACCTGAGACTTATTTTGAAGACAAGGTCAAAAATGGTGATAGTATTCTGCGTGCGTTGCACTACTTTCCTATTCCGAATCCTGAACTGGTACCTGAAGGTGCCGTACGAGCAGCAGCTCACGGGGATATAAACCTGATCACGCTCCTGATGGGCGCAAGTGCCGAAGGATTGGAAGTATTACGCAGAGATGGACAATGGATTGCCATTACAGCATTGCCGGATCAGATTGTAGTAAACGTAGGTGATATGCTCGACCGCCTTACTAACCACAAACTAAAATCAACCATTCACAGAGTTGTGAACCCGCCACGTGAGAAGATGGGCACTTCGCGTTATTCCATCCCATTTTTTATGCATCCGAGGGCAGATATGAACCTTACCTCTTTGGAAAGTTGCATATCGACTGAGAATCCTAAATTATATGTGGACATGACCGCCGGAGAATTCCTTGATGAGAGACTTCGTGAATTGGGATTAAAGAAATAAGGCTATACCCGTGACGCATCCTATCCGGCGTTTTCGCTATATCATCTACCTGCTGGACATCCTGCTGCTGTCGTGTACAGCATTCGGAGGTCCACAGGTTCATTTAATGATGATGATTGAACGGCTCGTCCGAAAACGAGGATATATAACGGAAGAAGAATTACTTGAACTACAGGCACTTTGTCAGGTGCTACCTGGTCCCAGTTCTACACAAACTGTTACTGCCATCAGTTTGAAAATCGGTGGACAACCGCTGGCTTATCTGTCACTTCTGGTTTGGTCGCTACCTGCCATGATACTGATGACCCTGGCGGCCATTGGCATACACTATCTGGAAGCGAATGAAATATCACTTTCCTTTACCCGTTTTGTGGGACCGATGGCTGTTGCTTTCCTCATGTACGGTGCTTATTCTATTGCCAGAAAGGTGATTCATGATGCGCAGTCGTGGACGCTTCTCCTGGTTTCGATTATTCTCGCCTATCTCTATCCTTCTCCGTATACAACCCCCATTCTGATTATTTCGGGTGGTATTGCAGCATCCCTCAACTTCAAAAAGCATGAGAAAATGGAAAGAGCTCCGATCCGGATTACCTGGCGTCCGCTTATTTTCTGGATATCGGTACTTATCGCCGCTGCCCTGGTAGGTAAAATTACTAATTCATTACCTGTCAGACTTTTCGAAAACTTTTACAGGAACGGAAGTCTGGTTTTTGGAGGCGGACAAGTATTAATACCCATTCTCTATAATGAGTTTGTAGAGTTCAAAAGCTATCTTACCAATCAGGAATTTCTTTCCGGAATGGCACTCACGCAGGTAGTTCCGGGACCTGTTTTCTCCATTGCCACTTATGTCGGAAGTATGTCTATGCAACCCGACGGCATTTCAGGACAGATCATCGGTGGTTTTGTTGCTACAGCAGGCATATTTCTGCCGGGAACATTCTTCATTTTCTTCGCCTATCCTTTCTGGGATCAGTTAAAACGTTATCGGGGAATACGTGCATCTCTTCAGGGCATACATGCTGCCAGTTGCGGACTTACCATCGCCGCGGCCATGTCTATGTTCGGCCCTATGGCACAGAGTACGCAGCCTGTACTCACGGTAATTGCCACTTTGCTGATCATGGCTTTTACCAAAATACCTTCCTGGTTAATCATCATTGCCGGTTTAGTGCTCGGTATTTTCATTCCATAACCCACACCCAGCATTTACTTTACAGTTACGTTGGATTAGTGCCGGGGTTTTCCAAACTTTGAAAAATGGTTCTTTTCTTATCCTTTCCCATGAAAAAAAATCTTCTGTTTCTTTTTCTCTGCACACTTATTTCGATTCAACATCTAAAAGCCCAGATCAATGCAGCTCCGGCTTTGCTGAATGAGCAAAAGCGATGGGTTGACTCCGTTTTTACAAGCCTGGCACCCGACGAACGCATTGCCCAATTGATTATGGTTGCAGCGGTTTCTGATGTAAAGAGAGCCGTGATAGACCCCAAAACAAGTAACCCAGCCTATGTAGAAAAGCTGATTCGCGAAAATAAAGTCGGCGGCGTTGTATTCTTCCAGGGAGGCCCTGTTCCGCAGGCCCGGCTTACCAATCATTTTCAATCTGTGTCCAAAGTTCCCTTGCTGGTTGCAATGGACGCCGAATTTGGATTAGCCATGCGCATTGACAGTACCGTTCGGTATCCTTACCAGATGACGCTTGGGGCAATTCAGGGACACAACAATCTTATTTATGACATGGGAGCTCAGCTGGCCAAACAGGCACGCCGGCTGGGTGTTCATATCAACTTCGCTCCTGTTGCAGATGTGAATAATAACCCGAACAACCCCGTTATCAGCTTCAGATCTTTTGGAGAGAACAAGTACAAAGTAGCAGACAAAGCCATTGCGTACATGCGCGGAATGCAGGAAAACGGGTTGCTTACAAGTGCAAAACACTTCCCGGGGCATGGAGATACGGGTACGGATTCACATTTTGACCTGCCATTGATTGCACATGATGTCAACAGGCTCGACTCTCTTGAACTTTATCCGTTCAGAGCGTTAATCAGTAATGGATTGAGCGGCATGATGGTGGCGCATTTGAGCATTCCGGCTCTCGACAAAACACCTAACCTCCCCTCTACCCTTTCCAAACCAATTGTTACTGATCTGTTAAAAGAAAAGTTAGGCTTCAGTGGATTGATCTACTCCGATGCCATGAACATGAAAGGAGTGACTAAATTTTTCCCCAATGGCAAGGCAGATGCTATGGGACTGGAAGCCGGAATGGACGTACTGGAATTTACTGAGGATATTAATAAGACAATTACCGAAATTAAAAAAAGCATCGCTGAAGGCCGTATCTCACAGGCGGAAATTGACAGACGCTGCCGGAAGGTACTCGAAGCAAAAGCATGGGTCGGGCTGAACCACTACCAACCTGTTGATCTTCAAAATCTGTACGAAGACCTGAATCCAAAAGCAGCGGAACTTACCAATCGCCTTCTGACCGAAAAAGCACTGACTGTTTTGAAGAACGATAACGATTTACTTCCTCTGAGAAATCTGGATTCATTGAAGATCGCTTCTGTATCCATCGGCGCTGATGCAATCACCACTTTTCAGCAGACACTTTCTCTGTACACCACGGTTGATCATTTTACAATCCCTGCAAAACCTACAGAAACTCAGCTAACTGAACTAAAAACAAAGCTAAGTGCATATAATCTGCTTCTGATCGGTGTGCATTTGGGTAGCATTTCTCCCAAAACCAGTTACGGGCTCACCGAACCGATGAACAACCTGTTGTACGATCTGACAACAACTAAACGGTCGGTTGTCTCTGTTTTTGGAAATCCTTATGCCCTGAATAAAATCAAGAATCCTGAAGCGGCCAAATCCCTGGTGATGGCTTATCAGCTTACTCCCTATACACAAGATCTGACCGCACAACTGATTTTCGGAGCAATACCAGCTGAAGGTAAACTGCCTGTTACTGTTAATAATGTATTTTTCTACAATGCCGGTATCAAAACTCCTTCTATAGGTCGACTCAAATACACGATCCCGGAAGAAATAGGTATTGATTCGCGCCTGATCACAACTCGTATTGACTCCATTGCAAATCTTGCTATTGATAAAAAAGCAACTCCGGGCTGTGTGGTACAACTAGCCAAAGACGGAAAGGTATTTTTCAGAAAAGCTTATGGGAAACATACCTATGAAAGTCCGCAGACTGTAAAACTGACAGATCTTTATGACCTGGCATCTGTTACAAAAATTACAGCCTCAACGCTGGCACTGATGAGTTTGTGGGATCAGAAAAAATTTGATCTGGATGCGACCATGAAGGATTATCTTCCTGATTTCAAAAAGTCGAATAAAGCCGATTTGCCATGGCGCAAGGTTTTAACTCATAGCGCCGGCCTGAAGGCATTTATCGTACTTTGGAAAGAAGCTCAAAAAGATGACGGATCCTGGAAAAAGAAAACCTTCAGCACCACACGTTCCGATAAATATCCGACGTCGGTAGTCGGTGACAGCTTGTTCATTTACAAGGATTATGATAAAACCATTTTCAAATCCATTCGTGATTCACCTTTGAACGCCAAGGAAGGCTATGTATACAGCGACCTGTCTTTCATTCTGTATCCTCAGATTGTGAAAAGTTTATCAGGAGAGGACTTTGAAACTTACCTCAAAAACCATTATTACCACAAACTTGGAGCGAATACACTGACCTTTAACCCAAAACGCTTTTTCAAACCGGAAGATATCGTTCCCACTGAGCGTGATACGTTTTTCCGTATGACACAATTACATGGGCAGGTACACGATGAGGCCGCAGCTATGTTGGGCGGATTGAGTGGGCATGCGGGTCTGTTTGGTGACGCAAATGATGTGATGAAGGTGTGGCAAATGTACCTGCAACGCGGTTATTACGGAGGTCAGCAGCTACTGAGCAAAGATGCACTCATCGAATTTACCCGCTATCAATATCCGGAAATTGAGAATCGCAGAGGAATTGGATTTGATAAACCTACATTTAAATACACAGGCAACGCACCGCGCTATGCCAGCCCATCAAGCTTCGGGCACACAGGTTATACGGGTATTATGACCTGGGCGGATCCTGCCTGGAATCTTAATTACGTATTCCTATCCAACAGGGTTTACCCAACACGGAACAACAACAAAATCTCAGAGCTCAATATCCGGACGGCGATCATGGATGTGGTGTATGAAGCACTGATAAAGAAGTAAAAATATTCAATACGGGTATGCTGAAGTCGCATGGCAGGCTTAGTTTACTCGTATTGAACCAACCATTTATATACTATTTTCAAACGTTTGAATGAAGCTTTTTCTTATCTCATTGGCTTTTGCCATCCCATCAATTTGCATTTCTCAATCCATTCAACCCTCTCCCTCCAACATCGTCAAACACATCAGCTACCTCGCATCCGACAAGATGAAAGGGCGGGGAACCGGCAGTAGGGAAAATGAAAAGGCTGCAAAATATGTGGCGAAGCAGTTCAAAAAGTACAATTTAACTCCTAAAGGAACGGAAGGTTACTATCAGCCTTTTATCGCAAAAGTGCGGCGTGTAGTGGTTCCGGACAGTCTGAGGGAAACAAGAAATGTGATCGGTTTTTTGGATAACGGCGCTCCGTATACCGTTGTCATCGGTGCTCACTTTGATCACCTGGGCATGGGCAGACAGGGTAGTTCAAAAGATAAAAACCCGGAAGGACAAATCCATAACGGGGCTGATGACAACGCTTCAGGTGTGGCCGGACTACTCGAACTCGCAAGGTACTTTTCTCAAAACGATGTCAAAGAGACTTGCAACTTTCTGTTTATTGCATTTGGCGCTGAAGAACTCGGTCTTCTTGGATCTAAGCATTTTGTAAACAATCCCACGATACCACTAGGCAGCATTAATTTTATGTCAAATATGGATATGATTGGCAGATACAATGCAGAACGGGGCGTGGGTATCGGGGGCTACGGAACAGCTTCTGAATGGCCGGAGATTTTTAAAACTATAAAAAGTGATATAAAATTTGGTACAGATAGAGCTGGCAGCGGCGGGTCGGACCACGGATCGTTTTATGCAAAACAGATTCCTGTATTATTTTTTCATACCGGCGGACACGATGACTACCACATGCCTACCGACGATACAGAGAAAATAGATGCAGTTGCAGAAGCCGGCATTTTGGGTATTGAAATTCAGCTGATTGAAAGTGCATTAAAACTTACCAAATTAACTTTTACAGAAGTGAAATAGCACTTTTGGCATGAAATTATAAGTATACGGTGAGCCGGTAGTTATTACAGCTACCGGGCAACATTGTCAATCGCTCTGCGTTATTGACCTTTCAATTTATTGTAAGAACCCTTTAAAAACAGCATAGTGTACGGATTTATCGCACCGGCCTTTACTTATGGTCAATCTTACATATCACCGGAAGATTTATATGGAAACCTTTTCCGGGATGTCCAGAATGCTCACATATTCACGGATTCAAAAACCTTTGCAGATTGTATTCCGCTGGAAGATCCTGTCTGGATTATAGAGCAATATTACCAGCAAAAAAATAGCCCCGACTTCGACCTTAAAGAATTTGTACACGATCATTTCCGCCCCGCTGCGGAGATCAAGTCCGAGTTCGAGCCCGTTAAAGGCGATACAGCGGAAATACATATCCAAAGTTTATGGAATGTACTCACACGGCAGCCAGAAAGCCAGGAACGCGGAGGGTCACTGATCCCCCTGCCCTATGCTTACGTAGTGCCCGGTGGACGCTTCAGAGAAATATACTATTGGGATAGCTACTTTACAATGCTGGGTCTCAAGGAGGCGAAGCGAGGGGATCTCATCGAAAGTATGATCAATAATTTTTCTTATCTGATCGACACTTTGGGATATATTCCCACTGCAAATCGTACGTATTATCTGAGCCGCTCGCAGCCACCATTCTTTTCTCTGATGGTCAATCTGTTTAGTGAAATGGAGGGAAAGAAAGTGTTGAAGCGCTATCTGAACCAGCTTCAGAAGGAATATGATTACTGGATGGATGGAAGTGACAACCTCACTGAACCATTCACGGCTTATCGTCGCGTAGTTAACCTGCCATCAGGTGCCAGGCTCAACCGTTACTGGGATGACAAGGCCACGCCACGTCCTGAGTCGTACGGAGAAGATGTAGAGCTCGCCGAGGAAGCTGAAGAAAAATTCCGGACTTCCAAAGAAGAAATCTACAGACATATACGTGCTGCAGCTGAATCAGGCTGGGATTTTAGCAGCAGGTGGTTCAAAGATGAAACGGATTTTGCTTCCATTCATACGACGGACATACTACCGGTAGACCTGAACTGCCTGATGTACAATCTGGAGAAAACTCTTGCAGAAGCCTACTTCCTGAACGATCAATTCGACCTTCATTATAAGTACGTGCAGCTGGCCAAAGATCGTTGCGAGGCCATCCAGACCTATTTCTGGGACGGACTGCGCAACTATTATATGGATTATGATTTCAAGAGAAAAAAATTCACGAGTGCCATTACACTGGCCGGAACATTTCCTCTTTTTTTCAAACTGGCAAACAAAACTCAGTCACATTATATCAGGGCTTATATACGGCTGAATTTCCTGAAATCCGGCGGGCTGCTTACCACACTTGTGAAGTCCGGACAGCAATGGGATGCGCCTAATGGATGGGCTCCTTTACAATGGATAACCTACCGTGGTCTTCGAAATTATAATTTTCACAGAACTGCAAATGAACTCAGCGCAGAATGGCTGACGTTAATAGAGAAGGAGTTTAAGCATTCCGGCAAGCTATTGGAAAAATATAACGTATCTGATACCAATCTGATTGCCGGTGGAGGGGAATATGAGATTCAGGAAGGATTTGGCTGGACCAATGGCGTTTACCTTAGAATGAAGAACCGAAAACGCTAGTCGGATCTGATTTTTTTATCTATTTCTAATAAGAATCTTAAAATTTCCAATGTGCGACTTCGTTGAATAGGAAATATTTTTAATACCTTGGTACACACGTACCACCATCTGTAGCTACTTTATGAAATTACCGATCTATCACGTCGACGCTTTTACAGATAAACTTTTTTGTGGAAATCCGGCGGCTGTTGTTCCTTTGAACGAATGGCTTTCTGATGAAACCATGCTTCATATAGCAGCAGAGAATAATCTGGCAGAAACAGCTTTCTATGTAAAAAATGAAGCAGGATTTGATTTGCGCTGGTTTACTCCTACTATAGAAGTGGATCTTTGCGGTCATGCAACGCTGGCAGCTGCCTATGTGATTTTCAATATACAAAAAGAGGAAAGACAGCAGATTAGCTTCTTTACCAGAAGTGGTGAATTGACTGTTACCCTTGAATATGGCTGGCTGACACTGAATTTCCCGATTGACCAATATCAGATTGCAGTCCCACCTCCTGCCTTGGTTGAAAGTATCAATAATAATTTGGCTGAGGTATATAAAGGTAAAACAGATTATCTGGTGGTTCTCGATTCAGAAGAAGATGTTAAAAACCTGGACTTTGACATTATCGTTCTTTCAACCATTCCTGCCCGTGGGATTATTGTAACAGCTGCGGGTGAAGATGTTGATTTTGTTTCCCGCTTTTTCGCACCACAATCCGGAATCGACGAAGATCCGGTAACAGGCTCGGCTCATACGACACTAATTCCCTATTGGGCCGAGAAACTTTCCAAAAATATACTGACAGCCAAACAGCTTTCGAAGCGTGGAGGATACCTGAAATGCGAACTTGCAGGGGATCGCGTGAACATTACAGGGCAAGCCAGATTGTATCTGCAGGGAGAAATCGAAGTTGATTGACCTCATGGACCGGAGCAGCAGATTTTTGATGTTTCAACTGTTGCTCCGATTCAGTTTCTCACGCTGACCGGCATATAGTCCTCCTACCACAAGCAAAGTTCCGATCACGGTATAAATTGTAATTGGTTCGTCCATGAGCCACCAGGCAAATATAAATCCGAACAGAGGGCAGAGGAAAAGCCATAATGAAGCCTTCAATGTATCCACCCGTAACAGGTGAAACCAACAAATTAACCCCACAACTGATACCGCCAGACTCAACCACAATACCGATCCCCAAAACTGCATATCCCAGCTGGTAGCAGAAAAATCGGCCAGGAAGACTGTAGCAGGAAGAAGAAAAACGCCTCCCAAAAACACCTGCCACCCATTAATGAGCAGATTAGGTAATTCCCATTTTATGCTCGCGTAATAAACACTTGCTGCAGAGACTGCAACCATACTGATCAATAGCAGAATGATTCCCAGAGGAGTGGTATGGCTGTTTTCCAACAACGGATATGTAGCGATGCCAATTCCCGCCATTCCAAGGGCGATACCAAGCCATTCGTCCCATCCGGGAACACGTTTAAGCCACCATGCCGACAACAACACGATGATCAGCGGATTGGTCGATACCGCAAGGCTGCCAATTCCCGCAGCAGTATATTTCATCGCGTACACGTAGAGGCCGAGATAAAGCGTTGTATTGAGAAAGCCGAATAATGCAAGCTGAAAAAACTCCCTTCGGGAAGGCAAGCGATAATTTTCTCCTTTGTTAAAAGCATAGGAAAAGCCCAGCAGCAAAATTCCGGCAATAAAAAAACGAACATTAGCCAATATCAGCGGAGTTGCCGACTGAACACCAAACTTAGTAGCAACTGAAGCCGAAGCCCACAGAATGGAAAAAACAACACCTATACCGATATTTCTCACAAGTAAAACTGATTTTGCCTCAAAAATAAACGTTGCTTTTCGGCTTGCACTTACAGTTTTCATATTTTTGAAAATGAATTACAAAATAAATGCAGCATGGCTATGTTTCCTGCTGTTACTGCTTTCCGGAGCGCCTGCTGTTTCGCAGAGTCAATGGACTTACGATTTCAATAATGGGTTGACTCCAATCGAAAGTGGCGGCACTAAACTAAAGGTACTCGGGCAGCCTGGCAAATATGTAAAAGAACCCATTCCGGGCACTGAAGGCCTATTTCGAACTACTTACCGATTTGAGACAAATAGCGGACTACAGTTTGACAATACCGAAGCAAAGGGATTTTTAAGCAAATCCTTCACTGTAGAATTGTATTTCAAAATGGATTCTCTCAGCAGCTGGAAACGTGTGCTGGACTTCAAAAACAGAAAAAGTGATTATGGATGCTATATCTATGACGGGAAACTGAATTTTTACGATTTTGCGATCAGTGAAAAGGCGCCTGTTCGCCGCAATCAGTATCTGCATTATGTATATTCCAGAGACTTTGAGACGAAGAAAATTAAGATGTACATCAACGGTATTGAAAAACTGGAATTCAAAGACCCGGGTACCGAAGGCATGTTAGATCAGGATCAGCTGCTGAATCTTTTTCAGGATGATCTGGTGGCTAACCATGAAGCCAGCTCAGGATCTGTCGCCCTGATCAGGGTATATGACAGAGTAATGACACCTGTATTTATCCGGCGCAGCTACCAATCCCTCATGAAAACAAAACCGCCGGTTGAGCCGGTGGCTGAAAAGGAGAAGGATCCGGAACCAATACAAGAGCCCGCTAAAGAAGAACCGAAAGTAAATTCAAATCTGGTAACAGTTACCGGTAAAGTATACAACAGCCAAAACCTGAAACCTATTAACGATGCCAATGTTTCAGTACGAAAGGCGAAGGACGAAACCGTTGTTGCCAATACAAAAACTACGGATGGCACCTATCAGGTGCAGCTACCGCCTTATGAAACTTATCATATCTCCGTTGAAGCCATAGGATTTGACAGCAAGAGTATGTCGGTGAAAACCGGTGGTAAATCTCAGGAAGTGAAATCGCTCTTTAACTTATCGGCAGAATCGTACGAACAGCCCGTTATAACCATGTTTTTCGGACAAAGCAGCGAAGTGCTTCCGGACGACGCCAAAGCGAAACTGGATGCAATGGTAGATTATTTCAACAAACGTCCCGATTTGAAAATTGTATTGAAAGGTCATACCGACAACATTGGAAATTTTGATAAAAATGTAGATTTGTCCCGCCAGCGCGTTGAGTCGGTTAAGACTTATCTGGCAGGTAAGGGAATCCCTTCTGATCGTATTGATGGTGCTGGTTACGGATCCGCCCGCCCGAGCTACATGAACAAATCAGAATCACAAAAACAACTGAATCGTCGTGTGGAGGTTTGGGCTGAGCCCATAAAAAGATAAAGCCACCTCAAATGAGATGGCTTTATACTGACTATTCCTAAACCCTTAACCTTTTCTTTTCTTTACTATCTTCATCAGACCCTCCTTTCAGACAACCTGTATATATCTTCTTATATTAAGCAAAACAAACTTTGTTTCAACAGTTACTTTTTTGAAATATTCCTATTAAGCAACCAGCTTTCAGTAACTACTTTCTTTCTCTCAGATAATTTGAACAGAATTTCAAAAAATTATTCCAGTTGCGACTTCTGACGTCGATTATTGACTAAAAGTAACTAACAATTTAACAATAAAGTTCGATTTATTCTCAAAAGGGGTAGGCCACACATCCATATACGAGCTCTATTCCTTTTCAGATCATCACTCTATTAGAAAACATCATATTCCTTTTTCTACTGGTTCTGATCTGCCTTTTAACCAAAATTTGCCGGTCATGTTTTTATTCAATTCCGTGCTCATTAAAAGGTGATACAAAGATCAATATAAATTTTATAATTACAAATACGCATAATTTACACTAACAGAACAATATTTGGAACATTATACATATACACCTCAAATTAAACCAATTAAATAAAGTGAAAGTGTAATTATTAAATACAAAATTTGTAACAAATATGATTTTACAAAATTTATTAAAATCTTGAAATAATTATAAATTCATTAAATAATACAATCATTGATTATAATTATTCATTGTCGCCTGTACCCCCAAAGTACAATAAGAAATTACCATTTCACCAGCCTTGTCTAAAATTAAGGGTAAATCTGACATTTCTTCTTTTGAAAACGGTTTCAGAACATAATCTACCTGTCTGCCCCGTGGAAAATTATTCCCGATTCCGATTCGCAGGCGCGCGTAATTCTGGTTGCCCAAAACCTCTTCAATGTTTCGCAAGCCATTCTGTCCGCCGTGGCTCCCTTTCGGCTTTAAGCGGAGCGTTCCGAAGTCAAGCTGCAACTCGTCCACTACCACTAAAAGATTTTCAGGCGCTATCTTGTAGTAGTCCATATAGTAGCGGATTGCCTTGCCACTCAGGTTCATGAAGGTAGTTGGTTTGATAAAATAGAATTGACGCCCTTTGTGCTTCCATTCTGCCACAAAAGCCAGTTTTTCAAAGGAGAACGTAAACCCGTGATTTGCCGCAAGCCTGTCGAGCACCATAAAACCGGCATTGTGACGTGTAAGAGCGTATTCAGGGCCAATATTGCCCAGACCTGCAATAAGATATTTCATTTAATATAAGCTAGTTCGTCGTATTTTAAGATACAAAATAAGCCAATAGATAAACTCATTCCGAAATAAATTAACAAATCTAATCGTCAGAAAAGTTTTTGATTTGATAAATGTGACGTTAATTTAGGCTCAAATTCAGGCAAATTGTATGACGCCACAAAAAAGACTAATACTGAGCAGCCCCCTGCTCGAAATTATGACCAGCCGGTTATGCCAGCAACTTATTGAGAATCATCAGGATTTCTCAAACACTGTTGTTATGGGATTGCAGCCGCGTGGAATCTACTTTGCAGAGCGTGTCATTGCAGAACTCCGGAAAGTAACCGGAGCTGATATTCAGATCGGCCATCTGGATGCCACTTTTTATCGTGACGACTTTCGCCGCCGTGATACCCCCCTACTTCCGAATAAGACCAATGTCCCTTTCATTATTGAGGGAAAACGTGTGATATTGATTGATGACGTATTGGCCAGCGGAAGAATGGTTCGCGCTGCACTTGATGCAATGACTGCTTTCGGAAGACCTAAAACTGTAGAACTTCTCGTTTTGATTGACCGTGGCTACAACCGGGAATTACCCATCGAACCCGATTACGTGGGCATGAAAGTGAGCACACTTGAAAGCCAGCGCGTACTCGTTGAATGGAAAGAGCAGGGATTTGCAGCTGATCATATCTGGATGGTCGATTAAAAATCCTCCATCCAAATCAACAAATCCCGGAGATCATGCCTGAATGTTATTTCGGGCGCTCATCTTCTCCCGGATTCAGATCTTTGCCGATATCTTCCGTTTTATAGTTTAATTTATTTACATAGAACACCTCTTTTCCAAGAGAAGCTGACGAAGCACCCAGTCGTTGCATACCGTAGGCAATAAAATACTGACCATACCAGGGAAGTAAGTAACTGTCATCATCATTCAGCACTTTCATACCTTCCCTTTTCGTATCAATCTTGAACTTTTCGCTTTCCACAACTACTTTATTCCGGCTGATTACTTCTGTGTGTATTTCTCCTTCCTGCGGATAGGCAAGCACAAAATAGTCGTCCACCTTTGTCACCTGCACCATTTCCTGCAAGTCAAAGCTTGTCAGGTCTTTGATAGGTATACAGTTATCCCATTTAAACTTGCCGTTCTTATCAAACGCACACACAATGGCATGTGTGTAGCGGTATCCTTCAATAGAACGGGCTGCATACGGCCTGCTCAAACCGCTGGATACGATCGGGCTGTAAGTTGATTTTTGATTGGGATAATACACCTCTGCGACCAGTACAATTTCATCCTCACTCTGTATGAGTTCATGAACCAGCAGTCGATACCGGAAACGGTTTTCCTTACCCATACTTTTCCGCTTGCCTATGCGCTCTTTCATCTTCTCCCGGCGCTTAGGCTTCATGTAATTAAAGAAATTCTGCAATTCCGAAAATTCAATAAACTGCGGTTTCTCGGGTTCATTATGACTTACGTGCGTCACGTACAATCCCTGCGAATAAGGTGTACACCCTACTGAATAATTTCCGATCAGATAACTGTCATCAGGGTTCAGAGGAACAATCTGCCCGGAAATGAAGCTGTATTTTTCGTCACTAAGTGAAGTCTTCTTCAGTAGCTTACCTTCATAATTGTATGTTTTGATCTCAAAAACACAGTTTTTCTTCCTGTAGGCGTACGTAATCACATTAATGTAACCTTCCTGTTCATTGATATCTACATTGTTGAGCTCTGTATTTTTTTCATATAGTCCCGGCAATACTCTTGTGGTGTGATCGAAGAACGAATGCACCAACACAACCGGGCGCGAACGATAATAGCCCGACACCAACGCTTTACTCCCTAATACCTTAAATTGCTGCACATCCACGCCCGCCAGCAGGTTTCCCTTGTGTATATCAATGGTACCGTCGCCGAAATTCAATTGCAGAAAAAGAAAATGATCCGTATCCGGCTCAGCAAAAAGCCAGTAACCAAAGTGCTCGGCTTTATACGCCATCACGGGAATATATCGAAAATCTACCTTATAGGCATTCGTCCAGACGGCCGTCATGGTGGTATCGTACCGGACAAATTGCCATTGCTCACTTCTGTGCGAGAACGGATCTCCCCTGATTACAGACAAGAGCCCTTCTTCCCCAAGACTGATCACTTCAAACTGTTCGTTGGAAAAAGAGGCTGCCGGAATTTCGAGTCGGTCACTTTGCTGCAACTGGCCGTAGGCAGTGCGTAGAGATAGTATCCCGCTGAGGAGAAAGGTTACAAGAAAAATATGAACCGTAAAATATCTGTTCATTTTACAATAGTCGTTTAACGTACGGTGAACGCATATCAGCAGAAAAATGAATCATCCGGAGCAATTCCGCTTCCTGATACTGTTATGTTTCACAACTTATTTAGCAGGGGTGCAAGTCAGTTCAATATTTACCCTAATTTTGCATCAAAAAGGATAAGATTCATATCAAACCCACTAATATTTTTATTCAAATAAAAAATTAGAGAAATCTACCCTAAATTTCCAAAGACACTGAATTTCAATTTAAAATATTTTTCATGACGATTGAAGCAATTCTAAAAGAAGACATAAAAAAAGCAATCCTGAAAAACTTCGAGGTGGTTGCAGATGACATCATTTTACAACCTACCAAAAAGGAATTTGAAGGATTTTACACGTTTGTAACATTTTCTTTAAGTAAAGCTGCCCGTCGTGCTCCCGCCGAAATCGGACAAATTATTGGCGCTGATTTACAGGAAAACTCCTCTGTAGTCTCACATTTCAATGTTGTACAGGGATTCCTTAACCTCAGCTTGTCTGACGTCACCTGGCGCAACCTGTTCAGCGATATTGAATCGGCTCCGGTATTTGGCACGTTTCCGTCAAACGGGCAATCTGTGATGGTGGAATTTTCTTCACCGAATACCAATAAGCCATTGCACCTTGGGCACTTGCGTAACAATTTCCTCGGGGACTCACTGTCACGCATATTAAAAGCAAGTGGCTATGATGTGATCAAGACTTGTCTGGTTAATGACCGCGGTATACATATTTGTAAGTCGATGCTAGCTTACCGCGAGTTAGGGAATGGTGAAACACCTGAATCGTCAGGATTGAAAGGGGATCACCTGGCAGGGAAATACTATGTTCAGTTTGATAAGGAATACAAAGCGCAGATTAAACAGCTTGTAGCAGAAGGATTGACTGAGGAAGTGGCTGGGAAAAAAGCGCCGTGGATGCTTGAAGCTCAACGTCTGTTGGTTCTGTGGGAAAACGGCGACAAAGAGACTGTTGACCTTTGGAACAAAATGAACGGCTGGGTATATGACGGTTTCCGCCAGACCTACGATAAAATCGGTGTTTCTTTCGATAAAACTTATTACGAATCCAATACGTATCTGCTCGGTAAGGACATTATCGAAGAAGGATTACAAAATGGTGTTTTCTTCAAAAAAGAAGATAACTCTGTATGGATTGACCTGAAAGAAGAAGGATTGGACGAGAAGCTGGTGCTTCGTAGTGATGGAACTTCGGTTTACATTACGCAGGATTTGGGTACGACTGAACTCAAAAACAGCGATTTCCACAACAACCGTTACCTATGGGTTGTTGGAAATGAGCAGGATTATCATTTCAAGGTGTTATTCGCGATTCTGAAGCGCCTGGGACGTACCTACGCCGAAGGTTGCTACCATATCAGCTACGGGATGGTGGATTTGCCGTCAGGAAAGATGAAATCCCGTGAAGGTACTGTTGTAGATGCAGATGAACTGGTATCACAGATGATTCAGACTGCCGCCACCAGAACACAGGAACTAGGTAAAATTGATGATTTCCAGAGTGAAGAAGCAGTTCGTCTTTATGACCAACTGGCACTTGGAGCTTTGAAATATTTCCTGCTTAAAGTGGATCCGAAGAAACGGATGCTGTTCAACCCTGAGGAATCAATAGACTTCCAGGGCCATACAGGACCTTTTATTCAGTATACCTATGCTCGTATCCGTTCGATCATCAGAAAAGCAGAACAGGCGGAGCTGGCTGGCAGCATACCTTCGGAAACTTACGAGATGCATGCTGCGGAACGTGAGTTGATTTTTGCTCTTTCGCAATATCCGAACCGCGTAGCAGCTGCGGCCAATGAGTTTGCTCCGTCGGTCATTTCCCTGTATGCATTCGAGCTCGCGAAGACGTACAACCAGTTTTACGCTGAGGTTTCAATCTTCTCTGATCCGAATCCTGAAGCTGTTAAGTTCAGAATTGCGCTGTCAAAAGTAGTTTCGGAAACGATTCACCACGCTTTGGAGTTATTGGGAATAGAAGTGCCGGAAAGAATGTAGTGAATCCTAAAATGTATTTCACGCTTAACTTAATATTGTAATTATTATGGACTTTTTAAAGACGCTATTTATCATGATTACATCATTGATTACCGGCATTTTTGCGGACAAGAGCGAAATCGCTCACAGACCTGCAGATGCTGTTGCTAAACAAACGCTTTATGATTTCAAAGTTAAATCGCTTGTTGGCGACAAAACGGTAGATCTGAGCCAGTACAAAGGAAAAAAGGTAGTGATACTGAATGTTGCTTCTAAATGCGGATACACCAAGCAGTATGCCGACTGGGAAAAATTCAATAAAGAACATGGTGACAAGGTTGTTGTACTTGGTTTTCCTTCTAACAATTTTGGGGGACAGGAACCTGGTACGAGTGAAGAAATCGCTACGTTTTGCTCAGCTACCTACGGCGTAACTTTCCCGATGTTCGAAAAAGTGGAAGTAAAAGGTGAAAACAAGGCTCCTCTTTACAAATGGTTGAGCTCAAAAGATTTGAACGGATGGAATGACAAAGAACCAACCTGGAACTTTTGCAAATATGTAATTAACGAAAAAGGTGAACTGACCGACTTTTTCGCTTCAAAGATTCTTCCTACTGATGCTGAATTCCTGAAAGCAGTTGGTATCTGAGTGAAGCATCCTGATATGTATTAAAATGAAACCCACAGCGCTGATCTTTAGTAGAAAGCTGTGGGTTTTTAGGTAATTAAGTTTTGATAGAATAAGAATGAAATCCTGGATTGAGGCTGCCCGCCCCCGTACACTCCCCCTTTCACTTTCCTGTATTCTGATGGGAAGTTTTCTTGCTTCCTCTACCGGTACTTTTAGCTGGACAGTAGCTCTGCTCAGTGTTCTGACCACTATATTTCTGCAGGTGCTTTCTAACTTTGCCAATGACTATGGTGATGCCGTAAACGGCAAGGATACCGAGCTGCGGGAAGGCCCCAAACGCGCTGTACATTCAGGTGAGATTCCAGCTTCTGCTATGCTAAAGGCAATCATTCTTTTCTCAGTATTATCGTTGGCTTCGGGCCTGTCGTTGCTGGCGATTGCTCTTAAAAATGCACCTGCCAATACCTTCTGGATATTTCTGGGTATCGGTATCGCATGTATCATTGCGGCAATTACCTACACGGCAGGAAAACGTCCTTATGGCTATGTCGGACTGGGTGATTTATCAGTGTTAATTTTCTTCGGATGGGTGGGCGTAATTGGTAGCAGCTACCTGCATACGCTTGTATGGGACTGGAATTTACTACTACCCGCCAGCAGCTGCGGACTTTTCGCAGTAGGCGTTTTGAATATCAATAATATCAGAGATATAGAGTCGGACAGGGCAACGGGAAAAAATTCAATTCCTGTAAGACTGGGCCGATCAAAAGCCGTAGTCTACCACTGGTTTATCCTGATCACTGGTATGCTCTGTATCACCATTTATGCCATCCAGCATTTCTCTGCCTACACTGGTTTGCTGTTTTTGCTCAGTTTCCCGTTATTTATAAAAAATGGATTAGCCGTTACAAGGCTGACCAAAGCCAGCGAACTCGATCCTTATCTGAAGCAGATGGCGTTGTCAACATTACTGTTTGTTATTCTTTTTGGTATCGGTTCTGTCCTCTGATATTATTTCACAAAGGGTTTGATTGCTGCTCCTAATAACTGGTAGCCTTTGTCATTCGGGTGAAGGCCGTCGGATAAAAGACTTTCATTTATTTTTCCATCGGCCATCAAGAATACTTTCCCCGGATTCATGTAGCGGACATTCTGATCTCCGCATAAACGTGCAAGCTTGCTATTGAGGTTTGATACACGATCTTCCTGATTCCTTCTTGGATAAATTCCCAGCATCCAAAGCTCAGCCGTTGGTTGCCGCTGTTTAATAGCTTGTATCAGTTGCTCCCAGCCAGCCACGATTTCCTCATCTGTATTATACTGAAGGTTATTGGTACCGATATTCACAAACAGCTGATTAGCGACATATCCGTCCAGCTCACCGTGATGTACCCTCCATAACACATTCTCAATGCGATCCCAACCGTAACCAGCATTAGTCACTTTACTTTTACCAAAAGTATTGAGCAATGATATGTCGGATACTGCCCTGGGACCTTTCGGCGTACCGCCCCAGAAATGGGTGATCGAATTTCCCATCAAAACTATTTTTGGAGGGTTCGTTCTGTTGAGCGACAGAATCTCACCGTGCCTGATTTCCCAATCATAATTGTTCAACTCCCGAAGCTGTGTTCTTGGAATAGTAGTAACCAGATTCCCCGAGAATTCATTTAATATAGATCGCAGGTGTTTTTCATATCCTTTTGCATACAGCATCATTCCAAGGTCCGTCGGATGTGTACCATCCACCATAGTTTCAATCCCTTGTTCAAACGCATCGCTGGGAATCATGTACAGATCCTGAATTCCCTCCGCTTTCAGCTGCGCGAAAGTTTCAATTAATACCCGATTGGCATCTTCGCAATATTTAAGTCGGGTTGGATTAATATTCCCATCCGTACAACCAGGATGCCCTGCCAACGCAACAGGCGTAGCCGGGTGCTTCTTTTTAAGCAAATAAACTGCGTTCCTGATCCTGGTGCTCACCTCTTCCGCAGTCATGTTATAAGTGGCCTCTGTACGAATAGTCAGATTGGGCAGGCAATCCAGGATATATACTGCTGCATCTACTTCTGCCACCAGATCCATTACTTCCTTTTCCAGTTTCCCATTACCGGAAAAACCCAGATTGATCAACTGCCTATCCATATTCCTGCTGAGTATTGAGGTCCACGCCATCCCCGGGCGTGATGCGCAGGCACCCTGCATGATCGACGTCCCGTAAGCAACAATTGGTTTGTCGGGGCGTACAGGTAATGCGGTGAATTCAGCATTTTGTTCTACTCCTATTTCCAGCCATTTTACACTGTTATATAAGGGCAAATACAATCTGTATTCCCGACCATGTTTGTGGTACTGATCGTTGGGATTCAGATTTTGAAAATCATAGGAAATGGTATCCTTGAAGGCATATTTACCGGCACACCACAACTTATCCCCGTCGCTGGAAACAGCATACAGGTCAACTCCGCTGACACCCGTTGCCGGCATGTGAGGTAAAGCATGGGCTCCGTTTACCTGATACCGGACTTTTATACGTGATGAATTAGAACGGAACCGAATCATCAAACCCGCCGATTGTCGCGACAGATTCCACACTTCTTTTCTGACATCCTTCTCGGCTCTCGCCGGTAGCCGGTCATAGGGATTCTTTATTTCTTTCGGCCAGGCTTGCCCTTCCAAAACAGTAAATGCAGCAGACTGCGGGTTCCACCATCTGGTCGAATCAGTTTGAGAAAATGAGTAGCTGCTTTTTATCAGCAGCAAGAAGCAGATAAACAGAATTCTGAAAGGCATAAAAAAGGCACCATTGTATTGCTACAAAAGTGCCCTCAAATCTATTAATACCCACTTGGGCGGCAATATTTATTTTACCAAAACGCCATCGGCAATAAATGTAAGCTCTTGCTTTGGTTCTGTGATTTTAGCTATTTCCTCTTTACTCTTACCTGCATCCTGTGCATAGTGCTGCAAGTGCTCAACAGGAACCAGTTTCTTCTGCGCTTCCCCTTCAAATACAACTGTCTTCCCGGATATATCCTTCGGTACAAAGAATCCATAATCTTTGAACATCACTCTCATCGTCTCGCCATTGTCAAGCTTCACCTTCATCCAGCAACCTTTTACCTGGCAAACCGACTCCACAGTACCTGTTACCTTCGCATTCATTTTCTCATCTTTGCCCATTTTGGCAGGAAGTGCAGTGGCAGCAATGGCTTTTTTATCATCAATTTTCTTCCCGAAACTATCTTCATTCTGTGCCTGCGCTGTTGCTAATGCAGTGATAAAGAATAAGATTGTGAATATTTTTTTCATCTTAAATGTATTTGATTTGTTTGCTTATGTAAAATTAATATAAATAAGGTGATCCAAAAATAATTGGAGCAATATCGTTCATTATCAACTTACTCCAATACTTCGAGCCACCCTTTACAATGTCTGCCATTGGGTGTATCCACTACATAAAAGTAGGTTCCATTGGAAATTCCCTTCCCCCAATCATTTTTGTAATCGGGATTGGTAAAAATTTTCTTACCCCAGCGGTTGTACACTTCTAGTGAAGAACCCGCAATAGGTACCACAAAAAAATCATTTTTCCCGTCGCCATTAGGTGTGATGACATTAGAAAGAATAAATGGCGGTTCTGCCTGTAACTGCTTCGTAACTGACAACGCACAACCGGCAGCATTATAGGCAGTCAGCGTTACAGCATAGGCACCAGGAGAATCATAAACAAAATTTTCAACGTGTAAATCGGATAACACACTACCCACGCCCATGTTCCATTCATACTGCAAAGACTCCGATCCCTGATTACGAAGTCCATAACTGAAAGGTTCATTACACGTTTCACCTGATCTTACAATTTCAAAATCAGGCTCAAAGGAGCGATCTACGCGAACTGTAATCTGGCGTAATGGTCTGCAACCATCCGCATAGACTCCTTCAATTGTATAAGTTGTCGTAACAGTTGGATTTACCTTTACTGTTTTCCCTACGGTCTCAGGAAAACCTGCAACCGCCAGCCAGCGATACCTGGCTGCCTCGCCGGTAACGGTCAATGTAGTTGTCGAACCCGCACAAATTTCAACATCAGGCATAGCCACAAAATCATTCTTTTTCTCCACGCTCACCTTCACCTCTCGTTCCACCTTACACCCTGCTGCACTACTGATTTCGACTTTATATGTGCCATTTTCAGTAACTGTAATCGTTGGGTTCGCTGTTTCCGGATTGACCATATCAGTGGACGGTGTCCATTTATAAGTTGCTCCTCCTGATGCACGAAGTTGTAACGTAGAATTTTCACACACTGTAGTGTCTCTGGAAACAGTTGCGTTGATGCTTTCTACCACGATTTTCTTCTGAGCCACATCCATTCGTTTACACGACAGCCGATTATATGCCCGGAGTGTAACCGTATATTCACCCGGATTTCTGAACACAAACTCAGCTCCGCCTTCTTCCCGTGAAATAGTACTACCGTTCACATCCCAGATATAATCGACTCCACCTTCACTCATATTTGCAAATGACAATGCAAGCGGAGCACAGCCTTTCAATACATCTTTGGTATCACCCTGATAAACATCAAAGTCGGCTTTCAGATGATCTATATCAATCTTGAATGCAGCATTATTACAATTCTCGCTGCGGTTTGTTCTTGACCAAGCCTGAGGCGTTACCGGAAAATTACTTCCTCCACAAGCACAGGTTGCGTGATAAATCACACCATTTTTATCAAACCGGCTTGTACCTCCATCGACATGATCACCCTGCGCACTCGTATTCAGGCTTCCAAAAAAAGTAGCATAAAGTAAGGATTTGGCACCTTCTTCCAGAATGGCTATATAGAAGTTGTTACCACTGGTTTGTCGCTGAATCGCATCCGTTGTAACCGGCAGCCCTCTTGTACTGCTTGCCGCATTATGAGATGAGACAACGTTAACATCCCCACCCCAGCCAGCGATATAAATATTTCCACATTCATTGACCAAAAAAGCTGTTGGCGAAATATCCGGAACTCCCCTTCCCGAACCGATTACGGCAGAAAGTACAGTCTTCGAAAGTCCCGCATCCAGCGCATGAATAAACTGACCGCTACCTGCATTGCTATACACTCCGGAACTGACAGGATAGGTACCGTACGTTGTCCCGTATACATACACATTCCCGGTTTGATCCAGATCCAATAAATAGGCTCCATCTTCCTTATCAGTTCCCAGATAACTCAGGTTTGTTAATTTCTGACCGGTGTACCTGGCAATAAAACCATCTTCCGTACCTTTCAGGGAAGTCTGATAAGCAGAGGTATGTGCTTTAAGATCTTTACTTTGGGTAATGCCAGCCACATATACATCACCTGTAGCTGTTACTTTAAGAGAGAAAGCAGCGTCGTGCCCGTCACCGCCCAGGTAAGTACTCCACAACAGAGATTCCAAATTAGACGAAAACTTGAACAAAACGCCATCTTGTCGCCCAGAGAGCGTCATTTTATCAGCGTTGCGAAGGGGGAAATTTCCGGAATTCGTAGACGTAACTGCGTAAATCTGATCATCCTTATCTACTACAACCTCACCTCTGAAGCTATCTCCATAATTCTTTACAGTAACTCCGGTTTCTGAAGTCAAACCATCATTCCCGCTACCGCCAAGATAACTGGACGCAAGTAATTGCTTACCATCTGCCGATAGCTTTGCCATAAAAATATCACTACCATTGGGCAGGTTTAGTCCTGAAATCGGAACCACAGCAGAACCACCTCCAAACTCTTTCTGAAAAGCAGAATTACTTACCGGAAAATTACGGGATGAGGTTGTACCCAGAATAATCAGCTCCTTTTTACTGTTGACAACCAGACTATTGGGAATGTCGGTACTACTTCCACCCAGATAAGTAGCATACAATAAGTTACTTCCGTCAGGACTGAATTTCATGACCGCTACATCTACCAATCCCTGGAATCTTACTTGAAAGGCTCCGGTAGTAGCCGGAAAATTTGTCCCGAATACCGTTCCGGCTGAGTACAGGTTTCCTTCGTCGTCGTAGGTTGCGGTATGGCCCCAGTTGTCGGCAGTAGAACCCGAATAGGTTGAAAAAATTAACTCCGGGTCTATAATCAGACTTTGTGATTTGTCGTAACCATCTGGTAACAGAAAAGAAAGAGTATTACCATCTTTCAAAGAAAATCCGGATTTTATTTCTACCGTTTTCTCCTTTCGCTTTTGAAATGAATAAGGCACATTCTCTTTAAATGTTGATAAAGGGGTTTTTACTACAACCTGGCCTTCACCATTAAGAGCCAAATCAGAAGCCCCTTCATATTTCATTGCTATATCTCCTACCCTGGCATCCGCACCTACAATAAACTCATACTTCAGCACTGCATTATGCATATATATTCTCAGGTTAATACCCGGATAAATATTTTCATACATTACTTCTTCGAATCCCTGTACATCTCCTGCAGAAGCTCCTTCACCTAAAAAGTAGCTGAATCTGGTTTGTACAGGTTTACTGGGTTTGAGCATGGTAGTAGCAGATGAGCCAACCATTTTCACTTCCACACCATGTGCTGTGATTGTGTTCACATCAGTTGCTCTCAGGTTACTATCAACAGTTCCTGTTCCCTTGCCATGCAATGTAGCTATTCTGGAAGCATCATAGAAAGTATAAACAAATGACTGTTTCTTCAAAAACAAAAAGCCACCGGGTACATCTGTACGAAAGAGTACATCAGCATCCCACTGGCCTTTATTTTGAACGAAATACATACCTCCCGCCCGAACGGCGATGGAGTAAAAAGTTAAAATCAGGAGAAACAGTATTTTTTTAATCATGCTTTCCCACTTTTTTAAAAGTCTATTTGAAGGCAGTAACAGAAATTATATTGTCACAAAAATCATATTCCTGCTTTACGTTTGAGCCAAGCAGGAGCGTCTGGTTTGCGGTATGTTTTATAACGTTATCAATATACCACTGAAAACCATTCGCATCCAAATTGGTTGTTGGTTCATCCAGAAATATAATCGGGACATCGGACATAAACGCCAGACCCAGCTTCAGCCTCTGCTTCATACCTGAGGAAAAATGCCGGATCAGCTTCCCACTGGCATGAGATAGCT
Organism: Dyadobacter luteus; assembly: GCF_003383615.1. Taxonomy (GTDB): domain Bacteria; phylum Bacteroidota; class Bacteroidia; order Cytophagales; family Spirosomataceae; genus Dyadobacter; species Dyadobacter luteus. Next base: position 187,190 of record NZ_QNUL01000010.1, read on the forward strand.
GTATAAAATCCTCAAATTCTTCGAGAGATATGCCGTTTTTCAAAGGTTTGAAACTGGAATGAAACTGAACAAGTTCGCGGAGCGTCAATTCTTCAATCAGTTCCAGATAAGGCGCAGCGATAATAATATGTTTGTACCATTGATCTTCATCTACAGGTTTCCCATTATCATCAATATAACTGATCGCCCCTTCAGAAGCCGGGAACATGCCGGTGAGCATCTGTAAAAGCGTCGATTTTCCGCTTCCGTTTGGTCCTACGAATGTATATTTCTCTCCCGCAAGAATATCAAAACTTGCGTTTCGGAATATCCATTCCCTGACAAACTTTTTACCAATATTTTCAGCTGTAATTTTCAACTATTCTCATTTATTAATCCAGCAGGGCGCTGCCCTGCGCAGAGATATATTAGCCTTTCAGGCTATTCTTAATTCTTAATTCCTAACTCTTAACTCTTAATCCCTCACTCCTCTCCTCAATCTTCAACCTTACCAACTCAATTCTGGTATCCTGCATTGACACTACCTGGAAGGAATATGGAGGCAATTCAAGCGTGTCATTTACATCAGGTAAATCGCCGTGGTGATGAATGATCATCCCTGCCAGCGTATCGTAGTCTCCTTCCGGCAACTCCCAGCCATACTTTTCATTCAGATAGTCTATTTCGTGTCGGGCGCTGAGAATGTATGTCTGCGGATCAATCTCCTTTTCTGTCCAATCTTCGGTTGAATCATATTCATCCTGAATTTCCCCAAAAATTTGCTCCACTACATCCTCAACACTTACAAGCCCCGATGTACCACCAAATTCGTCAACCACCAGTGCTATGCTACGCCGCTCTTCCAAAAAACGTAACATCAGGTCGCGGGCTGGCATTGCCTCCGGAACAATAAGAATCGGCGTAATAATACTGCTGATATCCTTTGGTTTTTTAAACAACGACAAAGCATGACAATAGCCGAGTACGTCATCGACAGAATCACGATGGACAATGATTTTTGAATGCCCGCTTGATAAAAACGTTCTGCGAAGATCTTCAATGCCAGCATTAACGTTAACTGCCGAAATTTCCGTACGCGGAATCATGCAATCACGAATCCTTAGATCCTTAAAATCCAGAGCGTTAATAAACATACGCTCTTCCAGACTGTGATCGTCGAAGTCGGGATCGTCCGCAGATATGGCGTCGTCCCGCAATGAGGATGACAAAATATTTTCTTTCACAAAAGGCTCCACCATCCAGTAAAGTGGCGTCATAAGCCATTCTCCAAAACGAACCACCATTGAGCTGAGTCCAAGCAGATTTGGAAAGCTCCTTCCTACTTTCACCCAACCTGTGTAGGATAACATCCAAAACGCAGCCAGAATGAAGAATAATACAAAGAGGACAAAGTCTTCACCAAATCCACCTTCCGTAATGAATGCCGTGTATACGAATCCTGCCGCAGAAAAACAGCCTAAAGCGATCACGAGCAAACGCAACATTCTCAGGATTCTACGCCAGTAAAGTGTCTGATACATTTCCTCCGATTTCTCGTGTCTCAGTGAATACCGGTCAATAGAGATATCCAACAGCACTGACCGAACCGCTCCGTAATAACCGGCCAATACAAAAAACACAATCGAAGAAATAAAGAGAAGGATCATTTTTTCGCTGGTTTCGATGAAGAAAGCTTTTGGTTTTCTATTTCCTCAGTTTGCTTTTTCTTTAATTCCATAGAAGCTTTAAGGCGACGAAACTGAAAAACAAGAAGGCACATAACACTTAGAAGAAGCAGCCAGTAGCTTTCAAACATTCCGGCACGACGAAATTCTAATACCCAGACTGCGAAAAAACCAAGGGAAAGAGCTAATAGTATTGTTTTGACAAGCTTAAAATTCATATTCTGATCAGGATCTATTCAATCATAAAATAGCAGTCGCCGTTTTACGTTTTCAATGATTCTCAAAGATACGCAGATTGGTTTAAAATGCCGGAAAGCAAACCAATCTTCTGCACTTGCTATAATAACCTACGTATTTTCACATCAATTTCTGTAAAATACCTAACTTGCAGCGTTTCCCGCACGATTCAGCTCGAATATCTGAATTGTAAAATTATTTCTTGAAAAAATATCCTATTTTACTATGAGCGAAACCACAAAACGCTTTGCACCTGGTGTTGTTACCGGTGACGGAGTGAGCGAAATCTTCCGCCACGCTAATGAAAATAACTATGCCCTTCCGGCAGTTAACGTTGTAGGTACCAATTCTGTAAATGCAGTTCTGGAAACTGCCAAGGCAGTAAACAGCCCTGTTATCGTTCAGTTCTCTAACGGTGGTGCGAGCTTCTTCGCAGGAAAAAGCCTTTCAAATGCAAATCAGCAATCAGCAATAGCTGGTGGTATTTCAGGTGCGCAGCACGTTCACCAAATGGCTGCATTGTATGGTGTTCCTGTTATTTTACATACTGATCACTGCGCTAAAAAACTACTTCCATGGATAGATGGTTTATTGGAAGCTGGTGAAAGACATTTTGACCAATATGGTGTTCCTCTGTACAGCTCTCACATGCTGGATCTTTCAGAAGAGCCTTTGGAAGAAAATATTGAAATCTCGGCTAAATATTTCGAACGTATGGCCAAAATGGGCATGACAATCGAAATCGAGTTGGGCGTAACTGGTGGAGAAGAAGACGGTGTGGATAACACAGACGTTGACAGCTCTAAACTTTATACACAACCTGAAGAAGTTGCTTACGCTTACGAAGAGTTGCTTAAAATTTCTCCAAACTTTACCATTGCAGCTGCATTTGGTAATGTTCACGGTGTATACAAGCCAGGTAATGTGAAACTGGAGCCGAAAATTCTTCGCAATTCTCAGGATTTCATCAAACAGAAATTCGGAACAGGCGATCTTCCTGTAAACTTCGTATTCCACGGTGGATCAGGATCATCTCGTGAAGAAATTCGTGAGGCTATTGAATATGGTGCTATCAAAATGAACATTGATACCGATATGCAATGGTCTACATGGGAAGGAATTTTGGGTTATTATAAAGACAAAGAAGGATACCTTCAGACTCAGCTTGGAAACCCGGAAGGAGCAGATTCTCCAAACAAAAAATATTATGATCCACGTGTATGGCTGCGTAAAGGAGAGGAAAGCATGATTGCTCGTTTGAAACTTGCATTCGAAGACCTGAACTGCATCAATCAATTGGGATAACCTCCTGATTTATATAAAAAATGGCCTGCAAGTTCCGAATGAATTTGCAGGCCGTTTTTATTTTATTTCAAAACTGACTCAGAAAATCAGATGCATTCAAGATAGGGATGTTTCTGAAAGGATCTAGCACAAGGAGATCTTTATCTCCGGTTATTATACATGTGGCGTTTGCAGAAACAGTCAGGGAGAGATAAATATCATCTTTTGGATCACGACAAACAGAGACTAATTCATCAGCCTCTATAAAAGCTACAGAATCCCTAAAATCTTCCAGAAGTGAAATTCTTCTGGAAATACTGAGATACTTATCAAATTTTGGGCGCATTAAGACACTGGATATTTCGTTGTATATCTCTTTGCACACAATTACCAGTCCATCTTTTCTTGCTTTATCAAAGGCAGAAGCAGGTACAGAACCCCCTACTAGAAATGCACTTATAATAGTATTCGTATCAAGAATAAACAGATAATCACTCTTCATTTAACAATTTCTGAAGAATCTCTTCTGTAAGACCATTTGAAGCCGCTTCCTGTCTTGCCAGTTTTAGATTAAAATCTAGATCTCTCTCCCTGTTACCATCCAAAATTTCATCCAGCTTTTTCCCAAGATCTTTACCGACCTGATCTTTCACTTCAGGGGCAGCATCACGCCACTTTCGTGCTACGCGATCCTCCACTTCAATTACAATGCGATCCATATTTTAGTAAATTTAAAAGCTATGCTTACCAAATATACAAAAACAGACTTCAATATAATACTAATTTCAAAATAAAAAGTCGTATATTTACGTATGAAATATGCTGACATTATTAAGGAAAGCATTGCTGATCTCGTTCTACTGGAAAAGCGAGAAAAGAATGCAATG
>NZ_QNUL01000011.1 GCF_003383615.1 Dyadobacter luteus
ATTCTCAATTTAATACTTTAGATATTTGATTTATTTAGTAATCAGCAAATTTCAAAACGAAGTTTTGAAATGCACCCTCCAACATCAGATCCAAACGAGCCAGAAGATAGGATGATACCCCCTTCTGTTAAAATTAACTCGTCATTAGAAAGACTTTCAAAGTCACTAAATATAGTCTCCATAATATTAAATTTAAGTTAAAAATAATTCAATTGGCTTGCAACCCTTCCTTAAAACTTGCCTTAAAGTCTTGCCAATCTGCAAGAACTTGGGCAGCAACAAAACCCCCAATAGCACCCCAAAATGCATTACCAGCTTCTATCTCTTGGAGTTCCGTATCATTCAACGGCAAACAACTGATCTCTTCTAAATCTAATGAAGTCATTGATACAAAATTTAAGATGAAAACAAAAATACCGAATGTCACCCATTACGTTGGCCAACGATTTTTTAAAGATGAATATGTAAATTTAATTCTGATCACTGAACTATAAATGCAGTCAATAAATAATTATGAAATTATTATGATTGTGTCAGTCAAAAATAAAACTCAACCCTACAAATATCACATTATACAAAAAATGTAACATCACAGCGAACCAAAATCCATACATTATCCGAATATACCCAAGTAAAAACCCAAGGGATGTTTGTGGAAGAGTAATTATCGGTAAGAAAATATTGTGAGCAGCATCAGGGTGAAAGTTATAAAAATGAATCCATCCAAATACTAATGAAGAAAAATAGTATAACCACTTAAAAAATGAAGCTTTACGAAATGGTCCGAGAAAGTACCGAAAAATACCTTCCTCGAGAATAGGAGCAAGTATCAGAGCCCCTAAAATTCTTTTCGACCAGCTCATATTTTTATCTACATGTTCGAGAGAATTAATTAAATGAATATTTTGCAAAAACGTGATGAGAGCAACTATACACAAGCATATTACAAAGGATAAGAAGAGATAATATACACCCACATCCCGTAGCTTACAACGCAGTGAAGTTGTATTATAGTCAGAAGCATCGGGATTTCTCACAAAGCTGGTAAACCTCAAAATCAGAAATTCTAGATGCTCTTTTTTAGTCTTTAAATTAAATTTCACAAATTGAATAATTTAAGATTTATATTCATTTCGATCTGTCCTCCATCAACTTTCAATTTTTCTTTATCTTCCAATTCCCTAAACCCAATATTAAACTCCACCTCTCTCTCATAATAATAGCTCCGCCTTACAGGACAAAAAGCAATAGGCCCTCCAAGCTCCCGCATCATACGAATGTATTCAAATATTGCTCTCTCAGATAAATTCAGCTTATTGGCCAGTTCCGAGGGAGAACCTGTTGCTTTTTTACTGATCAGCCGGTGCAACCGCTGAAGCCTATCAAAATACTTTGCAAGGTCCATTTCAGTTTGTAGATGTAGTGCGATGCAAGGTATTAATTTGGAATAAAAGGTGACCGCCTATTTGCTGGATAGTCTAATCGGATGTGGAATACATTAGGAGAACACGAAATCCCGGCACATTATGAAAGAATCAGGCGCCGCTCACTTTGGAATGAAGATTAGAAACGTGAGGTTATCAAAAGGATATAAGCAGGAGTATATTGCCCATCGAATCGGAATAGGCCAGGCGGGCTACAGCAAAATCGAGACGGGCGAAACAGCACTGACACTGGATAGGGCATTTGCTATTGCCAAAGCGCTTGATATGTCTTTGGTAGAACTCATTGAATGGCACCAGGAATAAAAATGGCCTGGTAAATGAATCTACCAGGCCATATAATAATATATTGATATTAGTTTCTTGGTGGTTTTCCACCGCTAAGTAATCCCTGCATCCTTTCCAGGGTTTTCTTTTCTCCGCAGAGCGACAGGAATGCTTCTCTTTCCAGATCCAGCAGATATTGCTCTGTAACCGGCTGTGCATAACTCAAATCTCCTCCATTGATCACATAAGCCAGTTTGTTGGCGATCTTCGCGTCATGATCGGAGATATAATTGGCAAGACGCATCTGAGATATTCCTGCCATAAAGAGTGCCATCCCGGCTTTTCCCTGTACTTTGATATCGTTGCGCTGCTTGGGCTGGGTATATCCATTTTCTGCCAGATCAATAGCGGCTTGTTTGGCTTCCGCAATCAACCGAGAGCGGTTGAGCACAATCTGATCTTTGTCCTGCAGATAATTCATCGCTTTCGCATCATGCGCCGAAGTAGACACTTTTGCTTGGGCAATATTCATAAATGCAGTCTGTAATATATTCAATTCCGTATCGCCGGCCTGGTACATATCCGAGCAGCGTAATGCCATTTCTTTTGTACCGCCACCGGCAGGAATAATACCCACACCAAATTCAACGAGTCCCATATACGTTTCCGCATGTGCCACTACTTTATCCGCATGTAAATTCAGCTCACAACCTCCTCCCAAAGCAAGTGTGTGCGGAGCCGTGACAACAGGAATGGATGAATAACGCGCGCGCATCATCGTTTGCTGGAACTGCGCAATCACCATATTAATTTCATCGAATTCCTGCTCAATCGCGAACATGAACAGCATTGCCAGATTTGCTCCTGCAGAAAATGCCTCGCTCGATTCATTTCCGATGACCAGTCCACGGAAATCTTTTTCAGCCAGACTGATTCCTTTTTGAATTCCTTCAATCACCTCTGAACCCATCGTATTCATCTTCGATTTGAATTCAAGGTTCAGAATTCCATCTCCAAGGTCATACAGATTGGCGCCTGCATTTTTCCACACGATCTGATCAGACAGGTTATTCAACAATATAAATCCTTCCTGTCCGGGAATTTGCTTGTACGACTGCGATGCGGCATCATAATATTGCCGCTTGCCTTTCTCTACTTTATAGAAAGATTCATGACCGGCAGCCACCATATCATATACCCATTTGGCCGGTTTCATTTCCTGCTGCTCCATAATAGCCAGCATATTTTTCAGACCAACGGCATCCCAGGTTTCAAATAATCCAAGTTGCCAGCCAAATCCTGCTGAAATGGCCTGATCGATTCTAAAAATTTCATCTGATATTTCAGGAATCCTGAATGACGCATATTTAAAAATATCAGAGAAGGTTTTTCTGTAAAATTCTCCCGCTTTGTCTTTCCCTGACAATAGAACTGAAAAGCGTTTCGGTACTTCACCGATTGCCTTAGTAGCTTCCAGCGTATCAAACTTCACTTTTCCTGAAGGCTGGTATTCCATGGTAGCAAAATCAAGCGCCAGAATCACAGACTTCCCTTTGTCATCCTTTACTTTTTTATAAAAACCCTGTCCTGTTTTGTCTCCAAGCCATTTGTTGTCGTAAAGCTTCTGCATCACGCCGGGCAAAATAAATGCATCGCGCGATTCATCCGTTTTTTCACCCGAAGCATACAAATTATTGGCAACATGTACGGTCGTATCCAACCCCACCACATCTGACAGTCGATAGGTACCTGATTTTGGTCTGCCTACAACCGGCCCGGTAAGTTTATCAATTTGATCCACACTAAGTCCCATCTCCTCAGCTGTACGTATGGTTTGTATCAAAGCGTAAATCCCCAATCTGTTCGCAATAAAGCCCGGTGTATCTTTACACAGAACCGTTGTTTTGCCTAAATACAGGTCTCCGTAATGCAGCAGAAAATCAATAATAGCCTGGTCTGTATCCGCAGTTGGAATGATTTCCAGTAAACGTAAATAACGGGGAGGATTAAAAAAGTGAGTTCCACAGAAGTTATTCCTGAAATCCTCGCTTCTTCCTTCAGCCATCAGATGAATGGGTATTCCGGAAGTATTGGAGGTGATGAGTGTACCTGGCTTCCGATACTGCTCAACCTTTTCAAAAAGGCTTTTCTTAATATCCAGCCTTTCCACGACTACCTCAATCACCCAGTCATAATTTTTGATATCCTGAAGATTGTCGTCGAAATTCCCCAGTTTAATCCGGGATGCAAAGCCGGGGCTGTAGAGGGACGCCGGTGTAGCTTTCAGTGTTTGCTGAAACGCATCATTGACAATCCTGTTACGAACTGCCGGATGCTCTGTTGTAAGCCCTTTGGCTTTTTCTATATCATTGGGCTCTTTCGGAACAATATCCAATAGTAAAACTTCCACACCAATATTGGCAAAATGGCATGCAATACGCGATCCCATGATGCCTGAACCTAAAACTGCTACTTTACGAATGGAACGATTCATTATCTAAAGATTTTGGTTATTAGGAATTATTTAGCTGTTAGCTCTGAGCTGTTAGCGTTTAGCTTCTTTCACTGTTATTTGTCGATCTGACAGCCGGTTTCCCGACTGTTCGCATAAGGCGATAATTGCATTACCGTTCAGCCTGATAATTATCATGCAGACCGGAGGTTCAGTTTCGTTCAGCCTGCTAAAAAGCATGCAGACCGGACTTTCAATTGTACCGTTCAGCCCGCCAAACGGCGTGCAGACCGGAGGTTAGATCTCTTCTTCCAGATCACCAGCTTTCAATTTCTGGTTCTCTTCCTCCACAATTTTGTTAATATCCTTTATTACCTCAAAAAATGTGACCAGCTTGTCAAGCGGTATTTTATCCCGCACCATTGTATTGAATGAAATTACCCCTTCCCTGGCTAACTCTCTTTTTTCTTTTCCGAGGTCTGTCAACATAATCCTGACGAAACGCTTGTCATTTTCGCTCACCTCACGCGTGATTAATCCACGCTCTTCAAGATTTTTAAGCATTCTTACCAGACTACGGGGTTCCATGCCCAGCAAAGGAGCTATCTTCGTCGCAGGTGTACCATTTTCAATGTCAATATTGAGTAGCACATAACCCACCGCCATGGTTGTATCAAACCGCGCAGCGTAGGCATTATACATTCTGGAAATAGAATGCCATGCCCATTTTATCTGGAAATCTATGGTTTTTTCCTTGCGCATATCTTGGATTTTATACGGTGTCAGAATCATTTGACCTATACACAAATGTAAGAAAAGACAGGAATATTATGCAAGCATACTAATTTTGTTGCATAAAAATAGCGCTGCAACATCGTGCAGCGCTATCAGGGAACCTTAATATTACTTTTCAGCAATCATTTTATCCATCAGTCCATTAAAATCTTCAACAAACTGATCATAATATTTACCTGTTCCGGGACCTGAGAATCCTGTATGAATCTCACGCACCTTTCCTTTTTTATCTATAAAAATAGTAGTTGGATAGGACATCACTTTATTCAACATGGGCAGCGCTTTTCCTGTAGCCTCATCGCTGTTGGTACCAGCCAGTAAAACAGGATACGTCATTCCAAATCTGTTAATCATTCTTTTCAGCTTAGGATTTGATACCTCAGGCTTATCTGAATGCTCAAATGCAAGTCCGATGATTTCGACACCACGATCTTTATTTTTCTTATACCATGGCGCCAGGAAGTTGGTTTCATCCATACAGTTGGGACACCAGGAACCTAATATCTGTATAATTACTACTTTATCCTTGTACTGCGGATCACTCAGAGAAACTGTTTTACCATCTGAATCGGGGAACGTAAAATCAACCTTATCAAATCCCGGTTTCAGGAAAGTCAGCTTTGTTGCATCAGGCAATTTGGCATCCGGATTAAGTTTCGCTGTCCAGGTTTTGTAGCCTTTCAATCCTGACCAGAGTTCTCCTTTTAATGTTCCGTCCGTTTGCAATGCAGCTTTGAACAGCATCGCATTGGACCCATCGAATGTGGATAAGTACAAACTATCGCCATTTATACTTCCATTCAAAAAACGATAATCTCCGGTTGGCGTCAGGAACGATCCCTGTACTGCACTTCCATTTTGTATAAAATTACCCACAGCAAGTGTTGAGTCGCCGGTAGCAGGATTCAGGAAAGTAGTAGACCATTTACCCGCCACGTTTTTCTCGCTCTTCGCAACGCCTTCTTTAAAGAAACGATGATTTTCTCCATACACCGCTTTAAAAGGCAGAGAGCCTACAACTACTCCTTCTTTGAGTCGGCTGTAAGTTCCGCTCAGCTTATCTCCATGCACAGCTGCTACAATTTCAGAATCGAAAAGCTCCATTGGAATATGCAGCGAATCATTCTCAAAATAAGCACTATCCAACTGAAGGCGCTCTTCGCCATTCACCGATACCACACTATATGTTTTGTTGTCCGGGTTTTGACTTATTTCCAAAAGTATAGGTAGCTCTTGCCCATCACGCAACAATGTGGCCCGCCAGTTTCCTGCTTTCAAGGTTTGATCAGCAGAAGAATTACATGCCGCGACGGACATCATAGCCAAAAAACCAGCTACATAATTTATTACTCTCATATTCAAATATTTGAATTAAAATTGCAGTTCGGGTTCAAAAATTAATTCCTCCCATAACAGCCATTCCTACGCCTTAAAATTATTAAGTTTGTAACTGCCTCTTGGCAAGAAATAGTTCCTACGCACGTTGCTTTTAATAAATGGAGTCTCAAAGTACTTACCACGAACCAGTCATGCTGTCAGAATGCCTGTATGGACTGAATATCCGGCCTGATGGAATATATGTAGATGTTACCTTTGGCGGTGGCGGACATTCGCGTGCCATTCTGAACAGGTTGACGACCGGTAAGCTTTTCGTTTTCGATCAGGATCCGGATGCTGCTGCGAATGCGGAAGAGTTCAAAGATGACGAGCGGTTCACATTTATTGCTGCCAACTTTCGTCATTTGAAACGTTATCTGCGTCTTCACAAATCAGGTCCGGTGGATGGTATCCTGGGTGACCTGGGCGTGTCATCACACCAGATCAATACCCCTGAACGCGGCTTTTCAACCCGCTTCGATGCTGACCTGGACATGCGTATGAATCCGCATACAGAAAAAACAGCCTGTGAAGTACTGAATGTGAGATCGGCAGCTGAATTGCAGCGAATTTTGGGTATGTATGGAGAAGTACATAACGCCCGCACCGCAGCAGAAGCCATTTTTTCTGCACGCCACAATTCCCCGATTGAAACCATCAACGATCTGAAAGGTATCCTACTCCGGTATGCACCAAAGCACAGGGAGAATAAATATTTTGCTCAGGTATTTCAGGCATTACGGATTGAAGTGAACGATGAGTTGAAAGTGTTGGAGGAATTCCTGACACAGGCTCCGGAAGTGCTGGCTGAAAACGGAAGACTTGTTGTAATGTCCTACCATTCTCTGGAAGACAGGCTCGTCAAGAATTTCATACAAAAAGGAAAGTTTGACGGAGAGGTCGAAAAAGACTTTTATGGCAACGAAATAAAGCCATTACGTGCCGTGACGAGAAAGCCAATTGAGGCCACAAAGGAAGAGGTTACCAGAAACCCCCGAGCTCGCAGTGCCAAATTACGAATTGCAGAAAAGTAGGCTTTGAAGCCAACATATTCGCATACACAGACCATCAACAACGATAAGAGATGTCGGAAAACAAGAAAAGACCGAAACCTATTCCCCCAAAGCAAAAGAAGCCGAAAAAGGAATACAGCCTTTTCAACTGGCTTAACCGATTTTTACCACTTGATAAGGTTTTTGGAGAAAAAATACCCGGACAAGAAGAGCGCGTCCCGGTCAAATATTTCTATTACTTCGGATGGGTCGTTATCCTGCTGGTGGTATATGAGCGGATCGGCTTTGAGTCGGAGAGCTATGTCCGTGAAAGTATCAAACTCAAAAAAGAGGTTGATGACCTTCGGGCGGAATACACCTCTATTCATGCTGAATACATGAAGGGAAAAAGACAATCCGTAGTGATTGACAAAATGAAAGAAGCAGGGTTGGAGGAAAACCTTACGCCGCCCAAAAAGATCATCATTCGTAAGGAAGAATAATCCTTACCAATACTATTACGGATTCCAGTATATCGATTGCCAAATTCATGAAGAACGACGTAGAAAGCGGTCAAAATAATAAAAAAGCGCTGATCAACCGGGCACGGGTGGTTGGCTGGGCCTTGGTAGGGCTGGCAATTCTGGTATTTATCAAACTGATACGTGTCCAGTATTATGATACTTTTAAAGGTAAAACCTGGGCGGAATATTCAGTGAAGAATGACCTGAAACTGGATACGATTCCGGCTATGAGGGGTAACATTTATTCCCGGGATAATAGTTTGCTGGCTACCTCACTGCCCTATTACTATATCGGTTTGGATACCAAGGTGGCCGACTCTACTTATTTCTCCGAGCATATTGACCAGCTATCTAATTTGCTTTCCAAAAGCTTTGGAGAAATGACTGCGTCTCAGTACAAAACCAAAATTCTGCGTTACAGAAAAAGCAAAACCAAACGATATTTGAGACTTAAGGCCAGAGAAATAAGCCATCTTGATAGAGAGAAAATTAAAAAATGGCCATTTTTCGAAAAATCAAGAAAAGGAGGAGGCGGAAAATTCGAAACCATTTACAAACGTTACAAACCCTTTAGTCCGATGGCCGACAGAACCATTGGAGGTACGGATCCTAAAAGCGGGAGAGGTTATATCGGTATAGAAGCCAGTTTTGACAAAAAACTGGAAGGTAAGGCTGGTATCGGCTGGATAGAAAAAGTAGAGGGCGGTATCAAAATTCCCGTTGGTGATGCTCTGAACGTCCAACCTGAAGCAGGAAGGGATATTTATACAACCCTGGACATGAATTATCAGGATATGACGGAAATTGCACTTCGTCGTAAACTGACTGAAATGGATGCTGATTTTGGGTCTGTGGTGATTATGGAAGTAGCTACCGGCGAAATCAGAGCGATGGCCAATCTTACCAAACGCTCCAACGGTAAGTACGAAGAGGTTTTCAACTATGCGCTGGCAGGAAGCAATGACCCGGGATCCACTTTCAAACTCGCCACTATGATGGCTATTCTGGAGGAAACTGGTATTGATCCTGACAAAGTGATGGTGAACACAGGTTCTGGTTCGCTGCGTTTCCGTAACCATACCATTAAAGATGCACACCGTGGAGGTTTTGGAAATATTACTGCTTCTCAGGTGGTTGAAAAATCGTCCAACATCGGGACCGTATTGCTGATGCAGAGGTATTTTGCAAACAAACCTGACAAATACCTGGGTTACCTTAAGAAATTCAATCTCACTTCACCGACGGGTATCCATATGAAGGGAGAAAAACCTCCGTTGATCAGAGATCGAAGTTCTAAATTGTGGAGTAACTATTCCATGTACTTTATGGCCCACGGCTATGAAATGCAGATGACTCCGCTACAAACCCTGACTTTCTACAATGCTGTTGCGAACGATGGCTACTGGGTACGCCCGATGCTGGTGAGAGAGGTACGTAGTGCTGAAAAAATAGAGGACAAAATGGAGCCTTACACACAAGAAACACCAATAGCCTCTCCGGAAACAATCAGGAAAGTGAAAAAGATGTTGGAAGGTGTAGTAGCCAATAGTCTTACAAAAAGTGTAAAACAGGATCTTTACCGGATTGCCGGAAAAACCGGTACGGCTCGTAAGCTGATCAATGGTGTTTATACGGAAGGTAAAAACTATACTTCTTTTGCTGGATATTTTCCTGCCGACAAACCCAAATACAGCTGTATTGTGATCATTGATACCCCAAAGAGCTCGGGGGCTGATTACACCCGCTATGCAGGAAGTGTGGCTGCACCGGTCTTCAAAGAGGTTGCTGACAGAATATATGCCTACGACGTATCGATCCAGAAACCGGTAAGAGACTCTATTCCCGAGGCTGCGCATGATGTAAAGTGGGCTGGGAAGTCTTCAGATCTTCGTGTAATTAATGAAAAACTTCGTTTACCGGCATTGCCTGTAGACTCCGACTATGCAGTGGGAACGATAGCGAATAAAAACAAACCTCGCTTCAAATCCTTGCAGGTCAATTCCAGAGACGTTCCGGATCTTGCCGGACTTCCCCTCAGAGATGCACTTTACCTGCTGGAAAACAGAGGTTACCGCGTTACTTTCAAAGGATCCGGGAAGGTGGTCGAACAATCTATTGCTCCGGGCGTAAACCGAACCGGAGTTAAAACAATCCTATTAACATTACAGTAAGAAGTCATATATGGAAGCTGGTCAGGGAAAATCCTTAGCTACACTTGTTGCAAATATTGAAAAACTGGAAATTACAGGTTCTTCGGATGTTACGATTCAAAGTCTGATACTGGACTCCCGGAAGGTTACAACAGGCAGTTTGTTTATCGCACTGAGAGGTACGCAGACAGATGGCCATCAGTTTATAGCGACTGCAGTCAAAGCGGGAGCCACAGCTATTTTGTGTGAAGAACTGCCTGACCAAATCAGTTCCGATGTCACTTATGTCAAAGCGGCGGATTCTGCTCAGGTAATGGGGCTGATAGCATCAACATTCTACGGAAATTCTTCTGAAAAACTGACACTTGTAGGAGTAACCGGAACAAACGGAAAGACGTCTGTAGCAACATTTCTTTTCCAGCTTTTCAGAAATCTGGGGTATCGTTGTGGCCTTTTATCGACTGTGCAGAATCAGGTAGAAGATGAAGTAATTCCATCAACGCATACAACACCTGACGCTATCGCTCTCAACCATTTGCTGGCAACAATGCTCGAAAAAGGCTGTTCTCATGTTTTTATGGAAGTGAGTTCACACGCCGTTGCACAGCACAGAATATCCGGTTTACACTTCGCTGGCGGTATTTTTACCAATATCACTCACGACCATCTCGATTTTCACAAAACCTTTGACAATTACATCAAGGCAAAAAAAGGTTTCTTCGATCAATTGCCGAAGTCTGCCTTTGCACTGGTCAATGTGGATGATCGTCGCGGCTCAGTGATGGTTCAGAACACGAATGCTCGTGTGGAAACATATTCACTGCAAACGCTGGCTACGTACAAAGGGAAAATGATTTCCGATACACTTGCAGGAATGCATATGGAAATCAACATGCGTGAAGTGTGGTTCAGAGTAATTGGCCGTTTCAATGCCTATAATTTGCTGGCTGTGTATGGTGCAGCAGTATTATTGGGAGAAGATCCGGAGGTAGTTCTTACTGAACTTTCAATTCTGAAAAGTCCTCCGGGAAGATTTGAGCAATTTCATTCAGCAGATCATATTGTCGGTATTGTAGACTACGCACATACACCTGATGCGCTGGAGAATGTCCTGCAAACCATCACCGAACTTCGGAATGGCAATGAAAAAGTGATCACGGTTGTAGGATGCGGCGGAAACAGGGATGCTGAAAAACGTCCAAAAATGGCAGCAATTGCATGTAAATTCAGCAACAGGGTGATACTGACATCAGATAATCCCCGTTTTGAAGATCCCAACGACATTCTTGCTCAAATGCAGAAAGGAGTGCCTCCGCTGGACTATAAAAAAACGAGCGTGATCGAAGATCGTAAGGAAGCCATTTTTACTGCCTATTCAGAAGCAGGACCGGGAGATATCATTCTGATTGCAGGGAAAGGGCATGAAAACTACCAGGATATAAAAGGCGTTAAACATCACTTTGACGACAAGGAAATATTGATAGAAGCATTTGGCAATTATCCGAAAAGCTAACCAACACGGATCTCTCAGCAGTTCAAAACCTGATTTAAGGTTTTCAGGTTTAAAAATTGATGATTTGTTTAAGCTAAATATAGCGACAGTTTTTGTGTAGTCTGCGAAAAGACGCAACTTTGCAGCCGTCACCCCAATTTCTGTTTCATGTTATATTATCTATTCGACTACCTTGACAGACATTTTAATATACCCGGAGCTGGTGTATTTCAATATATCTCTTTCAGGGCACTGGGCGCTACTGTACTTTCCCTTGTAATCGCTGCTACTTTTGGCAAGTGGATTATTGAATTTCTGAGAAAAAAACAGATGGGGGAAACGATCAGGGATTTGGGACTTGCCGGACAAATGGAGAAAGCAGGCACCCCTACTATGGGTGGTTTTATCATACTTGCCTCTCTGCTGATTCCCGTACTTCTTTTTGCAAAACTGACCAATGTCTACATCGTACTACTGATCATCACAGCCTTATGGACAGGACTGATCGGATTTATAGATGACTATCTCAAAAAGTTCAAGAACAACAAAGACGGACTTCACGGAAAATTCAAAATTGCCGGCCAAGTTGGACTTGGATTGATCGTCGGACTTACACTGTCTTTTAATGACAACGTAAAAATCAGAGTATACGAGCAACCGATTTTCAACTCTACGGTTGGTGAGGTACAACGGTACAGGGATATTGTGCATCCTACTGTTACTACAATTCCGTTTATTAAGAATAATGAGTTTGATTATAAAACTTTGCTATTTGGCTGGTTACCTGAGGAATACACGTGGATTATTTATACGCTCATCGCCATTGTGATTATTACCGCCATCTCCAACGGAGCCAATATTACCGACGGAATTGACGGACTTGCCGCCGGTGTCTCGGGTATTATTGTATTAACTCTTGGAGTATTGGCCTATCTTTCGGGAAACACCAAATTCTCTCAATACCTCAACATCATGTATATCCCCAATTCGGGAGAGCTGGTAATTTTTTGTGCAGCGTTGATAGGAGCCTGTGTCGGGTTTTTATGGTACAATGCGTATCCTGCCCAGGTATTTATGGGCGATACCGGGAGTTTGATGTTAGGGGGAGTTATAGCAGTGGTAGCACTTGCAATTCGTAAAGAATGGCTGATTCCAGTGTTGTGCGGTATTTTCATTGCAGAAAATATCTCCGTCATTATGCAAGTGAGCTATTTCAAATATACGAAGAAACGGTTCGGAGAAGGCAGGCGGATTTTACTCATGTCACCTCTGCACCACCATTATCAGAAGAAGGGAATTCACGAAGCCAAAATCGTTACCCGCTTCTGGGTTGTAGGTATCATCCTGGCGATACTCACACTGGCAACTCTGAAATTAAGATAAAGGGGGGGTGAATTAAAAGTTAAGAATTAAGAATGAAAAGTGATAAGCAAGTATACTCTCCATTCTTAATTCTTAATTCTTAATTCTTAATTCTTAATTCTTAACTCTTAACTCTTAATTCTTAACTCTTCATCGATTCCTATCGTCCCACCTGCTCGCTGTATCTCCTTGGATCATAGCCTTTGGCAAATAGGGGGTATTGGTCAAAAATACGCCTTACGACACTACGGTAGTGATTATTTGTATTTTCTGCTCCTTTAAAAATACCTGAAGCATATCCTCTCCATACTACCTGATCACTTTCTGCATCAATCAGAGAAACGATAAGCGTCCCTTTATCCAGTGCATATTTGATTGGCTCGTATCTGAATCCGTCATTTTCGGTATCTACCCAGTTTTTAATAACCGGCTGCATATATCCCTGATAACGCAGATTGTCGTAGAAGATCCCGTAATTTACCAATAAGGTGGGTTTATCCGCAGTAAGCTTATATCCTCGCACCTGCATCTGCCGTCTTATGGCTTCATATATTTCGGTACAGAGATTATTGGTATCCCGCTCACATTCAAGGAAAGTATAGGAGGAATAATCTTTAAAGTTGGTCTCATAACTGTAATCGTGCTCCACAAACACTTTACGACCACCAGAGCAACCTGCAAGCAATACAACTACTATTGCAGCAACATACGGTTTAATAGACTTTAACATAAGCATTTCATTTTTGTCAGGTTATAAAAATGTATCCAATCATTCATTCCCTCAAAAACTCCAACAGCTTATGCCTTGCTACACCGTACTAACCCATGTAATAAGCTATTGCTTTACGCATTTCGGACAGAGAGACCACAATGTCATAGGCACAGCTGCCTGCGCCTGTCAACAATGAAAAACGAATCTCGCTCCCTCTGTTCTTTTTATCCTGCCGTGTGAGTGATACAATCGCATCCACCTCTTCCGGCATTATTTTCACCTTTCCGTAAGTGGCAAAAATAAATTCTTCAATGTTACTCAATGTTTCTGTATCGATCATTCCTCTTTTGAATGACAGATAGCTCTCCATGATCATACCCACAGCAATGGCTTCTCCATGGAAAAGCCTCTGTGCCGGTGCTTTAGCCAAAAAATGAGTTTCTACAGCATGTCCCAGCGTATGTCCGAAGTTCAATATCTTTCGCAGCCCTTTCTCTGTAGGATCCTGGTCTACAACTCCCTGTTTTATTTTTACCGAATGCGATATCAGATCCATCCAGTTCTGATCCTCAAAATCAATTGTACTGATCTCTTTCCATTTAGCACCGTCGGCGATCAGGCAGTGTTTCACGATTTCTGCAAAGCCGGACCGTATTTCTCTTACGGGTAAAGTATTTAGAAAAACAGGATCAATCAATACAGTTTTAGGAATATTAAAAACACCTAAATGATTTTTAAGGCCCTGAAAATCAACTCCAAGCTTCCCTCCTACACTGGCATCTACCTGCGATAGTAAAGTCGTCGGGATTTGTATAAAATCTATACCTCTTTTGTAGACAGCTGCGCAAAATCCACCCATATCACCAATCACTCCACCACCAATGTTCACTACCAGAGCATGCCTGTCAAGTTCTTCGCGGGTCATCGCATCCCAAATCGTCTCACAGGTCGAAAGCAGTTTGAATTTTTCCCCACTGGCAACCGACACAATCTTATGAGGTGGCAGTGCTGCCTTAATCAAAGGATAACAATGCTTCTTTGTATTGTTATCCGCAATTACGAATACTTTTGAATAGTTTGCTGAACTGATGAAACTTACTAAACTCTCCTGAATTGGTGCAATTACTACCGACTGATTCATTACTTGATAATTGAGACAATGCCCGTCAGATATACGACTTACGTTGTCTGTTGGATGTACTACTGAAAAATTAAAATTTTACTGTTAAAGGTACACATTATTAGGAAAGTACGATCCCGCATTTGTGAAAATAATTACCCGCTCCCCGCTGGTTAACACCCAACTGTATTGTGCCAACAACACTTTATGTATGATCAGAATTACAACCGTTATGTCTTCCAATTTTCAATTACTTACTTCCAATACAACCTATATACGCTCTTTCCATCTTTCCTGAAAAGCCTGTGAGGCACTTATTCTATTTATGAAAGTGCCATCATTTTCCTGTTTTATTTTCGTAAAATTGCGGCTTTGTACAGTATCTTACAGCCTGATCCTTTATCGATCTGTTTTAAAAATCATCTCAATCCATGAGTACTCCACTTATTTCAGGAATCCAACAAGTAGGTGTTGGCGTTCAAAATGTGCCAGCGGCATGGCAGTGGTACCGCCAGGTACTGGGTTTCGACGTACCCGTTTTTGACGACAAAGCTGAAGCTCCTTTGATGACCCCATATACCGGAGGCAAAGTACATCAGCGCCATGCAGCATTGGCCATTAACATGGCTGGTGGCGGTGGATTGGAAATCTGGTCATTTACGAGCCGCGTTTCTCAGCCGGTTGGTTTCAAAATGGAGTTGGGAGATTTAGGAATAAATGCCATTCGTTTCAAAGCTCCGGATGTGAAGAAAGCACATGAGCATGTTAAGAGTAAATCGAAAGAAGCAGTAGGCCCGCTTGTAGCATTACCTGAAGGCGAAGGATTCTGGGGAAGCGATCCTTACGGCAATATATATCAGATCACGAGCGACACTTCATGGTTTCAAAAAACAGGACATCCTGTTGGCGGAGTCTCAGGTGTGGTAGTCGGCGTCTCGGATATCAACAAGGCACTGCTGTTTTACAGTAACCTGCTTGATCCTATGGAGATGGTTTATGACAAAACGGGCGTATTCGAAGATTTGCCTACCTCTATTGCAGGTCAGCGCTATCGCAGAGTTTTACTAAGAAAAAAATTCACTCCGGTAGGTGCATTTTCCAAGCTTTTAGGAAATATACAGATTGAACTTCTGCAGGCCCTGGATCGCACTCCTAAAAAACTTTTCGAAAACCGTTATTGGGGCGACTGCGGATTTATCCACCTATGCTTTGATACATTGGATATGCCGGCGCTGAAAACGAAAATTGAGTCAAAAGGATATCCATTTACCGTCGACAGTGAAGAATCATTTGGTATGGAATCAGCAGCCGGACGTTTTGCCTATGTAGAAGATCCGGACGGGACACTCATTGAACTTGTTGAAACGCATAAATTACCTATTCTCAAAAAAATAGGATGGTTTCTGGATATACAAAAACGCAAAAATCAAAAACCACTTGGCGACTGGATGCTGAAACTGCTCAGTCTGAACCGGGTGAAAGACTGAAAAAAACAGAGAGGGTGTCTCAAATCAAAATTGGGGTACCCTCTTTTTGTTGTGCAGTCTTTTATGATTATTTAGCTTTTATGAAGTTCTATTAAAAGCTCAGGGTACTGGTAGTTGAATTGTGTAATAAAAAGCCCTTCTAAGCGGCTTTTTTTCTGATATTCTGCGCGATTGCAAGCAATCCCCACTCAATCTCAACTTTTTGCTTACCGCGGAGCATAAACCTGCGGAAACCGTGGTTACCTTTTATATTACCGAAGACTGGTTCTACATCAAAACATCGCTTCTTTCGTTTTTCAATACCCTCCTCACTTTTCAACAGTTCATCTGCCTGCTTTTTCAGTCTTTCCAGATTGACATTGACCTGGATGATTCTTTCACCTTTCGATTTGTGACAGACACCGTTCAACGGACATCCCTGACAATTAATCGCCTTGTAGAGCCTGGCCGTTTGTTCAAAACCTGTCACTGTTTTGCGTCTGCTATTACCTACATAACGCATTTTCTGACCCATCGGACAGATATAATGATCTGCTGCTGCGTTGTAAAAAAGCTTGTCTGCACTGAATGGGTGCTTGCTATTATAATTGCGGCTTTGACGCTTATCAAAGAGGCCATACTTCACATAAGCCGTTACATTTTTCCCTTCCAGTAAGGTGTAATTTTCTTCGGATCCATAGCCAGCATCAGCGGTTATACATTTTGGCGCAGCACCAAAGCTGTTTTCATGCTGCTCAATGTGCTCTGCAAGTGTATTGGTATCGGTCGTATTAGAATGGATTGAGTAATTTACGATAAACTGGTTGGAGGTAGATATCTGAACATTGTAAGCCGGTTTTAACTGGCCATTCTTCATGTGATCTTCTTTCAAACGCATAAATGTAGCATCCGGATCTGTTTTGCTGTAGCTGTTGCGCTCACCTAAAATAGCCTCTTGCTTTTCGTAGCGTTCGATATTGGCAGGATAATGCTTAGTCACATATCCAAGTTTAGCCCTCATCTTTTTGTCCAAATTGCCCTTCCCGCTTAGTACCTGATTAAGCTTATCAACGGTCTGCTGGACTTTTTCCTTGTTGATCGTAGTCAGGTCTGGTGGATCAGGCAGGTTATCTTCACTGGCAGCAACGCTCTGGGCGTATTCCCATATATGTGCCAGTTGCTTTTTCATCTTTTCCTTATTGGTCGCAATGGCTTTTTTCCAGACGAAAGTATATTTATTGGCACTGGCTTCAATTTTAGTACCATCTGTATACACTTCCTCAATACTCAAAAAGCCTTCCACAGCAAGTAGCTCGACTACCTGTTCAAAAACAGCGCGTAAGGCATTTTTCAAACGTACCCCACGGAACCGGTTGATCGTATTGTGATCGGGATAGCTCATCGAACTCAAAAACATGAAGTAGATACTCTCCTTACATGCCGCTTCTAACTTTCTACTCGAATAAATGTTGCTTACATAACCATACACAAGCACTTTCAAGAGCATCTGAGGATGATAACTCGAAGAGCCGGTTGTATGATAGGCGGCGTTGAGAGGCTCTAGACTGATCTTGTTAATAACATCGTTGACCACACGACAAGCGTGATCTTTGGGGATTAACTCCTCTAAACTTGGAGGTAAAAGCATCAACTGATGCTGATTATAAGGTTTGAAAGTAGGTTGTTGGCGGCCCATTTTTCCTGATTTGCTTATATCTAAAGATAATCAAATTCAGAAAAACAAACAATCAGATAAACATAAAACGAGGGTGCCTTTTTGAGACACCCTCTCTGTTTTTCATAAGTATATGTTTCCTTAATACTTACTTCCCGCCCAGGCCAATAATGGCAAACCAGCAAATAAGATAAGTCCTGCTTTCAATCCTCCGAAAATCCCTGCTATGATGGCTAGTAGCACAACGAGTAGTGGGTATATATACACAAGCATACCAAACAACACAGAATCATAAAACACTGATCTGGCAGTAAGCTTAGCTGATTTTTTAACAAAAAACTGGTAAAGAGGCTGATGAATAACACGCCCTGCTATTCCTAAGAATTGCTGCAGAGGATTAGGCTTTTTCTGAATAGCCGGACCTCCGAAAAAGCGATCCAACTCCTGCTGTCTTTCTGATCGAGAAAGATCCGGAGATAATGTTAATATTTCAGCATTCATTCGAACATCCAAAATTTCATTAAACTCCCGTAACCATTTTTCGTATTCATCCGGACTAGTACTGATATCGGTCTGCTTAATTCCCCTTCCAAAATTCAGAGCAACTCTTTTTCCGGGTCCTCTGAAATGTTCATAATTCAGTCCTGTCGGTACCACTTCCATTGTAGGCAACGCATCTTCGCCGTACCAGATATGGTGCGCCATACGGGCAGTTCCTTTACCAAGAGGTCGCAGGCGCCATTCGTTCACACATACCCCTTCTGAAAATACCACTACTGAATCGCCCTTCTTAAGTGCATCATGACTTTCCTTTGTAGTTACGTCATGATTCTTGACATATTGCCTTCCTTCCGACCCACGAAAAACCGGAATCAGGTTGATTTGCCGTAACCAGAAAGCCGCAGCTGGCTTTTTGAATACATCCCCTCGGGTAAGTGTGTGAATGGGTTGATCCAATACAGAACCAATTACCACCGCATCAAAGAAAGAATCGGGGTGATTAGAAGCCAGCAAAAATGGGCCCCTGCCAGATGCGTTACCAGCATTTTTAACAATCAAACGGCGCAAAAAAATGGGTAGCGCCAGACGAATAAGGTATCGGGAGAAATAATACAACAAAATATCGGATGGTCAGTTTTGCGCAAAATTAAATCAAAAGATCGGGAATTGCAGTCAAACCTGATAATGGTACTTGACAGCTACTGGATTCAATCCTGAAATTTCATGTGATTATTTCATTTTAATCATTTACTTTAAAGATGCATTTAGCCATCCTATATGAGTTTAGTACCTTTGTCGGGAATAAAAGTCCCTTAAAATACAGTATTCGGGCATAAACCCCAACCATCATTACAATGCGTTTAAAAGATTATCCGGCAATTATCAGAAAGGCCTGGGAAGGGTTTGACAGTTCCATTGATGTAAAATTTGTTGAAGATATCAGTGCCAGAGTTTCGACCAATCACGTTTTCAGAGTCACTCTGGATAATGACGATGTTGTGATCGCCAAACTTTCCTATTTTGGGAAATACGAGCATTTCAAAGAAGATCACCGCATCATACAAACATTGGCTAACAATCTTCTGTATCCTTACGAAAATGTGTTGGCCAGATCCCTGATGAAAAATAATCAGGTATATACTTATCGTTATCAGGAGGATTTTGTGGATACCTGGGTAGTTTTTTATAACCCGATCCGGGCAATGAACAGGCTTCCAAGAAGACTCAATGAGGATCAGATCCGGCAACTGGGGAAGGAAGCGGCGAAGTTTCACCTGGCCAGTTTCAGGGCTGGAAAATCAATTCCAAAGTCTTCCAAAAACCTGAGAACAGACATTCAGCATTTACTGGATATTCTGGAAACGGACACCGGACAGTACGAACATCGTGGCTACATTCATATTCTAAAAAAACAGTGCGATGTATTTTTGAAGAATATCCAGCGGCTCAATGTAAGTGGCTTTGACCTCATGCCCGTTTTTGTTGACTGGAATATTGGCAATTTTTCTGTGACTGATGACCTTAAGTTTTTCTCCCGTTGGGATTACGACTGGTTCAGGGTATCCTCCCGAATCATGGATTTTTACTTCTTCAGCAGAGTCGTTTCCAATGTTGGCGACCGTACCGTATTCAGTTACCTGATGAGTACGCTTACCGAAGACAGGTTCATGATTTTTCTCGAAGAATACCACAAAGTATACCCGCTTACAGAACGTGAAGTTCGGTTTATCAAGGAAGCGTACCGCTTCTTTATTCTCAACTATGTGATCAAATACGGAAAATATTTCTTCCACCGGTCGTATTGCACCAAGCTTCAGAAAGAGGCGTATGAACTTTACTTTCCGTCTATTGAGGGTTTTGACGAGGACAAAATCCTGAAGCACCTCAATCTGATATAACACCAATTCTATTCACTCCTAAGATACTGACACATGATACTGGACAATTTCAAATCTGTAGTTTCCAAATACGATGTTATTTTTTTCGATGCATTCGGCGTGTTGAAAACCTACAACGGACTCATTCCCGGAATAGAAAATACGTTTGCGTATCTGAGAGAAACCAATAAAGATTTTTATGTAGTTACCAATGATGCTTCCAGAAGTCCTGAACAGCTGGCAGAATCATATGTAAAATTGGGTATTAACGACGTCACACCCGATCGCATTATATCCTCAGGAATGCTCGCAAGGGAATATCTCGACTACAAAGTCCGGGATGGGGTGGTGGCATATCTGGGCACAGACAATTCAGCGCATTACATAGGTACTTCAGGCCTGAAAACTTTGTCAATCCGTGAGCTTGACCTGAATACAGTTGGAGATGTTAATGCGCTTGTTTTTCTGGATGACGAAGGTTTTGATTGGAATACAGATTTGACCAAAACACTTAATCTGCTGCGAAAAAGAAACATTCCTGTCATTGTGGCGAATACGGATAAAACCTATCCGGCTTCGAAAAGCAGGCTATCCATTGCCGTGGGAGCGTTGGCCAAAATGATTGAAGATACGATCGGCAGGCAGTTTATCCGGTTCGGCAAACCGGATCCGCAAATGTTCATTTTTGCTTATCAGCATATCAAAAACTATCCGAATGTTGACAAACGCTCGATTCTGATGGTGGGAGATACATTGCAGACGGATATTTTGGGTGGAAATAAATTCGGGCTTGATACCGCCCTAGTACTGACCGGAAATACACAAGCCGAAGATGCAGAAGTACGTATCAGAGCAACCGGAATCATCCCTACGTATATCTGCGTATCGGCTGTAGTAGAATGATAATCAACACTTTTGCTTTTCACAAAATGTTTTAATTTTACCTTCAATTCTTACACTCAATTTCATTCATCAACAATCATTAACACATGCTAGCTAAAACCTTTGGAAGTGCCGTCTACGGTGTGGACGCCAATATGATCACTATTGAAGTGACTGTAGGGCAAGGACTTGGATTCTTTATGGTAGGTCTGGCAGACAGTGCCGTAAGGGAAAGTCAGCAGCGGGTGGAAGCCTCTCTGAAATATTTCGATTATAAGATGCCACGGCAGAAAATAGTTGTCAACTTGGCGCCGGCAGATATCCGAAAAGAGGGCTCAGCGTATGATTTGCCCATCGCATTGTCTATCATGAAATCTTCAGAACAGCTTACAAGCGCGAAAGAACTCGAAGATTATGTGATCATGGGCGAACTTTCTCTTGATGGTATATTGAGACCCATAAAGGGAGTTTTACCTATTGCGATTGAAGCAAGGAAACAGGGATTCAAAGGTTTTGTCTTGCCTGTCGAAAACGCCCATGAAGCCGCCATTGTCAATAACATTGATATCATTCCAGTCGAAACACTTGAAGATGCTATCGGTTTTTTTGAAGGAACTAAAGAAATAGCGCCGCTTATAGTAGATACACGTGATCTTTTCTTCACCAGTCAAAACGAATATGATGCCGATTTTGAGCATGTTCAGGGACAGGAAAATATCAAAAGAGCACTGGAAATTTCTGCCGCCGGTGGACACAATGCCATTATGATTGGCCCTCCCGGAGCCGGAAAAACCATGCTGGCTAAGCGTATCCCAAGTATACTTCCACCCTTGACATTGCCCGAGGCGCTGGAAACAACCAAAATTCATTCGGTTGCCGGTAAACTTGGAAAGCGCGCAACACTCGTTTCCCGCCGTCCCTTCCGCTCTCCTCACCACTCCATAAGTGATGCGGCCTTGGTTGGTGGAGGTAGTTTCCCTCAACCCGGAGAAATATCACTCGCGCACAACGGTGTCCTTTTTCTGGATGAATTACCTGAATTCAAAAGGACAGTGCTGGAAGTAATGAGACAACCTCTGGAAGAACGCCGGGTAAGTATTTCAAGAGCCAAAATGGCGGTAGAGTTTCCTGCCAACTTTATGCTGATCGCCAGTATGAATCCTTGTCCGTGTGGATACTATAACCATCCTGAAAAAGAATGTGTCTGTGGACCCGGTGTTGTTCAGAAATATCTTAACAAAATCAGCGGACCTCTTCTGGATAGAATTGACCTTCATGTGGAAGTTACACCGGTGTCTTTCGATCAGATTGCTTCAACACGTAAATCGGAGAGTAGCCAGCAGATTCGTGACAGGGTGATCAAAGCCCGGGAGCGACAAACCGAACGTTTCAAGGATAAAAAGGATATCTATTCCAATGCCATGATGACACCGGAAATGGTGAAAGAAATATGCGTGATCGGAGATCCGGGTAAAGCTTTGCTCCGAACTGCTATGGATAGATTGGGACTTTCGGCCAGAGCCTACGACCGTATTCTGAAAGTATCACGTACCATTGCAGATCTGGCCGGAAGCGAGGATATCAAAGTAGAGCACCTTGCTGAGGCGATTCAGTATAGAAGTCTGGACAGGGAAAACTGGGCAGGTTAACATGCTGTTTTAGCCCGATACCTTTTGAATATCTGCCAGGATTTAAGGATTTTCATTTTGAAATGGTAAAAAATGAACATTGTGCATGCCTTGAAACACAAATCATTATCTTTGCGGCTCTTTCTAAAAAACAATAAAACATTAAGAACGTGAACAACAATACTTCGCTGATTTGGAACATCGTACTTACGCTTGCTGTTGCGGTGTTATTCTTTTTACACTTTTCAAACAAACCTGAGGCAGGCTCAGCGGTAGTCGATGGACAAGTTGTTCCGGGCCGTCGTACAGTTTATGTTCAGGTTGACTCACTCCTGACTAACTATGATTTCTTCAAGGAGACCAAAAAAGAATTGGAAAACAAAAACTTCCAACTTGAAAATGAATTGAATACAAAAGGAAGATCTCTTCAGAACGAAGTGGCTTTTTTCCAGCAAAAAGCACAAACAATGACTCCTGAGCAAGCACGTTCAACGGAGGCGCAATTGATGAAAAAACAGCAGGATCTTGTTGCTTACCGCGATCAGGCTGCACAAGCATTGGGACAGGAAGAAGCGAAGAAGAATGAGCAGCTTTACAAAAACATTCGTTCTTACATCGAGAAATACAACAAAGAAAATGGCTACGAATACGTTCTGGGTTACTCTTTGGGTGGCGGAATTTTGTTTGCAAACCCTTCTCTGGATGTAACTCAGAAAATCATCGAAGGTCTGAACAAAGAGCACGCAGCATCTGGCGGAGCAAAAGCGGATACTACTGCTAAGAAATAATATCCAGCTTTATAGTCATATAGACATTGAGTTTAAAAAACGAGGTGCCCTATCGGGTGCCTCGTTTTTTGGTTAACAGAGATACCTTTTATAGCTTTTCAAACAGCGCATCCATTTGCACTTCATTTTGCACCAGGCTAAGCTTGTATTCATTTGGCCTTGTTCCAAATGTTGTAATCATTGTCAGAAATAATGCTTTTCTTGTTTTAGTCCTTTCTCTGAACACATTAAGTTTTTCCTGAAGGTCAGAAGCATATCGTTTATCAATAACGAAGTCCGCAATTGAGAACTTCATTTCACAGATATTGATACAAAAATCCTGTCTGTCAATAACCAGATCAATCTGACTTCCTTGCTCATCTTTGCTCCCAACATAGCGCCACCCTGACTCTTCAGTATACACACCTGATATTCCCAAAGCTTTTTTGATTTGCGCAGTATGTTTCAGACAAATACCTTCAAATGCAGTCCCACTCCAACTCTTCCAGGAAGCTGTTGCTGATTGTTTAATCCACGTTCCCATCCCTAAGGCTTTACTTCCTTCCATAAATTTTAGGTAGAATCTGGAGAACTCGTCAGAAAGTTTGTAAATGTTCTCTTTCGATATTTTATCAAAAGGAACATAAGACATAATGAATCCTGATTCAGAAAGCTCTTCGAGTAGTTTTGTGATTGCTCCGCCGGATGTTAATTTATTGGCTTCAATTATTTCGCTGCGCGTTAATCCGGAAGGCTTCCTGCCTAGTGCCCGTACTACTGCAACATGTTTTTCAGAATGCTCAAACAGCGAGCTGTATAGATTTTCAAACTCATTTTTCAGCATTCCGTCTTTACTAAAACACAAACGGTCCACAACTTGGGCTGCACTTTCTCCAGGCTTCACATTTTTCAGATAATGCGGAATCCCACCCAGAACCATATACAGCTGCAATAACTGATAACGATCCAGATTTATTCGTTTGCTATGTAGATACGCTTCTGTTTCATTCAGCGTAAACGGAAGCAATCTGATTTTTTGTGTAATCCTTTTATGCAACCCTCCTCTATTATTAATTATTTTCCGGATCATCCACGATGCTGCTGAACCGCAAATTACTACAACAAGATTATTCTGCCTGCTAGCCCATGAATTCCAGAAATGCTCAAATGCTGCCAGAAAACCTGATTTCCGAGAGTCGATCCAAGGAAATTCATCAAAGAATATCACAGACTTTTGTTTTTTTAGCAGCGGGGTTATGTATGTTTTCAAAACTTCAAAAGCCTGTATCCAATTGAACGGTATGGCTAGTGGAATTTTCGCTTTTGAAGCAGAGGTAAGCATATTGCCGAAATTTTCTAACTGTTCCCGCATAGTACTATTATACATACCTGAAAAATCGAACAATAACCGGTCCGCATATACATTATGGATCAGGAAAGTCTTACCAACCCTTCGCCTGCCATATACAGCTATAAGCTCTGCCTCAGTACTTTGCAAAGCCTGTTTCAGTATTCCTATCTCCGTTTCGCGACCAACCACCATGTTTTATAATTTTTATAAGTAGCCAAAAGTACAAATATTAACACAATTTTGGCTACTTATAAAAATTTATATCTAGCCAAAACCATATAAAAAGATATAGTTCTGGCTAGATATAAATTTTACAAAAAAATCTAAAACAAAAAAAGAGGTGCCGATTCAACGACACCTCTTACTCAAATCTTTAATTTATAGGAACTTATACGTTCGATGACGACAATTTAGCTCCGATATATTCACGGTTCATACGAGCGATATTCTCCAGACTGATCTCCTTTGGACATTCAGCTGCACAGGCACCTGTGTTCGTACATGCTCCGAATCCTTCCGCATCCATTTGCGCTACCATTTTCTCTGCACGCATACTTCTTTCTGCCTGTCCCTGCGGAAGCAATGCCAGCTGAGATATTTTAGCAGATACGAAGAGCATCGCAGACGCATTTTTACATGCCGCTACGCAAGCTCCACATCCGATACAAGCAGCTGCAGCAAAAGATTCATCCGCATCTACTTTCGGAATAGGCAGGCTGTTTGCATCCTGGGCGTTACCAGTGTTTACAGACACGAAACCACCTGCAGAAATTACTCTGTCGAAAGCATCACGATCTACAACCAAATCCTTGATCACCGGGAAAGCCTCTGCACGCCATGGTTCTACAACGATAGTATCTCCATCGTTGAAAGAGCGCATATGAAGCTGGCAGGTCGTAACACCTCTCAAAGGTCCATGAGGCTGTCCATTGATATACATCGAACACATTCCGCAAATACCCTCACGGCAATCGTGATCAAAGGCAACCGGTTCTGTTCCTTTTTCTATAAGTTGTTCGTTAAGAACATCGAACATTTCAAGAAACGACATATCCGGAGAAACTCCATCCAGACTGTAATCTTCGAAACCTCCATTTGTATTGCTATTGCTTTGTCTCCAGACTTTAAGCTTAATATGCATGTTACCTGCACTCATTTTTCTAACATTTAACGGTTAATTGTTAACCAATAATATTAATGGAGCAAAAGGCCAGGGTGGCCCAGCCGATAGCTGATAGCCGACGGCCGACAGCTCGGTTATTTATAACTTCTTTGGGCAATTTTAATGTTCTCGTAAACAAGCTCTTCCTTATGAAGCTCCCATTCTTCCTCGAATTTGTGCTCCCATGCAGACACGAACATGAAGTTTTCGTCATCACGAAGTGCTTCACCTTCTTCTGTCTGGTGCTCTTCACGGAAGTGACCTCCACATGATTCTTCACGAGTCAAAGCGTCAAGGCACATTAGTTCACCGAGTTCGATAAAGTCAGCAACACGTCCGGCCTTATCCAGTTCAGGGTTGAATTCATTTTTGCCACCCATCACTTTCACATCCTTCCAGAACTCTTTGCGAAGCGCGCGAATTTCTACAATCGCTTCTTTCAAACCCTGAGCATTACGAGCCATACCACATTTCTCCCACATGATCTGACCCAGACGACGGTGGAACAATTCAGGAGAAGTTTTTCCCTGGATTGACATCAAAGTTTGGATACGGTCGGTAACTTCTTTCTCAACCCTGACAAACTCAGGATGATCAGTTGAAATCTTTCCGGTTCCAATTTCTTTCGCCAGATATGAACCAATTGTGTAAGGAATTACAAAGTATCCGTCAGCAAGTCCCTGCATCAAAGCAGATGCTCCCAAACGGTTGGCACCGTGGTCAGAGAAGTTAGCTTCTCCCAAAGCGTAAAGACCCGGAACTGTAGTCATCAGATTATAATCAACCCAAAGTCCACCCATTGTATAGTGAACCGCAGGATAAATACGCATAGGCACCTCATAAGGATCCTCTCCTGTGATCTGCTTATACATATCGAAAAGGTTACCATATTTCTCTTTTACGACAGCCTTTCCCCAGATGGTAATATCCTCTTTCGATGGATTAGCAATATTGTTCTTGTTTGCTTCACCTTTTCCGTAACGCTCTACAGCAGCTGCAAAGTCAAGGAAAACAGCAAGTTTTGAGCTACCTACGCCATAACCTGCATCACATCTCTCTTTCGCAGCACGCGAAGCAATGTCACGGGGAACAAGGTTACCAAAAGCAGGATAACGGCGCTCCAGGTAGTAATCTCTTTCATCCTCAGGAATTTCATTTCCCGGACGGGTATCGTTCTTTTTCTTCGGAACCCAAATCCGTCCGTCATTACGAAGAGATTCAGACATCAAAGTAAGCTTCGACTGATGATCTCCTGATACAGGAATACAAGTCGGGTGAATCTGTGTAAAGCATGGGTTACCGAAGTAAGCGCCACGTTTGTGTGCTTTCCAGGCTGCAGTTACATTGCTACCCATAGCGTTGGTAGAAAGGTAAAATACGTTTCCGTATCCACCTGTACAAAGCAAAACCGCATGACCTCCGTGACGTTCAACTTCACCGGTGATCAGGTTTCTTGCGATAATACCGCGGCATTTACCATCGATATTAACTACGTCAAGCATTTCGTGACGGTTGTACATTTTCACTGTACCCATCCCAACCTGGCGCTGCAATCCTGAATAGGCTCCAAGAAGTAACTGCTGCCCTGTTTGCCCGGCCGCGTAGAACGTACGCTGAACCTGCGTTCCACCGAAAGAACGGTTGGAAAGCAAACCACCATACTCACGTGCAAAAGGAACACCCGCTGCAACGCACTGATCTATAATATTTCCGGAAACCTCTGCAAGGCGGTGAACATTTCCCTCTCTTGCTCGATAATCTCCTCCTTTAATCGTATCGTAAAAAAGACGGTAAACCGAGTCACCATCATTCTGATAGTTCTTAGCGGCATTAATACCACCCTGTGCAGCAATTGAGTGTGCACGGCGTGGAGAATCCTGAAAACAAAATGCTTTTACCTTATAACCCATTTCGGCAAGCGTAGCGGCAGCAGATGCACCCGCAAGACCTGTACCTACAACAATGACTTCAAGGTTACGTTTATTGGCAGGGTTTACAAGAGCTACCGACGACTTGTATTTACTCCATTTTGTTTCAATCGGCCCCTGTGGTATTTTGGCATCCAGGCTAGATGAAGTTGCCATATATATTTTTACTTTTAATTAGTCTGAAAAATTAAATTCAAGCAAGAGCTTTTAACAGCTGATTAGTACACCCAACCAAAGTAGATGGAAATAGGCATCAGTGCAAAAAGTGCAGGAATAACAATGGAGAATGCTGTACCTACAAATGAAATAAGACCATTATACTTCACATGGTTAAGTCCAAGTGACTGGAAAGCACTCTGAAAACCGTGCAGCAAATGCCAGAACAGAGAAATACATCCCAGAACGTAGATCAATACGACCAGCGGATTTTGGAAAATCTCCAGCATCATTTGATACAGATTCAATTCTTCACCTGTAGCAAACTGGTTTGAACGGTTCGGAATCCAGAAATGTGCAGTATGAATAACCAGGAAGATCAGCAACAAAGTACCAAGCAAACCCATGCTTCTTGAATACCATGTACTGTTGGCGGATGCTTTATTAACAGCATACTTCACAGGACGGGCAGCGGCGTTGGATTTCCATAGCATCAGACCGTCTACAATATGGATTATAAATCCTGCTACAAGACCAATTTCGAGGGTACGGATAATGGGGTTGGTACCCATAAAATGTCCCCAGTGCGTAAAAGTCTCTCCGCCATCATTGTAAAAAATCATGGCATTGATGCCAGCATGAATAACCAGAAAGCTTATTAGAAAAAGTCCGGTAAGAGCCATCACAAGTTTCTTTCCGATGGAGCTCGTTAACGTTTGTGTAAACCACGACATAAAAAACACGAATGGTTTTAGTGCAAAAAAATGAGGTATATTTAGAACGATTCAAAGGTATGGCACAAACATTTGCAACACAATAAATCAAAGTGCTTTTTCCCCATCCTGTTTATAATTTATAATCATTATTAAGAATCCCGATATTACCGTATCAGACATTTACCTAAGTTTGTCGCACTGTGTAAAAGAGTTTACTACAAATGCAGTTTCAAACTTGGATAGTACACAGTTTTTACATTGTTTTTCGTTAAAGTTTTAGTCCGATATCTGTTAAGCAAGTTCAATATGACGCATTCTCTCCTTCAGCTCAGATCATGGTTGTTTTTTTTGTGCCTGTTTTTTGTCTTTCAGGCAAATGCTACCCACTTCCGCGCCGGAGAGATTACCGCACGCAGAATTTCTGACACCTCCCCTACCTACGAGATTAAACTTACCGCATATTTTGACGTGAGTCAGAGAGGAAAACCAGCTGCTGATGCAGCCAACAATATCCTTTTCTATTTTGGCTCTGCTACTTCCACATCTGCCAGGGTTTCACAATCTGTTGCCCGAAATTCGGTAAGAGACATTGGGTTAAATACGACCGTCAACGAATACATCACAACTTATACCTTTCCCGGAACAGGAAATTACCAGATTTCTGTGACCATGGATAACCGAAATGAGAATACGCTTAACCTGAATAAGGGTATTAACACCGACCAACTCAACTTCTACGTACACACAACAATTCTGGTAAATAGCTCACTCGGAAGGAATCAAACACCAACTCTACTCAACCCACCTATCGATCTGGCTGCTGTAGGCCAACGTTATGTTCACAATCCGAATGCATACGACGCTGACGGAGATAGTCTTTCGTACAAAATTTATGTACCTCAGGAAGAGGGCAGACCAGGTTTTGGTATAAATATTCCTTATGAGGATCCCAACCTGATCGGCGCACCCGGACAAACAGAAGCCGGAGCCACACCGGCCACTTTCAGCATTGATCCGATCTCGGGAGATCTGGTTTGGGACGCCCCCGCTTCTCCGGGACAATATAATGTCGCCTTTCTGATCGAAGAGTGGCGGGACGGTTTCATGATCGGCCGTATCGTGCGGGATATGCAAATCATTGTCGAGGATGCCAGAAACGACAGGCCAGTAATCAATCCCCTCGATGATATATGCGTCGAGGCAGGTACCAGAATCAGCCAGCCCGTTACCGCAACAGATAAAAACGGAGACAGGCTCACGCTTACTTCAACCGGCGGGGTCTATGACCCGACTCTGGTCAAACCCGCGAATGCCACTTTCACTGTCCCACAGCAGGGAACCCTCGGACAGGTCGCTGGTACATTTACATGGCAGACAGGCTGTGACCACGTCAGACTTGAACCTTATAGTGTACTGTTCAAAGTAGAAGACGCAGCCGCTTCAGGAAATGCGGCACTGTTCAGAAAACTCGTAGACATGACTACGCTCAATATCCGCGTTTTTGGACCTAAACCAACTAATCTCACCGCAGTGGCTACAACAGATCCGGCCGGTATTGCTTACAGGCTTAACTGGAACACTTACCAATGCCAGATTCCGGGTGCCAGAATCGCCATTTACAGAAGCGAAGGATGTAAGGAAATCCCCGAAGATGTATGTATCTCCGGTATCCCCGCAGGATCAGGCTACGAGAGAATCGGACAGGTTGCCATTAACCAGACCACCTATCTGGACAACCAGACTGGATTAAAAGCAGGGGTTTCATACAGCTACAGGATCGTTGTCGAATTCCCAAGGCCAGGGGCCAATATTAACGAACCGGGTTACCTGGTTGGCGGTGGAGAAAGTATTGCCTCTGAAATGGCCTGTCTGGAAGTGCCTACCATCATGCCTGTCATCACACATGTTACTGTAGACCAGACAAGCCAGACAGCCGGTGAAATTACTGTCAGATGGACCAGACCGATGTCTCGTGCAGGTGTTCCGGCCCAATACAAACTCATGAGGGCAACAGGACAAACCGGAACGAACTTCACCACAATCGCTACCATCAGTACCAATCTTGATCCTGCTGTGGCAGATACGCTGTTTGTTGACAAACTGCTCAACACCACTGACAATGCATACAGATATCAGCTCGAATATTCCACCACCCAGGCAGGAAGC
Source organism: Dyadobacter luteus (assembly GCF_003383615.1). Taxonomy (GTDB): domain Bacteria; phylum Bacteroidota; class Bacteroidia; order Cytophagales; family Spirosomataceae; genus Dyadobacter; species Dyadobacter luteus. Next base: position 30,961 of record NZ_QNUL01000011.1, read on the forward strand.
CTCGCTATCGTTGATGTTACCGAACCCGCAAGCAGCGTAAGACTGGAACAAGGTGCCGCAATTCCGACAAGTATCAGGCTCAACTGGTCGGCACTTGTGCCATGGAACAACAATGGTACAGTCCACAGGATTTACAGAGAGGATAAGGACAACCCGGGGACATTCAACAGAATTGACGACATCACCACACAGGGCGGCCAGCCGTTTACTTACATCGATGACGGTATTGACAAATTCCCCGCAGACGGAACCATCAATGTCACGATCTCGAAGGAAACTTCTTACTGCTATAAAGTAGAAACACTGGGCTCCTACAACGACAGACAGATCAAACCGGATACATTGCTGAATTTCTCGCAAATCATTTGTCTGACCGCCTCGGATACCACAAGGCCATGTCCGCCGGTATTAGTCATTGACCCGCTGGATTGTGCAGAACTTAATAAAACACCGGAGATTTTCTGTAACCAGAATTCCTTCACCAACAATCTCTCATGGACTTATCCACAGGAATGTGATCAGAACCTGAATGCTTATAGGGTGTATTATGCAAGATATGAAGGCGACACCCCCGCGCTCGTAGGAACCGTGACTGCACCTCCTATCCCGCTCTCAACTTCATTTGCTCATAACGGGCTTACCTCTTTTGCAGGATGCTATTATGTCACAGCCGTCAATAGTTTCGGGGTGGAAAGCGCACCGAGCAATATCGTTTGCAAAGACAACTGCCCGATGTATGTGCTGCCCAATGTATTTACGCCTAACGGTGACAACAAAAATGACATCTTCAAACCGTTTGACTGTCCCGCTTTCGTACAGTCTGTAGAATGCAAAATATTCAACAGATGGGGCACACAGGTATATGAAACAAAAGATGTAAACATCAACTGGGACGGTAAAACAAATGCCGGTAAAGAGCTCGCTGCGGGACAATACTACTATGAAGTGTCCGTAACATTCGAATCCGCTACCAGAAATCCTAAGCCAACTATCATTAAAGGTTGGGTGCAAATCGTTAAATAATTATTAGTATATCTGATATGTAAATGGGGTTTGGTTACTTTTCATAGTGACCAGACCCCATTTTTATTTAATACGGAAAGTAATATCTGATGGATTGGTTAACTGACACACATTTTTAACTATATTTTCGTTGCAATAGTAAATGAATCAGAAACAATGCAACAAAATTGTATCTGATTCCGAATTACATAGTATCATTGAGATCAGCGATCGCCCATCACAATTCTGATAAAACCCTGTCCTAAATTAGACACTTATTTATATGCGTTTCTTTTTACGATACTGGCAGATTTCATTCTGTTTTCTTCTTTTTATTATCACATCAAAAGTACAAGCCACGCACATCCGGGCAGGGGAAATCACAGCGAGGAGGCTATCTCTAACTTCACCCACCTATGAGATAAAGCTGACTGCTTACTTCGATATTGTAAATGGAACAACTGCTGCTGAACGACAAGATTTTGCCGAATTTACAATTGGTAATGTCAATTCAACAGGTGCATCTGTTGTGCTCCGGGCACCACGAATTCTACCCATTGTCAATATAGGAAACAACAGTACCCGAAATGTATACATCATCCAGTACACTTTTCCCGGAACTGGTCAATATCGTATATCCTTTGAGGAGGACAACCGAAACAATAATGTACTCAACATTGGTCCTAAACCTACTCAAAACCTTAATTTTTACGTAAGTACAACACTGAATATCAACTCAAACCTTGGTTTAAACCAAACGCCTGTACTTTTAAATGCTCCTATTGATCTTGCTGCAGTAGGCCAACGCTACATTCATAATCCAGGCGCTTTTGATGCAGATGGAGACAGTCTTTCCTACAAAATGTTTATTCCACAAAGAAGCGGAGTAAATGGATCAGGAATTAATCTTGAATATGACGACCCTAACCTGATCGGTGCTCCAGGAAATACAGAAACCGGAGCCACACCGGCTACTTTCAGCCTCAATTCTGTAACAGGGGATATCATTTGGGACGCTCCCATGCAAACGGGATATTATAATATTGCTTTTGTTGTAGAAGAGTGGCGTGATGGCTTTCTGATCGGCCGTATCGTGCGGGATATGCAAATCATTGTCGAAGATGCCAGAAACGACAGGCCAGTCATCAATCCACTGGATGATATATGCGTCGAGGCAGGTACCAGAATCAGTCAGCCCGTTACCGCAACAGATAAAAACGGAGACAGGCTCACGCTTACTTCAACCGGCGGGGTATATGACCCGACTCTGGTCAAACCCGCGAATGCCACTTTCACAGTCCCGCAGCAGGGAACCCTCGGACAGGTCGCCGGTACATTTACATGGCAGACAGGCTGTGACCACGTCAGACTTGAACCTTATAGTGTACTGTTCAAAGTAGAAGACGCAGCCGCTTCAGGAAATGCGGCACTGTTCAGAAAACTCGTAGACATGACTACGCTCAATATCCGCGTTTTTGGACCTAAACCAACTAATCTCACCGCAGTGGCTACAACAGATCCGGCCGGTATTGCTTACAGGCTTAACTGGAACACTTACCAATGCCAGATTCCGGGTGCCAGAATCGCCATTTACAGAAGCGAAGGATGTAAGGAAATCCCCGAAGATGTATGTATCTCCGGTATCCCCGCAGGATCAGGCTACGAGAGAATCGGACAGGTTGCCATTAACCAGACCACCTATCTGGACAACCAGACTGGATTAAAAGCAGGGGTTTCATACAGCTACAGGATCGTTGTCGAATTCCCAAGGCCAGGGGCCAATATTAACGAACCGGGTTACCTGGTTGGCGGTGGAGAAAGTATTGCCTCTGAAATGGCCTGTCTGGAAGTGCCTACCATCATGCCTGTCATCACACATGTTACTGTAGACCAGACAAGCCAGACAGCCGGTGAAATTACTGTCAGATGGACCAGACCGATGTCTCGTGCAGGTGTTCCGGCCCAATACAAACTCATGAGGGCAACAGGACAAACCGGAACGAACTTCACCACAATCGCTACCATCAGTACCAATCTTGATCCTGCTGTGGCAGATACGCTGTTTGTTGACAAACTGCTCAACACCACTGACAATGCATACAGATATCAGCTCGAATATTCCACCACCCAGGCAGGAAGCCTCGCTATCGTTGATGTTACCGAACCCGCAAGCAGCGTAAGACTGGAACAAGGTGCCGCAATTCCGACAAGTATCAGGCTCAACTGGTCGGCACTTGTGCCATGGAACAACAATGGTACAGTCCACAGGATTTACAGAGAGGATAAGGACAACCCGGGGACATTCAACAGAATTGACGACATCACCACACAGGGCGGCCAGCCGTTTACTTACATCGATGACGGTATTGACAAATTCCCCGCAGACGGAACCATCAATGTCACGATCTCGAAGGAAACTTCTTACTGCTATAAAGTAGAAACACTGGGCTCCTACAACGACAGACAGATCAAACCGGATAATCTGCTCAACTTCTCGCAAATCATTTGTCTGACAGCCTCGGATACCACAAGGCCATGTCCGCCGGTATTAGTCATTGACCCGCTGGATTGTGCAGAACTTAATAAAACACCGGAGATTTTCTGTAACCAGAATTCCTTCACCAACAATCTCTCATGGACTTATCCACAGGAATGTGATCAGAACCTGAATGCTTATAGGGTGTATTATGCAAGATATGAAGGCGACACCCCCGCGCTCGTAGGAACCGTGACTGCACCTCCTATCCCGCTCTCAACTTTATTTGCTCATAACGGGCTTACCTCTTTTGCAGGATGCTATTATGTCACAGCCGTCAATAGTTTCGGGGTGGAAAGCGCACCGAGCAATATCGTTTGCAAAGACAACTGCCCGATGTATGTGCTGCCCAATGTATTTACGCCTAACGGTGATAATAAAAATGACATCTTCAAACCATTTGACTGTCCCGCTTTCGTACAGTCTGTAGAATGCAAAATATTTAACAGATGGGGTACACAGGTTTACGAAACAAAAGATGTAAACATCAACTGGGACGGTAAAACAAATGCCGGTAAAGAGCTCGCTGCGGGACAATACTACTATGAAGTGTCCGTAACATTCGAATCCGCTACCAGAAATCCTAAGCCAACTATCATTAAAGGTTGGGTGCAAATCGTTAGGTAGAAAAATTATTCTTTCTAATTATATTAGAAAAAATAATTTCTTTGTAGCCTGATTCTCACGAGTCAGGCTATTTTTTTATCACCAGAAATGTAATCCACTACACATTTTATGAAGAAGGCATATATTTTCCCCGGCCAGGGATCTCAGTTCAAAGGTATGGGACTTGATCTCTACCAATCTTCTGAATCAGCGAAAGCGCTCTTTGATTCTGCGAACGAAATCCTGGGTTTCGACATTACCAAAATCATGTTCGAAGGCACAGATGAAGAGTTGAAACAAACCAACGTTACCCAACCCGCCATCTTTATTCACTCAGTTGCGCTTGCTAAAACCAGTGCCAACTTCGCCCCTGATATGGTTGCAGGCCACTCACTTGGAGAATTCTCTGCTTTGGTAGCAGCTGGCGGTCTGTCATTTGAACAAGGTTTGAAGCTGGTTGCACAACGTGCGGATGCTATGCAAGAAGCTTGTGAAATCCGTCCGTCTACGATGGCTGCTATTCTGGGTCTTGATGATAAAACCATTGAAGATATTTGTGCCTCTATCACTGACGAAATCGTAGTTCCCGCCAATTACAATTGCCCTGGACAAGTTGTGATCTCCGGAAGCGTTGAAGGCGTTGAAAAAGCATGCGAGTTACTGAAAGCCGCCGGTGCAAAAAGAGCGTTGCTCCTGCAAGTAGGAGGTGCTTTTCACTCCCCGTTGATGGAGCCTGCCCGTGAAAAGTTGGCAGCAGCAATTAAAGCCGCAGAATTCCAGACTCCAATCTGCCCTATTTACCAGAACGTAAATGCAAAGCCATCCACTGATATCAGTGTAATACGCGAAAATCTCATCGCACAGCTGACAGCACCAGTTCGCTGGACGCAATCGGTGGAAGCAATGGTAGCTGATGGCGCAGGATCATTTATCGAATCAGGACCGGGAAAGGTGCTTCAGGGATTGGTTAAAAAGATCGCTGGACCGGTAGAATTATCAAGTATTTAAAATTTTTTTTGCCAAATACTTGACAAAGTAAATCCTCCTACTTACTTTTGCAGCACTATTTACGGTTTTGGCCGATGGTGTAATGGTAACACTGGACATTTTGGTTGTCTCATTCAGGGTTCGAGTCCTTGTCGGCCAACAATAGTAACGAAAGCCTCTTATGTGAAAACATAAGGGGCTTTTCTGCTTTCAGTCGACTTTGCGATCATTTTCAAAAATGAACAACAAAGAAAAAGCCGCTGCAACTTTCGTTACAACGGCTTACTTTCTGTGGTGATGGACGGAATCGAACCGCCGACACAAGGATTTTCAGTCCTTTGCTCTACCGACTGAGCTACATCACCAGGCTCAACTGGCTCCCTTTGGGACTGCAAAACTAGATGTTTGATTTTGCTTTCCAAACTATTTGAGTGAAATTTTTCAAAAAATTTTATCTCTACTCCTTTACATATACCCTATCGCCCTGATTTTCTTTTATTTAAATAGAAAAAATAAATTTTTCAGTAACAAAATATTTATACAGACACATTTTTCTCATATTTGTCAAATAGTATGCTTGCATACTATAATATTCACCATGCATCATAAATGTATCCTATATGGAAATATTGGGTCAAATTTTGTTCATAGCGGTATTGGCAGCTACAGGTTGGCTGGTATATAAGCGCGCAATACTTATAAAGAGTACCATTTCACTCGGCAAGAGCGAAGAGCGTACGGATCAGCCTGCGCGTCGCTTTGCTACTATGCTACGCATTGCTTTTGGTCAAAAGAAAATGTTTGACCGTCCGCTGATCGGTTTTCTGCATTTTATCGTCTACGCAGGTTTCATTCTGATCAATGTTGAGGTACTGGAAATTATTCTTGATGGATTATCAGGTAAGCACAGACTATTTTCTCCTCTTCTCGGATCATTGTATCCGGTATTGATCGGATTTTTTGAGTTTCTTGCAGCCGGTGTTCTGATCGCCTGCGGTATTTTTCTTATTCGCCGTACTATTGTCAAAACAGAACGATTTCAGCCCGCAAGACATCGGGAAATGAACGGATGGCCGGCTCTGGACGGCAAGATTATTCTCCTGTTCGAAATTGTATTGATGGCCGCTATACTCACCATGAATGCGGCAGATTCAGTTTTGCAGGATATGGGCAGTACACATTACACGCAAACAGGTAATTTTCTCATCAGTCAATTTCTCAAACCATTGTTTACGGGCTGGTCTGAACCCACATTGATCATATATGAGCGGACAGCCTGGTGGCTACACATTTTGGGCATCTTTGCTTTTGCTGTATACCTCACCTATTCCAAACATTTACACATTGCGCTTGCTTTCCCGAATACTTATTTCTCCCACCTTACCCCAAAGGGCGAAATGAATAATATGCCGGAAATAACCAAAGAGGTAAAAATCATGCTTGGATTAGAGACTCCGGCAGATTCTGCAAATGAAGTGCCGGAAAGGTTCGGAGCGAAAGATGTTCCTGATCTTAGCTGGAAAAACTTACTGGACGCTTATTCATGTACAGAGTGCGGCCGATGCTCAGCGGCTTGTCCTGCCAATCTTACAGGGAAGAAGCTTTCTCCCCGGAAAATCATGATGGATACCCGCGACCGTCTGGAGGATATCGGCCGTAACATGCAGGCTAACGGCGGCAACTTCCTTCCCGACGGAAAAAATCTGATGGGTGATTACATTCTGGAAGAAGAGATACTAGCATGCACTACCTGTAATGCGTGTGTGCAGGAATGTCCGATCCTGATCAATCCGCTAGATATTATTTTACAGCTTCGGAGGCACCAGGTGATGGACGAATCCAAAGCACCTGCTTCCTGGAATATGATGTTTCAGAATCTGGATACCAATCGGGCGCCCTGGAAATTTTCACCCGGAGATCGTTTTAATTGGGCAGACGCCGTAAAAATAGGTTAAAATAAGAGCAGAAAACGCTCTCTTCAAATCGGATGAAACCATGATGGAAGAATCAACATATAAAGTACCAACCATGGCAGAAATGGCTGCCGCCAATGAAACGCCGGAAGTTCTTTTTTGGGTAGGTTGCGCAGGCTCTTTCGACGATCGTTACAAAAAAGTGACGGTAGCATTTGTAAAAATACTGAATAAAGCAGGCGTTAAATTTGCGGTATTAGGAACTGAAGAAAGTTGCACAGGTGATCCTGCCCGACGCGCCGGAAACGAATTTACGTTTCAGATGCTGGCGATGTCGAATATTCAGGTGTTGGATATGTATGGCGTTAAAAAGATCGTGACAGCCTGTCCGCACTGCTTTAATACACTCAAAAACGAATATCCCGAACTGGGCGGCAACTACGAAGTCGTGCATCATTCCGAATACCTTCAGCAGCTAATCAATGAAGGTCGGGTGCGTATCGAAGGAGGAGAGTCTTTCAAAGGAAGGAAAATCACTTTTCATGATTCCTGTTATCTCGGGCGTGCCAATGATATTTACGAAGCTCCCCGCCATGTTCTGGAGGCTCTGGATGCGGACTTAGTTGAAATGAAACGTTGCCGTACCAAAGGGCTATGCTGCGGAGCGGGAGGGGCTCAAATGTTCAAAGAACCTGAACACGGCCGGAAAGATATCAATGTTGAACGTATTGAAGAGGCGCTTTCCACGGGTGCGGATACGATTGCTGTGGCTTGTCCGTTCTGTATGGTAATGATGACCGACGGCGTAAAAAACAAAGAAAAAGAAGAGCATGTACGTGTCTTTGACCTGGCAGAGCTGATTGCTCAGGCAGAAGGATTATAAGGTGCACAGAAACTTAGTCCCGCCTGGCACTGTTTTATTTTCAGTTTAGATTTTACATAAAGCATTAAAACAATGTATATACCATTCAGCGACCTTGACCTTGAAGCACGTGTCTGGATCTATCAGGCAAATCGTGAGCTTACCAAAGATGAAACTGCAGTATTGACCGAAACATTAAAATCGGCACTGGATAACTGGGACGCGCATGGAAAACCACTGACAGCCTCGGGCAAAGTATTCGAACATCGTTTTGTAGTAATCGGTGTAGATGAGCGTGACGAAATGCCAAGCGGATGTTCCATCGACAAATCTGTGCACTGGCTTCAGCAAATCGGCAGCCAGATGAATGTAGATTTTTTTGATCGTTCTTTGGCCTACATTAACGAACAGGATCAGGTAGTAACCATTCCTGTCTCAAAAATCAAACAGGCAGTTACTGAGGAAACGATCACTGCCTCTACCACCGTTTTTGACAACCAGATAGCCACCAAAGCGCAATGGCTCAACAGATGGAAATCTCCGGCTTCCCACACCTGGCTGGCGCGTTATTTCTCCGATCAGCCCGTTTGAGGTTTTGAAAGAAAAGTATCGCTGTCTAATTTTGCCTTATTACTTAAAACTTCCGGATGCGTTTTTTCAGATCAATATTGGCTTTAAGCCTTTTGGCCATACTCTGGTCATGCGATGACAGTGTGGTTTATAAAGCGCATGAGGACATCAAGGACGGCTTATGGTATATTAAAAATAAACCTGAATTTAAGGTTAGTATTGAAGATACGGTGAGCCGTTATAATGTGTATTACGTATTCCGCAATGCGCTCCAGTACCCGTATTATAATTTGTACCTGACAAGGCAGGTAAACGGGCCAGACGGGGCATTGATCTCGAATACATTGGAAGAGCTTTTTGTATCCAACGAAATTACCGGAAAGCCCTATGGAAAAGGACTTGGTGACCTCTTTGATCACAAAGTTCCTATCGCCAAAGATTACTCATTTCCAAAATCAGGAGTGTATACCTTCAAGCTTTCCCAATCTATGCGTCAGAATCCCTTACCTCACATATTGAGTGTGGGTATCGCTGTGGAAAAAGTGAAAAACGAACCTTAATCCACATTCTTTAGTGGATTTGAAGAGCCAGCCTCATTACCAGTGGCTGGTTTTTTCTTTTTCCTGTATTTTCTATACGGCTTTTTCGGTACAGCACTTTGCTGTAATTCACGCTGTTCTTCTTTCTTTTCCTCAGCCACTTCATGTACCGGTTCACCCAACAGAAATCCGTAAGGTTCTAATACCGGAATCGCATCAAACAATACTTTCAGTATGGCAGTGACAGGTAGAGCCAGAATAAGCCCTGACAAACCCCACAGCTGGCCACCCAGAAACAGCGCTACAATGGCAGCCAGGGGGTTCACACTCACCTTGGAGCCTACAATGTTGGGAGTAATGAAATTGCCTTCCAGAAATTGTACAAAGCTCATCACACTAATAACACCCACAGAATACCATATCGAATCCATTGTCACAATAGCCAGCACCGCCGGAAGAACCGAGCCAATAAGAATGCCGATATAGGGGATCAAGATCAGAAAACCGGCCAGAAAACCAAAAAATATGGCATGGGGAATGCCTAGCAACAGCAGCCCTATACTGTTCAGTACCCCTACAATCAGAATGACCAGAAACAGACCTGAAAGGTAACTTTGAATGACCTCATAAATCTTTTTGAGTAAAATATTCAATTCCTCTTTTGGTACACTACGGATTGCCTTGTGGACAAACCGCCGGAAGAAATCGCGGTACAGCAGGAAAAAAAATATATACAGAGGAATTAATATAAAAGTCGAAATGGCTCCCGTGGTCGTAACCAGCGTATTCAACAAAAATGCCCTTCCTTCGCTCAATCCGTTGATCAGATATTTTTTTGCCTCGCTCACCTGCTGCGTTCTGCTGAGATTCAGGTATTTTTCGCCCATAGTAAGTGTCTGCTCCATGAGTACTTCCGTTTTTTCGGTGATCCGTGGGAGCTCTTCGGCGAAACTGCCGATCTGCAAGGTTACCACATACACCAACACCACAATACCAATTGAAAAAGCCAGAATACTCAACAGAATCGCTCCTATCCTGGGAACCCTAAACCTTTCCAAAAATGCACACAGCGGATGTAAAAGAATCGAAAGTAAAACTGAAAATGCCAGCGGAATAATAGTTTCCCTTAATACATAAAGAATATATACGATGGCAATAAGTGATACAAGAGCACATGCAAGTTTCAGGTAAAAAGGGGTTTGTCTATCTTTGCCCTGAACCGAATTAGAAGAAGGATTCATGAATAAATTAATGTATCTGTGGTTTGCTGTGAAAACGGTACTTTGCTCGTGCAGTTCTGACCATAAAGAAAACGGATTCGACAAAGTGCGGTCTGACTACAAAATTAGCAAAATAGGTAAGCTTCCTTCTGTTGCGGATGAAAGTTCCGGTTTGGCAAATGGTACAAAAGCAGGCACCTACTGGACGCATAACGACAGTGGCGGCAAACCTGAGCTTTATGAAATAGACGAAAAAGGTAAATTACTTTCTACCAGACAGGTTGCAAACGCAAAAAATACCGACTGGGAAGACCTTGCCGAAGACCATAACGGGAATCTGTACATAGGCGACTTCGGTAATAATGGTAACAAAAGACAGGATCTGAATATTTACAAAGTCTCCGATACAGGTGGTAACCCTGCAAGAATTACGTTTCGATATCAAAACCAGACAGCTTTTCCTCCTCCGGAAAATGAAATGAATTACGACTGTGAAGCGTTTTTTCATTCCGGAAATCATCTATACCTTTTCTCTAAAAACCGTAGTAAAAGCCATAACAAGGTATTTTTATACCAAATGTCGGATCAACCAGGGAACTACACACTAAATACCTCTGACAGTATCGAAATAAACAGCCAGGTAACCTCGGCCGATATTAGTCCTGATGGGAAGACTTTCGTCCTGCTGACTTACGGGAAAATTTTGCTATTTGCTGTTGACAATGGAATGATTAACTTTAAACGACCAGTGGGTTGTTTTAAAATAGTAAAGAAGCAGGTAGAGGCAATTTTGTTTCTTAATAACAAGGATATGTTGATAACCAATGAGCAAGGACAAATATTCCGGGTTACCCGCCGGTGATATTATGTTTATGTTAATAAATATACAAAACATATAATGTCAAAATCACATCTGTTAATTTCGAATCCGATTTAACAACACAAATAAAAATGAGCACTGCAAAAACGCTTAATACTGCCCCTAAGGTATTAGTAGTGGACGACGACAATGACATTGTAGAGCTTCTTGAATACAACCTGATTAAAGAAGGTTATAATGTTCTTACAGCATCCAATGGGAAAAAGGCTATTGAAATTGCAAAGACATTCGTCCCGGACCTCATTTTACTCGACATCATGATGCCTCAGTTGGATGGCATCGAAACTGGCCGGATGCTGCGCCAGAATCCGGATCTGAAAAATACATACATCCTTTTCCTGACGGCACGTTCGGAAGAATATTCGGAGGTGGCTGCCTTTGAGGTAGGTGCCGACGACTATATCACGAAGCCTATCAAGCCTCGTGCGCTGATGAGCAGGATCAATGCGTTGTTCCGCAGAGAAGCTCAAAAAGCAGATTCGGGGGATCAGATAGACATACTCGACCTGAGCATCAACCGTAAAAATTACACGGTTACCCAGCAAGGCGGAAAGTCGACCGTTTTACCTAAAAAAGAATTTGAGCTTTTGTTTTTCCTTGCTCAGACTCCTAATAAGGTTTTCAATCGTGACGAACTGTTGCAGAAAATCTGGGGGGCCGACATATATGTACTTGAACGGACAGTGGATGTACACATTCGCAAGCTTCGGGAGAAGCTGGGTGACCAGTACATCAAGACTTTAAAAGGCGTTGGCTATATGTTCAGTAACGAAGTAGCTTAATTCGCGAAAATATCATGAAGGAAGGACTTAATCGTCTTTCCTTCTTTTTTTCCTTTCCTTTTTACGAAACGCGAGCTTGATGTTCACTTCTCCGTTTTCATCCAATGCTTTCAGGAAAATTTTAGAACCTTCCTTTCTCTCCGGATTATTCGGATTCAGCACATAAGTTGAATCCCGTTTTTTAAGATTACTCAGCGGAATGGCAATATTGATGTCTGTCTTTTTGCCAAAGCTGTATACACCGTCAACGAAAAGAGTCATGACATTAGACTCTATCTCCATCGGTTCTATTTCAATTTCCTGTCCCCGCAAATGGAAGTTATTTGTAATAGGCGCAAATTGGACACTTTCGAAATTCCGGTTTTTGAAAACCAGCTTTTTCATTTTCAGGAAGGGCTCAAAATTATTGATATGTCCGTTTGTCAGATTGATATGTAAAAGCCCCTTCATTGTGGCAGGCATAAGCCGCACATTGTTGTTGAGGCTACTCTCAAAGTTAAAATCTGTGCTTAATCTACCTTTCAGATTCTGGTCTGTTAACGTCTTTTGTCCGAAGTTATCGAATGATTCAAACACGCTTTGAACATCGGCATTATCAATTTTCCCTCTTATAGCCAGGTGCGGCATAGCTCCCGAACCGTTATTGCCCATCTCTCCTGAAATACGAACACGTGCACCTTTAAAAGCTCTCATCACAAAATAGTCCAGCGCCATTCCATTATCCTTTGCTGTAAACTTCCCTTTCACCTGGGAAGCCGTAAAGCGCCGATACGTTACTTTGTCAGAACTTAATTTGGCAGTAATTTCTATATTATCAATGGCTTCATCTAACAATTGAGATAATTTCAATTTATCCTTTCTCTTCACCGTTTTCTCACGTGCAGCAAAAAGTGTTTCCAGCCAGTTGAGCTTCCAAACAGGGATATTGATATTGACTAATGCTCTGAGCGACTTGGGCGATCCAAACAGGTACGGGACAAAATCCATCACGCGCCCGTTCAGGTAAAGCATATTTGGTCCGTCAGAGAAATTCAGATTCTGAAAAACCAACGCTTTTTCATTGAAAGCGAAATCTCCACGCAGTTTTGTAAGATGTACCTGGCGTGGCAGATAATCCATAGCCACATCCCTGAATGAAGCTTTACCCCATAATTTCCCGTTAAATTTATCCTTTTTCAGGTCATAAAACCTTTTAAGACTTCCGTCAAAGTGAAAGTCTATATACGCCTTCCCTTTCAGAAAACGATATCTGGCGGGATCCAGTAACTGATCCATTTGCGACGCGTCGGCACTCAGATATCCGTCAAGCTTTGCCTGAGGATCTTTAAAATCATTAACAATCAGTTTTAATTTAAACGGAATCTTTCCGAAAAGTCCTTTAATATCGGATGTTGTAAGTCTGGCATTCGCAGGTTCCGGTTCTCTCAACGAATCTGCCTGATTGGTATAATACCCTTCAGCTACCACTTTATTTAAAGTTCCAACCGGCAATTCATAGTTAAATGGCTGCGTCTCAAACCTGAGATTTACTTTGGGTTTTCTACCCTTCCCCCTGCCCAGCAGCTGTACATCTGTATCTACGAGTGATTTAACACCTATAGAGTCAATCTGTGCTCTGATCACCTGTGGTAACAAAGGCAAAGCATGGTCAACAGCAATACGCTTTGCCTGAAAATTGAGATGAAACGGATTCAGTGTATCCTTAAAATTAAATACACCGCTGATGTTTACATTGTCCTTCGTACTTGTTTCCATAACTGAAGGATAGACTGTGATTCTTTTCCTTTCATCATCGAAAGAAAGTAAAAGATGCATGTTTGTTTCCTGGTTCTCCAGAAAAGCACCTTTCTCAGGCTTGAAAGTTAATCCTCTGAAAAAAACAGATCCGTCAAAATTCGCATTGGTTGCCGAATCCGTCAGGGTGATTCGGTTTGTGGCATCATGAAATAAGCCTCCGTAATTTTTACCTGTGACTGAATCAGCAAAACTTACCGCAAAATTGATAAAGCGCAGATTACTCAGTTTTGTAATCAGGTCATTTGGTTCAGATGCTTTTTGCGAGTCTTCTTTTTCTCCCTCAGATTTAAAGATGGTAAGATTTGAATACCCGTCCTTTCTCACAAAGATGTTCAGGCTACCGTTTTGCAAGACAAGATTTTTAATCTTAAAATCGCCCCGATACAAGCCGTTGAGATCAAGTGTTGCATGCAATAGCTCCAGATCCAGAAAAGCAGTTTTGTGCTGTTGATAAAGGCTGTCTGTCAGTTTTACATTAGCAAGTGTAAAATTCAATCCGAAGCCACCTGTAAAAGGCCTGAATTTAAAGTCGCCAATTTCAAGATTGCCGTTCAACTTTTCGTTCACAGCTTCCTGTATTTTACGAAAAAGCTTTTCCTTATTTCTGTCCAGCCAAATTTCCACAGCGCCAAAAAGCAGCAGGCCAAAAAGGGCGACAATTCCCGTAATTTTTAAAAATTTAGCAAGCATGAAAAAGGAAGATGTGATAATCCGGAATTAGGGTAACAAAAAAACGTCTCATGTAGTGCAGCCACTTGTCACGTTTACTAATAACGTGCCACATAATACTCCTTCACACAATTGCCCTACGATGTTACCTCCGTCAATTTCGCTATTCACGTCAAAAAATGCTAGTTTTGTTCACTCTTTTGTATAACAGAAGCTGATAATCACCAATACTGCAAACAAAAATGCTACTAAGCGAACAGGAAATTTTACGCAGGCAGAAGCGCGACGAGTTGATGCGCATGGGCATTGAACCCTATCCAACGGAAGAATTTACGGTAAATACGTATGCTGCCGACATCAATAAAAACTACGAAAACAATAAGATTGATTACAAACATGTGACCATGGCGGGCCGCTTGATGGGCTTCCGTATTATGGGTAGTGCGGCATTTGCCGAAATGCAGGACAGCACCGGACGGATACAACTATACTTCCGTCGTGATGACCTGTGCCCCGGTGATGACAAAACGCTTTACAACACTGTATTCAAGAAGTTATTAGATATAGGCGACATTATCGGTATCACTGGTTTTGTGTTCACGACACAGACAGGTGAAATATCGGTGCATGTGCAGGAATTTAAAATCCTGAATAAATCATTACGTCCGCTTCCGGTTGTGAAACGCGACGAACAGGGTAATGTCTATGACGGGTTCACGGATCCTGAACTTCGTTACCGTCAGCGTTATGTCGATCTGATTGTAAATCCTGAAGTGCGTGACATTTTTGTTAAACGTGCCAGGATCATTACTACCATGCGCTCATTTTATGATTCAAAAGGATGGCTTGAAGTTGAGACGCCAACATTGCAATCTGTTCACGGCGGTGCTGCAGCGCGTCCATTTGAAACGCATCATAATTCGCTTGATATAGATCTTTATTTACGGATTGCCACCGAATTGCATCTTAAACGCCTTATAGTTGGTGGTTTTGAGGGCGTATATGAGATTGGAAAAAACTTCCGTAACGAAGGAATGGATCGTACGCACAATCCTGAATTCACTTTGGTGGAGCTTTATGTAGCTTACAAAGACTACCTGTGGATGATGCGTATGACTGAAGAAATGCTTGAAAAAATCGCTATCGCGGTTAATGGCACCACAAAAGCCAAATTCGGGGATACTGAACTTGACTTTGCAGGCCCTTATAAGCGACTAAGCATTACAGATGCTATTCTCCAATATACCGGATTGAACGTAGATGCGCTGGACGAGGTTTCTATTCGCGAAAAATGCCGCGAATGGGGTATGGAAGTTAACGATAGCATGGGTAAAGGAAAACTGATCGACGAAATTTTCGGAGAAAAAGTAGAACACCACATTATCCAGCCAACATTCATTACTGATCACCCGGTGGAAATGTCGCCGCTTACTAAAAAGCACAGAAGCAAACCAGGCATGGTAGAGCGTTTTGAGCTTTTCGTAAATGGTAAAGAAATTGCAAATGCTTATTCCGAGTTGAACGATCCGATCGAGCAGAAGGAGCGCTTTGAAGATCAGCTGAAATTGAAAGAACGTGGGGATGACGAGGCCATGGAAATGGATGATGATTTCATAAGATCCCTGGAATATGGAATGCCACCTACATCGGGAATCGGGATCGGGATTGACAGACTAACCATGCTTCTTACCAATAACTCCAGCATTCAGGAAGTCATTTTCTTCCCTCAGATGCGCCCCGAAAAGAAGCAGGAAATGGCAAAAGAAGCAGATTACGTAACAGCTGGTGTACCGGCAGTATGGATTCCTGCTTTGCAAAAAATGAATATTCTTACCATTGAGCAACTTAAAGCGGCGAGTCCTAACAAAATATTCAACGATTTGGGTGGATTGCGTAAGAAGCTAAAAATTGAAGACAAACTTCCTCAGCTCGACGATATCAAAAGTTGGGTGGAGTAAATCGAAAAGAATAGAAACTAAAAATGCCGGATCGTAAGATCCGGCATTTTTAGTTTCTGCAAAAAAAATATAATTATATCTTTTTTACCTGTACAGCGTTTAAGCCTTTTTTTCCTTCAACGACCTCGTATTCTACCTGGTCATTTTCACGAATTGTAAGCCCTCCCAATCCTGTCACATGGACAAAAATGTCTCTGTTTGTGTCGTCTTCAACGATGAAGCCATATCCCTTAGCTTCATTGAAAAATTTTACAGTACCTGTTGGCATAATGTTGTAAATAAAAATTAAATAAGGTGAAAATACATCGGAATGTAACCGATCCAATTTACTGAGATATTGCGTATCCAAACAATTGAATGAAGCTTGGCTGATTTACAAAAGAAATTTTGGCAAATCGCACCAACACATCTTGATAATAATGAACCACTTACAAATTCCTTAATCACAAAGAAACAAAAATTGTGTGTAAAACAATTTATTTAGCGCAATAATTTGAGAATTTAAGACTTAACGGTAATTTACAGCGAAGACTGCCCAATGTTAAAATTTACTACAATGCTTGTAAATACTACCGAAAATTGCTAATTATGAGGCGATTATTAGAAAAGAGGACATGAACAGACTTCGGTATTTCGTAGAGGATCAGATATTTGGCGTATGTGCGAAGTTGGGAGAAAAGCTCAATTTCCCTGCCAGTAGTATCCGTTTATACTTCATTTATGCCACTTTTATGACCTTCGGGTCACCCATAATTCTCTACCTCATTATGGCTTTCTGGCTCGAACTCCGCCAGCATTTGAGAAGAAGAAACAGTCCTACGATTTGGGAGTTTTAGGTTGAGGAATACCCGTAAGCTGATAAAAACGGTGCTTCCCTAAAACAAAATATTCCCACACCACACTTCTGTAATACAAAGGCGCTCTGTACGTAACACGTTTTTGCCCTTTTGTCAGTGAAGGAATCATAGCATAAAAAGCAAAATGTGCCCTGATAATTGCCAATACGTCAGGAAGGGCTCCGCTTGCTATAAACCTCACGCTTGAAATTCCATCCAGAACAAGTCTGAAGAAAATAGTTTTCCATCGCCTGCCTTTCGGAAGATTTTTGAAAAGCATTACCAGGTTATTTCTGTAGTTCAAGAAGGTTTTTCTAGGATTGGATTTATGCAGAGTACCACCACCCACATGGTAAACTGATGACTTTCCTGAATAGGTGATACGGTAACCCATATTCAGCAACCTCCAGCATAAATCAATTTCTTCCATGTGAGCGAAGAAGCGCTGGTCAAAGCCATTCGCTTTATGAAAAGCATCTGCTCTCACAAATAAGCATGCTCCCGTTGCCCAGAAAACATCTTTTTCATCGTCGTATTGTCCTTCATCTTTTTCACGGGTATCAAAAATTCGCCCGCGGCAAAATGGATAACCCAGATAATCCATGTAGCCTCCTGCAGCACCCGCATACTCAAAGTGCGTTCTTAGATCATACGCAAGTATTTTGGGCTGACAGGCTGCAATTTTTTCATCCGACTCCATAAAGGAGATTACGGGAGCAATCCAGTTTTCTGTAACTTCTATATCAGAATTGAGAAGTATGTAGTAATCGGACTTGATCTGCCGTAAAGCTTCATTATATCCTCCCGCATAACCCTTATTTTCTGGTATCAAAAGTGTTTTTACGAAAGGATAATTGGCTGACAACCACTCCATGGAGTGATCAGTGGATGCATTATCCGCCACCCAAACATCATGACCATCGGAATGCGAAATAACTCCGGGCAAAAATTGCTCCAGATAATGTTGGCCGTTAAAATTCAGAATTACAATTGCAACACTGGGAGGGGTCATGCAAACTCAGATTATTTCATTAGTCCGCCCAGATCCAGCCCTGGTATGTTGGGAAGAACTCCATCTGTAGCCTTTTGAAGATGTTCTTTAATCTTAGGCTCTATCCTTTCATAGGCTTTATTTACTGCGGCAACAATAAGATCCTGTAACATTTCTTTATCATCAGGATTAATCAGCTCCTTATCAATATCAAGCCCGATCAGATTTTTCTGGCCATTCACTGTAGCACGCACCATACCACCACCAGACTCCGCCGTTTCCACAATTCCAGATAAAGATTCCTGAGCTTCTTTCATACGAGACTGAAGGTCTTTCATTTTACCCATCAGGCCCATCATATCGGCCATATTTCCAAACATATCTATATCAATTTTTATTTTATATAATCCTCAATACAACTGATTAGTTCTATCTGAGGAGCATAAAAGTACCTCTTTTTTCAACTTTCTGGTTGAGATCATCTACGAAACTAACTTTATACAAGTACCAGCCAAGTTCTGCAAGTTGGTTTTTCACCATTCCATCCCACCCCAAAGCTTGATTATCTGTGTGAAAAACTACACATCCCCAACGATTATAAATTGTAAAATTATAGGATGCCAACTCAGTAGCAATAGGTTTTATATCATCATTTTTGAAATCACCATTTGGTGAAAAAGCAGTAGGAAAAAAAACATCAGCACTTCTTTTGAAAGTAATTGCATTGGAAAGACTTTCTAACTTACCATCATCAGATACTGCTTTAATCTGAAAGGTATATTCAGGATCGCTGTCTGAATTCAGTTTGGGAGTATAAGGATTCTGATCTACGGCTACCTCTTGCGCACTACCACTGCTACCGGTTTGGAGCATAGTATACGACTCAATAGGAACCAGAAAAGGCAAGTGGTCAGACCAGGTAAATGTAGAGTGCTTTTTTTCAAGTAAAATTGTACACAATGGAGGAGTAGCAGGATATTGTTGCCCACAGGATGAATAACTTAACTTATAACAATATGACTTTTCGGACGGTTGAATATTATTGTTATCCAGATATTCATTTTGAGAATTAAGGATCATAATTCTTCTGAAAAGACCATCTTTACTTTCTGCTCTTTCTATCGTGAGATCGTAGGATTTCCCCGACGCTTCTGCCATTATCAGCACTCCGTTCCCACTTACACTAACAGACGCCTTTTCCAAACCTAAACTACCACTATTATTTACTCTGATTGCTTCCTCTGCAGATTGAGAGGATGCCCCTACCAAAATCGCCTTCACTGAATATACCTCAAAATCCCCACAATCAACGTCCGTGTCTGTAAAGGATACTTCGTCAATATCTCCGAATGTTTCGATCAAATTACCATTCCTATACAACTCGTAATTTCTAAAATCAGCTGCTACAGGATATTTATTCCAGGATAATTTCACCGTCCCACCACTTGACTCAGCTTTGATAGCCATAGTTGTTATTTCCTTTGATGGAAGACTTTCTCCGCAATTGTCCATCGACAGCAATCTCACAGTATAAGGCTTGTCTTTACTTAGCGACCTGATAGAAAATGTGTTAATTCCACCCAAAGACCAACTTTCTCCATTATTAAAGTTGGCTCCACCATCAACACTATATTGTACTTGTGTCCTGATTGCATCAATACCTTTATAAGTGAAAGATAAACTTCCCCCGGAAGACATATCAAGGGTTGAGATTTGTATGCCTGTAAGCTCTGTCTGCTGGAATATTACCGGTAACTCAAGTGTTACACCTTCTTTACACACTGCCGACTCATTGTAAAGCCCTCTAACCTTTATGATCGGTCGTGTAGTCGTATTGGTGTATGTATGCTCTCTGTTAAGATTGTCTCCTTTTATCCAATACTCTGGAGCAGAACCATCTCCCCAGTTAATTTCTACTCTTTCATATGCGTTAAGAATAACATCCTGCGTAAGCAACAAATTTACCTTTCCCGCCCCACATGCAGTCAACAAATGATTTACACCTCTGCTTTCTGAAACAGTAACTTTCTCACAGTGAAAGAATGCTCCATTACTTGAAGCACCTTGTTGCAATATGGTGAACTCTCCTGGATTCACATATCTGAATGATGAGATATTTTGTGTGGAAGGATTAAGAGATCTCCCATCATAACTAATATTATATCCAACTAGCACAGGATTTGGAACAGTGCTTTCCCAAGTTACCGTCAAAGGGGCACATCCTTCATTTTTATCTAATGTAAATCCTCCTCCACCTCTGTAACAGAGCCCTTGCCCATGTGATACATTTGAAAGAAGCAATAAAAATCCAATCAGAAGTAGTAAGTGTGTTTTCAGTTTCATAATTCTCATTTAATCCGGATTCTGATTTAGATACATTGATCCGGAAGCTGTGAAAAGGAGTTGCAAATTTACAGGATTATCATTGATTATCTTTCAATTAGCAGCCAAAACCATTAAATGGTTACACAAGGGGATCTATCTGACTAACAGGAAGCTGCCAGACTTGGAAAATGAGCCGCTTTTTATATTATTACCCTCAATCTTATAGGTATAATAACCAGGTGCAGAGGGTTTTCCATCTACTGACCCATTCCAGCCATCAATTGTATTATCGGACTTGAATACTACTTCACCCCACCGATTATAGATCAATAACCGGAATTCATCCGCGAAATAGCTCTTCACTAAAAAAATATCATTGTATCCATCTCCGTTGGGAGTAAATATATCCGGTGCCCACACAATCAGATTCCCGCTGATGGCAATTACATTGGAATAACTGACCATGCCTCCTGATTTAGCCCTTACCTTAAAAGTGCTGTTACCGTCTTTATCCAAATCAACAGCCTGTTTATGATCAAGCTGTTTAGACGTCTCTTCTTCTATATTTCCGCTCTCATCCATTCTGATCAGATCGTAGGATTCCACCTGACCAGTAAATGGCGATTGTGTAGTCCAGGACATATCCTGCACATTATTGGTCAGCAAAACTGAACAAATCACATCACTAGGAGGTGACGCTTGTTTACAGGTATTTTCCCAGCTAAAACGATAGCAATAAGAAGTCTGAGCAGTGTTCACTCCCGAATCTGTGTAAGAGAGAATTGTATTATTATCAGGAGAGATTTTCTGAAAACTATTGCTACCAGCATCGGCTCGTTCGACAATCAGATTAGAAAGTGTGGTAAGTCCGTCTACGCCTGTCAGGCTCACAACGGTAGAGATCTGATTATCACTTTCAACGGAAACTTCGGCAAGCCGGATCACACCTGGCGCTGTAAAGGTGGGTTCCAGAGTAATAGGAGCGGAATAGGATTTTACTGATCCGTTCAAACTGGCAATAAGTGTATACCTGTAACTCGTACCACATTTCAACTGCGAATCCAGATGGTCCGTTCTGTCACTACCATTATATACTGATTCTTTCTCTATAAAGGTCGGCCCTTCCTCTCTCAGAAGCTGATATTGCAGTAAATTCACCGGATCCGGATAAGCATCCCACACCAGATTATTTGACTCGTCAATTACAAGTGTTCCTTTCTTCAATACCAGACTACTAACAACCTGACTCTCAGTAGGATTATCACATATATCAATAGAAACCAATCCGAAGTGATACACTTTATTTGGATCCAGACCAGTTATCGTCACCTCTTTTTCTCCGCCCGTTTCATCACTTATTTTACCTGTTTTCTCAAATACTCCGTTACCTTCGGCTTTGAGCACCTCGGTTTTGATACCCTCCATAGCATCGTATGTGATGATCGCTGTTCCATTATCTTTCATCTGCACACGTTTGATTTTAATGCTTGCGAGTGAACGGGGATTGGTAAGGCCTGACATCACTTTTGATTTGATCTGGGCGTCGCAATTATTCCCATTGTAAAGACCGCGGATTGTTGCAGAAGGATTGGTCGGTATAACTTCATCCAGAATTAATGCATCTCCTTTTTTAACTATCTTCTTAACGCCATTGCTCCAAATCACTTCTATCTCATCATAAGCCCGATAAATGGCATCATCAAGAATGGTCAGTCTCACTCTGCCATCACGACAAGTGGTGAATTCTGCATTCGGAGCGGCAGTTTCTCTTACAACAATATCTTTACAAAGCACAAAGCCTGTACCTTGTGACCCCCATTGCAATATTGTGTAGGGACCTGCTTCTGTGTATACAAAGGAAGAGTCAAATGTTCTCTGGTTAGTCGCAGGGAAGTCTGTCTGATTTTTATCGAATTTAAAAACATATTCAATCGATTCTCCTCCATGTTTCTGGTTTCTAAGCTGAAGGGTTTTTCCTACACACACATCTTCATCTGCCAGAACAAACGCACCTTTATTGGGATTGTCACAAAAAGGAGTTTGCGCGCTCACGCCTTGCAGACTTAGCAAGTAAAGAATCAGCAAAGACAATAAGCGTAATTTTCCTTTCATAACGATAGTGTTTCACCCCAAACTGGTAGTTGAATTTGAGATACATCCCTGAAACGTATTAAACGAATCCTTTGTTTTGCCATTACAAATTCAAAAATAGGACTTTTCCACATTTAGGCTGTACCTTTGAATTTTAAAACGAGTTTTTGTTTAAAACTATTTTTCATCAACTCCATTTAATGGACAATAACGGTGATACTGCTGTGTTAGATACAATTGAAGAAGCGATAGAAGCGATACGTCGCGGAGAAATGATTATTGTGGTTGACGATGAGGACCGGGAAAATGAAGGTGACTTTGTATGTGCTGCTGAACTGATTACCCCTGAGATCGTCAATTTTATGGCTCGTGAGGGACGCGGACTGATTTGCGTTCCGATTACAGAAGAGCGTTGCGCTGAACTTGATCTGGAAATGATGGTGGGCAACAACACTGCCCTGCACGAAACTGCATTTACAGTCTCTGTTGATCTTCTTGGACATGGTTGCACTACAGGTATATCTGCCAGCGACCGCTCCAGAACAATTCAGGCACTGGTAGATCCTGAAACCAAACCTGAGGATTTGGGACGTCCAGGTCATATATTCCCTTTAAAAGCAAAAAAAGGTGGTGTATTAAGAAGAACAGGCCATACCGAAGCTGCGATAGACTTTCCGCGTCTTGCCGGATTGGCTCCGGCTGGTGTATTAGTAGAAATCCTGAACGAAGATGGTTCCATGGCACGCTTGCCACAGCTCCGTGAAATCGCTGATAAATTCAACCTGAAATTGGTCAGCATTAAGGATTTGATTGAATACAGACTGAAAGAAGAATCATTAATTAAAAGAGAAATAGGCGTAGATATGCCCACTCAGTGGGGACATTTTGACCTTATCGCATATCGCCAGATCAATACAGGAGACCTTCACCTTGCACTCGTAAAAGGAACCTGGGAAAAAGATGAGCCTGTGCTTGTACGCGTACACTCATCCTGCATGACGGGGGACATTTTCGGATCCTGCCGCTGCGACTGCGGACCTCAATTGCATGCGGCTATGGATATGGTAGACAAAGCCGGCAAAGGTGTGATTGTATACATGAACCAGGAGGGCCGTGGAATAGGACTTCTGAATAAACTGAAAGCTTATAAACTTCAGGAAATGGGACGTGATACTGTGGAAGCGAATCTGGAACTTGGTTTCGCCAGTGATGAGAGAGATTACGGGGTTGGTGCGCAAATCCTTCGCGACCTGGAAATTTCGAAGATTAAAATTATCTCGAACAATCCTAAGAAAAGAGCCGGCCTCATCGGCTACGGATTGGAAATAGTGGATACGGTTGGCATTGAAATTCCGTCCAACCCACATAACGAACAGTATCTTCTTACCAAGAGAGATAAAATGGGTCATAATCTCAGCAACTTAACGTTTCCTGCAAACGGATGAGCCCTATTCTGACAGCTTCAACAGATAGTGATATTTTGAAATGCCGCAGAGCCGTTCAGGCACTGCGGCCATTGCTTACAAATGAGGCCTATGAAATCGCCATCAGAAAAACACTGGCAGACAATCGCCTGATGATTTTTGCGGAAGAGAATAATGAAGCAGCAGCAATTGCTGTTTTTGAAACAGGCTACAACCTTTTCCGTGGAAAATACATCTACATTGATGACCTTTCAACTTTACCGGAATACAGGGGAAAAGGGTATGCCGGAAAATTGCTTGACTGGATTTTTGATTTTGCAAGAAAAGAAAATTATGACCAGATACATCTGGATTCCGGCGTCAGCGAGTCGCGTACGGATGCACATCGTCTTTATTTAAATAAACGCTTTGAAGTAGCAAGTTTACATTTCACAGCAAAACTTTGATCGTAACGCGACCCGCAACACACTTTATATTTCTAATAACGGATTACCACATTTCATGAATATTCATCAGGTTTTTGAAGCATTTAATACACTACGCGTACTGGTTATTGGCGATGTAATGGTTGACTCCTACGTTTGGGGAAAGGTAGAACGTATATCTCCTGAAGCTCCTGTTCCTGTAGTGAATGTTCACAAAAGAGAATATCGTCTGGGTGGAGCAGGTAATGTGTTATTGAATGTTCAGGCGCTTGGTGCTGAAGCCATTATATGTAGTGTAATAGGAACGGATACGTCCGGCGACCTGCTTGAAAACAGTCTGAAAGAGAAAGGACTAAATTGCGAAGGGCTCATCCGAAGCGAAAACCGAATCACTACAATTAAAGAAAGGATTATTGCCGGATCTCAGCAGGTTGTACGCATTGATACCGAAACGGATAAACCTGTAAATGCGACAGAAACTGCTCAGCTAATCGCAAAAGTAAAAGAACTGATACCTTCCTGCCAGGTGATTATTTTTGAAGATTATGACAAAGGCGTACTGACAGCGGATTCCATCAAGGAGATCACAGATTTTGCCAACGAGCACAACGTTCCCACGGTTGTGGATCCTAAAAAGCGTAACTTCCTGGCATATAACAATACAACGCTTTTCAAGCCAAATCTGAAGGAACTTCGCGAAGGATTAAAAATCGATTTTAATGTTGATAACCCGGAAGAACTTAGGGCGACGGTTCAGCAATTGAAGGAAACCCTCAATGCCAAAGGTGCATTAATCACACTCTCAGAACGAGGTGTTTTTATCGACTTTCAGGATGAAATGCATCATTTACCTGCACATATCCGACACATTGCCGACGTTTCCGGTGCAGGCGATACGGTTATCAGTATTGCAGCTTGCTGCGTAGCGCTAGGTCTGCCATCCAAATCGGTTGCTGCTATTTCTAATTTGGGAGGTGGGCTCGTATGTGAACTGGTGGGTGTTGTACCTATTGACAAAGAATTATTAAAATCAGAAACATTAAAACTGGCTTAATCACCAGTTGATGCCCGTCTGTCCCAAACCCAGCTTACGGACAAACTTGGAAGAAAAACCAGACCTGCCGGTTATATAGCGGACACTAGCTCCTATATATGGGGTTGTTGCAGGTGTGTCCGATGTAAGATTCTGCCGCGCACTATTGAAAGTCCGAAGTTGACGAAAAGTGGTTACACCAGCCTCCAGTGAGACGTTGATAGCGGAAAACAGGTGAGCATTCGCAGAAATTCCTGTCTTGATTTGCCGATAATTTTCTCTCCGTAGTATTTTTTCTTCCGGTGTATAAACCTGAAAACCTCCGCTATAGCCATTCAGGCCAGCCATCATATCCATGTTAAACCACTTCGTTACCTTGTAGTTGGCATTGACCATAAACGGAAGAATGGCAGATACACGCCAATGACCCAATCCTTTGTTGATACCAAAAACCGGCACAAAACGTAATTTCTGGTTATATGTAATAGCTGATCCATAAAGTATCTGTGTGCGCAATCCAAGTATGTGCATTCTGGCAGCACCTCCCCAGAAAAAGGGCTGAGGAGAGAAGAACGTCTCGTTACTCTCCGTTACACCCAGTCCACCACCATACACCCAAAGACGATCCTTAATACTAGCTTGCATACGTAGCACACCTACAGAAAGCGTTTTATACCCATTATCCGGAGTATCAACACCATCTATAGTAGGTTGGATCTGGGTAAATTGAGCAAGCATAACAGTATGTACCGCTCTCAAATCGAGCTTTTTTCTCAGACTGTAACCTAGCTGTACTTCGCTCTGAATGGGAATTACTCCATAAAAGCCACTTCTGGTCAACCCGTAATCCCTCGTACCATCCAGGCTTGATGGCACATTGTAATCTGCCTTTAGAGTAATATTGGGATAAAACAGACGACTTAGTGAAAAGTGTTGCGCATTAGCGACAGTATGCACAGTCAGCAGAAAACCTGTCAAAAGGCAGCAGGAACGGATCATAGGAATTTGTCGGGGTACAATTTCCGCAAATAACGAGCAAAGCATGAGCGTATTGTATATAATGCGTAAAGAGAAATTCTCCCGTCACTAAGATTCCATCGTAAAAAGCACATCCGATGAATAAAGAAATAGTACATTATGGGCTAAGAATCGTATTATCACTAAACCAATTTTCACTTTATCAAACCTCCATGAAACGAATCATAAGTGCTCTGCTTCTCTTTGCTCCCTTCTTAGCTTCAGCCCAAAACGAACAAACCTTTGCAGAAAAACTGGGCTATCCTAAAGGCAAAAAGGTTCTCATTATACATGTGGACGACGTAGGCATGTCGTATGAATCTAATCAGGGAGCGATTAAGGCAATTCGCGAAGGTGTTGCCAACTCATTAAGCGTGATGATGCCATGCGGATGGGTACCGGGATTCGTGAATTATTGGAAAGACAACAAAGATATTGACGCGGGTCTGCACCTTACACTCACCTCTGAATGGCAGGATTACCGCTGGGGGCCATTGGCAGGAAAGCCTAAAGTAAAAGGACTCGTTGACTCACAGGGAGCGATGTGGAGAAGTGTTGGTGAAGTGGTTAAAAATGCCTCTCCGGATGAGGTAGAGACTGAGATTCGCGCCCAGCTGGAGCGCGCGCGTACCATGGGGCTGGAACCAACACACCTGGATTCGCACATGGGAACCTTGTTTGCAACCCCCGAATTCCTGCAACGGTATTTGAAAGTAGGTATGGAAGAGAAAATCCCGGTAATGTTTCCTGGTGGGCACAATACCGTAGTGCAGCAACAGGAAAAAGTGATTAGTGACCAGCTTGCCATGACGCGGATGGTGGGCAAACAACTCTGGGATGCAGGATTGCCCGTTCTGGACGATCTCGAAAATAGCAGCTATGGCTGGAAGGGCCCCGAAAACGGAGATAAGTCGGAAAAAGCACTTCAGAAGTATAAAACTGAAAAGTATATCAATGCCATTAAAAACATCAGACCCGGACTGACTATGGTAATTATGCATTGTACTATACATTCCGAAATTTTTCCTCATATCTCAGACTCTCACGTTACCAGAGAAGGAGATTTCCTTGCTATGATTGATCCTGAACTCAAAAAATACATTGAAAAAGAGGGTATTATTTTGACAACCTGGCGGGAAGCGATGGAACGGAGAAAGAAGGTGAAATAACATGTTAAAAAGGCTAAATCTCAACAGATTTGGCCTTTTTATCTAAATGGGCAAACACCATATTATAAAAGTCAGAGGGCAGAAAGGGCTTAACCAGATAATCGGAAAAGCCGTTACTCATCGCCCGCTCTTTTTCATCTTCAAAAGAGGAAGCCGTAACTGCTATCACCGGAATATCTGATCCATGTTCCCTGATCAACTTCGTAGCTTCAAAGCCATTCATCACAGGCATCCTGAGATCCATGAGTATAAGATCATAAGGTCTGCTCAGAAACTTCTCAAATGCCTCCTTCCCATTCGCCGCAGTGTCTGCTACAATGTCTTTTTTCTTCAGAAAAGTAGTAGCCAATAAAATATTTGTGGTATTGTCATCCACTACGAGCACCTTTGCATCCGCATATTGTCCAGGCTGCACGGGTAGAGACATTGGAGCTTCTACCTCCACCAAATCTGTAAATTCAAAATCAATATCAAACGAGAATTCTGTACCCTTTTCCGGGATACTTTTCAGTCGTATCTCACTTCCAAAAAGACGAAGCAATTCTTTTGTAATCGTAAGTCCAAGACCCGTTCCTTCATTTTTTTTTGTCCCCTGGTTGCCTCCCTGGGTAAACAGATCGAATATAGTAGACTGTTGATCAAAAGGAATTCCTATACCAGTGTCAGTTACCTCAAATTGCAACCGGATTATTTGTTCACTGCGGCTTATTTCTCTTACCGACAAAACCACTACACCCGACTCAGTAAACTTAATCGCATTATGAATCAGATTTGTGATAATCTGATGAAGCCTTCCTTCGTCGCTGATAAGCCGGTATGGAAGTTTGTTTCTGACTTCAAAAACAAGATCCAGATTCTTGTCTCTGGATTTAGGCAGAAAAGTTTTCTTCAGATTCTCCAGGAGAAGAACCGGATCAAACGGCTTGTGATCCAGCTTTACATGATTTGAGTTAATCTTATTAAAGTCCAGAATATCATTCACAACGGCCATAAGGTGGTTGGAAGAAAACTGTAATGTTTGAATTAACTCCTTCTGAAAATCTGACTGAAGTTTTTCTTTGAGCATCAGGTGAACCACACCTACAATTCCGTTTAACGGCGTCCTGATTTCGTGACTCATCATAGATAAAAAATCTGTCTTCGCCCGGGTAGCTTGCTCCGCAATTGCCACCTGCTTCTCTAACAGGTCGTTTTGCTCCCTCAACGAATGCTGATAATAGAAGGCCCTCTTTTCATTGCTGTAGCGCTGCCACACAATAAAAGGAAAGGCACATTGCGCTAAAAAGAAAAACACACCACCTTCTCTCATAAACAAAGCCAGAGCATGAGGGCTTAGCCGATATAGCGCTACAGGAAAGAAGATTAATACCAGAACCGAACATTGAATAGCTTTTCGAATCGGCCAGCGAATCACCAGACAATAGAAGATCAGGCAGATCGTCATATTAAAACAGGCTCTCTCATAAGCCTGATGAGGTATTGTAGCCAGAATTGCTGAATGAAAGACAATGAGAATGAGGTAATTATAGAATGCCAGTTTCTGACTTGATAATCCGTAGAAAAAATGCCAGGTCAGAATCACAGAAAAACACAAACTTGCAGATCCTACAAGTTGAAAAAGTTCTATGACATTAGGATGGTTATTTAAGTAGTACAGTACCGATAAGGCGGGGTAGCCAAGAATAAGCGCAATTGAAAAAACACGATGCCCCCATTGCGATTTGCGTTCATGTTCTTTTTCCCAAACAGCCTCAAAATGACTTGAATATACTACCGTATCCAATGCTGAATCTAACTATTTAACGTTAAGTGCCCGAAGATACAACTAAAAAAGTGATGTTTTTTAAGTAGTATAACTTTAGGAAGCACCAATAGTCATCTCACAAAAGAATAGTAATGTTTTCGATTAAAACATAGAAGATATTTCAGCTATTTAGACAATTGAGTTAATTCATCCCTTCCTCGATCTCAACTGGAATGCGAGTCATTGTTGTGAGTCCCAAATTCGTTGCTGATCGCCCGATCTTCTTGTGCAAGATATTGGCCACATTGCTCTTTATTAAATATCATTTGAATCAGCCTTCGTCAATCCGGCAAAGCAAACCTATACAAACAAAAGCCCTGACAACCAAAGTCATCAGGGCCTTATTATTTTAAAAAGCCGAAAGCCAATAGTTGACGGCCGATAACTTAAAGATCTATCGCTTCACCATAAGCTGCTTCAACAGCACCTTTCAATGCTTCAGACATGGTTGGGTGAGGATGAACCGCACGCATGATTTCGTGAGAAGTTGTTTCCAGTTTACGTGCCACAACTACTTCCGCGATCATTTCTGTCACGTTAGCTCCGATCATGTGTGCTCCAAGGAACTCACCATATTTCGAATCAAAAATCACTTTTACGAAACCGTCAGTAACGCCTGCTCCAACCGCCTTTCCAGACGCTTTGAAAGGGAATTTACCTACTTTGATATCATAACCTGCTTCACGTGCTTTCTTTTCAGTAAGACCAACAGAAGCAATTTCTGGCTGGCAGTAAGTACATCCCGGGATGTTACCGTAATCCAAAGCTTCGGTTTTGTGACCTGCGATTTTCTCAGCACAGATAATACCTTCCGCAGTAGCCACGTGTGCCAAAGCCGGACCAGGCGTACAGTCTCCGACTGCATAGAAGCCAGGAACGCTGGTTTCGTACCATTCGTTAACTGAAATCTTACCTTTATCTGTTTTGATACCTGTTTCTTCCAGACCGATGTTTTCGATGTTTGAAACAATTCCGGCAGCAGACAATACTACGTCTACTTCGAAAGTTTTCTCGCCATCCGGAGTTTTAACAGAAACTTTGCATCCTTTTCCGCTTGTATCTACAGTCTGAACTGAAGAATTGACAAGCGTTTCGATACCCAGTTTTTTGTATTGTTTGGCAATTTCCTTAGAAATATCCTCGTCCTCAACAGGCACAAGGTTTGGAAGGAATTCAACAACAGTAACTTTGGTTCCCATTGATGCATACACATAAGCGAATTCCATTCCGATTGCTCCTGAACCTACAACCAGAAGAGATTCAGGCTGTTTTTCAAGGCTCATTGCCTTACGATATTCAATAACTTTTGTTCCGTCTATTTTGATATTCGGCAGCTCACGCGCACGAGCACCAGTAGCGATGATAACACCTTTCCCTGCAGTGTAATCAGTAGTTTTTCCGTCTTTGTCGGTAACAGCAACGGTTTTACTGCCTTTTACCTTACCAGTTCCCATGATGACATCAATCTTATTTTTCTTCATCAGGAAGGAAACTCCTTTGCTCATTGTATCAGCAACTCCACGGCTACGTTTGATCACCGCACCGAAATCTGCAGAATACTCTCCGGCATTAATACCATAATCTTTGGCATGCTTGATGTATTCAAACACCTGAGCACTTTTAAGAAGTGCTTTTGTAGGGATGCAACCCCAGTTCAAGCAAATTCCACCTAAACTCTCTTTTTCAACGATTGCAACTTTAAGGCCTAATTGAGAGGCACGGATTGCTGCGGGATAACCACCGGGACCGCTTCCAACAACGATCACGTCATATGTTTGAGCCATTTTCTGGTATTTTTATTTGTAAGAAATGGGTTGACAAAAATTTTGCCCCAAAGTTAGTAATTATAGTCAGGCAATTGACAATTATAGGCAGGTATTGTCAAGTATGGTCAGGTGTAGCCATTTTTGTCAGGTATTGTCAAGAACGGTCGAATATTGTTCTGGATGTCAACTTGTAGTCAGTGGTTGAAAGAAGTTTCAGTTTAAGCTGGGAAATAAGCCACATACAAGGATGTTACTTAGAGAAGATTAGCCGTCCATCAAAGATGATACACCTGTCAACGCGTTTAACCTGATTGTTTGATGAAACTTGAAGAGCTACACATTTATCAAATGGCTATGACTTTGGGGGAAGAAGTATGGAAGCTGACTGAAACATGGAATTATTATATCAAAGACACTATTGGTAAACAACTCGTTCGTGCTGCGGATTCTGTTGCTGCCAATATTGCCGAAGGGTTTGGGAGATATCACTATAAAGAGAATCTGAACTTTTGTTTCTATTCCAGAGGTTCTTTAAAAGAAACCAGCACATGGCTAACAAAGGCAAAAAACAGAAATCTGATTTCAATAGAAAAATTCGAAGAATTGAATCAACTTTGCGAATCGTTGTCAGTCAAGCTTAATAACTATATTAAGACGATTGGGAAGACAAATTCAAGTCAGGGATAGTCAGGCTTTGTCGAGAATTGCCATTTATAGTCATGAAGCCGTCAGCTTTGTACCTTGATTGCAACAAATGACCACTTCCTGACCACCAATAACTATCCATGACAACTTTCTGACTACTCTTGACAATTAATGACCATTTTCCGACAAAAAATTTCATTTTTAACTTAAACTTCAAATGACAGCAGAGCAATTGAAAGACTTGAAGGCCCGTGTAGAGGCTTTGGGGAGGTATCTTTGACTACGGTAACCGTAAAAGACAACTAGAAGACCTCGAACAGCAAACGGTGCAACCGGAATTCTGGAGTGACTCCACCCGCGCTGAAAAAACAATGAAAGAAATCCGTGGGCTCAAATTTTGGACCAATGGGTATGAAGAACTGGCGCGCCTCCGCGACGACCTGGACACGATCTGGGAATTTTATGATGCCAGCGAAGCCACTGAAGAAGAAGTGGACGAAGAGGGCAAAAAGCTTTCTGACAAGCTGGATGAAATAGAATTCCGGAAAATGATGGGCGAAGAAGGTGACGAACTCCCGGCTGTAATTGAGATCAACTCCGGTGCTGGTGGAACTGAATCGCAGGATTGGGCTTCCATGCTGATGCGGATGTATATCATGTGGGCGGAGAAAAACGGCTACAAAGTACGCGAGGTAGATTTGCAGGATGGCGACGTGGCCGGAGTCAAATCGGTTACACTGGAGATTGATGGCGAATATGCCTATGGAAACTTGAAATCGGAAAATGGTGTGCACCGCCTTGTTCGTATTTCACCTTTTGATTCCAACGCAAGGCGCCATACTTCATTTACATCAGTATATGTGTATCCACTGGCTGACGACAACATCGAAATTGATGTCAATCTTGCGGATATTACGTGGGATACCTACCGTTCCGGTGGAGCAGGTGGACAAAATGTGAACAAGGTGGAAACTGCAGTTCGTCTGCATCACAAACCATCGGGAATCATTATCGCCTGTCAACAGGAGCGTTCCCAGTTGATGAACAAAGAAGTAGCCATACGTCTCTTGAAATCTCGTTTGTACCAGATAGAATTAGAAAAACGGAATTCAGCGCGTGCAGAAGTGGAAGCTTCCAAACGTAAAATCGAATGGGGATCCCAGATCCGCAGTTATGTACTCGACGATCGTCGCGTTAAAGACCATCGTACCGATCACCAGACTTCAAATACCGAAGCTGTATTAAATGGTGAGATCAATGATTTCATTAAGGCTTACTTGATGGAGTCGTAAAATATAAGAATCTCCAGGCAAATTGTCCCGGAGATTCTTTTTTTAACTTCGTGAATGCTCAGAAACAATCTACACTACCACAAACTAGGCACTGGCCCAAACATTCTACTGGCCTTTCACGGCATCGGACAAACAGGCAGTTCATGTTTTCAACCCTTTGCAGATCACCTTGGAGGCCATTATACCATTTATGCTTTTGACCTCTATTTTCATGGTAGTAGTAATATTCCCGACTTTTGGGCTAAGGATGAATTGATAAGCAAAAAAGCTTGGCACGACACCATTGCTCCATTTCTTAAAGAAAATGAAATTAAACAGTTTGATATAGCCGGTTTCAGCATGGGTGGGAGATTTGCCTTGGCGACACTGGAATTATTTCCTCAACAAATCAATAAAGCATTCCTCATAGCTCCGGACGGTGTATCTGAACACCCTCTATATACCATCGCTTCCCGCTCCAAAGCCGCAAGGAGTCTGTTTCGATGGCTGATGAAAAATCCATCTGTCTTTTTTAAATCGGCTGACTTCCTGCAAAAAACAGGACTTATCCACAGTAGCCTCTACCGTTTTACACAACAGGTTTTAAATACACCCGAAAAGCGGCGTACTATATACAATTCCTGGGTTAGCTTCCGCGATTTTCACTTTAATATCTCGTCGCTATACAAGCTGACGCAATCTCAAAATATTGATCTGCTACTTTTTACAGGAAAATTTGATAAACTATTAAAACCTTCTGCTGTCGATAAACTCAGAAAGTTACTCCCTGAAAATAAATCGATGATATTACAAAGCGGTCATACACAACTCGTGGAAAAAGTAGCTTACCTCATCGCTACGAATGTATTTTTCAAACCTTAAAAAAGAAAAATTATCTCTTGATATAATCCATCATTGTTACTAACTTTCTTAAAACCAAAACATTCCAAAAGTTATGAACATGATGAATCGAATCGAACATTGGGGCGATACGCATCACCCGGCCTGGCTGGATGCTGTTCGTATTGGCTTAGGAGTACTCCTTTTTGTTAAAGGTGTAAGTTTTATCAGCGATACCACCAAACTCTCTGAGTTGGTAAGTGAGCTGGACATTCGGTTATGGACTGTGACTGCAGTTCACTACGTAGCATTTGCACACATTTTCGGAGGATTTTTGATTGCACTCGGTTGCCTCACCAGGCTTTCAGCGCTTATCCAGATTCCGATCCTCATCACCGCTGTATTTTTTGTAAACATGAGAACTGGCTTCTCTTACCTCAATTCTGAATTGTGGCTTTCTTTAATTGTGCTATTTCTTGTAGTCCTATTCTCAGTAATTGGCTCCGGCAGATTTTCAATGGATGAATGGATGAAAAATCATGATCGTTAGGCAGACAGCACTTCCGTTTTATAGAGGTACTTTTTCTTGTATTCCAAAGGAGTCATTTCTGCTACCTTCCTGAAATGGCGGTAGAAATTGGATACATTATTAAACCCGCATTCAAAACAGATCACTTCCGTGGCCAGCCTGTCTTCAATCAGGAGACGACAGGCATGGCTAATGCGGATCTCAACCAGAAAGTCATTATATGTCTTACGGGTCATCAGTTTGAAATACCTGCAAAATGAAGTTACCCCCAGGTTGGCAATAGCAGCCACTTGCTGCAGGCTGATATCATTTTTGTAATTAGCAAGTGTAAATTCATAAATTCTGTTCAGGCGCAGCGTCTCCATATCATTGGACTTATAAAATGCATGTCCCGACGTTATATCCGTCTTGTCTGCAGTTTCTGCGAGTGCGCTTAATATTGACAACAGGAGGATAAGCTTTTCCATATTTGTAGCATTTGCAGCCTGCTGCATCAGCTTCACAATTTTTTCTTTTGCAGCACCCTCTTCTATAATTAAGCCCCTTTTTGCCCTTTCGAATAATTTCGGTAACAAATAAGTCTCAGGCAGGCTGAGAAAGTCACTGCCAAAACAATCGGGCAAAAAATGAATCACAATGACCTCCACTCCTGAGCCGGATCCCTCCTCTATCCTCCATACGTGCGGGAGATTTTCGCCCAATAATATGAGCTCGCCATCCGAGAAATTGCCGATGTTATCACCTATAAGTCTCACACCCCTTCCTTTGATGAGATAATGCAACTCAAGTTCCGGGTGGTAATGCCAAACCGTGCCGAAACCTGCGGCCTGCTCGTGGCGAACACTGAAAGAGTTTTGAGATTTAAGCGGAACGCGATGAAAGTGCGGCTTCATAATAACAGTACATCAGGTATATACATCGTCCTTATAAGTCAATTTTCCCTGTATATACTGAATTATTTCCAAAGCGACCTACACAGGCAGGGCAATTAAAATCTCTTTCGCCCATGTTCGGAAACCAAAGCCAGTACGCACGTATCGCTCCAACCTGTCTTTACAGAATTATACTCACAAGAGTAATAATGCCGAATTATAAATAAAGTACAAATTCTAAAATCATGGGAAAACAAATTGAGCTCAATGAGTTATTGCAACACTACCGATCACCATAATATCAGACAAATAATACATCCAGATACTGAATCTCATATTTTCAAGAGGAATATACAAACTGAAATTACAAGCTAAATATACGGCGAATAGAAAAATTAAAATTTTCATTCATGACTATAACAATCAACAATATTAAATAAACAAAAAATTAATGAGTAACATTATTTACTTTATAAGTATTTGATATACATATAATTATCGGTAATTAGTTTTTTAATAAATATTAGAAAAATGAATAAATTAATAGAATAAAAGTTTAACTAAATGGTATACAAATAGTTGATAAAATTATTCAATACATTCATATTGAGTCAAAAGTCTGTTGGTAAATTGAAATTCAATTACAAATTCATAAAGAAAAATTTATAATAATTAACATAAAATTAAATCAACTATATCAGCCCTATTACATCATTAGAATAAGATTACAAAAGCAGTTTTTATTTATTTTTGCTGAAATTTTATCCGATATAATGTTTTGCGTTATGAGAATATAAATATATTTGCCCAACACATTTATCATCTACTGCATAACCAACAATATGTAAAATATTATTTGGCACAGCAAAAAAAGAACAATACCAACAAATTGAAAATCTGAAATAAGCACAATAAATCACAGATTATAAATATCAATCCTTAGATGCTTCCTACTTTATAAAAAGGCTCTAAAGATCCGGGTCTTTATCCCTGGCAGAAACAACATTACAGAGCGTATACACGGGTGGCTTCCACTGTATGCAGCATGGAAGTGGTATGCCCAAACGAAAGCATTTTTAAACCTAACCAACATTCAAAGCCCTTAAATATTACAATTTCGACTCATACTTAGTAAAACGAACCATTACGAACTGGCAACTCGCATTTGGGAAGGCTCCTTATTGCCTTACGTTTATCAGATCCGTTAGCTTACACGAGCTGTACTACTCCAAAAATTTTCACTCCTTTTAATATTACTAACATCATGCGTAAACTATTATTTTCCCTTTCCGCTATTGCAGCCAGTTTATTCCTGGCACCGGCTCAGGCTCAGGATTCAACAGAGGGCGCTTACGACAAAGTATCCATTGGGCTCTCTCTCAATCACGATGCTTTCTTCGGATTTAATCCACAACTTAATGGGTCTATCGCTACGAGCAGCACTTCTGCATTTACCTTTTACGGTATACAGTGGGGTGCTGGTACTGCTGCAGCATGGGGAAACTGGACTGAGTTCGGTGTAGGATACAGTTTTCAGGCAGGAAAAACCATTACCATTAATCCTCAGGTCGGATTTACCATGGGTAATTTGCTGTCCTCCTACACTACCGGAAAATATGCCATCGGAGATGGAATCGTGCCCAATTTGACAGTGAATCACAACAGCTCTAAAACAGAAGGACAGCTGTATTTCGGATACTACGGAGCACTTAGAAAAGAGAGCCCGATAACGGCAAACTATGTACATTACTGGTTCAACTTCGGTGGAAAAATCAAGCCATACCTGTCTGCCGGAGCACATTTTGAAAATCTTTTCCGTTCTGGCGGTGAAGGCCAGCCTACAAGCACATCCCAGTATTATACATGGGTTGGACCTTACGTTCAATTTACAAAAGGTAATGCAGGCTTAAGATTCTCTTTCGGCGGTAACCTTGCCGGTAACGATGCAAAAGCTAATTTTGACGGAGATTTCTATAAAATGAATCTGTTCTTCAACTTCTGATTGAAGAAGAAAGTGACGAAAGATTTTAACGATTATATTCTGAGTAGTTAAGTTAAAGTACCCGCGGGCCCAATTTGTCGGAATTGGCGAAGCGGGCTCTTTCTTTATCTTTAAATGTAGTTTCCTGAAAGTACTTTCCTATCAACCTCTATACAGGTTTTCCATTCTGGCCATATACTGTCCCATAACCGTTTGTTGACTGTAGAGAATCAGGTTCTCAAAAACTACAGTTTTCAGAACATTGAAGAGATAAGAATTAAAATCAGAGTGCGTGTAAAGCAGCTGTCTTTCCTGCCATATCCTGTCAAAAGTCTGCTTGATTGCACTTTCAGCATCATCATGATCTTTAAGCAGATTGATGCAAAATTGATATGCAGGAGTGCTGAAGTGCCTGCATAGCTGATCAAATGCACTTTCATCGCCATTCGTTACGCGATTCAGAATTTGTTCGGTGGGGAAGATCATTGGACAGTAAGTTAATACATGCTGAAATCTATTTTCTGGATAGCCAACTCAGATTAAATCTGTAATGAATACTGCTGCTGATAAGATGAATAAGGTTATCTGGCGACTGCGTAATAGCAAGGTATCCTCTTGGCTCAGCCTTAGTCTGATCCATCTCAAAAGCACCGGTCCAGGCCCCTCCGTTGAGATAGCGATCTTTACCATCCGTCAGTAACTTTTTAACAGGCCAGGTTTTCCCGTCATCGTAGGATAAGGCAGCATACATCCCAAATCCTTTGTAGGTTCCTCCTTTTCCATCGGAGAAAAGCATTCCTTTTTTATTTTCATCCGGCTCTTCGGGGTGATGAGTGAAAGAAATCAGCAACAAAGGTCCTTCTTTTAAACGCAGAAAAACCAACCGCTGCCCTCCTGCCACGGGTGGAAACTCAGACGCGGAATAAGTCCATGACTTACCCATATCTTTGGAGATACTCATGGGCATACGCATCACACCTTCTGCATTCGCAATGTTATTATTACGCCCCAAAGCCATCAAACTACCGTCTTTCAGCTGCACCACTCCGGCATGGATACCAGCAATAAGTCCGCCTGTACCACCTGCTTTAAACTCAGGTACCTCAGGATTTGTATAGGGATTCTCCCAGGTTTTACCACCATCTTTGCTAATGTGGATTGCTGTACCTCCCACCGGTCCCGGATCGGCATCTCCAGCCTGCACCAGCCATCCTTCTTTCGTTTCGAACATGCCACCTATTACCTGATTCCGAACCTGATGTTCCGGATCTGCCATAGCTGGTGCCGACCAGCTTGCTCCATTATCTGTACTTGTCCGAAGCACCATCGCCAGATTTTTCCAGTCGCCGTCAGTTTCCACACCATTCATATAATAGAGCGTTCCTTTTCCATCATGGAAAATCGACGAGCCCGTCATATTCCGATCCGGTACTTTGAAAAATTCCGACGGCTTATCCCACTGGCTTTGCCCGGCACGTAACCTGCTGCCTAATATGGTCATTTCCCGTCCTGATTCCTGATTGGTTGAAAACCAGATCGCCAGCAAATCGCCATTAGGACACCATGTAATGGCCGGACAATGGTTGTGATGAAAAAACGGCACTTCATCAGGGCATTCAGGCTTATGCACATAACGTACAGGCTCTATGAAAACGGGTTTTGACTCTGAAACCTTTTTCCATTCAAATTTCTTTTGCGATACATTCTGAAAAATAGCCGTTGGCGCTATGGCCGGAAGAGGCTTCGTGATTGGAACATCACCCTCTACAATTCTGAATCCAAGCTGAAAATGTTTATCCTCAGGAATCATCGCCATTCTGTTGGAAGAGCGAAGATAGGCAACCGGCGTTCCGTGGCTTCCTCCTCTCGTTACTCTGAACAAACCTGAAATCCGACCAACGGGATCACTCTGCTCACCAGCCGCGTAGGGTCCGTACCAATCAGAACACCATTCTTCCACATTTCCATGCATATCATAAACCCCGAATGCATTCGACTCTGCCTGAGCAACTTTAAGAGATACAACTTCAGGATTCCGGTCTGTTTTCTGGCTCTTCAGATGTGCTTTTGACAAAAATCTACCCGTTGAAAAATCGGTAACGGTACCTGCCCTACAGACGTATTCCCATTCTGCCTCGGTGGGCAAACGGTATTTTTTACCTTCCTTCTTACTCAGCCATTCACAAAATGCCTTTGCATCCTGATAACTCACAAAAATAACAGCTTCGTCATCCTCTTTCGAGAATCCATCTTTACCTCTGAACTTCCTGTGATCCGGGTCAAAGGCTTCATATTGTGCATTGGTAACTTCGGTTTTCGCAATTTTAAAGCTCTTTACTGAAACCCTGTGAACAGGACTTTCATCAGCAGTTTCTCCCTCTCCTTCTGCTCCCATATAGAACTTCCCCGCGGGGATAGCCACCATATCAATTCCGGCAGAATTTTTTTGACCAAAAGAATCATTTGCTGCTGATAACAGTAAGGCAATAGCGAGAATCCGCTTCATAAACGATGTATTATTTAATCAGATATTTGTCAAATATACCAGCAATCCCCAGTTCTTCCTGCAATTGCTCAACCTGACCGAGCAGCGTATCCATACGAACGGTCAGATCTGAAGTTAAAATACCCACGTCTCTTCGCGTAAAGAGAGAAATCGGGAAGCCCCTTTTCTGAAGGCTGTATTTTGCAATAATTGGATAAGCAGCGTGAACAATATCCATCGTGTCCACAAAAAACTGCTGTACTTTTTGCACCTCTCCCTGCTTTTCTGGATCGTTAAAATGTTTACATATCCACACAACCAGTTCCGGATAAATATTCCCCTGTATACAGGAAAGGCCCGCTGCGCCGGCTCTCAAAGATGAAACAGCATTCACCATGTAGGCGTCGTACAATCCAAATTCATACCCTTTTGCTACTTCAAGACGACGCGCTACTTCAACGTCATCCAGACAAGTGTCTTTATGATAAACAATTCTTCCGCTCTTTAGCAATTGAGCCAATATATCACTGTTTATCAATCTCTTATATGGCACAGGACATTCATAAAACCCGAGTGGAATAGCTTCCGTCAATGCGATCAACTCCTGTGCCCTTTCTAAAAATACCTGATCTGATTCGTCTTCAGCAGCTACAAGTCCCGAAATAACAATCACTGCCTGAATGCCGGTTTGATATATACGTTTAACAAAATCAGCTTGTTCAGCAATAGGTCCGCCAAATGTGCCTGTTGCCACCACCGGCACACGGCCAGCAACCTGATCCACAACAGTTTGCGTAACAGCGATACGCTCGTCTTCACTCAGTTCAAACATTTCGCTTGAAAGACAATTGGCGAAAAGCCCGGCAGCACCTGCTTCAATATAGAAATCTGTTAATGTTTTCAGCCCATCATAGTCAACGTCGCCGTTTTCAAAAAATGGGGTAAGCATCACAGGGATGAAGCCCTGTGGTAATGAGGAAGGTTTAGGAATAGCAGTCA
Source organism: Dyadobacter luteus (assembly GCF_003383615.1). Lineage (GTDB taxonomy): Bacteria > Bacteroidota > Bacteroidia > Cytophagales > Spirosomataceae > Dyadobacter > Dyadobacter luteus. The sequence continues at coordinate 71,785 of NZ_QNUL01000011.1, forward strand.
TACACTTTATTGGTTGGTATTCTTGAATAGATCGCAATTCGCTCAGAGATCACTCTAAGAAATCATTCTCGGCAATCCCACAAAAGTCTATTATGGTTATACACGTTTTCAGTGCGTATCCATCATTACTTCAGGCGTAACACCTTTTTTTCCTTTCAATCTGGTAAGCAGCATGCCAACTAAAAATATTGTCAGCGTGCCAACAACCATGATCATATTTTGATGAAGAGGGTTACGTAAATACGCGTATTCGTCAGATAATTTTGGCGAGAATGTCATCCAGACAATCACGATGATTCCGATTATTGTGGCGGTAAAGGCTTCCGTATTTTTTGTCGTCTTTGATATCATTCCCAATAAAAACAGTCCCAGCATACCTCCGGCAAAAATTCCGGACAACAGCCACCAGATATCCAGCACACTTTTCACACCGATCATAGCTATCCCGGTAACCATCCCCAGCAAACCAAATCCCGTAGTGGCAATGTATAGCAGCCTCATGGATTGGTTTGCGGTAAGATCAGGCTTAATATAACGTTGGTAAATATCCACAGAGAAAACAGTTGCCGACGCATTCATTCCTGAACTAATCGTACTCATAGCTGCCGACATAATGGCTGCTACGATCAACCCCAGCAATCCTACCGGAACCTTGGTTACCATGAAATGCGGCATCACTTTGTCACCGTATTCTGCGGGAGTAAGTGTATTCGCCAATTGCTGAATCGCCGCGGCAGTTCCCTGCGGCAAACGCTCAGCTGCTGCCTGTAACCGTACCGCATTCAGCAGCTCAGGGCTACTTTGGTAATAGGCATATAAACAAGATCCGAGCACAAAAAACAGTAATGAAACTGGCAAATACAGGTATACGCATAGCCAGATTGAACTTGCGGCTTCCTTCACTGAGGAGGTAGTATGGTAACGCTGTACATAATTCTGATCCATCCCGAAGTTGTTCAGGTTCATGAAGAAACCATACAGAAGTACTACCCAAAAAGACGATTGTATAAAATCAGGTGAAAATGTTCCTAAACTGAATTTATTATCTGCATTGCCAATATCCACAATTTTTGATACGCCACCGTCCATGCCGCTGATCACAAGATAAAGAATCACTACAGCGCCTACGGTCTTGATAACACCCTGTACCACCTCCGTCCAGATTACAGCCTCCATACCTCCCATCACGGTATACAGCACGATACAAACACCTACTACAACCATAATTGTAGACATCGGATAGCCTGTCAAAGCCTGTAAACTCAATGCAATTCCGAAAAAAATGGATCCCATCCTTGCCAGTTGTGTGAGCAGAAAACAGATCACCGCATAGGTTCTTGCCCATGCCCCAAAACGGTGTTCAAGATGTGTATAAGCCGATACTTCTCCGGTACTTCGATAAAAAGGGATAAAGTATTTAGTAGCAATCCAGGCTGCAAGCGGCATCGATAAACTGAATACGAAGGAATTCCAATTGCTTCCATAGGCCTTACCAGGCACTCCCAGAAAAGTATTACTGCTCAGGAACGTAGCGTAGATAGAAATCCCTATCGCCCAGCCGGGAATTTTGCCGGATGCTTTGGTAAACTGATCAGCGGTGGTATTTTTTCTTGAAAAGAAAACACCAACAGCGACCATCGCCACCAGATAGGCAATTACAATAGCGAGATCAATAATAGGTAAGGATTTCATTCTACTTTTTTAATAAGTATAACTTAATTGCAAATAAACAGGATAAAGCTGATGCTTTTATGTGGTTTCGTAGCGAATTATTGTAGAATATTATCATACAATGCTTCGGGCAACTTACCAACCCTTTATTTGACATGTACGAGAGTTACTCCGAAACCGTTGTCCGGTCTTTGAAGAAATACCCCATTCCCAGCGTGGACACTATGATCAATACCAGAATCACAACTTTGGTAGCCAAGCCTTCATTCGGATGTTCCAGTAAGTAGGCAATATCCTGCGCTTCCTTACCGGCCCACACGGCGAGTATCGTTCTCGGAATCATACCCAGGGTACCTCCGGCAATAATTTGTCTGAAACGAGCGCCGGCCAGCGAGAAAAACAGATTGGCTACTGCAAAAGGCAATATAGGAGACAATTTTGCGAAGAAAATCAAACGCAATTCATTCTGGTGAAACCGGTTGAGCAATCGCCCGGCCTGAGGATAAATACGTACGAGATAATTTCTTACAGACTCGGGCTGTAGGAAACGGGAAAGCACGAAAACGATGGCGATTGCGCCGAGGTTCAGCGCGAATAACAATGGAATCGCGATCCAGCCCAGAAAGTAACCATATACCAATGCCAGAAACGTCGGTGGCGTTAGTGCCACGGCAGAGGCGATGGTAAGCAGCAAGGTTACACCGATCCATATTTCCATCGACCATCCTCTCAGCATGGTTTCATGACTTATTGCCCATGCCGTTGCCAGCGATGTCGTAACCAATGGCACAATAGTCATTAATACGCTTATAATTACTGGTAGCGAAAACTTCCCGCCCGATGCTTTTTCTGACTGCATTGTAATAAATACTTTCTTTCCTTTCAACGCCGCTTACAGCCAAAAGGTTTTTCATAATTTTATCTTTGTTAAAATAACCTAAGGCCAAAAGCTGTACGCTAACGGCTATAAGCTCAAAAACATGAATTTCGCTACCATAGCCATACATGCAGGCGTTGAGCCTGATCCTACTACCGGTGCAATAATGACGCCTATTTACCAGACTTCCACTTACGTGCAAGAAAGTCCGGGTAAACACAAAGGGTATGAATATTCCCGCACACACAACCCTACGCGAACTGCCTTGCAAAATGCATTGGCCGCATTGGAGAATGGTACCCATGGAATTTGTTTCGCCTCCGGACTTGCTGCTACGGACGCCGTGCTGAAACTATTCCGTCCCGGAGACGAGATTATTGCCACCAATGATATTTATGGCGGATCGTACCGGATCATGAAGAAAATTTTCGAGGCATTCGGATTGGTGTTTCATTTTGTAGATATGAGTGACATTTCCAATATCGAAAGTGCCATAACAAATAAGACTAAGCTGGTTTGGATCGAAACACCCACTAATCCATTATTAAAACTAATTGATATTGAGGCTGTATGCAATTTATGTAAAGAAAAGAAAATCCTTACGGCAGTTGACAATACCTTCGCCTCTCCGTATTTGCAGAACCCGCTGGATCTGGGTGCGGATATCGTCATGCACTCTGTTACCAAATACCTGGGCGGACATTCAGATACCGTAATGGGCGCGCTGATCACCAGCAATGACGAACTTGCCAGGCAGCTTGCTTTTATACAAAACGCCAGTGGCGCAGTTCCTGGTCCACAGGATTGTTTTTTGGTATTGCGGGGAATAAAAACGTTGCATATCCGAATGCAGAGACATTGTGAAAATGCGATGAAAGTTGCCCAGTGGCTGGAAAATCATCCAAAAGTTGGTAAGGTCTATTATCCCGGATTGCTGTCACATACAGGTCATGAACTGGCGCAAAAACAAATGAAAGATTTCGGCGGAATGCTTTCCTTTGAGTTAAAGGGCGATGTGTATGAACAAGCCGTCAGAACCATGGAACGATTGCAATTATTCTCACTCGGGGAATCCCTCGGCGGTGTGGAATCGCTGTGTACGCACCCTGCGAGTATGACACATGCGAGTATACCTAAAGAAGAACGTGAGAAAGTAGGACTAAAAGATACACTGATCCGTTTGAGTGTTGGTATTGAAGATGTTGAAGATCTGATTGCCGATCTGGAACAGGCAATTGACTAATGCATCTTTGCAATCGAAGGGCAAAAAGCTTACTTTTGACACCACATTTTAAGCATTCAAAAAAATCAATCATAGATATGGAATTAACAGGAACTGTCATTGCATTACTTCCGGAGGTATCGGGTCAGGGCAAAAACGGAACATGGCGCAAGCAGGAATTCATCCTTGAAATCCCGTCGCAATACCCTAAAAAAGTTTGTATAGCTCTTTGGGGAGACAAAATTGATCAGGCTGGATTAAAAGTAAATGATTCAGTTACCGCTTCTATCGATGTAGAAAGCCGTGAATACAACTCTCGCTGGTACACAGAAGTAAAAGCATGGAAAGTGGACAAGGCAGGAAGCAATGGCGGCAGCGCGCCAGCGGCACAAGCGGGCAACCCTTTCCCTCCTGTAACAACTTTCACAGAAGACGAATCGGACGATCTGCCATTCTGATTTATATGAACCAGCTCATTCTTGTTTTTGTAGGAGGTGGCCTGGGTAGCCTGGCCAGATTCGGAGCTGGGAAATTATTTACAAAATGGTCGTCAGTATTCCCTTTTGGTACACTGACGGCCAATATAGTAGCCTGCTTTGTTATCGGCGTTTTCGCAGGATGGTCGTTACAAAAGCCGGAAGAAACAATGAATAATTACCGTGCTTTTGTCGCAGTTGGATTTTGTGGCGGCTTCAGTACCTTCTCTTCCTTTACGTTCGAAACCATTCAGCTTATTTCTAACAACAGATTTACTGATGCGCTTACCAACGTCCTACTGAATATGGCACTTTGTGCGGTAGCCACACTCACAGGATTATGGCTGATGAAATAAAAAAACCTAATTGGACTGATACGCCATCGACATGGTGAACTTATCGATCATTTCGTGCGGGTGAACTTCCAATATACGGGCGAGCACCATCACCACCAGCGTATTCGAGGCTATTTTACGAGGAATTCCGGCAAACGCTGCAAAAAGATCCACCGTTACAGACTCTTTTTCATCCAGTAACTTCATCAGCTTTTCCTCTTTCTCTCCATACTGAAATCTGATATCCCTGTCTCCACGTCCGCGTCGCATAATTTCCTTCATTTCGCGACTAGCCTGAATAGATTTATCCTCCACCCGGATATACGCCTGGCGGGCTCCTGATTCATCCACCACATAATGAGGCTTATCCACACTACGCGGAATTGTTATCAACAGTACCTCTCGGTCTGATGAAATGGGGATTTTTTCAGTTTTGTAATTTATTTTCGGGAAGATATACTTGTTGATCGCTTTGGTAAGCGTGTATTCATCTTCCTCTGCGTCCTTAAGACCTTTGATCGTTTTGTCGTCACCCACTCCTACAAACAGCTTACCGCCGCCCGTATTGGCAAAAGCAACCATTTCACGAACAATCTTTTCCGGGTGATTGGATTTCAGTTTAAATTCCACATGCTCACCCTCACCTTTCTTTACCAGTTCTTTCAGCAATCGAAGTTCCATTAGCAGAATGGATTGAATATCCCGGATTATGACAAATTATTGTAGAGTATTCTTTCTGTCTGTTGCTATGTTTAGATTAACAATTTACGTTTTTGATTGGTATAAAAAAAGCCTGCCGGTAGTTTTTGTGTAGAAATTCAAAGCAATAAAAAAGACGGCATGGATTGTGCCGTCTTCTCATTTAATATTCGTCTTCATTAAAGAAGAAATCATCTTTCGTCGGATAGTCCGGCCAAATTTCCTCAATGCTTTCGTAAGGTTGTCCGTCATCTTCAAGTTCCTGCAGGTTTTCAACAACCTCTAACGGAGCGCCTGTTCTGATTGCAAAGTCAATTAGCTCGTCTTTGGTAGCTGGCCAGGGAGCATCTTCAAGATATGACGCAAGTTCGAGTGTCCAGTACATAGTATTTTCGCCTATTAATAGTTTCTAACAATTTTTGCAAAAGTAAAAAATTCTGCATCTTTTAATAGCTTTAAGCGAAAAAAAAGAAAAATAATTGTTTTTAGTCAAAAAATATTTTGAAAAATATTTTAACTGACTGATTATAAGTTATTTAAAATTATAAGATTCAGATTAAAATCCTGCCTGTTACTGATATCCGAATGCCTTGAAGGGCATTGCTATACCAAGTTCGGAGTACCTGTTCCCGCCTCCTGCACAACACCTCCCAAATTGACGAATATCAAAGTTCCTTGTCATTTTCTCATCCACTTTTGTAATTTCCCATATCCATTTATTTTATTACAATTATGACTATTGAAGTTTGTGCCTACTCTCTGGAATCTTGTATTAATGCTCAGGCTGGCGGAGCCAAAAGAATTGAACTTTGCGGGGGACTGGGCGAAGGCGGAACGACTCCCAGCGCCGGGCTGATTGAGCTGGTTCGGGAACATATACAAATCGAACTTTACGTCATGATTCGTCCGCGCGGCGGAGACTTTGTATACGATATCTTTGAAGAAGAAATTATGAAAAAGGATATCGCTTTAGCTAAAAAATTAGGCGCTGATGGTGTCGTTTTAGGCATTTTACATCCTGACGGGCAGGTTAATATAGAACGTACACGCGACCTGATCGAATTTGCCCATCCAATGAAAGTCACCTTCCACCGCGCTTTTGACCTTACACCCGATCCGCATAAAGCGCTTAAGGCTGTAATTGCTACCGGCGCATCACGCATACTTACATCCGGTCAAAAACCGCGTGCAATTGAAGCGGTGGAGTTACTGGGCAAGTTATCCAAAGAAGCAGGATCCGCTATAGAAATCATGGCAGGAGGAGGTGTGAATCATTTAAATGCAGCAGAGTTGGCTGGTGCAGGTGTCCATGCATTACACCTGACAGCCAAGGCATTCCGTCCGGCAAGGCAGAAATTTTTCCCGGAAGGCATCTCTATGGCAGGTGAAATTCCTGACGAGCGTTCTGTCATGTACAGCGACATCAATCTCGTTGAGGCCATCGTGCAAGTAGTTTCCTGATTCTTTACGCTTGAAGAAAATATGTTGTAAACCCAAAGTTTGCTTTCTATGAAAATTTTCAAGGCTATCCTATCTGTCCCCATTACAGCCGGACTCATTTATGCGCTAAGCCGTCCCTGGGGACCAGCACCGGCATTGGGTCCGTTTCTAAGTCCATTTTCCGGATTCTGGCAAAATGGAGAAAAGCAGGAAGTGAATCATGAAGAGATTGTATTGAAAGCAGATGCACTCCACGACGACGTCATTGTCAGGTTTGATGATACGGGTGTGCCTCATATTTTCGCCAAAAATGATTTCGATCTTTTTTATACACAGGGCTACCTCACAGCCAAAGACAGACTATGGCAAATGGATCTGCAGACTCGTGCAGCTGCCGGCAGATTATCCGAAATCCTGGGACCAGCCACGCTGGAGATGGATCAAAGAAGCCGACGGCTTGGAATGGGCTACGGGGCCGAGGCCAATCTAAAAGTAGCCATGAGCGAAGCACGTTCTAAAACCGCGTTAGAAGGCTATTCGGCAGGAGTAAACGCCTACATAGATCAACTGAAACCAAAGGATTATCCAGTCGAGTATAAGCTGCTTGGCTATGCGCCGGAGCCATGGAAGCCGATCAATACCATGTATATGCTCGAACAAATGACGCTGACATTGGCCGGAAGGGCGAATGATCTCCGGATCACAAACGTTCTGAAAAAATATGGAAAGGGCGTCATTGCAGATCTTTTCCCCGACTATCCCATTTTTCAGGAAAGTCCGATTATACCTGCCGGTACCACCTGGGATTTTCAGCGTCTGCCTATACCTGTAGAGAATCCTCTGAAGCAGACCGATTCAGCTCCGATTGTCAGCCAGCCTGTAACTGCCGGTGTCATTATGCCGCGAGATGAGAATAAACCAGAGGGAATCGGGAGCAATAACTGGGCAATATCCGCAGAAAAGTCAATCACGGGTTATCCAATCCTTGCCAATGACCCACATCTGGAATTAACGCTGCCGTCGATCTGGTATCAGGTTCAGTTGCATACGCCGGAAATGAATGTATATGGCGTTTCGTTACCCGGTATTCCATCGGTGATTATTGGTTTTAATAAAAATTTAGCATGGGGAGTAACCAATGTCGACGCCGATGTTTTTGACCTGTATAAAATCAAATTCAAAGACAGCACGCGTTCACAATACTGGCACGACAACCAATGGAAAGCCACCAGCAGGCGGGAAGAAATTGTGTATGTAAAAGGTCTGGAGCCTGTTAAAGAGCAGATTGTTTATACGCATCATGGGCCGGTAACTGAAACGGATGAATCGGGAGAACATGCACCTAATCTTGCCATAAAATGGATCGGACATGAACCAGGCAATAGCTTTCTTACTTTCTATGAGCTTAATAAAGCAAACAACTACGACGATTATCGCGCTGCATTGAAAAAGTATGTGGGCCCTGCTCAGAATTTTGTATTTGCAGATAATGGGAAAAACATAGCCTTGACTGTAAACGGAAAACTTCCATTGAAATATAAGGATCAGGGAAAATTCCTGCTGGATGGAACCGATACCTCGGACGACTGGCAAGGATGGATTCCTGCGGAACAAAATCCGTTTGTAAAAAATCCAGAAAGAGGATTTGTAAGTTCAGCGAATCAATCGTCCACAGACCCGACTTATCCTTATTACATCAACTGGATTTTTGCACCGTCTGAACGCGGTGTACGTATCAACGAGCGGCTTGCTGCTATGAAAGGCGCCAATGCAGATAGTCTGAGAACACTTCAGAACGACAATTTCAATGTATTGGCAAGAAATGTGTTACCAAGGCTTTTGTCTGTTTTGGATGGCTCACCACTTAGTCCGGCGCAAAAGGCTGCAAAGACCAATCTGGATAAATGGAATTATGTCAACAATCCCGAATCCATTCCGGCCTCTATCTTCGAAACGTGGTTTCCTTTATTACAATCGTTTATATGGGATGATGAGTTCAGTTCTGATAAAATACCGATGAAACAGCCTTCACGTGACAGAACGATTTATATGCTGCTCAATCAACCCAATGAAAAATGGTTTGACAATATCAATACTTCAAAAAAGGAAACCATGCCTGATATTGTACTCAGCAGTTTTCAGGCTACTTTGGATACCCTCCAAAAATACCATGGCGAGATGAGCCCGAAATGGAGCTGGTCGGATGTGAAAAATACTGAAATACGCCACCTCAGCAGAAGTCTGAAACCATTTAATGCACCGGCAATTAAAGTCGGCGGGGGCTCAGGGATTGTGAATGCAATTACAAAGCGAAATGGTCCATCGTGGCGAATGGTGGTTGAACTGGGTCCTAATCCGAAAGCATACGGGATCTATCCGGGAGGACAATCCGGCAATCCGGGCAGTCCTTACTACCTGAATATGCTTAAAAAATGGGAAAACGGAGAGCTGAATGAACTGGTATTTCTTTCATCGCCTGACCAAACTCATCCACGACTTACATCTGGTATAACCTTCAAAAAGAAATAACAACCATGAATCTGATCATTATCATCATCGTGGCGGCAATTTGCCAATATTTCGGCCCTTGGTGGACAGCCGCCCTTATTCCGTTTATCACACTGGCCTGGCAACCGACGGCAACATCCTTCAAAGCATTTGCCACAGGATTTGTGGCTATCGCAATTTTATGGTTTGGCTATGGATTGTACCTGCATACAAGTTCGGAAGGCGCCATGTCCAACAGAATTGCACAAATATTTTCACTTCCCAATGGGTTTCTCCTACTTGCCGTCACGACATTAGTAGGTGGACTTGTTGGAGGATTTGCAGGTTTGTCGGGGCATTTGGCGCGAAAGATTTGGTAGCTAATATCAAGGCTTATTATCAGTAAATTTCTTATTTTTGAATAGAAATCGTTATATCTCTATTTATGAGTAATCGTATTATTTCCGAAATACTGAGTGAGCCGGACGCATATTTTCTGCTTCAGGAAGCACATGCCGTGCTTAATCGCGAGAAAGAAAAACGTATTCAGTTCTATAATGAAATTACGGAACAAGAAAAGGTAGAGTTTATAAACGGTGAGGTTGTTATCCATTCTCCCGTAAAGAAGAGACACAATGTAGCAAGCGGACTTCTTCATCGCTTATTGAGTATACATGCCGGGAAAAACAACCTGGGTTTCGTAGGGATTGAAAAAATCATGATTACTCTGACACGTAATGATTACGAACCAGACATATGTTTTTTTAAAAACGAGAAATCTGTCCACTTCACCGAAGATCAGATACTATTCCCTGCACCTGATCTGGTAATTGAGATACTTTCAGATTCTACCGAAGAGCGCGACCGTGGCGTCAAGTACAAAGACTATCAGTCACATAAAATTGAAGAATACTGGATTATTGATCCGGAAAAGCAAACGCTGGAACAATATCATCTCGAAGGTGCTGAATACACTCTTGTACTCAAATCTTCAGAAGGATTGGTAAAAAGCTTCGTCATCGACGGCTTCCAAATTCCCATCCGCGCTATTTTTGACGAAACTGAGAATTTGAAAGCCATTCGTGCGTTTTAATACTATAACTCCTCTACACTCACTCCACCCAACTCTTGGAACAACAACTGCCAGTAATGTGTCACATGCGGGTTATTTTCTTTAGACGAAGCTGTTGGTTCAAACGGAGAAACGATCGTTACCTGAGGAGAACCAATGGTATATTGCTCTAGTTTTTTAACATCCGCCTTCGCCTCTTCTTCTGCCTGCTCATCATTTCTTGGTGGCTTCACATGGAAATCGCGGCGATCCGCACCTTTCACACTTTCGATCATATCGCTGAAATAATATACCTTCACATCAGCTCCACTCTCATTGGCCTTCGCAATAACAGGAAAGCTAGCCCATATATCCGTTTCCTGATTGGAAGATCCTGTATTTTGTTGCTCCAGTTTTGCCAAAAGCTGTCTCAGGAAAATTCCTTTTTCCTTTTGAAGTGAAAGCGAATACGCAGTTTCAATCGCTTCACGGTCGGTAGCATTGGCTGCATCCATATTGTCTTTTTCGCTACGGATCATCACCGACATGGCTCTGGCCTTCGATGTATTTTCATGAATGAAATATACTTCCAGCTTGTCGCCTTTGTTTTTCATATTGTTTTCGACAATATCAGTAAGCGCCTGGCGGTATTTTTCACTCACATAGTTTTTATTCACATTCACACTCTGGGTTTTATCCAAAAAAACCAGGGTATATACGGGAGCATCAGCCACAATTTTAGTTTCCTCTTTATCTCCGCCACAAGCAGCGAGCATTGCCAGGATAGCTATTGAAAGGAGAAATTTTAGCCGAAAGGAAGTCATCATATAATAAAGGGGATTTGTTTTCAACATTGTGGTACAAATATCGGGCGAAGCTAATTAGTTCACCTATATCATACAACGCGAAACGGAGCAGTTACACAAATATTTTATCAGAAATGCAAAAATCCCTTTACGAATACAATCGTAAAGGGATTTTTGACCTATTCCGGCGAGCCGGTGAAGCAATTATTGCTGATTCTGTTGCTGAATCATCGTTACCAGCTCTTCAGAGATACCGGTTGACGAATAACCTCCGTCATGATAAAGATTCTGCATCGTCACATACTTTGTAAGGTCTGAGAACAATGTAATCGCATAATTCGCGCAGTCGTCCGCAGTAGCATTACCAAGTGGACTCATTTTTTCGGCAAAGTCGTAGAAAGCATCAAATCCTTCAATTCCTGAACCCGCTTTGGTTTTAGTAGGAGACTGAGAAATGGTATTTACACGTACATTCTTAGCCTTTCCATAACGGTATCCATAGCTGCGTGCAATACTTTCAAGCATCGCTTTCGCCTCAGCCATGTCGCTGTAGAAAGAGTAGGTACGCTGTGCTGCAATGTATGACAAAGCTACTACTGAACCCCAGTCGCTGATCGCGTCAAGTTTCTCTCCAACCTGCAAGAATTTGTGCAGAGAGATCGCGGAAATATCTAATCCTTTCTGCATCCACTCGTAGTTCAGGTCTCCGTAAGATTTTCCCTTGCGCACGTTTACAGACATTCCGATGGAGTGAAGTACGAAGTCAATTTTCCCACCCAAAACGTCCATCGACTGCTTATAAAGATTTTCAATATCTTCAACTGAAGTGGCATCGGCCGGAATAAGCTGAGCATCGCAGGCTTTTGCCAACTCCTGAATTCCTCCCATACGCATTGCGATCGGAGCATTGGTCAGGGTAAATATAGCACCCTCTTCTTTTGCTTTAAGTGCCACTTTCCAGGCAATTGAGTTCTCGTCAAGAGCACCTGATATAATACCTCTTTTTCCCTTTAATAAACCGTAAGCCATAGTTTTGTTATTATTATTAAGTCTGAAAAGCCAAACAGCGCCTGGCAATGTGAAAATCTCGTTTTTCTAACCTGACAATTCCAAATCAAGCCGGCAAAGTAAAGCATTTTACTGCAATTTTCCTTTGTCTGTTAATACCTTTAATTGATTTCTAAACTGGGTTTTAGCCCGAGTTGCTTCTGAAAAAACAAGTCTGTTGCTTCGTATACTCCTTTCACATCCTTCGAACGCAGGTAGGAAGCAATCACATGGTCCGCACTTTCAGGGAACGCTTTTTCCACTTTCAGCCCCGCTGGTGTGCCCAGCTGCGTGAACATATCCTGCATCGCTTTCACCGAAACTACCTGATCCTGCTCCTTTTCATTTTTATAGTAGTAGCCTAAAAAAACAGGTATTTTGATCTTTTCATATACTTCTGGTTTGGCGACAGCGTCAATCGTTTGCTGCAAAGTAAGCAATCCGTTGGTGCGATAACTCTGTAGCCAGAACGCCGCCCTTCCCGGCTCGGCATCTGCAGTTTTACGGTAGTCTCCCATCACGTTATATAATATTTTTCTACCCCATGGTCCGGTAATCAGTTTAATCGCCGGATTAGCCACTGCCATACAGGGAGAGTAAAGAACAAGTCCTTTTAATTCAGGATTAGTAGAAGCGAGATATACGGAGAGCAGCCCTCCTGCCGAAGTTCCGATAACGATTACGCTGTCGCCCAGTGCTTTACCGATAGACAAAGCGCGTTTCGCTTCCTGCAAAAAATTCTCAGGTGTAAGGTCATCAAATGCATCCGGATCACTGATGCCGGCATCGTGCATACGCGCCAGATACAGGTTCGCTCCATATCTTCTGGCAAGATCGCGGTGCACAGGTTCTCCCTCCGCCCAGCTCGCTCCGAATCCATGGATATATACGATACTGTAAGGTGTTTTCTCTTTTTTGCCTGAATCAGCCCAGACAATCCGCGCCTGATTATCCGGTTTGAGCATGGCAATGGCCTTCTCAGTCTGATTGACTTCCTGTTCCAAAGCAACCAGATCCTGTTTTACAACGGGCAATACCGGATCAAACTGAACAGCAGGAACTTTAGGACCTGAGAAATATAGCACTGCAATCATTGCTATTCCGAAAACTACATAGATCACAATCTTTAACATAAATTATGAATTTAGAAGGTTTTTTAACACCGAAAGTTCGGTAGTTTTAGGCACAAAATTACATTTGACTATACGGCAAATTCACGAATCGGGCCGAATTTGTAATTTTAAATGCTGGCAACGCATAAACCTGCGTTTATTCATCAATAAGTACATTAAAACAATTTTCTAACGAGACTTCATTCGCTATGCCCAACCTCCTACTTGTTGAAGACGACGCCAATCTTGGTTCTTTACTTCAGGAATACCTGATTGACAAAGGTTTTCCGACAGACCTTGCAACGGACGGACAACAGGGATGGCAAAGCTTTGTAGACAAAGAGTATGACTTGTGTATTTTTGATGTGATGATGCCCAAGAAAGATGGCTTTTCTCTTGCAAAGGAGGTAAGAATGAGCGGACGTGATGTACCCATTATCTTCCTCACTGCCAAATCCATGAAGGAAGATACCATGCAGGGGTTCCGCGTCGGTGCAGACGATTACGTAACAAAGCCGTTTGACAGGGAAGAACTTTTACTGCGAATCGAAGCTATACTCCGTCGCTACCGTAAGCAGCCCGATCAGCCTGAAGAAAACAAAGTATTTCAAATTGGGAGTTACTCTTTCGATTATGACCATCAACAGCTAATCAACGGCGAAAAATCTGCCCGGCTTACAAGTAAAGAGTCAGAACTACTCAAACTTTTTTGCCAGAATATTAACCAGCCTATCAGTCGGAGTTTTGCGCTTAAAACCATCTGGGGAGACGATTCCTATTTCAATGCCCGCAGTATGGACGTGTATATAACCAAGCTCCGCAAGCATTTCCGTGAGGATACCTCTATTCAGATCATGAATTTGCATGGCGAAGGATTTAAGCTGATGGTTGGGTGAAAGTGCCTGGGGCAGGGGGCATAGAGTAAATGGCTTGGGGGTGATAAAACTTTGTTCTTTGAAACTCTCTATATTTCTCCATCGTTCTTTCTGTAATATATTTACTGCCTTAAATTAAAAAGCCGACAGCCGACTGCTGATCGCCGAAAGCTTATGTTCAATATCTCTCGTCGCCCACGACGCAATAGAAAATCTTCTGCAATTCGTGATTTGGTACAGGAAACAACTTTGCAGGTTTCCGATTTTATTTTCCCCATGTTTGTTCAGGAAGGCTCCAACCAAAAGGTGGAAGTGAAATCCATGCCGGGTATCTACAGGTATTCGCTTGACAATCTGCTGGAAGAACTGAAAGAAATTACTGACCTTGGAATCCGGGGAATCGATCTTTTCCCCAATTATCCCGAAAGTAAAAAGGATCGTATCGCATCAGAAAGTTATAAAGAGGATACTTTTTATCTGAAAGCCATTACGGCTGTTAAAGAAAAATTCCCTGAACTGGCTATCATGACAGACGTGGCCATGGACCCATACAGCTCCGACGGTCACGACGGACTTGTGGAAAACGGAAAAATCCTGAACGATGCTACACTTGAAATTCTTGGAAAAATGTCACTGGCTCAGGCAAAAGCCGGAGCTGACATACTTGGCCCAAGCGATATGATGGATGGACGTGTAAGATACATCCGCGATTATATTGATGCTGAAGGATTTACAGACGTGAGCATTATGTCCTATTCTGCTAAATACGCCAGCGCATTTTATGGCCCTTTCCGTGATGCACTCGAATCTGCGCCGAAGTTTGGGGATAAAAAAACCTACCAGATGAATCCTGCCAACAAGCGGGAAGCATTATTGGAAGCACAACAGGATTTCGAAGAAGGAGCTGATTTCCTGATGGTAAAACCTGCATTATCGTACCTCGATATTATCCGCGAACTCGACGCAAATTTTGATATTCCAATTGCAGCATACAACGTTTCGGGAGAATATGCCATGATCAAAGCGGCAGCTCTCAATGGCTGGCTCGATGGTGATCGTGCCATGATGGAAGTGCTGATGGGTATTCGTCGTGCCGGAGCCAAATGTATCCTGACCTATTTCGCGAAGGAAGCTGCCATCATTCTGAATCAGTAAACAATTAACCTATGCATGACGGTCAATGTTCGTTCAGAACTGTTGACCGTCATGTTCTTTTTAAATACCTATGAAAAAAACCTACACCTTAGCCCTACTTCTCGGACTGGCTCAAACTGCGCTTCATGCTCAGGAAGCACGATTGCTGCGTTTTCCGGCAGTGCACGACAATCAGGTAGTATTCTCCTATGCGGGAGATTTATATACCGTTGGCAAAACCGGAGGCGTTGCCCGCAAGATAACCAGCCACCCTGGTTATGAAATGTTTCCAAAGTTTAGTCATGATGGTAAGCAAATCGCTTTTACCGGACAATACGATGGAAATACGGAAGTGTTCATAATGCCTGCAAACGGTGGAACACCAAAGCGTATTACCTATACCGCAACTTTGGGACGGGATGATGTTGCCGACAGAATGGGTCCAAACAACATTGTAATGGATTGGACTCCGGACGACAAAAATGTTGTATACCGCAGCCGTGGTACTTCTTTCAATGCATTTAAAGGCAAACTCTACAAGGCTCCGATAAGCGGAGACATCAGCGAAGAGCTGCCCTTTGCAGTAGGTGGCTGGAGCAGCTACAACGAAGATGGATCAAAATTGGCCATGAACAGGGTTTTCCGTGAGTTCCGTACCTGGAAATACTATAAAGGTGGTATGGCGGATGATATCTGGATTTTCGATGTAAAATCTGGTAAGACTGAGAACGTGACGAATAATCCTGCTCAGGATATCTTCCCGATGTACCATAAAAACAAGGTGTATTATCTGAGCGACAGAGACCGGGTTGCTAACCTCTTTGAATACGATACACAAACCAAACAAACCAAAAAGGTAACTGATTTTAAAGAGTACGATTGCAAGTTCCCATCACTCGGAAACAATGCCATTGCTTTTGAAAACGGCGGATATATTTATCTGTACGATCTGGCAACCGGAAAAACAGACAAGCTGAATATCACAATTTCAGAAGATTTTTCTTCTGGTCGTCATAAGCAAACTGATGCTTCCAAAGCCATTAATAGCTATGCGATTTCTCCGGATGGAAAACGTGCCGTATTAGGTGCCCGTGGTGAGGTGTTTTCTGTTCCTGCCAAAAACGGTGTCGTGCGTAATCTGACCCAAACCAGCAATGCCCACGAACGCAATGTAGAATGGAGTCCAGATGGAAAGTGGATCAGCTATTTGTCGGATCAGACAGGTGAAGACGAGGTATACATCCGCAAACAGGATGGTTCTGAACCTGCCAAACAACTGACAAAAGGTGGTGGAAGTTATAAGTTCAATCCGGTATGGAGCCCCGACAGCAAGCTGATTTTATTGGCAGACAGAAATCAGGATTTATATTATATCGAAGTAGCATCTGGCAAGAAAATAGCTATTGTTCATAACGATCACAGGGAAATCGATGACTACGTTTTCTCTCCGGACAACAAATGGGTAGCCTATACAGAACCCGGCAGAGCAAGAGAGTTTGAGACGATCAAACTTTATAATATCGACACGAAAAAATTTGTTCAGATCACGGATAACTGGTACAACAGCTCACAGCCGACATTCAGTCCGGATGGCAAATTGTTGTATTTCGTTTCTCAGCGCGACTTTAACCCGACCTACAGTAGCACGGAATGGAACCACTCCTACTCCAATATGTCGAAACCTTACTTCGTACGTTTGGCGGCAGACACGAAATCATCTTTCCGTATAGAAAACGATGAAGTGGATGTGAAGGAAGATAAAGCTCCCGAACCGGCATCTGCAACCTCGAAAGGAAAAAAAGAAACTGCTAAAACTGAGGCTCCCAAAGCCAATACGGGTGTTGCTGTAAAAGTAGATGAAGAAAATCTGGCTGATCGGATTGAAAGTTTGCCAGTGGCTGCAGGTAACTACTATAGGCTGGTAGCAACTAACGATGGTGTTTATTATACATCCAATTCAGCAGGCAAAGATCGTTCATTTAAATTTTTCAGCCTGAAAGATAAAAAAGAGACAGAGATCGGAGATTTTGGCGGTTATGTTGTAAGTGCTGACGGCAAGAAAATTCTGCTGAGAAAGATGGCTGACATCTATATCGAAGATCTTGGTACGTCCAAACTGGAGCCGAAAAACAAGCTGAACCTGGATGGGCTCAAAACCAATACAGACCTGCACGCGGAATGGAAGCAGATTTATGACGAAAGCTGGAGACAGATGCGGGATTATTTTTATGATCCTAAAATGCATGGTGTAGATTGGAAAGCGATGCATGAGAAATATGCAGTGCTGTTGCCTCATGTGAACCACCGGAACGATCTTACCTATGTAATTGGTGAACTGATCGGGGAATTGAATGTAGGCCATGCTTATACCAATCCGGGTGAACGTCCGGAAATTGAAAGAATTAAAATGGGACTGCTTGGCGCTACTTTCAGCAGAGATAAGAGCGGATATTATAAAATTGA
Source organism: Dyadobacter luteus (assembly GCF_003383615.1). Classification (GTDB taxonomy): domain Bacteria; phylum Bacteroidota; class Bacteroidia; order Cytophagales; family Spirosomataceae; genus Dyadobacter; species Dyadobacter luteus. The sequence continues at coordinate 89,480 of NZ_QNUL01000011.1, forward strand.
AACCATTCTTTCGGGTCAAAGCTGGAACAAATCACTGGTGTCTCCGCTTCGCGCGCCGGGACTTGATGTGAAACCGGGTGATTTCATCATCAGTATCAACGGAAATGATGTAAAAGGTTTTGCAAACTTGTTTGAAGGCCTGATCGGTAAAGCCGGACAGGTTGTAGAAATTGAAGTTAACGGTACAGCATCAGCAAAAGGAAGCAAAAAAATATTTGTTAAGCCAATTGCAGATGAATCTGAATTGTATTACCACCAGTGGGTGCAGGACAATATCGCGAAGGTAACCAAAGCTTCAGGAGGTAAAATCGGATACGTTCATATTCCTGATATGGGCCCGGAAGGTTTGAATCAGTTTGCACGCTACTTCTATCCTCAGTTAGACAAAGAGGCTTTAATAATTGATGACCGTGGCAATGGCGGAGGAAATGTTTCTCCTATGATTATCGAGCGACTACGTCGTGAGCCTGGATTAGGTGCTATGATGCGTAACAGTAAATCATCAACAGTCAAACCTGACGCACAGATCGGACCGAAAATCTGTCTGATTGACCAGTATTCCGCTTCAGATGGCGATATGTTCCCGTACCAGTTCAGACTGTATAATATCGGACCATTGGTTGGTCAACGCACCTGGGGAGGTGTTGTTGGTATTCGTGGTTCCTTACCATTTATCGACGGCAGCGACCTTCGTAAACCTGAATTCGCGCATTTCGCAGCGGATGGTTCTAAATTTATCATTGAGGGTGAAGGGGTTTCTCCTGATATTGATATCAGCAACGATCCTCACCAGGAATACCTTGGCAATGATCAGCAGCTGGAAAGAGCCATTGAGGAGATGAAGAAAAAATTAACGGAGCCAGGACAGAAGGGTGTACCGAATATTCCGGCTTTCCCGAATAAGTCTGGGAAATAAACGAGTTCAAAAAATGGTAAAACCATCCATAGCACGCCGCTATCGGATGGTTTTCTATTTAGGACAACTGCTATCCAATTATCATATTCTGTAGCCATTGGGTTTAAAAGTTTTACTAAAAACCAAAAAAATGTTCTTAATTGCCTGAAAGAGAATTATGACCAAAAATTATGAATAAACTATCTCCAATTCTATTAGCTGCAGGACTTACGCTATTTAGCGCTCCTTCCTTTTCTCAGAAGAAAAATACAACGCCTCCCGAATTCTCCATAAAACCATCGGAAACTGAAGCACACATGCGCTTTCTGGCCTCTGACGAGCTGATGGGGCGCCGTACTGGTGAGCAAGGCAACTATGTGGCCGCTCGTTACATTGCCGAGCAGTTTCGTAAACTGGGTGTGAAACCGGTTGCTTCGGAAAATGCTGCATCACCAACCAAATCTTATTTTCAGAATGTACCGTTTGAAAAACTGGGTGTTAACCAATCAGGGGAAATTGTGGCTGAGGCTACAACAATGAAAAGCGGTGACGACTGGATTCTGATGACAGGTGGCGCTACGGACACCACCGCTGCGTTGGTATATGCCGGCTATGGACTGGAAAATGCCGCGAAAGGCTGGGATGACTACAAAAATCTGGATGTAAAGAATAAGATCGTACTGGTACAAAGTGGTACACCCGACGTACAGACCCCTTCTGAAATCATTGCTTCCTCTACCGAGAAGCGAAAAATAGCTATTGAAAAGGGTGCTTTGGCCATAATTGAGCTTTTCAATGCGCCGATGCCCTGGAATATGGTCAACAAATATTTTACAGGTGAAAAAATCGGACTGGCACCTGAGTCTGCAGCCGGAAAAACAATTCCTCATGCCTGGGTAAATGGCAAAGACGCTAATCTTACAAGAGCACTAAGAAATGTAAAAGAGATCCATTTCAAAACCAGTGGAAGACAAACCAAACTGATCAACAGCTACAATGTGGTTGGTTTTATCGAAGGCTCTGATCCAAAATTGAAAGATGAATATATCCTGCTCACTGCCCATTACGATCATGTTGGGGTTGGGAAACAAGGTGGGCAACCCTTTACCGCTGAAGACAGTATATTCAACGGAGCACGCGACAATGCGTTTGGTGTGGTAGGTTTGCTGACTGCGGCTGAATCATTTTCAAAAGTACCACCAAAGCGCTCGGTACTGATTGTTGCGCTTACAGCGGAAGAAGTAGGTTTGCTGGGCAGCCAGTATTATGCGGCACATCCTTTACTTCCACTAAACAAATGTATTTTCAATATCAACTCTGATGGCGCCGGATATAATGATACCACAATCGTAGCAGTAATGGGTCTGGATCGTACGGGTGCGAAAGCTGAAATGGAAAAAGCTGCCAAAGCATTTGGTCTGGGCATATTTGCAGATCCTTCTCCTGAGCAAGGTCTTTTTGATCGCTCGGACAATGTGAGCTTTGCGAAAAAGGGGATTCCTGCTCCGACATTCACACCGGGTTTCAGAGAATTTAACGGTGATATCATGAAAAACTACCACCAGGTAAGTGATAATCCTGAAACCATCAATTTTGGTTATTTGCAGAAATTCAGCCAGGCTTATACCTACGCTGCACGACTGATTGCCGATATGCCAAAAGCACCACAATGGGTTGCAGGAGATAAATATGAAGAGGCTGCAAAGAAGTTATATGTGAAGTAAATTTCCGGTCTGCATGACGAAGTCAGGCTGAACGGAGATTTACTTGTACGCCCAAACGTGCAGACCAACTACCGTTGTTCAGAACGGGAAGTTTGTTCAGGACAAAAAAAGCCGGACTAATGAGGTCAACCCTCATCGGTCCGGCTTTTGATTTTATACATCCGTTCAGTCCGATTACATCGTACAGACCGGTGATGTGGAACCGTTCAGACTGGCTTCGTCATTCAGACCGGAATTAGTCGCGACCCGTTCAGACCAACTGCGTTGTTCAGACCGGGTCGCGCTACTTAGCTCCCGGAGCGCAGTGCTTTTTAAGGTAGTCGGTAAACAAAGTTCTCAAATGTCTTGATGTCCCCTCACCTTCTGAAATACTATGCGAGCGGTTCGGATAAGGCATAAACTGGAATACCTTGTTATGTCTGATCAGCTCGTTTACCAGCATTTCTGCATTCTGGTAATGCACGTTGTCGTCACCCGTACCATGAATATACAGCAGATTGCCTTCCAGGTTCTTGGCATGCGTAATAGGAGAACCGTTGATAAAATCTGCTTTACTCTCTTTAGGCACACCCATGTAGCGCTCCTGATAGATGTTGTCGTAAGTCAGCTGGTTACCTACCGCCGCTACAGAAATTCCTGTCTGGAATTGCTTCGGATATTTGAACAACAAGTTCAATGTTGACGATCCTCCACCGCTCCAACCGTGTACAGCTACGCGTTCCGTATCAATAAACGGATATTTCTCAAACATTGCTTTTGCTGCACCAGCATAATCTCTGATGTTGATAATACCAATTCCTTTATAAATAGCCTTACGCCAAGCTCTTCCTTTTGGCATCGGAGTTCCTCTGTTGTCCACAGAAGCATAGATATAGCCATCTTCAGCCATGTTTCCATCGTAAAGCCTGTTACGACCTGTTCCATACGTATCCTTTACAGTGCTGCTTGCAGGCTCGCCGTATACCATAAATACAATCGGATATTTCTTGGCAGGATCAAAATTGTTTGGTTTTACCATCCAGGCATCTACTTCCACTCCTTCTTCTGTCTTTACCTTGAAGAATTCAATGTCAATTGCTGCTACGCGAATACGCTTCATCGTTTCAGTGATAGAATTTTCAGGATCAATAGCCTTGTGATCCGGGAAAGAAACCCATTCTGTCATGAAAGGTAATCTTGCATTGGAGAAACTATGTTTACCAAACTTCGCCAGCGGAGATATTTCGTAACTATGCGTTCCTGCCTGATCTACCGGAGATAATCTCTTAGGCTCACCTTTACCGTTCAGAGGTGCTTTGTACAGATATTTCTGTGTAGCGTTATCAGGCGAAGCTGTGAAGTAGTAGGCGTTGTTTTTCTCGTCAATTCTGACCGGATTGATCATATCGAAATTGCCTGTCGTAATCAATGTTTCTTTTTTCCCATCACGACTCACGCGATATACATGGCGCCATCCGTCTTTTTCACTTACCCAGATAAACTCTTTACCACCATTGATCCAATCCCAACCTACAGGATCATCTTCCCAACGGCTTTTGATATCGATCCATGCATCGTCTTTTTCTGTATAGAATGCTCTTGCCGCCCCCGTGTTAGTATTTACATACATCAGCGTGCTTTCATTCTGTTGGCGGTTTAATTGTTGTACCACCAGCTCGTCGGCCACGCCAGACCATTCCATTCTTGGTAAATAAGTATTCTGCGGATCACCCGGGATGTTCATCCATTTTGTTTCAGCATTGGCAATATTCACCACCCCGATTTTATACGGAGAAGGCGTTTCACCCACTTTCGGGTATTCTACAGGAATATTGAAAGAGTATATCGAATCAGTAGTATTGATCATCAAAAAGTTGCGAATCTTGCGGGCATCAAGCTGCCAGTAAGCGATAGACTTGCTATCATCGCTCCATCTGAATCCATCACGGCAATCAAACTCCTCTTCATAAACCCAGTCGAAAGTTCCGTTGATCACACGGTCTGTTCCGTCCTTGGTCAGTTGTTTCACTTCGCCAGTCTGCAAATCTTCGGCATACACATTGTGTTTGCTTACATAACCTGCTTTTTTCCCATCAGGGGAGAACTTGGCGAACATCAGGGACGATTTCCCCAGCCCTTTTCCAAGTTGCTTCAATGTTTGCGCTTTAAGATCATACACCCAGTAATCGCCTTTTGTGTCATAGCGCCATACGCGTTCCGTATTGGTATAGATCAACACCTTATCGGCATCCTTATTTACTGTATAACTTCTGATTGGCAGAGCCGTTCCACCCTGCGGTGTCAGCTGTGCCTGAGAAATAAATGTCTTTTGTTGCTTTGAAGGTAATTTCACTTCTACAATTTCCCCCTGCACTACATCACGGTAGCCACTACCATCAGATAACCACTGAAAATTGGCTGGAATCTGTGCAAAAAGCTGAAAGGAAAGTAGGGTTAAAACAACAGTTTTTAGTACCTGTTTCATTGATTTTGGTTAAGAATTAAATAGTATGACAACTATAATATTACAATTTTAACGAATTGACAGAGAAAAACATCATTTCCAATTGCCGGAGCAAACGAAATAGCAGACGGAACATTTGTCAGCCTGCTATCGTACAATCTCTTCAACTGTTAATCCATTTCAGATGAGGTGCCCTTATTTTTGGAGCGTTTCTGCTTTTTAATGGCCTCACTGAGCAAATATTCGATCTGTCCGTTTACGGACCTGAAATCCTGCTGCGCCCACATTTCCAGTTCCTTCAGCATTTCAGGATTAATGCGTAAAACAAAAGCTTTTTTTTCTGCCATATCAAGGATACAGAGTTCCGGCGTTCAATACCGGCGTCACCGATTTTTCACCACACAATACTACCATCAGATTACATACCATGGCAGCCTTGCGTTCTTCATCCAGCTCCACAATACCTTTATCCGACAACATTTCAAGCGCCATGTCAACCATTCCTACAGCTCCATTCACGATCTGTCGGCGTGCTGCTACCACTGCTGATGCCTGCTGGCGCTGCAACATGGCTCCGGCGATTTCCGGTGCATAAGCAAGGTGACTGATACGGGCTTCCAGTACATCAATGCCTGCACGGCTCAATCTTTCGGTCAGCTCAGCCTCCAGCATTTCATTGATCTTTCCGCTGCCATCCCGCAAAGTTACTTCGTGCGCCCCCACTTCCTCATCTTCCATGCTGTCGTAGGCATATATCCCAGCCAGGTGTCGCACAGCCGCTTCAGATTGTATCTCTACATATTTTACATAATCATCTACTTCAAACGAGGCTTTGGCTGTATCGCCTACACGCCATACTACTACCGCTGCTATTTCGATAGGGTTCCCCAATTTGTCATTCACCTTCAGTTTCTGTCCATTCAGATTCCGGGCACGCAAGCTGATCTTTTTCCTTTTGAAAAAAGGATTGACCCAACGCAGACCATTCTGCTTCATCGTCCCCATATAGTCTCCGAAAAACGTGGTTACCACCGCTTCGTTAGGATTAATAACCGTAAGGCCGATCAGCACAATGAAGCCGATAACAGATATGATCACCCCAAGCACCGGACTACCCGTCAGGACCACATACAAGACTCCTCCGAATAACATAGCCAGGCCTAACGCAAACAGCGTATAGCCGGATATTGAGCGTAATTCTTTTTCATTCATAGTCATATAATTTGATATTAAAATGATATCACAATATAATCACTTTCATCCTCATAACCATTTACATAGGGCACAAAAAATCCCGAAACATTTTGAATGGTTTCGGGATGGGATGAGCGGTGAAACTTTATCTTTGTATCTGAAAATTAATCGGGAGATTGTATTTTACTTTCACCTTTTTTCCACGGACCTCCCCTGGCTCCCAGTGATTGGTCATTTTTTTCACAACCCTTAAAGCTTCATCATCCAGACCAAAACCTAAACCTTTCTCAACTTTATAGTCACACAAACTGCCATCTTCACATACTACAAAGGAAAGTAATACTTTTCCTCCCATACCCCTGCGGGCAGCTTCTATGGGATACACCATATTTTGGCCTAAAAATTTATAAAAGTTGGTTGTGCCACCCTTAAACTCTGGCTGGACAATAGCTTTGGAATATTTCGTTTCCTCTCCATTTTCATACGAAGCTCCCTCCAGCAATGAACCTGCGGCATATATCTCTCTGTACAGGATCTGTCCATCATTCCATTTCCCTGTCCACTCGCCTTCTTTATGTCCGTCAGCAACCTGCCCTCCTTCTATATAAGTTTTTCCATGAAACTCGCTTCCTTCCGACCGCCATATACCATTCCCGTCCTTTACCCGATAGGTTCCATCCTTTTCCCAACTATTGATGTATACCAGATCTTTTCCTGTCAGGTTTGGCTCCGCAGGATATTCCACCACGCTTTTTAACTGCCCATTGTCATACCACACTATCTCAGTGGAGGAAGAATCCTCGTAAATACGAAGTTTTCTGAGCAGTCCGTTCGGGTCAAATTCTTTTAGCTTCGACTTCTTGTTATTACTTCCATATTGGGTTTCGGCTAGTAACCGCCCATCAGGCAGAAATGTGGCTTCTGAAACGTAACTCGTCAGATTATCATCTTTTGCCGAAATTTGGTACGCCCTTACCGAATCCATCTTGTTAGCAGTGTATCCGTGTTTATACCATACCTCTTCTTTCTTAAAGGGCACCGTTACCATTTTGGACCACTTTTTACCGTGCTTTTGTTCAGAAACCACATCGGATTTCAGGAAACCTCTTTCATCCAGATACCTGGTTACTCTATACTCCGCCTTTTCCGTATCAGATGTAGCGTAGAATTTTTTGTCATAGTAGTCTGTAATTCCATAGCTCGTACTATCAAAATTGATCGGAGGTTCGGCCTTGAACGTGACAGGATAAGACATATATTGCCTCACTTTTTCGCCTCCTTTTACAGCTGGCTTCCAAGCCTTATATAAGGTTAAAACACGCAGTGCTTCCTGATCACATTGCGGATCAAGCCCCTTTATCACTTGCAAGTCTGTCATAGTACCATCAGTTTCTACGACGCCCTTTATATAGACACGACCGCCAATTCCCCGAACAGCACTTTTAAAAGGAATTTGGAGATTAGCTGCTATAAACTGATTGAAAATTCCAATTCCTCCGGAAGGCTCGACAGGCTGTTCAACTTCGTGAGCCAGGTAAACATTTTGGCCAAAAACAGACGAGCAACAAAATAGAAAACTGATAAAAATCCCCTTCATTGGTTAATTTAGTTAGAGATGAGAATTATAAAAATAGCTTTTATTTCCTTTAAAAACTGCCCAAAACGTCGAAATAGCTGTACAATCTTATTTATCGGAGAGACAGCCATTTTCTTAACTTACTGATAACCTGACAATAACATCCAGTTAATATTAAATGAGAATATTTGTAACATGGCAGATAAAACTCATTTCCGGACGATTATCATTTCGGACCTTCACCTCGGAGCAGGTGGGTCGAAAGCAGAGGAGGTTACCAGTTTTCTGAAAAGCTATTCCTGCAAAAAATTAATCCTGAACGGTGACATTATCGACGCCTGGCAGCTAAAAAAATATGGTGTCTGGAAACGGAAACACACAATGTTTTTTAAGCGGGTATTAAAGATGATTGAAGATAATAACACGAAGGTTATTTACATCCGCGGGAATCATGACGATTTCCTCGATCAGATCATTCCGCTCCGGTTAGGCAAAAATTTTCAGATCAGAAAAGACTACGTGCTAAACTCAGGAGCTCAAAGATTTTACGTTACACATGGAGACGTGTTCGATTCCATCACCAGCAACCTGAAATGGCTGGCATATCTGGGTGATATTGGTTACACCTTCCTTCTTTGGCTGAACAAATTTTATAACAAATACCGCGCATGGAGGGGATTATCTTACTATTCTCTTTCCCAACGCATCAAGCAGTCGGTAAAGCTCGCTGTGAATTACATGAGCGACTTCGAAGAAAAACTTACCGAGCTGGCCCGGTCACGAGATTGTGACGGCGTAATTTGCGGACATATACACCATCCGGCTATACGTGAGATTGATGGGATCAAATACATGAACTCAGGAGACTGGGTAGAAACATTGAGCGCATTGGTTGAAGATTTCGAAGGAAATTGGAGCCTGCTTTATTATGACCAGCAAATGAGCCAGGAGAAGAAATCTACTAATGCTACTATTATTGATCATGTGCCAGGAAATGATAAACAAGTAGCTTTTACAGGCGTTTTTTTGGGTAGAAATCAACAAATCATGTAATCATGAAAATTCTGTTTCTGGTACAAGGAGAAGGGCGTGGACACATGACACAAGCTATCTCGCTGAGTCAAATTCTGCGTAGTGCAGGCCACCAGGTAGTGGGAGCACTCGTGGGAAAAGCAACCAACCGGGTTATTCCTTCATTCTTTGCAGAACAGATTAAAGCCCCGGTTTACGAGTTTATTGCACCGGCTATTGCTTATAATCCGGGGGGAAAAGGTATGAACGTAGGTCATACGGTTTATTCCTTGTTCAGAAATGCAGGGCAGTATATCAAGGAGCTACGGACGATTCATGACAAGGTTAACGAAATACAACCTGACCTGATCATTAGTTTTTACGAGACTTACAGCGGACTTTACAACCTTATTTTTCGTCCGCAAATCCCAATGCTTTGCATAGCACATCAGTATTTACTGATGCATCCCAAATTCGTTTTCCCTGAAAAAAGCATTTTTAATCGTTTCCTGATTAACCTGAATTCCAGAGCAGCTTCCTGGTTGGCACATAAGCGTTTGGCTCTTTCTTTCAGGGAAATGGAAGGGAACAGCGAGAATAAGATTGCTGTTGTTCCGCCTTTACTACGAAGAGAACTACGTTCCTTACAAACTTCAGCGGGAGACTTCCTGCTGGTTTATATGACGCACCACAGTCTCAGCAAACAGATTATAGAATGGCATCAGGCCCACCCGGAAGTAGCTTTACACTGTTTTTGGGACAATCCTAATGTGTCGGATGAATTTGTATTTGACAATACCCTTACCTTCCACCGCATTAACAGCGAAAAATACCTGAATAAACTTGCTTCCTGCAAAGCGCTAGTTACTACTGCCGGTTTCGAATCGGTATGCGAAGCCATGTATCTGGGTAAACCTGTGATGATGGTACCCGTTCCCAACCACTTCGAACAACAATGTAATGCAATAGATGGAGTAATTTCGGGAGCTGGTATCAAATCCGAAACCTTCGATTTATCAAAAATTCTGGAATATTTACCCAACCATAAAAGCCAGTCTCAAACCTTCAGAAACTGGTATCAGCGGGGTGATGCCTTATTTTTGAGTGAAGTATCTTCAGCAGTCAAAAGACCTGAGCTGTCACGAAAAACAGGTGTAATGCCTTTCTTTGCTCAACGTATATTAAATTCGTTCTTGTAGTTATTCATTCGGCTCTTTCGCGAATCGTTTTGCGAAAGAGCCGGATATTTATTTACCTGCTGTAATAGCGGTTATTCGTATTCCTCTGAAGCAATCGTCCATGCAGCCATCTTCGACGTAACCGGCGCTTGAAATCATTCCGGCGTTTTCAGCCGTAAAGTAGGTTTTTGCAGCGTTTCTTTTCACAAGCCATTCGCTTTTCGCTTTGTTATAAACCTCATCGAGCGTTATTGGTTGAGCTGCTGAATGCTCATGTTTACCCAATTCACTCTCATTTTCAACCCACTCAAGTTCAGCTTCGGGAAAGTTCTCAGGCAGGTTCTGAATTCCGGTATACCTGAATGCTCTCCTGACTACCCTACCTTCTGCAACAGAGATGACCGTTTCGGTACCAGTTCCCGTCCATGACTGAAAACTGACAGTATAACGATATGTATTGCCCGACGACTCCCTGAATGCTTTCCACACATCTTCACTTTTTTTCAAGTCACTGTTAAATTCAGGCTCTGCATCACTGCAGGAAAACAGTAAGCCTATGAGTACAAGAAAGAGAAAAGAAGTTGCCGATTTTTTCATCATCATATTTCCGATTTCGTTGAGTTATAAATTTTTAAAATGACATTCCCACCCGAAGAGCCAGCCTGTTATAGACCCTCTCTTCATACCTTTCGATCTGTTGCCATTGAAGAGGCTTGGTCACTTCCACTTCTTGTCGTCTCCAGCTAAGTCCTATCGTAAAAGCGGCACCATCCGGCTTACCATACTTCATACCTATACCCGGATTCACCATCAGCCCCCCCTTCGTTTTGAAACCTTCAGCATCGCTATGAAACCACGCAAACCCATAGCCTGCATCTGCCGAAGCGTAGAGCCGCGCAGAACTGCCTCTGGTAAGATCGTACCGTACTCCAAGTGCTATAGGATTGATAAGCGCAGCTTTATACCAATCCATTCCCACACTCACACCTGCTGAAAATGGCTTACTAAACTGAATTCCCTGATACACCTGAGCGGTGATACTCACTTTATTTTCTGATGTTTCCGAAACTCCCATACCTCCGCCATAATTCACACGACCAAGCAATACACCCGCTTCGGTATGGTTTACATATCTTTTTGCAAAACGATCCTTTTGTTGGGCAAAGCCGGGAAGACACGCCAACAAACCTATCCCTACTAAAATAGTCCTTATCATATGCACTGATTTGATGTGAGAGCTTAAATTGACTTGCCTACAGGAATTTTGCTGATTTGTTTAAGATCATTAGGATTCGAAGCATCATATTGATAAAAGCCATCTTTGCCAATCAGAAGAAGTGTTTTACCTAATGAAATGACATCATAAGCGTCCATTCCTTTGAAGTGTGCAATCTGATTTTTATCTACAGCGAACTTGTCTTTCACATCAAACAGCTTTAGTCCGTACTCCCCCTCACATAAATAAAGTGTCGGAAAATCAATACTCAAACCATGCGGATTCTGCATCTGATAACTCTTGATTAACTGCGGGGACGAAGCATTGCTCACATCAATCAGATCAAGTTGATTCTGAGCTCCTGCACAGGCATTTCCCGTACGTAATGTTACGTAAGCCACGTCATTATGTACAACCACCGGGTCACATGCGCGCCCATGCCGGAAAACGGAAAGCTGCTTCGGCTCAGCAGGATTGCTATTATCATATATATACATCCCTGTTGTTGAACCAATGAAAAGTTTATTTTGATAAGGGAAAATAGTTTCTATACCCCAACCAACACTGATAGTGGCCGATTGTTGAGGTTGGGCGGGATTATCGATTGTGAATAACTGCAAATTATTCTGCCCTACTGCATATAGAAAATTTTGATGCAGGGCAAAGCGCGCCATTGAACCAGCCTGCCCATTTGTACCGCCGGAACTGGACGATGCAGCGGATGAAGAACTAAATGAAGCCATGTCTGCCAAGAAAAACCATCCTCCTCCCCACCAGCTGATAGGAAATGGCGTATCCTCACAGTTGGTCGTCACGGTTTCCGTAACAAACCGGGCATCGGAGTCGTTAATCGCGCCTACGGTCTCATTTAATGACCAGGATCCGCCATCGAAACTTCCGTTTTTAAATACGTTTTTGACACGTCCTGTTTCCTTTGCATTTACAGGATCGCTTATGTCCAGCGCCACGAGATCTGAAAAGCTGTCAGCATAAAGCGTTTGATCTCGCACAGCGATATCGCCATTGCCGGGAATATTGATAAACGAAACGAATTTGGGATTGGCAGGGTCGCTGTTGTCTAATACATGTATTCCTTTCTTGATCTCGTTGATGAACAGATAGCTACCCTTCACATATATCTTTCCGGGACGATCCATTTCACGTGCAGTTTCCGCCTTTACCTGCGTGCGGATTTCCATCAGGGAACGGGTTACCTGTGTAAATTCGCGTTTCACACGAGTCTCTTTACATTTATCATTACACGACCACAGGGTCGTAGTCAAAGCAATGATAATCAGGGGGAGTAATTTTTCCTTCATAACGAACAAGGTTTTAAGCTATAGAAGATGTTACATTATTTAACCACATAATGCTATGACTCCGTCTGTTGCAAAATGGTTGTAACCGCTAAAACAAAATCGTCCGAAAGCAAGGCCTTCGGACGATAACGCACCCCGAAAATACTGGAAACCAGTATTTTTTATCTTTATTAGCTATCAGCAATTTGCTTCTAGCCATTAGCATATAGCAGTACCAGAATATGGGAATTGGTATTTTAACAGACAGTTCAAATGTCAGTGACCAATTATATATCCTAAATATTTATCAGAATGAAAGTTACCGCATGGCTGAAAGCTGATTGCAAACAGCCGATGCCCTTTTAGCACTTTATTCGGGCAATATTAAATTTTAACATGGCTAATAGATTTAAAAGATCTGCTCTTTAATCATCCGGTATTATCCGTCAAACTAGTTCTGTTTAAATCTCTGTTAAAGAAAGAGTCAATTCAAGCCTGAAAGGTTGGAAGGCTTTTGAAAAATTTAGAAAGAATAGCGCATTCCCCAGGAAACACCGTACAGATATGGATGAGATTCCAGACTCTGATTGGCTCTGAAACCCGACGATACAGCCCTCTGGTACGATCCCATCAGACTTGCCTTCCACCTGTCCGATAATTTGTAATTGAACCTCAGTCCTGTAGTTGCCGCCCAATTCATGCTTCTGTATACTTCATCACTCGCAGTTGTTCGGATCATCTGTCCGGCTGCGGATTCGAGTTCATTACTCAGGAAAAAGTTGGCCATCATCCCTCCAAGCAAAGAATAACTCAGCTTTTTATCAGGATTCAAGGTAAAACCCGCCTGCAGCGGCAGCTGCAAATACTGATAGTTGTTACTTACATTCCTGTTTACATCAATAAATGCATTTCCCGCCAGGCTTTCATAGGTTCCACCTCCTGCTCCAATCGAAGGAGAATTTACAACTCCCGACTTGGCCGCAGATAAGTTCACCAGCGCATCCTCCAGCATGTTCGTAGATCTGGCGCTCGAAGTATTTAATACATAACCGCCGCCCTCATAGCTGGAGTTACCTTTGAGATAACTCACGCCCATTTCAAGAGACCAGTGTTTCGATAATTTCATACCTGCCTGCGTTTGCAGAGCATAGGCGTTCCCGGCTTTACTCGTACCGGTAGCAGATCCTTGTCTGTAAGATTGCTGCGAACTATAATTCTGTGCAGAAGAAAAAGCAGTAGGTGCATCTTTGATCTGGACATCAGGATTGAAGGAAGCAGGCATCAAACCAATTCCAGCCCAATACTCTCCTTTTTTCTTCAGCTCCGGTAATTTTTCCTCCTGAATAGCATTTGGCTTATAGAAAACATACCGTTTTTGAAAGAACACATCCAGCTCACTCACACCTATTCCTTCCAGTGCACCCACTTCTAAGCCCGTCCGTGCAGCTTCCGCCACCATTCTTTCATCCGGCATGGCAACTTCCAAATCGGTAACTTCCTTACTTACAACCTCTGATGCACTTTTAGCGAATGTCTCATCCACGGTATTGTTAGCAACATTTTGCTCCTTAACACGATCTTCCCTGGCGATAAATGCCCGTGAGTCAACCGGAATATCCTTGACAGATTGCTCTTTTGATTTTTTTGGTCTGGTACCAGCAAGCAAACCCTCACGTCGCACCTGCACTTTTTCTGTCGAAGATTCCTGTTTTGCAATCTTGTCTGCTTTTACTTCATCAGACGCCAGAGAAGAGCTATCATTTAAATCGCTGTCTGCTTTTTCAGTTTTGTTTTCCGAAGCTTGTTGGCTTATTCTTCCTGCAACTTCAGGACCTGTGATATTAGTAGATCTATTGATAAAATAACCTCCCCCTACAACCAACAGTGCAATTATTGACGCAGCAGCATACCACAGCTTCGGCCTGCGCCACCAAAGCGGTATAATATCTTTTTCATCACGGTCAAGGCGTGCCTCTATCTCATCCCACACCGAAGGCGGAGGAGTTTCAGAGGCTTCATCAAAAGCCTTTTTCCACTGATTTTCAAAATTGTTTATTTCGGACGGATCCATCGTCAAATCTTTTTTCCTTGTTCAGTTTTTGCTGAAGTATGCCTCTCGCTCTCGCATATTGTGACTTTGAGGTTCCTTCAGATATACCCAGTTTCTGGGCAATTTCGTTATGTTGATATCCTTCTATTGCATAAAGGTTAAATATTACCTGACATCCGGGAGGCAGCTCCTGAATGAACCCCATCAGCTGTTGCATCTGAAAGTCTCCAAGAGTAACCTCTCTGTCTGCAATTCCATTTTCGTATACTTCTATATCATCCAGCTCTTTCAGGTACTTCTGTTGCCTCAGGTGGTTCAGTGCTGTGTTTACAACCACAGATCTTAGCCAATATTCGAGTGGACTATCGTTTCTGAATGAACTTATATTTTCATAAATTTTTATAAACGCATCCTGTAGCACATCCTCTGCATCCGCCCTGTTTTTGGTGTAGCGCAGGCATATAGCAAACAGCTTACCCCCAAAAACATCATACAATTGTTTTTGAGCGAGCCGGTTGCGCTGCTTACAGCCATTCACCAATTCCTGTTCGTTAAAGGTCATCCGAAGTTTAGGGGTGCTTCGTTCGGTTTATAGTTAATTCAGCACCTCTATCCCAAAGATAGTTGAATACTGTTTTTTAATCATTCCGCCAGCCTTATTATACCTACCAGCATTCTACATGACACAGGCCATTTTCAAAAGGTTGGAACAATTGAAAAATAAATTACATTGTCTGTCAAATCGATAGGCACCTATTGTCGTTAGACATCACTGGAACTATTAAGCATTCCATTTCCTTTTATATAGGAGTAAAATTTAAGGTATTTCTGTACACCTAACCTTCTATCGCCCATGAGCCAGTATATGGTTGAAATCATGCTTCCGGCTGTGATGTCGGAGGAATTTACAGCAAAAATACCTGCACAGAGAAAGAAAATTAATGAAATGATGGAGCAGGGCATTATGATGTCCTATGCATTATCCGATGATTATTCGAAACTTTGGTGTGTGGTAAGAGCAGAGAGTGAGTTTGAGGTAATGTCTATCGTTTCTGAGTTTCCGTTGATTGATTTCATGGATCCCAAAATATGCAGACTGATGTTCAACAATGTAGTTGCACTACGATTGCCCATGTTTTCACTGAATTAGAATCTTTACAAATGCCTCACTATTGACCAATGGTGAGGCGTTTTATTAATAAAAATAAGGCAGATGTCATTCTCTTCGTCTTTTAGGAAATATTTTTTCTGGCTTTTTGCACTTATTATCTTTTCGTGTCAGCCGGGACATGGTTCGCAACAGGAAAGCGATTATACTACACGGGATCAATCTCATTCTAAAACTTCCCCAAAGACAAAACAGCCTCACAAAAGTTCGGCAAGCAGGAAGAATGAAGGAAACATCCCTGAGAAAGTATATACTGTGCTGGCCTATATCAGACAACACAATACAGCTCCGGAGGGTTATGCAGGCGGACGGAAATTCGGGAATTATGAGAAACGACTGCCTCAAAAAGACCATATGAACAAGCCCGCCAGATACAGAGAATGGGATGTGAACCCTAAAAAGCAGGGCAAAAACCGGGGAGCTGAACGACTGGTTACCTCAGAAAAGAGGGCATGGTATACCCGGGATCATTACGAAACATTTGAAGAATTAAAATAAGCATAACAACGCTAACCAACACAATCCTTAAATTTGATATTCAACAGTCTGCACATAGATTTTATGAAAAACACACACTTTTTGCTCACCAGTGATACTGAGAATTTAAAAAGCATATTTCCAAAAGCATTCATTGGCGAAGTGAACGGACAAAAGGCGACGTCCATGAAGGAATTCCATGAACAAATTGGGCAAGCACTGCAATTCCCTGATTACTCGGGAAAGAATCTGGATGCCTTAGATGAAATGATCAATGATCTGGAGTGGATAGAGCAGGAAGAAGTTATCATCTACATCAGTCACTCTTCGGACTGGCTCTCAAAAGAAAAGGGTGACGAACGAATTTTGACCATTCTTGATATTTTTGACGCTACAGCAGAGGATTGGAAATGGATGGACGAAGACGACGAATCATCGAAGAAAAGCTTGCGTATTATTTTTGGTGATTCGGACAGGATCAGAACTATGCTGGAAGAGCAGGAAATTCCGTTTGGGTCGGTTGCTTAATTTTCAGTCAAACCGAATTCTGTACGTCTGTTGCTCAAACTGGCTTTTGAGGCAATTACCGTTCAGACCGCCTTTTGGGCGTTCAGACCGGTGGGCAAATCCCGCTTCCATTGTAGATAACCGATGACAGCCAGCACCAAAAACACGAAATAGAGAATTGCTGTGAGGTGCAAGTCCTTGAAGAAATACATACCAACGTAGCAAGCATCGGCAACAATCCAGATAATCCAGTTCTCTATGTATTTCCTCGCCATCATCCATTGCGCGATCAGGCTGGCGACAGTGAGTGCGGAATCGGCATAGGAAAGGCTTGCATCGGTATATCTTCCCAGCAGAAAGCCCCATGACAGGGTTGCTGCGATAAAGATGAGACTGAAAACGAAGTAAAGCTGCTTTGGAGTATTGGAAACGCTGATACCATCATGACTTTTACCTCCAAATTTCCACATCCACCAGCCATACATACTTGTGAAAAAGTAATATCCCTGCAAACCCATATCAGCGTAGAGATTCACTTGCCAGAACACGGCGGCATAAAGCACAGCATTTACAATTCCGAAAAACCACCCCAGCACATTCTGGCGCGTATTCAGATAAACACATATCGCGCCGGTGATAAATCCGAGAATCTCCAATGGAGTAGTGACAATGCCATATATAGAAACAGCCTCATTGAGCCAGTCAATCATCGTTGGTGTTTATAAGAGCGAATCAGGACATCCGGCCTGATGAATGGTTGAAGTCTGAAAATTAATGCAATTCAGGTTAAAGAGCATGTTCAAACCTTTGTTTTGCTTTATTTTTGTATAAAAATTGATAACAGTAACAAAAGGAAAATTTCTGCTGTTATTTCTAAGTGCCGGACGGAGAATTTTCTGTAACGGCTTTTTGCATTTTCAGTGTTTGAAAATGATATCAGAAAAATAATATTGTATCCAAACCGGATCTGTACTGCTTTTGTTACAGCCAGTATCCATCCAATTATATCACTACGTTGGAAGTTAAAGACCTATTAACACTTTACGGAGGAGACAGTTATCTTGATCTTTTCCTTACACAAATCAATTCCAAAAGTCCTGAATTTGATCATGTACAGATCAAAGGACTTACGGGTAGTCTCGACGCTGTACTTTGCTCGGCCATTCAACAAAAGAAGCCGGGGCCTGCTCTGTACATTTTGACAGACAGGGAGGAAGCTGCGTATTTCCAGAACGATTTACAAAATCTGCTCGGAAAGACGGAAGTACTTTTTTATCCGACTTCTTACAAACGTCCGTATCAATATGAGGAGGTGGATAACGCCAATGTGCTCATGCGTGGCGAAATCCTTAATAAGCTCAATGTAAGCAAGCCGGGTAATTTCCAGATCGTAACCTATCCGGAAGCACTCTTTGAAAAGGTAATTAATAAACGCTCCCTGAAAGCAAATACGTTTTCGGTAAAAGTAGGTGAAAAGCTTGACCCTTCTTTCCTGACTGAGTTTTTAGGCAGTTACGGTTTTGAGATGACTGACTTCGTTTTTGAGGCTGGCCAGTTTTCTGTTCGCGGAGGTATTATTGATGTTTTTTCTTTCGCAAGCGAACACCCATTCCGTATCGAGCTTTTTGGCGACGAAGTGGAGACAATCCGCTCTTTCGATCCGGATACACAGCTTTCCATTGAAACTGCCAAGCAAATCAATATCGTTCCTGATATTCAGCAAAAGCTCACACAGGAAACCCGGGAATCATTTTTTAGCTTTTTCCCGGATACTGCTATTCTTTGGTTTAAGGATGCCGAGATTTCCCTGGAGGTAATTGAAAAATGCTTCGAAAGAGCCGAACGTGCTTTGGAGGAAGTTACCTCGGGAGGCGTACAGATCGTATCTAATCCTCAGGATTTGTTCGAAACACGCAGAGGTTTTCTCAATCTTATCAAAAAATTCAAAACGGTTGAATTTGGTAAACGGTTTTATTTTAAAACAGAGAATCGGCTTCCTTACGCCTCAAAGCCCCAGCCTTCTTTTAATAAAGACTTTAAGCGCCTGTTGGATGATTTGCTTGAAAATCAATCCAAAGGTTATGTAAATGTAATTGCTTCAGAGCAACCCAAACAGCTGGATCGCCTGGAAAGAATTTTCAATGATCTGGATCCATTCCTGAAATTTCAGTCACTGCACATATCACTTCGGTCTGGATTTTTGGACGAAAACCTGAAAGTGGCTTGCTATACGGATCACCAGATTTTTGACCGTTTTTATAAATACAAGCTGAAAGAAAAATTCAGTAAGTCAAAAGCGATCACGATGAAAGAGTTACGTTCTCTCCATGTAGGGGATTTTGTAACACACGTCGACTACGGTATAGGTCGTTTTGCTGGTTTGGAGCGAAAGGATGTGAATGGAAAAGAACAGGAAGCAATCCGACTCATTTATCGGGATAATGATCTCCTGTATGTCAGCGTACATAACCTTCATAAAATAGCCAAGTATACCGGCAAGGAAGGAACACCTCCTACCATGAGTAAACTGGGGTCGGGAGAATGGGAGGCTAAAAAATCGAAGGTTAAAAAACAACTTAAAGACATTGCCCACGAGCTCATTGCGCTATATGCCAAACGCAGGCAAGCTCCGGGGTTTCCGTTCTCTCCTGACAATTATATGCAGGCAGAGCTGGAATCTTCCTTTATATATGAAGACACACCCGACCAGGCAACGGCCACTGCCAACGTCAAAGACGATATGGAAAAAGCACATCCTATGGACAGGCTTGTATGTGGTGATGTTGGTTTTGGAAAAACAGAAATTGCTGTAAGAGCAGCTTTTAAAGCCGTTTGTGACAGCAAACAAGTTGCTGTGCTGGTTCCAACCACCATTCTGGCGATGCAGCATTACAAAACTTTTGCTGACCGGCTCTCCGACTTCCCGGCACGTGTTGGTTATATCAACCGTTTCAAATCAACAAAGGAAATCAAAGACACGCTGAAACAGGCAGAGGAAGGAAAAATTGATATTCTGATCGGTACACATCGTATATTGAATAAAGATGTGAAGTTCAAAGATCTTGGTCTGCTGATTGTGGATGAGGAGCAAAAGTTTGGTGTGAAAGCAAAAGACCGCCTGAAAGAAATGCGTGTGAATGTGGATGTATTAACGTTAACAGCTACTCCTATCCCACGTACGCTTCACTTTTCTCTGCTCGGCGCAAGAGATTTGTCTGTTATTGCAACGCCTCCACCAAACCGTCAGCCGGTAACCACCGAAGTTCATACTTTCAGCGAAGAATTTATCCGTGATGCCATCAGCTTTGAAGTTCAGCGCGGCGGACAGGTTTTCTTTGTCCACAATCGTGTCAATGATATCGAGTCTATTGCCAATATCATCATGCGCCTGGTTCCGGATGTAAGGATTGGTGTGGCGCACGGCCAAATGGATGGTGACAAGCTGGAAAAGGTGATGGTCAATTTCATCGAGGGGGAATACGACATTCTGGTTTCAACCAATATAATTGAGTCAGGTATTGATATTCCGAATGCTAATACTATCATTATTAACTCGGCCCACATGTTCGGACTCTCGGACTTGCACCAGATGCGCGGGCGTGTAGGCCGATCCAATAGAAAAGCGTTCTGTTATCTTGTAACGCCTTCTATGGCAACACTGGCAAGTGATTCCCGCAAACGGCTTCAGACTTTGGAAGAATTTTCCGAGCTGGGTGACGGCTTCAAAGTAGCGATGCGGGATCTTGATATACGCGGAGCAGGAAACCTTTTGGGCGCGGAGCAAAGTGGTTTTGTGAATGATCTAGGCTACGAATTGTATCACAAAATGCTGGATGAAGCTGTAAAAGAATTAAAAAATAATGAGTTTAAAGATCTTTTCGCCGGCACATTAGGCCTGCCCGACAAGCTGGTTGCCGATTGTCAGATCGAAACAGATTTTGCGACGTTGATTCCTGATGATTATGTCAAGAATATTTCAGAAAGACTTTCGTTATATACGCGCCTGGACAATATTGAAACCGATGCCGAGCTCGGAAAATTTGAACAGGAGATTCTTGACAGGTTCGGTCCTGTGCCATCTGAGGTTCAGGATCTTCTGAAAACTGTCCGATTGAGATGGGAAGCTGAAAGCCTGTGTTTTGAAAAACTGACATTAAAAAACAATACAATGAAAGGATACTTCGTTACTTCGCAGAATGACGAGTTTTTCCAATCGGCGAAGTTCGGTCGGGTTATTGATTACATCAAAATGCATCCCAAACAAATGTCATTCAAAGATCAAAAGGGGAAATTGATTCTGATTTGTGAAAATGTCAAAAACATTGACCAGGGCAGGAAAATTTTGATGGAAATGACCCAATAGCGAAGTTTTAGAGAATAATTTCGATTCATTTCATACATTTGCGGTTGCGCATACTATAAAAAAAGACAAACACTTAAGTCACTTTAAAGCAATGATTTGCATGCATAAGATGGGTATCCGGTCGATCGCACTGATTTTAGTTGTGTTATTAGCGGCCACTTCCTGTAGTAAAAAAAGGCCAACCAGCCTGAAGCCGGGCAAAAGCAGCTCGAAGACTGGCTTGGCTTACAATGGTAAAGATGGCTTTGAAGTTAAGCAATATAAGGCGCTGCCTGCCGGCCCTGATCTTGTTTATATCGAAGGAGGTCGTTTCACCATGGGTTCTCTGGAAGAGGAAGTGATGGGAAGAAGAGATAATCCGAAGCGTACAGTCAGTATCCAGTCGTTCTACATGGATCAGACAGAGGTTGCCAACGTTCACTACCTTGAATATTTAAATGCTGTTCAAAGAGACTCTTCTGAGGAGTTTTATGCAAAAGCTTTACCTGATACTGCAGTTTGGTTCAACGAACTGTCATTCAACGACTCTTATGTAACTATGTACCTGCGTCACCCTGGATTCCGTCTGTATCCGGTTGTGGGTGTGTCATGGGTTCAGGCTAATGACTACTGTGCATGGCGTACTGCTGCTGTGAGCCAGGCTAACAATACCGCCGGTGCTGCTGCAGGTAAGAAAAAAGGATTTTCTTTCGGAAAGAAAAAGAAAGCAGCAGCTGCTGCTGAAGCGGAAGTGGCTAGTGCAGGACCTGCTCCTCAGCTAAGAATTGAGAGCGGATACGTAATGCCTCCGTACCGTCTTCCAACTGAAGCTGAATTCGAATATGCTGCGATTGCAATGATCGGAACGCAGTATTCTGACGAAAACCAGTCGAATCAAAGAATTTATCCATGGGATGGTTCTACAATGCGTAACCCTCGTGGTCGTAAGCAAGGAACTATGTTAGCTAACTTTAAGCGTGGACCTGGTGATTACGCTGGTATTGCCGGAAAAACCAATGATGGAGCTATTATCACTCAGGAAATACGTTCTTATCCTGCTAATGACAACGGCTTGTATGACATGGCTGGAAACGTGAGCGAATGGGTGTATGACGTGTACCGTCCAATGTCTAACACAGATGTGAATGACTTGAACTCTTTCCGCCGCGATGGTTACCAGGATGATGCTAAAAACTACGATACGAAAAATTCAAACTCTGTAATCAACGATAACCTGCGTGTTTACAAAGGTGGTTCATGGGCAGATGTAGCCTACTGGTTGTCTCCGGGAACACGTCGCTACATGGATCAGGATTCTGCAACTGCAATGGTTGGTTTCCGTTGCGCGATGATCGCTACAGGAAGTCGTAAATAATAATAGTAAGAGACTTTTGCAAAAAGCCGTTGTTCTGTTGAACAGCGGCTTTTTGCGTTATTAGTGCTGCGCTACAGCAATTGTGAGTATATGAAACTCTGTGCATCCTGCGGTTTTCAGCGTCTCCACACAGGCACTTAATGTAGCTCCGGTGGTAAGCACGTCATCAATCACTATAACACTTTTGCAATTTAACCCCTGGTCAGCAGCAAATACACCAGCGACGTTATCCTGACGTTCCTGCTTACTTTTTCCCGTTTGCGTTTCCGTAAATTTATTTCGGACAAGCGCGGTTGCACTCCAGGGAATACCTGTTGAACGTGACAATCCTTCCGCCAGCAAATCACTTTGGTTATAGCCTCTTTTTGCCATTTTTCGCTTGTGTAGAGGAACACTTACAATCAACTCTACCGATGGAAGTCTTCCCTCCTCCTGCAACTCCTGACCAAACATAAATCCCAACAGCAAACCAATTTCTCTATTACCACGGTACTTGAGTCCATGCAGCAACTTTTGAACCTTGCCTCTTTTTGTAAAAAGTAAAAATGATTGCGTGGAAAGCACTTCCGGTATTGTTACAAAGCGATATTGAATGTCTTCTGCGTAAACACCATTTTTCTCAATCCTTGGTAATGTCATGCGACAAACTGTACAAATCACTTCCTCATTACCCAGCAGACTTTTGTTACAAGCCTCACAACAGCGCGGAAATATCAGGTCTACGAAATCGAGCCAGAAACTTTTTAGTATCACCATACCTAACAGTCAATACATGAGATGGTTGGGAAATATTTCAATTTCAACTCAATCCTACCTGTTTCTGCAATACGGAAATAAACAAAAAACCGCCCTGAATAACATTCGGAATTGTGCCGGCACTGAATAACTTTGCAGGGTCATTAAATCCTGATCCGGAATGAAAACGCTTATTGTAAATGCCCTGGTAGTGAATGAAAATTCAATTCAGCAATCTGACGTACTAATAGCTGATGGTCACATTTCACGCATTGGTAAAGATCTGCAACACCTGAATGCGGATAGAGTAATTGACGCGCAGGGGCTGCACCTGATTCCGGGTATTATTGATGATCAGGTTCATTTTCGTGAACCGGGACTTACTCACAAAGCCAACATTTACACAGAATCGAAAGCTGCGGTAGCCGGTGGAGTAACATCCTTCATGGAAATGCCAAATACGGTTCCAAACGCACTGACGCAGACTCTGCTGGCTGATAAATATCAGATCGGAAAGGAAACCTCACTGGCCAACTATTCTTTCTTCATGGGTGCTTCCAATGACAATTACGATGAAGTCATGCGTACCGATCCAAGGGAGGTTTGCGGAATCAAGATATTTATGGGATCTTCTACCGGAAATATGTTGGTTGATGCTCCTGAAATACTGGAGAAAGTTTTTGCCAATGCGCCTTGCCTCATAGCAACGCATTGCGAAGATGAGCCCACAGTGAAGCAACGTATGGAGTATTTCAGAGAAAAATACGGTGAGAATGTACCTTACAATATTCATGCACTCGTTCGAAACGAGGAAGCTTGTCTGGCATCGTCCACTTTTGCAGTTTCACTGGCACATAAGCACAATACACGCCTGCATATACTACATATTTCAACGGGAGAAGAAGTTTATCTTTTTGAGGTAGGAGAACGTAAGGACGGCAATATTGTATTGGCAAACAATCAGCCTAAATTGATTACTGCTGAAGCTTGTGTACATCATTTATGGTTTGATGCAGAAGATTACCATACGCTTGGCAACAAGATCAAATGTAACCCATCCATCAAAGCGCCACATCATAAGCAGGCCATATTACAGGCTCTTCTAGAAAATCGGATTGACGTTATTGCTACAGATCATGCTCCGCATACGATTGAGGAAAAAGCACAGCCTTACTGGCAATCACCTTCCGGACTTCCTTTGGTGCAGCATAGCCTGAATGTAATGCTTGAATTAAGTAAACAAGGCAAAATACCTCTGGAAACGGCAATAGAAAAAATGACGCATTCTGTGGCAGATTGTTTTCAGATTGAAAAGAGAGGTTACATACGTGAAGGATACCACGCAGATCTTGTGCTGATTGATCTTCATGGAAGCACAAATGTTGAGAAATCAAATATTTATGCCAAATGCGGATGGTCTCCTTTTGAAGGAGTTGAATTCGGTTCCCGTGTTACCCACACGTTTGTATCAGGCCATCTGGTATATCAAAATGGCCAATTTGACGAAACGGTAAAAGGACAAAGATTACGGTTTAACCGCTAGATATTGATAGTAGCTCTGGATGATCCCAAGATCGCCTTCTGTCCAATCGAGAGAAGGCAGATCATCCGGATATAACCACATGATTTGTTCATGTTCCGGAGTGAGCAGAATATCTGTAGTTACCAGCTCGCAAACAAAAGGAACCAGGATAATTTCACGCCATCCCTGGTCTTTCACTGTTACCGGTAATGGCTGTATAACTCTGATTTCAACACCAAGTTCTTCCTGTATTTCTCTCGCCAGTGTCTGTTCATCAGTTTCATTTTCCTCTTGTTTTCCGCCTGGGAATTCCCATTTGAGAGGAAATGATAATGCCGCACTTCTCTGACCTGCCAATATCTTACCGTTGTGTTCAATTACAGCACAAGGTACTCTCACCACTAACTTTACAGGAACTAGAGTTTCAATCATACACGCGGTTACACTAAATTCTCCGCAAAAGTAAGAAATTTTGTACTAAAAAGATACTGGCTGGCTACCGATACCAACGAGATAATTATTTAATAATCTGCGATTAACGATTTTTCAGAACAACTCACCAGACCTGTGTCTTGGTAAAATCCCTAAATGCTTGTAGGCTTTTTCTGTCACTTCTCTTCCTCTTGAAGTCCTTTTCATGTAACCTTCTTGTATTAAAAATGGCTCATAGACTTCCTCGATGGTTTCTGCTTCTTCTCCACAAGCCGTAGCAATCGTGGAAAGTCCCACAGGCCCACCTTTGAATTTTTCTATTATGGTGCTGAGTATCCGGTTATCCATTTCATCCAGACCATTCTGATCCACATCAAGTGCACGCAAGGCTATCTCCGCAATAGGAACTGTAATTTTCCCATCTCCCTTCACCTGTGCAAAATCTCTTGTGCGTCGCAAAAGGTTGTTGGCAATACGTGGGGTACCACGGCTGCGCCTGGCTATTTCAAATGCCGCGTCAGCATCTATAGGTGTTCCCAAAATGGCTGCAGAGCGCTTCAGGATAGTTGTTAATAGCTGAGCATCGTAGTATTCAAGCCGTGCATTGATACCAAAACGAGCTCTCAACGGAGAGGTCAACATGCCGGCCCTTGTGGTCGCCCCGATCAAGGTGAAGGGATTCAGACCGATTTGTATGCTACGGGCATTAGGACCACTATCCAGCATGATATCAATCTTGTAATCCTCCATGGCAGAATACAGATATTCTTCCACAATCGGATTGAGCCTGTGGATTTCATCTATAAAAAGCACATCGTGTTCCTGAAGATTCGTAAGCAAGCCTGCCAGGTCACTGGGCTTATCAAGCACCGGTCCGGAGGTAATCTTAATTCCTGAACCCAGCTCGTTAGCTACAATATTGGAAAGCGTTGTTTTTCCCAGTCCCGGAGGGCCATGTAGAAGTACATGATCCAGGGCATCACCACGTTGACGGGCAGCCTGAACAAAGATTTTTAAATTTTCAAGAATTTTATCCTGACCTGTGAAGTCATCAAATGACAGTGGGCGTAAAGCCCTCTCTATATCCTTTTCGGTATTGGAAAGATTTTCTCCATCACCTGACAAGTAATCCTGGCGCATATTTCTGAATTATAAGCAATGGGAAAATATCAGCATTACCCGATAATCCAACTTATAACTGTTTAAATTATTTACACAAAAATAACCGTTATAATCGGCAATACCGAAAGTAGTTATCGGATCACCATTACCGAGCCACGTTTCACCACAGGATTTCTTTCAGGGAAATACTGCGCCTCGTAAGATATAACATAGGGATATACTCCCGGCTGCACCTTCAGGCCTTTGTAGGTTCCATCCCAGCGATCTTCAATACTCTCAGTAGCGTAAATCACCTCGCCCCAGCGATTGTATATCTTAATGGTAAAGTTGGTGTAATAAGCGCCAAATATCTCCAAACGTTCGTTGGTTTGCGGGCCATTTCCATCGGGTGTGAATGCATCCGGAATAAAAAATCTCGGTTCGCATTTGTCAATCACATTGGTTGATTTCTCCGCAGCACAACCATCAGTATTTGTAGCAACCACGGTATAAGTCCCTTCCGTATTGACGTTTACCGTTCGGGTGGTATCACCGGAATGCTGCCACTCGTATTTGAGATCTCCGACACCATTTGCATCCAGAATCACAGACGCGCCGTCCGGAATACAAATCACATATTCCGGAATGAGATTCAGGATTGGGGATGGCAGCTCAGAGACATTCAATGTATCAGAATTATAGCAATCGTTTCCGTCTTTCACGACCACAAAATATTGACCCGGACTTCCTACTTCTATTTCACGGGTAGTTTCGCCCGTGCTCCAGTTGAACTCAATCCATCGTGTACTCCCGACTCCCAGCGTAATGGAGCTGTCGCGGCACATGGTTGTGTCTGGTCCGATCGTAAACGGAGGCGGAATGCGCAGGGTTATTTTAATTGTATCAGAAGAAGCACAATCCTGGTTAGGGCCATTGTAAGCGTAAGCAATATAATCACCTGTGGAAGTAGCCCTGTATTCCCTTTGGCGGCTAACCACCCTTCCTCTGCGCATCCACACATAGCTATCAGCCTCCACATTGATTCTCAAAGGGACATAGGCACCACAGGTATCTTTGTCAGGTCCAAGATCAATTGCAGGAGGCGTATCATAAATGGTAACCTGCTGAACAACTATGGTATCTCTACAATTTTCAACAGTCAGTAACAAAGCTACCTGATAAGTTCCTGCCTCGGTATAAGTATGTGTGGTTTGTTGCTGTTCCGAAGGTGCTGAAAAAGCCGGAGCCGCCGGATCATAGTCAAAATCCCAGGCATACGTATTCTTTAAAGGATCGCAGACAGGACTCGCTTCAAAAGTTGTTGGCTCATTGGTACAGAAACCATCCGCTTCAAATCCTGCACCGGAGCCATCCTGACTAAAATCCTGCACCATTGAAGGCAAACCAAGCTGGCTTTTCTTTCCTCCCAGGCTCACACCTTCTTTCTCATATTCCACTCCGCGGATTGAGTTTCCTTCCGGCTCTCCTATCGTTGCCAGATAGTCACTTCCATCGATGGCCATATATATTTTCCCATCCGGGGCATATTGCAGCGCTCCATATTTTTCGGTTGCCGAACTATCTATCACCAAAGCCGTTTCCGTGAGCAGACTATCCGGCATGGTGAGATCGTACTGCTTCAATAAAGACTTCGTCCCATTCTGACCCTGGAAGGAGATATACATTTTTTCACCTGAAGAAGAAAACTCAATCCCATAAGCAACGGGCGGGGCCGGCCCAAGGTCTACCGTCTTGTCGTGTGTAAGTGTTCCGGTGGAATCGTTGAAATAAAATAAGTCAACATAATTGGTAGGCGGACCCGGAACGATCACCGCCAGGCGTCTCTGCCCCGTGGTGGTATCAGGAGAAGAAAACTTCATATATCCTTCTGCTTTCGCAGGAGTATCATGTACCAATCCCAATTCCGGCGCAGCTGTTTCTGTCAAGCCACCCGTGGTAGCATGGAAAATTCTGAATTTATTGGTTCCGTAATCGTGAGAAATTACCCAATACGTACTATCTCTGTCATTTCTTACCGACGCCAAACGCTCTGTTGTAGGCTCTTGTAATGTTGTATTCTGCTCTATAATGGCCCCTTTACCATTCTCCCGGCGCATATCCACAACATTCACCGTAAGCAATTTTTCACCATTGATATCGGATGTGGTGAAAACATTGAAAAGATACTCACAGCCTTTACAGGTGGGCTGCGGAACAATTAATACCGATTGCGTACTATTCGGACTCCCCTTCATAGGTACACATGCCGCGTTGAGACAAGGCATTTCATCCCCATCCCGGTTCCATATCTTTATCCCGTCAGAATAGAATAACAACTGCCCGTTCGAATTGGCTATAGATGACGTTCCCTCTGGTGTATTGATTTTCCCGTCTGTTATAGGTGTGGGTGGATTATTTGAGAAATCCAGCCCCGCATTACCACCGAAAAACCATTTTGAACCTTCCTGTGCCGGTGGTTCAATACAAATTTTAACATTGACCCGATCCTGTATTTTACAGCCATTTGGCAGAATCACTTCTACGGAATAACATCCGGAGCTGTCTACTTGTAAAGTTTGGGTTGTATCTCCTTTGGGATACCAGATATATTTGGCTCCCTCCAGAGCTCCGTTAGGGTAAGGATCCAGCGTGATGGTTTCACCGGCGCAAATAGTTGTATCACTTTTCCAATCCTGAAAAACCGGAGGGAGTTCCCCTATATTGATTTGCTGTATAAGCGTCTCTTGCACACCAGTTGCCAAGGTTCTAATCAATGTTACGGTATAGGGGCCAGGCGTAGCATAGGAGTGCTGGGCGATTTTGCGTGTATCAGTTCCACCGTCACCAAAATTCCATTGCCACGCAGTGGCAGTCGCATGCGTATCCGTGAATGTAGTTGAGTCGGCTTCACAATCGGGATTGAGCATACATTGCCCCTCGACCTTGAAGTCTTGTGCCTTCGCATGTACCGTAAAAAGTAACATGAGAAAGAAAAAACAATAAAATTGTTGCGACAGTGTATTATAAAATCGACTCATGTTTCGTTACTAGATCAATCACCCCCAACCATTCAATTCAGATGCGCGCGTTACCCGACTATTCTAACGAAAATAAAATGTTAAAATTTTGTGCGGTAATGTCATAAAAACCATTCTAATTTGAATATTAATACGCAATTTGACCACTTTTTGTGGAAATATATTTTGTATTTTCTTACAGGTTTTCCAATCACGTTCTGAAAAGCCCTATAACGTATTATAATTTATGGCCAAGCATATACTATATGTTCTGATATTGACACTTTTATGCCAGAAAGGTTGGAGTCAGGACCCACAATTTTCTCAGTTTTACGCTAACCCTCTGTACCTGAATCCTGCTCTTGCGGGAGGGGCATTGGCACCACGTGCGACCGTCAATTACAGAAATCAATGGCCATCATTGTCCGCCAATTTTGTAACAACGAGTTTCGGCGCAGATGTATTTCTTCCTAATTACAACAGCGGACTGGGAGTACTTGTTACCATGGACAGCCAGGGACTTGGTAACCTCAAATCGACTGATATTGCCTTACAATACTCATACCAGATTCAACTTAATGATGTCACCTCACTTCGACTTGGTATTCAGGGAGGGTTTGCATCCAGAACACTCGATTATTTTGGACTCACTTTCGGAGATCAGTATACCAACGGCGGACTACAGCCGGGTACTCCTTCACAGGATCCTTTTGCCCAGGGAGGCCCTAATGTGAATTATGCTGACTTCGGATCGGGGCTGATGCTCTATTCAGATTGGTACTGGGCTGGTATTTCAGCACATCACCTCAATCGCCCCAATCAGGCATTTTCAACTGTAGAAGAGGCACGCCTACCCATGAAGACCAGCTTTCAGGCAGGTTTACGTATTCCATTCGGTGGCTATACCTATCTTGGCAACGAGATTGATAAAGAGAAGACAATTTCTCCTGCCATTATGTATAAGAAACAGGGCAAGTATGATCAGTTCGATGCTGGTTTGTATGTTACAATTGAACCGCTTGTTCTTGGGGCCTGGTACCGTGGTATTCCTTTCAAACAGTACGAACAAGGTATCAATAACCATGAATCTCTGATATTTCTGGCAGGTTTTCGTCAGGATAAATTTTCTATTGGTTACAGCTATGACGCCACAATTTCTACATTGGGAGCCAGTAGCGGCGGAGCACATGAGATCTCACTTTCCTACGTTTTTGAACCCCTTACACCGAAACAAAAACGCACAAAGAGCAGCAAGAAGCAATTGTCTTGCCCTAAGTTCTAATCTTTAGTTGAGTGGTATTAGGTAAAGTCTGGTTGAGATCGTCTTTGTAAAAAATGTATCCTAATCACCAACCATACCAATGCATCAAATATCCAAACTGGTATTGCTTTTAACTTTTTTTGCAATCCACTCCTTTGCTTACAGCGCACCTCCCAAAAGAGAGTTTTATGAAATCAGGATTTATCATGTAAAAAATTCTGATCAGGAATCCCGTGTAGAACAATACCTCAGAGACGCCTATTTACCTGCTTTACATCGCCTTGGGATTAAAACTGTAGGCGTGTTTAAACCTGTTGCGGCAGATACAGCTGCTTATGGAAAGCTTGTGTATGTACTTACTCCTTTAAAATCGATGGATCAGTTACTTACACTGCCGAAACAGCTCGACAAAGATGCTTCTTACTTGGCCGATGGCAAGGATTACATAGGAGCAGCATATAATAATCCGCCGTATGCAAGGTTTGAATCCATTGTGTTACAAGCCTTCGAAACCATGCCCGTGATGGCCAAACCTAAACTGGATAGTCCGAAAAGTGGCCGTATTTATGAATTACGTAGCTACGAAGGGCATACAGAGAAGATATATCAGAATAAAGTAAAAATGTTCAATGCCGGTGGAGAAGTCCCATTATTTGTAAGACTTGGCTTTAACGCGGTTTTCTATGGAGAAGTAATTGCCGGCAGCAAGATGCCCAATCTGATGTATATGACCACCTTCTCAGACAAAGCATCCCGCGATGCACATTGGAAATCTTTCAGTGATGATGCGGAATGGAATAAACTGAAAGTGAATCCTGAATATCAGAACAATGTTTCCAAAAATGTGCAGATGTACTTGTTCCCGACTGAGTATTCGGATATTTGATAAAAGCACTCTTAAAGAAAATAGCCAGATTGATTCTGGCTATTTTCTTTAAAATATTTACTTTTTCACCGCCTCAATCGCTCCACGCACGCTGCCATACTCCTCCAAAAGTGACTCCGCTTCATCAGGTGACACACCCAGTTCTTCGATGATCATGTGGATAGCACGATTCACCAGTTTTTCGTTGGTCATCTGCATATCAACCATTTTATTTCCCTTCACTTTTCCAAGACGGATCATGACGGAAGTAGATATCATATTTAAGACTAATTTCTGAGCTGTACCAGATTTCATCCTCGTGCTACCTGTCAGAAACTCTGGCCCAACCACTACTTCTACTGGAAATTGAGCAGCTGCCGCTACCGAAGAGCCGGCGTTACAAACAACACACCCGGTAAGCAGGCCCGCTTTTCCTGCTTCTGTCAACCCACCAATAACATACGGAGTTCTTCCTGAAGCGGCAATTCCGATCAGCGTATCATTGGGAGTTGGATTATAAGCTTGCATATCAATCCATGCCTGGCTCCAGTCGTCCTCAGCATTTTCTACAGCTTTCCTGATCGCAACATCTCCTCCGGCGATAATACCCACTACCAGATCAAAAGGCACTCCAAAAGTCGGCGGACATTCAGAAGCGTCTACCACACCCAAACGACCGCTTGTGCCGGCTCCAATATAAAACAGACGCCCTCCATTCTTCATTCGTGGCACAATCTGCTCTACGAGAGCCTCTATCTGAGGTATTGATTTTTGCACAGCAGAGGGAACTGTCTGATCTTCCTGATTGATCGAACTCAGGATTTCCTGAACACTCATTTGTTCAAGATTATTGTAAGACGATGAAGATTCTGTAGTTAGCATAGTGTTGTTGATTTTAGAATTCAAAAGTAAATATTTTTCACAAGTGATCCTTAACGAATATTAATTTGGTATTTATCGAAGAATATTTTCAAAAATATGCTTTGTTATTTGGAAAATAAAAAGAATGCCTACTAATTTGTAACGAAAACAAAAAACCAGCGAAATTTCGCTAAAAGTAAAATTTACGTTTTTGACATGAAATCAATCATTCTCATTCCAGGCCTACCGGTAGTCACGCGTTTTGCGTGAGTGAGGATGATATGTACCAAGATATCTAACGCCTCGCTCACCTAATCTGAGTGGGGCTTTTTATTTCAATATATTCACTATGGCGACTGAACTTAACAGATTTTCGAAGACACTTACCCAGGAAGTAACCAATCCGGCTGCGCAGGCGATGCTTTACGGTATCGGATTGAAGGAAGAAGATTTTGTGAAACCACAGATCGGGATTGCAAGTACCGGTTATGAGGGAAACCCTTGTAATATGCACCTGAATGGTCTGTCAGTATATGTGAAGCAAGGAGTAACCGCAAACGACATGGTCGGACTGATCTTCAATACAATTGGGGTGTCAGACGGAATGACAAACGGTAACGATGGTATGCGTTATTCTCTTCCAAGCCGCGATATCATTGCAGATTCTATCGAAACTGTTGTTGCAGCACAGTGGTATGATGGCGTAATCGCGGTTGTTGGTTGCGACAAAAATATGCCCGGTGCGATTATGGCTATGGCGCGTCTGGAACGTCCTGCTAT
This sequence comes from Dyadobacter luteus, assembly GCF_003383615.1. GTDB lineage: Bacteria > Bacteroidota > Bacteroidia > Cytophagales > Spirosomataceae > Dyadobacter > Dyadobacter luteus. The sequence continues at coordinate 122,508 of NZ_QNUL01000011.1, forward strand.
TATGGTATATGGCGGAACCATCCGTTCAGGACATTATAAAGGTCAGAAACTGGATATCGTTTCAGCATTTGAAGCATTGGGTAAAAAGTTTGCCAACAACATTTCTGACGAAGATTATAAAGGAGTAATTCAAAATTCAATTCCGGGACAAGGTGCTTGCGGAGGTATGTATACCGCCAACACAATGGCATCGTCAATCGAAGCAATGGGGTTGAGCCTTCCTTTCAGCAGCTCGTACCCTGCTACGCACGAAGGCAAGCAGGAAGAGTGTAAAAAGATTGGTGCAGCGATGAAAAAATTGCTGGAACTCAATATTACTCCGAAAGAAATTATTACGAAAAAGTCTCTCGAAAATGCACTGACAGTCGTTATGGCTTTGGGAGGATCTACAAATGCAACCCTGCACTACCTTGCTATTGCAAGAGCAGCTGGCATTCCTCTGACACTGGACGATATCCAGGAAATTTCTAACCGCGTTCCTTTTATTGCTGATCTTAAGCCAAGCGGAAAGTACTTCATGGAGGATATTCTGGAGATTGGTGGTGTTCCGGCAGTAACCAAATATCTGTACTCAAAAGGTCTTATCCACGGAGATTGTATTACTGTAACTGGTAAAACAGTAGCAGAAAACCTTGCAGAAGCACCAGACCTGAATTTCGAAACGCAGAAAATGATCTACCCGATCGAAACGCCAATCAAGAGCTCAGGACATATTCAGGTATTGTATGGTAACCTTGCTCCAACCGGTTCAGTAGCGAAAATTACAGGTAAGGAAGGTCTCACCTTCGACGGCGAAGCAAAAGTGTGCGAGCACGAATCAGAGATCATCACCATGCTTTCTAATGGCGAAATCAAAGCAGGGCACGTAGTAGTAATCAGAAATGCAGGACCAAAAGGTGGACCAGGTATGTCTGAAATGCTTAAACCTACATCTGCAGTAATGGGGGCCGGACTTGGAGATAAAATCGCCCTGATCACTGATGGTCGTTTTTCAGGTGGAACGCACGGATTTGTGGTAGGGCATATTACTCCTGAAGCGTTTGAAGGCGGACCTATTGCACTTGTGAAAGATGGAGACCGCATTTCGATTGATGCGAACACCCGCTCACTGACACTCCATATTTCTGACGGGGAAATGGCAGCCCGTAAAGCTGCGTGGGTTCAACCAGCCCCTCGTTTCACGAAAGGGATGTTGGGACGTTATATCAGAACGGTAAAATCAGCCAGCGAAGGTTGTGTAACTGACGAAGCATAATAAAAGAGAATTAAGGATTATGGAAGCATAATCAGCATATAGAAAGCTAGAAATTCATCGGACTAAATAGAAAAGGTCATGGAATTTAATGAAAACCAAACACAGGATGCCCAAATAGCTGAAAAGCCGGCTCCTATCGCAACTCCGGAACTGATTAATGGTTCTCACGCACTCATCCAATCATTGATTGCAGAAGGCGTCGAAACAATTTTCGGGTATCCTGGTGGGGCAATCATGCCTGTTTATGATGCCATTTATGATTATCAGGAACAGGTGAATCATATTCTGGTACGTCATGAGCAAGGCGCCGCACACGCTGCCGAAGGCTTTGCCCGTATCAGTGGTAAAGTTGGCGTTTGTTTGGCGACATCAGGACCTGGTGCCACCAACCTTGTCACAGGAATTGCAGATGCTATCATCGACTCAACACCGATGGTATGTATTGTCGGCCAGGTTGGATCACATTTATTGGGTACGGATGCATTCCAGGAAACGGATATTATTGGTGTTACGATTCCTATTACAAAGTGGAACTACCAGATCACCAATCCTGACGAAATTCCGGAAATTATAGCAAAGGCATTTTATATAGCTAAATCTGGCCGTCCGGGACCGGTACTGATCGACATTACAAAAGACGCGCAGCAAAAACTGATGTCTAAGCCATTCTTGCATAAGAAATGTGAGAAGTTACTCAGCTATCGTCCGCGCCTTGCACCAAAGGAGGATCAGGTTGCTGCAGCTGCAAAGCTGATCAATGAAGCTAAAAAGCCATTCATACTTGTGGGGCATGGCGTACAAATCGCCGGCGCGGAACAAGAGCTACTTCAGTTGATTGAAAAAGCAGATATTCCGGCAGCCTCTACGCTACTTGGTCTTTCATCCATTTCGGTTGACCACCCTAACTATGTAGGTTGGCTGGGAATGCATGGCAATTATGGAACCAATGTGCTTACCAACCAGTGCGATGTACTTATCGCCATTGGCATGCGTTTCGACGACCGCGTAACGGGTGATGTAAGTCGCTATGCCAAACAGGCAAAAGTGGTCCATATTGAAATTGACCCGGCAGAAATTGATAAGATCATCAAAGCAAACGCCCCTGTTGTGGGTGATGCAAAAAAAGCCCTCGAAATGCTGATTCCTTTATTGAAGGAAAATAAGCACGAAGCATGGAGAGCTGAATTTAAGAAATTCGATGCCATTGAGGATGAGAAAATCACTCAACCGGAACTTGCGCCTACGACAGAAAAAATCAAAATGGCGGAAGTGATTCGTACGCTTTCAGACAAAACAGAAGGACAGGCTGTAATCGTGGCAGATGTTGGTCAGCACCAGATGATGACAGCCCGTTACTATCAGTTCAAAAAACCGAACTCTTTCATCACTTCAGGCGGATTAGGAACAATGGGTTATGCCCTGCCTGCAGCCTTTGGAGCGAAAGTAGGTGCTCCGGATCGCGAAGTTGTAACGATTATCGGTGACGGCTGCTTCCAGATGACCATTCAGGAATTGGGAACTATAGCACAAAGCGGACTTCCGGTAAAAATCATTATCCTGAATAATAACTTCCTGGGAATGGTTCGCCAGTGGCAACAGCTTTTCCACCAGAAACGCTATTCATTTGTAGAACTTCAAAATCCTGATTTCATCACAATTGCAAAAGGATTTGGAATTGACGGACATACGTGCGGAGCCAGGGAAGACTTGAATGATTCTCTTGACAAAATGCTGGCTTCTGACAAACCATATTTGTTGGAAGTATTGGTAGAAAAAGAGGAAAACGTGTTCCCGATGGTACCAACAGGAGCTTGTGTTGCCGATATAAGACTTGAATAATGTATTGAACATTAAAGTGCATTTACATTTTCACAAGAATTTAAAAAACTATGACAGCGTACACCATTTGTGTCTTTACTGAAAATACGATCGGTATTCTCAATAAGATCACAACCATATTTACCAGGCGCAGGATTAATATCGACAGCCTGACTGTATCCGAAACGGAACGTAAGGGTATTTCCCGCTTCACTATCGTCATTCATCATGAATCACGCGAGGCAGTTGAAAAACTGGTACGTCAGATCCGCAAGGTGATTGAAGTTCTGGCAGTATTCGGCTATTTGAATGAGGATATCGCCTATAATGAAATTGCCATGTTCAAGATCCCGACACCTATCGGTGCAAAACCTCTTGATATCGAAACGATTAACAAAGTACATAAGGCATGGGTGGTATACTGGCACCTAACTTACGTAATCATTCAGAAGACAGGTACAGAAGAAGAAATTTTCGAATTCTTCGACTATATCAAACCACACGGCATTCTTGAATTTGTAAGATCCGGACGTGTGGCAGTAAGCAAATCTCCTCAAACACTGGTAGATTATCTACCTGAAGCTGAATGGGAGTATTACCAATAGGCTTTTCATTTTTAGTAATATTGTTTTTAAATCGAGTAATTAATTAATCCAATCAATAATCAATGGCAAAATTAAATTTCGGCGGGGTCGAAGAAGAAGTAGTAACCCGTGAAGAATTTCCACTTGAAAAAGCGCGTGAAGTACTTTCTACTGAAACTATCGCTGTAATCGGTTACGGTGTACAGGGTCCTGGTCAAAGCCTTAACATGCGTGACAACGGATTCAATGTAATCGTTGGACAACGTAAAGGTGGAAAATCATGGGATAAAGCAGTTGCAGACGGATGGGTTCCTGGTGAAACTCTTTTCGAACTTGAAGAAGCTTTGGCAAAAGGAACAATTATTTGCTACCTTCTTTCTGATGCAGCTCAAATCGAACTTTGGCCTACCGTTAAAGCAAATCTTACTGCCGGAAAATCACTTTATTTCTCACACGGTTTCGGTGTAACTTATAAAGATCAGACTGGTATTGTTCCTCCTGCTGACGTAGATGTATATCTTGTAGCTCCAAAAGGATCAGGAACTTCACTTCGTCGTTTGTTCGTAGAAGGAAAAGGATTGAACTCATCTTTCGCTGTGTTCCAGGATGCAACTGGTAAAGCACGCGAAAAATGTATCGCAATGGGTATCGGTGTTGGTTCAGGATATTTGTTCGAAACTGATTTCTACCGTGAAGTAACTTCTGACCTTACAGGTGAGCGTGGTACTTTGATGGGTGCTATCCAGGGTATCTTCGCTGCTCAGTATGAAGTACTTCGTTCAAACGGACACTCTCCATCTGAAGCTTTCAACGAAACAGTTGAAGAATTGACTCAGTCGTTGATGCCACTTGTTGCTGAAAACGGTATGGACTGGATGTACGCAAACTGCTCTACTACAGCGCAGCGTGGTGCTCTTGACTGGTGGAAACCTTTCCGTGACGCTACTAAGCCAGTTTTCGAACAACTTTACAACTCTGTAAAATCAGGCGAGCAAGCTAACATCTCAATCACTCGTAACTCGCAATCTGACTACCGTGTGAAATTGGAAGAAGAATTAGCTGAACTTCGCGAATCAGAAATGTGGAGAGCTGGTCAGACTGTACGTAGCCTACGTCCGGAAAATAGCTAGTTTTTCATAATCTCAATATACATGTACCCCTGAGCTTCTGGTTTAGGGGTACTTTTGTTATTTGCTCATGAAGTTTGACAACAATGGATACATATTTCCATACAAACCACACAAACTAAAGATCGATGAGTTTGAATTGATTTTTGGATCCGATGAACATCGCAAATTCCTACTTTCAAAGCTATTTCAGTTCATGGTCGAACTCAAACAGATAACTACAGATGATGTCGTGTTTTGGATTGATGGCAGTTTTGTAACTCAGAAGACCAAACCTAATGACATAGATGTTGTCGTTTTTGTTAATTTTCAATACTTTAAATCGAAACAGAATCAACTAAGCGCTTTAAAAGAGAGTCAGGAATTTGTAGATTTGTATTATGTGAAAGTCTTTCCGGAAGATCATCCAAATTTTCACTTGACAAAACTTGATAAGTTAGACTGGCTTCATTTTTTCACGACCGACAGAAAGAATAAAAGGAAAGGATTCATTGAACTAACAATTTGATCATGGAAATTTACGATGAACTTGAAATAGAAATTTTTCATACCCTTGAAAAAATCCGTCGTGTAGAAAGCATGATTAACAGGCATGTGGACTCTGGATCAGAAGATTTAATTATTAATCAGTACATTTCCCTTAAAAAAGAATTGTCGCAACAATTAGCAGATTTACTATCTCAAGCAACCAACGCTAAGGTTCAGATTGCTGCATAAAGAACCTTTTATTTTATATGTCTCCCACTCTCGACAATATTTTCCTCGCTGCAGAACGGCTTCGCGGCGTAATTAACCACACTCCGTTACTTTACAACGCGCACCTATCAGAACAGTACGAAGCAAATATTTACCTCAAAAGGGAAGACTTGCAAACCGTTCGATCTTACAAAATAAGAGGTGCCTACAACAAAATGGCCAGTTTGAGTGCAGAAGCCCTTGCCGGAGGAGTTGTGTGCGCGAGTGCAGGAAATCATGCTCAGGGTGTTGCTTACGCCTGTCGGAAAATGCAAGTTAAAGGGGCCATTTTTATGCCCACCACAACTCCCGCTCAAAAGATAAAGCAAGTACGTCTTTTTGGGAAAGAATGGGTGGATGTACTGCTTGTAGGTGATACTTACGATGACGCCTATCACGCATCAGTTGTTTATCAAAAAGCCAACAATGCTACTTTTGTCCATCCTTTTGACGATCTTCAGGTGATAGAAGGACAGGGAACTGTAGGATTGGAAATTTTCAAAGACGCTGATTTCAAAATCGATTTCATGCTTATGGCCATAGGCGGTGGCGGACTGGCATCCGGTATCTCAACTGTTTTCAAACAGCTTTCCCCAAAAACAAAACTCATCGGCGTTGAACCTGCAGGCTCTCCTACCATGCAAGCTTCTATGGCAAACGGTGGAGTGATTACGCTGGATCATATTGACAAATTTGTGGATGGCGCCGCTGTTCGCAGAGCCGGAGATATCACTTTCGACATTTGCAGTAAAAGTCTGGATGATGTTGTGCTGATTCCGGAAGGAAAAGTATGCTCGACCATACTTCAACTTTACAACGAAGAAGCCATTGTTGCCGAACCAGCAGGAGCGTTGACAGTTGCTGCATTAGATTTTGTCAAAGAAGAAATTAAAGGAAAAAATGTAGTCGCACTCATCAGCGGCGGAAACAACGACATTACCCGGACGGAAGAAATAAAAGAGCGATCATTACTTTATGAAGGGCTGAAACATTATTTCATCATCCGTTTTCCGCAGCGCGCCGGAGCATTCAGAGAATTTTTAAATGTACTGGGGCCCAATGATGACATTGCACGTTTCGAATACATCAAAAAAACGAACAAAGAGCAAGGTCCTGCTCTTATTGGAATTGAGTTAAAAAGCCGGGAAGACTTTGAACCGCTTATGTCCCGCATGGAAGAGCATAGGGTTGTGTACGAATACCTGAACGACCAGCCGGATCTGTTTCAGTTTTTGGTGTAGGAACATCGCAATACCTTTAGGCATGCAACCCAAATATTTACACAATTTACCACTTGCTACGCGTCCCGTCACATATCAGCTCATCCGAATTTGAATCCCTGAAGATTCAGGATATGACTTTTGTGGCGTATCGTAATGAAATTTACCCTTCAAAGTATGAGGTTTTTTTTGAAGAGCATGCTGTAATTGTGGTGCTGGAAGGAGAAAAGAAGTTCAGCAGCCCCACACAGGAGGTATATGTCGAAAAAGGAGACATTCTATTCGTTCAGCGTGGTTTTTATCTGATGTCTGAGTCCATCAACGAATCGTATAAAAGTCTGGTTTTCTTTTTTGATGAGAAGTTACTGAAGGAGTTCGTGAACCTTCATCCGGAGCTATTTAATCCCGAAGAAGCGTTAACTGTTCTCGAAAACCCTATTCTACCTTTAAAATCGGATGAAAACTTTGAGAAATTCATTCAATCTGTTTTTCCCTATTTCCGCTCCAGAACGGAACTGAAGAATCATTTTCTACGTCTGAAGTTTCAGGAATTGCTTCTTCATTTACTGGAATTAGACGTTTCCAAAAGACTACGTGCCAATTTGTACAGTTTGTATATCGGGGAAAAGGTAGACCTTTCATTCCTGATGAACAGCTACTACCTGAAACCGCTTACGCTGAATGAGCTTGCCCGGTTATCCGGCCGTAGCCTGTCCGCCTTTAAACGTGATTTTCAGGAAGAATTCAAAACTTCACCTGCTCTTTGGCTTAAAAACAAGCGCCTTGACTACGCTGATTTTCTTTTAAGAAACAATTCCAAAAATGTGAGTGAGATCAGTACGGAGATTGGTTACGAAAGCGTTTCTCATTTTATAAAGACGTACAAGGAGAAATTTGGCGTAACGCCGAAGAGGCATGGATAAGGACTCGTGCCTATATTTATCCTGAGTTCAAATGCGTATATTTGTAGAAGCTGGTTCCACTGATTACCAATTATTTGATTATGGAAACAATTATCGTACATCCTTCTAAATCTCAGGAAAAGGCTGTCATCGCTTTTTTAGAAGCTCTCAAAGTTCCTTTCGAGAAGAAGGAGGAACAATTGCCACCACATGTCCTGGAAGGAATCAAAAGAGGACAAGAAGATTTCCGGGCAGGCCGTACAGTCACTTTGGATGAGTTCAAACAAATAAGGACGATTGGAAAAAATATTTGAAGTCATACTTTCAAGTACTGCTATTGACTCCTATGAAGCTATTGTTGAACAAATACATGCGCGCTGGGGAGAAAAGGTAGCCAATAAATTCGAGCTGAAAGCTTTCAAGACTTTGGAGATTCTTAAAGACAAACCATTTGTCTTCAAAGAAATTGATAATTATCCAAATTTGAGAAAAGGACTAGTAAATAAGAACTGCTCTTTTTTCTATGAAGTCTCATCTTCTCAGGTACAAATACTCTTCTTCTGGGATAACAGACAAGAGCCTCTTTTCAATGAATAGCAAGTAATCTGACATAGCACTATACCTTTCTCCATTAATAAAATTCCCAGAACTAGATAAAGATTTTCGTTCAAACTCTTCATTCAAACCAAAATCACTACTTTTTGAACGTTTCTCGTTATGCTTATCCGAAGTATTCTGGTGAAATTTGTTTCCCTGATTGATTAGTAGCTCTGCTCCACTATGTTTGGATATCTATTTAGCTCAAAATCAGAAAAGTATAATATTAGTTACATATTCACCATAAATTGAGAATGAGTAATCAAGCAAGTACACTGTTCGACAAAGTGTGGGATGCACACGTTGTCCGCAAAATTGAAGATGGCCCGGATGTTTTTTTTATCGACCGCCACTTTATCCACGAAGTAACAAGTCCGGTTGCTTTCCTTGGCCTGGAAACAAGAAATATTGGTGTTATGTATGCTGAGCGTACTTTCGCAACAGCTGACCACAATACGCCTACTATCAACCAGCACCTTCCGGTTCAGGATCCTCTTTCTGCTAATCAGCTTAAAGCGTTGGAAACCAACTCTGCGAAGTATGGTATTTCCCACTGGGGATTGGGCAATGCAAGAAATGGTATCGTTCACGTTGTAGGTCCTGAAAATGGAATTACACTTCCCGGAATGACCATCGTTTGCGGTGATTCTCACACTTCTACACACGGTGCTTTTGGTGCGATTGCTTTTGGTATCGGAACTTCGGAAGTAGAGATGGTACTTTCTTCGCAATGTATCATGCAGCCTAAGCCTAAAAAAATGCGTGTAAACGTAAATGGTAAATTAGGCAAAGCAGTAACTCCAAAAGATGTTACGCTATACATCATTTCCAAACTGACTACTGCGGGCGCAACAGGTTATTTTGTTGAGTACGCAGGTGATGTATTCCGTAATATGACCATGGAAGGCCGTATGACGGTTTGTAACATGAGTATTGAAATGGGTGCACGTGGCGGTATGATCGCCCCTGACCAAACTACTTTCGACTATATCGAAGGCCGTGAACAAGCTCCCAAAGGTGAGAAATGGGATGAAGCCCTTGCATATTGGAAGACGCTCGTTACCGACGAAGACGCAACTTTCGACAAAGAATATACTTTCGATGCTGCTGATATTGAGCCAATGATTACTTATGGTACTAACCCTGGAATGGGACAAGGTATCACTTTCAATATCCCTTCAGCAGACCAGGTAGAAGGCGGCAAAGCTACTTATGACAAATCGTTGAACTACATGGGCTTCCATGAAAACGAATCCATGCTTGGCAAAAAAATAGACTACGTATTCATCGGTAGCTGTACCAATGGTCGTATCGAAGACTTCCGAGCATTTGCTTCTATCGTAAAAGGTCGCAAGAAGGCAGACAACGTTACTGCATGGATCGTTCCGGGATCTCACATCGTAGAGGCTCAAATCAAAGAAGAAGGAATTCTTGACATCTTAACTGATGCAGGTTTTGAACTTCGTCAGCCAGGCTGCTCTGCATGTCTTGCAATGAATGATGATAAGATTCCAGCTGGCAAATATGCAGTAAGTACCTCAAACAGAAACTTCGAAGGTCGCCAAGGCCCCGGCGCAAGAACGCTTTTGGCGAGCCCATTAGTAGCAGCTGCAGCAGCGGTGACGGGAGTAGTGACAGATCCGAGAGAATTACTTTGAGTGACTTCGGCAGTCGGCTATCGGCTGTCAAACCTTTGCAAATAACACACTATTTCGATAATGAGAGATTTTAGAAAATATGCTGTTTGGGAGCAAAGTCATAAGCTTGTGCTTGAACTTTACAGATTGACTAAAAACTTCCCTCAGGAAGAAAAATTTGGGTTAACTTCTCAAATAAGAAGGGCAGGCATTTCGATATCTGCCAATATTTCAGAAGGATGTGGAAAACTAAGCGAAAGAGACTTTGCCCGGTTTCTAGGAATCTCTTTTGGATCTTGTCAGGAAGTTGAATACCTCACACTTTTGGCAAAAGATTTGGATTACTTGGACGAACAAAGCTATGAGCCTCTTTCTATTGAAATAGTGTCTATTAAAAAGCAATTATATCACCTAATTAAAAAATTAAACGCCGGAAGTTAACGATGTCCCACTCGGTTACAGCCCGACCGCCGACAGCCGAAAGCCGAAAGCCCCATACAAATGGCATACGATAAATTCACCATATTAAAGAGCACGGCAGTTCCTTTGCCGATTGAAAACGTGGATACGGATCAGATTATCCCTGCACGTTTCCTTAAAGCGACTAAACGCGAAGGATTTGGCGACAACCTATTCAGAGACTGGCGCTATAACGGTGACGATACACCGAAAGCTGATTTCGTTTTAAATAACCCAATCTATTCAGGCAAAATCCTGGTTGGAGGCCATAACTTCGGTAGCGGTTCAAGCCGTGAGCACGCAGCGTGGGCGATCTATGACTACGGTTTCCGTTGTGTCGTTTCCAGCTTTTTTGCAGATATCTTCAAAGGTAACTCTCTGAACATCGGAATTTTACCTGTACAAGTCAGTCCTGAATTTTTGGATAAAATATTCCAGGCTATCGAAGCAGATCCTAATGCTGAACTGGAAGTGAATCTGCCCGAACAAACTATCACACTGGTTGCTACAGGTGAGCAGGAATCTTTCGCGATCAATGGCTATAAAAAGCATAACATGATCAATGGCTATGATGATATTGATTATCTGCAAGCCATGAAGGGCGAAATCCAGGAGTTTGAAACAACGAGAATTTACTAGATGGCTATCAGCCATCAGCTGTCAGCTATCGGCTTGTGCGGATATAGTTTGATAGCCAAAGGCTGACTGCCGAAAGCCCCATGAACAGACGCTATATTGAAATAATGGACACGACACTCCGTGATGGTGAACAAACCAGCGGAGTGTCGTTTTCAGCATCGGAAAAATTAACCATCGCTCAGCTTCTTTTACAAGAGGTGAAGGTGGATCGTATAGAAATTGCCTCCGCACGTGTTTCGGAAGGAGAATTTCAGGCTGTAAAACAAATTACCAAGTGGGCTGAAGCGAATGGTTACCTTGATAAAATTGAGGTACTTACATTTGTTGATGGAGACGCTTCCATCAATTGGATGAAAGAAGCCGGTGCGCGTGTGATGAATTTGCTTACCAAAGGTTCATTAAATCACCTTCAGCATCAGCTCAAAAAAACGCCAGCCGAACATTTTGCTGATATTCAAAAAGTGATTGAACTGGCGGTAGCATCCGGAATTAATTGCAATGTATACTTAGAAGACTGGAGCAATGGCATGCGAAATTCGAGAGAATACGTATTTCAGGCACTAGATTTTCTTTGTGAATTACCGGTTAAAAGAATTTTGCTCCCAGATACCCTGGGCATTCTTACACCTTCGGAATCCTATGATTTCGTCAAATCCATTGTAGACAAGTATCCCACATGTCGTTTTGAGTTCCATGCACATAACGATTACGATCTGAGTGTAGCCAATGTAATGGAAGCACTCAGAGCCGGAGTACACGGATTACACCTCACTGTCAACGGTATGGGTGAAAGAACGGGAAATGCCCCGCTTGCAAGCACAATTGCAGTCATTGATGATTTCATGCCCGAACTTGAAACATCAGTGAATGAAAAATCCTTGTATTCGGTAAGCAAACTGGTTGAAACATTTTCAGGAATCCGAATTCCTTCCAATAAACCTATCGTTGGAGAGAGTGTTTTTACTCAAACGGCTGGTATACATGCAGATGGTGATAAGAAAAACAATCTGTATTTCAGCAAACTGATGCCCGAGCGTTTCGGACGGCTACGTTCTTATGCACTGGGAAAAACGTCAGGAAAAGCCAATATTGAAAATAATCTCAGAGATTTGGGGATTACTCTGGCCGACGCTGATCTTAAAAAGGTGACACAAAGGATTATTGAGCTCGGCGACCGTAAGGAAGCTGTGACCCCCGATGATCTTCCTTACATCATTTCCGATGTACTGGATAGTAATACAATTGAAGAAAAGGTTTCCATTCTCAATTACGTGCTTACCCACTCTAAGAACCTCAAACCATCTGCCACATTACAAATACGTTTTGGAAATGAAATTTTTGAAGAGAATGCGCAGGGCGACGGGCAGTATGATGCATTTATGAATGCACTGAAAAAAATCTATGCTCTGAAAGGGATCAATCTTCCGATGCTGACTGATTACACCGTTCGTATACCTCCCGGAGGAAAAACAGATGCCCTTTGTGAAACTATCATAACATGGGAGATCAATGGCAAAGATGTTAAAACAAGAGGACTGGATTCGGATCAAACTGTATCGGCCATTATGGCGACGCAGAAAATGCTGAATTTGACGGGGGTGTCTGATGATTCAAAACCTTAGTTAATGCCATGCCTTATAATCAAATAGGATATATTTGTATTAGGTCAACATGTTGAGAATATGGAAAAGCAACAACTTTATCAAAGCCTTAAAAGTCATCTCTTGAAAAATAATGTTACAAGAGCTGCCATTTTTGGATCTTTTGCCCGTAATGAAGAGACAGACAAAAGCGATATAGATGTACTTATTGAAGTAAATAACATGACCATGTTCGATATTCTCCGACTTGAAGATGAGCTTCAGAAAATCTGCCAGAGAAAAATAGATCTCGTAGAATACAAAGCAGTGAAGTCATCCATTCAAAAATATGTCTTTTCTGATCTTGTTGAATTGATATGAAACGAGACGATCTTGTATATGTTCAGGACGTCATTGATTCCATTGAAATCATAATTGGCTATACGAAGGAACAGTCAGAATCTGACTTTGAAAGCAATATCATGTTGCAGGATGCTGTTTATCGCAGACTGGAAATAATCGGCGAAGCAGCCACAAAAATTTCAGAGACCTTCAAGGATCAGCATCCGGAAATTGAATGGAAACTCATGAAACTGATGCGAAATAAACTGATACATGAATACTTTGGTATTTCGTCAACTACAGTTTACGCCACTATTACCGAGGATATTCCGACACTACTTTTTAAATTAAAATCAATATAATTCATTAATGAAAAAGCATATTCTAATTGTTCCAGGTGATGGTATAGGCCAGGAAGTTACAGAAGTTGGAAAAAAAGTTCTGGAAAAAATTGCTGCAAAATTCGGCCATGAGTTCACTTACGACGAAGCTCTTATAGGTCACGTTGCCATCGAAGCAACAGGAAATCCACTTCCTGACGAAACCCTGGAAAAGATGCGTGCATCTGACGCGGTTCTTTTCGGAGCCGTTGGACACCCTAAATATGATAACGACCCAAGCGCAAAAGTTCGTCCTGAACAAGGACTACTGAAAATGCGTAAAGAGCTGGGATTGTATGCAAACCTGCGTCCTATCAAACTTTTTGACGAACTGCTTGGCGCATCTTCTATCAAGCCTGAAATTCTGAGAGGTTCAGACATTCTCTTCTTCCGTGAATTGACTGGTGATATTTACTTCGGAGAAAAAGGACGTAAAAACGAAGGCGATACTGCTTATGATATCGCTGAATACAGCCGCTACGAAGTGGAACGCATCGCACGTAAAGCATTCGATGCTGCACGTACGCGTCGCAAAAAACTTTGCTCTGTTGACAAAGCGAATGTGTTGGAAACAAGCCGCTTGTGGAGAGAAGTGGTTCAGAAATTAGCTCCTGAGTATCCTGACGTTGAAGTTGAACACCAATTCGTTGATTCAGCTGCCATGATGTTGATCAAAGATCCTAAGCGTTTTGATGTTGTCGTAACTGCGAACCTATTTGGTGACATCCTTACTGACGAAGCGAGCCAGATTGCAGGCTCTATGGGTATGTTGGCCTCTGCTTCTGTAGGCGACAGTACAGGTGTATACGAGCCTATCCATGGCTCTGCTCACGATATCACTGGTAAGGGAATCGCTAACCCATTGGCGTCTGTGCTTTCAGCTGCCCTTTTGCTTGATATTTCTTTCGGATTGAAAGCTGAATCTGACGCAATTATCGCTGCAGTTGACAAGCTTTTGAAAGATGGATTCAGAACTAAAGATATCGCCGACGAGACCACTCCTGCGGATAAGATTCTGAACACGCAAGCAGCTGGTGAAGAACTATTAAAGAGAATTTGATTTTTTATAAGTTTTTGCCAAATAATATTTGTTTAAGACAAAACTTGTACTTTCTTTGCAGAAGAAAATCGCAGTCAGCGAAATTTCGCCAACCAGAATAGGTCATGACACACGATCAAAATAAAAATTGGCTTCTGCTTAGTATTCCTTAAAAAAGAGGAAGGTTTTGTTTTGAGTCGCCCAAAACCCTTTCTCTCAACGGGAAAGGGTTTTATATTGGTCAAAAATTATTAAATTCGTAATTCAAATAATAAAAAATACCCATTCAAATGAGTAATCGAGTTCAGATCTTCGACACCACCTTAAGGGACGGCGAACAGGTTCCAGGCAGCCAATTAACAACGGAGGAAAAGATAATTGTTGCCAAACAACTCGAAAAACTCGGCGTTGATGTGATCGAAGCTGGATTTCCGGTGTCAAGTCCTGGCGACTTCCGCTCTGTAGTGGAAATATCCAAAGTTGTTCGTGAACCTATCATCTGTGCGCTTTCAAGAGCTGTAATTGGTGATATTGATGCAGCTGCGGACGCACTCCAATATGCAAAACGTGGTCGGATACACACCGGTATTGGCTCATCTGACATCCACATTCAGCATAAATTTAACACCACAAGGGAAAAAATCATTGAAAGAGCAATTTCTGCCACCAAATATGCAAAAGGTAAGGTAGAAGATGTAGAATTCTATTGTGAAGATGCCGGTAGAGCAGACCTTGTATTCCTTGCGCAGCTTGTAGAAGCTGTAATCGGAGCTGGTGCTACTGTTGTAAATATTCCTGACACTACCGGATACTGCCTTCCGGAAGAATATGGTAACAAGATTAAGTACATTTTCGAGAATGTAAAAAATATACACAAGGCAACAATCTCTATCCATTGCCATAACGACCTCGGCCTTGCCACCGCAAATTCAATTGCAGGTATCAGCCAGGGAGCGCGCCAGGTGGAGGTAACCATCAATGGTATCGGCGAAAGAGCTGGAAATACTTCCCTTGAAGAAGTAGTGATGGCGCTGAATGTTCATAAGGAACTTGGTCTGGAAACTGGCGTAAACACACAGTTTATTTATCCAACAAGTCAGCTCGTTTCAAAAATGATGCGTATGCCTGTACAAGCCAATAAAGCGATTGTAGGCAGAAATGCGTTTGCACACAGCTCAGGCATTCACCAGGATGGACACCTGAAAAATACGCTGAATTACGAAATTATGAATCCACAGGATGTGGGCGTAGACAAGTCGGATATCGTGCTTACAGCGCGTAGCGGCCGTCATGCACTAAAACATCGTTTAGAGCTCTTGGGCTTCTCTTTCGACAAACCAACACTGGACGAATTGTATACCAGATTCCTGGAAGTAGCAGACGTTAAGAAGGAAGTGAATGATGCAGATCTTGTAGATTTGGCACGCACTGCGATTCCGGCATAATTAGAATCCTATTAGAAATGCTAATAGCCTGAAAATGAATTTGATGTTTTGAAGATTTTTTTGTAATGTTACGTATTCAATAACATCCATCAGATTACAAAAAGCCCTCGGTGATTCTGACTAAGGGCTTTTTTTTATTTTACAGGATGATGGTTCTGTTATTATGAATGAAAACTCTGTCATTGAAAACCAGTTTCAAAGCTTTTGACAGAACTGCCTTCTCTGTATCCTTTCCGATTGTAGACATATCCAAAGCTGTTTGCCGGTGATCCACTGACTTAACGTCCTGAGCAATTATAGGCCCCTCATCCAGATCATTATTCACGAAATGCGCCGTGGCTCCTATAATCTTTACCCCCCTTTCATAAGCTTGTCGGTAAGGATTTGCGCCTATAAACGCAGGTAAGAATGAATGGTGAATATTGATGATCCTGTCGGGGAAGTGATTTACGAATTCAGGGGTAATGATCCGCATATATTTGGCCAGAACCAGATACTCCGGTCGGTATACGTCTAATGTTCTCAGAATTGCCTCCTCGTGCTCCTCCCGACTCTTATTTTCATGAGAAATAAAATGGAATGGTATACCGAATTTGCTTACCAGCGGCTGTAAAGTATTATAGTTACTAACAACCGCCAAAATGGTTGCATCAAGTTCATCAAAAGCATAACGGATCAACAACTCTCCCAAACAGTGGTGTTCCTTTGTCACCAACACCACCACATCTTTTTTCTTTTTAGGATTTACTCTCAGGTTGATTCCTTCCGGAAGCTCTCTTTGTAACACTTCCAGTAACTCACTGGCATCAGTTTCCCCTTCAAATTCAGTCCGCATGAAAAAATACTTCGACGGGCTTACATATTCATCATTTCTGATGATGTTCTGATTATGCTCAAAAAGAATGCGTGTTACCTTATAAATAAGCCCTTTATGATCAGGGCCATCCATCAATAAAATATGGCGTTGGGTCATTATTAAGTCTTAAAAAATATTCTGAAGTACTAAATAAGGCATTTTAACCAAAATACTGAAAGATAACCGATTAAAACAACTTATTTGATTTTAGAAAGTTCAATGTAACTTATCGTCCCAAAAACACGTTTCACAATTAACAATTTTTATAAATAGAATGGCTGAAGAATTATTAATCCCCAAAACCACCGACAGAGCTGAAATTTACAATGCATTGCTTCCTCAGATCACTGCACTAACAGAGACAGAAAGTGATTTGATTGCGAATCTGGCGAACATAGCTGCTGTTCTTAAAGAAGCGTTCGGATTCTTTTGGGTTGGATTTTACATTGCCAAAGAAGGTCAGCTTGTTCTTGGACCTTTCCAGGGACCTCTGGCATGTACCCGCATCCCTTTCCACAAAGGAGTTTGTGGTGCCAGCTTCACCAGAAAGGAAACTATTATTGTTCCTGATGTAGAAGCTTTCCCCGGCCATATTGCTTGTAGTTCCGCATCAAAATCTGAGATCGTGCTTCCTGTTTTTCACAGAAACGGTTCGGTGGCTATGGTTTTGGATGTCGACAGCGATGAGTTAAATGATTTCAGCGAAGTAGATAAACAAGGATTATTAGCGATTTTAAGATTGATTGAAAAGAAGCTTTAAGGATTATGCTAAGTACCTTTCCCGAAACAGCTTCATCATATACACATTAATCGCCCATTGATCCGCCAAAGGCTGATTAGTATAGGGTACGGTTGGTAAATAATGAGGAGGACCAAACTCTGTCAGTACGGTAAGTACCTCACCGCTTTTAACCTTGTATTCTACCACTTTATCCCACCAGGCCAGATGTGCTTTCACAGCTGCAGCCCATTCAGGAGCTCTTGGATCGTTCACTTGCGGCCCTTCTTCGTGGCCTATACGGGTATGAATATGCCCTACCCTGGTCAAAGCTAATTGTACAGTTTCTTCCTGATTAGCCAAAAGGCTCTCATGCACATTGCACCAGTGCGATATATCCAGGGTCAGTTTTAAATCCGGATTTTTTTCAATAAAATTTCTGGTGATATGTGCTGCAAAAAGCATTCTGCCCCGATGTGTTTCATGATAGATAGGAATGCTTGTCTGTTTTGAAACTGCAGTTGTATGATCAATAAAAGCTTTGTTTTGCTCGTAGGTAAAAAAATCACGACCGCTGTGACAATTGATATACAGTGGTTTTTTCCCAAATTGACTTGAAGCAGCATTAATCTGATTTTTGAACGCTTCCAGGCTTTTAACAGGATTGTCATCCTGGGACCCACATAAGAAACCTATTTCCAGATCATATTTATTCAAGGCAGTAAGCAACTCTGCCTGTCTTTCTTTTGAGCCTGGCCACCACATTTCTGTTCCATCATAACCTTCCTTTTTTATTGCCGCACAGAATTCCTCTGTGGTTCCTTTAAAACCCCAGTTCGTCCCAAATACTTTCAATGACAACTTGTTAGCAAACTGAAAAGGTGCAGCATTTTCTCTAGCAACAGCATCTATTCCTACCAATGCTCCTGCCCCGGCAAGTGATGTACTCATAAAATTTCGGCGGTTCATATCTTAAAAATTAATTTCCCTATTATCTCACAATGCAACTGCTGTGCTATCCGGCTTCCTTTTAAAGCGCGATAGCACCGTTGAATCAGGGCCGGCTACTATCGTCAGCCCGGGATTTGCCTTCCTTACACCGATAATCCCGCTATCACTCGCCTCAGTTTTCCATACATAAAGGGATCTCAGACTTTTCATCGCAGCTATATCATTCAATCCTTTGTCAGTCACCTTTGCTCCTATCAGATTGAGATACTCAAGATACGGCAACCCTTTAAGCATTTTTAGACCTTCATCGGACACAGCCGTATATTCAATATGTAATCTATTGAGATTTTTCAATGTGCTGATCTGCTCCATACCCGCATCCGTTACTTTTGTTTTACCGAGTTTGAGCCAGACAATCTGATCGGATAACGGAGTAAGTAAGGTTAAGTTTGCGTCTGAGAAGTTACCGACATTTATTGCACTTACTTCGATAAAATTCTGATCCTGAGCTACAGGATTTACCACCAATCCAATTTTCCGCAAAGCAGCAATAGCTTCCTCATTCGCCGGCTCCACCTTTTCAGAAAACACCGTTTTCCTATTCGGCTCCCGCTGCACAGATCCATTTCCAAGTGCAGCCAATGCTGGTTTGATCTCTTCTGAAACTTTAAGTTCCGACACTTTTTTATCCGTCGGTGCCCCATTATCGATCCACCACGATAAAAGTGTTATCTGATTATCCGTAAGTTGAGGTTTACCTTTAGGAGGCATTCTGTCATCATCATTTTCTGGTAAGAGACATCGCTTGATCAGCTCACTTTCCGCACTTTTTCCAGCAACAAAAGCAGGGCCGTCTTTTCCTCCTTTTAGCATAAATGCCACCTGATCAAGCCTCAAATCTCCTTTTTGTTTACTCGCATTATGACACTGCGTACACCTGGCCTCTAGTATCGGGCGCACGATATCGCCATACACCAAAGCCTGGTTCACATTTGCAATCGGTTTGATTTCGGTAGTTTGCTCCTCTATAGCAGCCATTCCGGTCATGCTCCTGAAAGGTTCGGGTGTATACTGCGTCAGAAAACCCTCCCCGTGCGTCAATGAACCACCGTCATGACCGGCAGTCATTGTCAGTACTGTAGCTATACCAAAAGCCGGTAAATAAAACAGAGGAGCGATTGTTATTTTTTCTCCCAAAAGGTCTGATTTAACAACCCAGGCGACCCAGGCAAAAGCTGCCACACCTATTCCCTGCCATTGATGCCGCATCAATAATTCATTATCATATCCACCACTCAGAGACAAAAGATAACCGGCAACACATGCGAATGTTGCACCTACGGCCGACCAGAATAAAACGAAGGAAATAGCAGATTCAGAAACGTTTATTTTTCCTGTCCTTCTGCCTATTTCAAGCAATAGTGCTACAAAAAGAAAACCGATAGGTAAATGAACCAGAACCGGATGGAACCTGCCAATAAAAAGGGGCCAGTAAGACGCTTGTAATAGGGGGTAAAGCATTATTTACAAATTACAATATCAAAAATGCATCAGGCCAAAACCTGTTTTACGACTTTACCTTCGGTATCGGTAAGCCTGAAATTCCTGCCCTGAAAAGGATAAGTAAATTTCTCATGGTCAAAACCCATCAGCTTCAGGATTGTTGCCTGCAAGTCGTGTACATGAACCCGGTCCTTCACACCATAATAACCCAACTCATCTGTCTCTCCATGAGAATATCCTTGTTTGACACCTCCCCCAGCCATCCACATCGTAAAAGCATCCAAATGGTGATCCCGTCCCATAAATGGCATCACAAGCCCATTTCTGTTCTCCTGCATAGGAGTCCTCCCGAATTCTGCACCCCAGATGACCAGCGTTTCTTCCAGTAATCCGCGCATTTTTAGATCCTGAATTAATGCAGCAACAGGTCGGTCCGATTCCAGACATTTTTGTCTAAGTCCTCCTTCCACATTGTGATCCTTTGAGGTACCATGGCCGTCCCACCCCCAGTCAAAAAGCTGTACAAAACGAACGTCATTCTCTACTAATTTACGCGCCAGAAGGCAGTTCATCGCAAAAGTTCCTTCACCCGGCTTTACACCATACATATCCAATACAAACTGAGGTTCTTTGGAAACATCCATCACTTCCGGAACCGACATCTGCATTCTGAAAGCCATCTCATATTGACTAATCCTTGTCAGAATTTCAGGATCCTGTACATCCTCATAAGTCTGGCGGTTTATTTCATTGATGGCTTCAATCGTTTGTTTGCGCATGTCCCGGTTCATTCCACTAGGATCACTTACATATAAAACCGGATCTCCACCCGTACGACATTGAACTCCCTGATACACCGATGGCAAAAATCCACTTCCATATACACTTTTACCCGCATCCGGCTGTTGACCGCCGGATGCCAATACAATAAAGCCGGGCAAATTCTGATTCTCTGAACCTAATCCATAGGTTGCCCATGCTCCCAGGCTCGGACGGCCCAGACGCGCACTCCCTGTATGCATGAGTAACTGAGCAGGTGCATGATTGAACTGATCCGTATGCATCGCTTTCAGGAAAGTAATTTCGTCCGCTACAGTTTGTAAATAAGGAACATAATCAGACATCCAAGCTCCTGATTGTCCATATTGTTTAAAATTCCCTTGTGGTCCCAACATTTTGGGAACCCCTTGAATAAATGCAAACTTCTTGCCTTCCAGAAATTCAGCAGGACAATCTTTACCGTGGTATTTTAACAGTTCAGGCTTATAGTCAAATAATTCCAACTGAGACGGGGCACCCGCCATATGGATATAGATAACCCGTTTAGCCTTAGGGGCGAACTGCGGAATTTTGGCCATAAACCCCTCTTCTGAAACAGACTTTCCCGCTGAAGACGTTCCGCACGAACTCAGCAAAGATCCCAGCCCCAATGCTCCCAGTCCAAACCCGCAGGATTGCAGAAAGTGCCGCCTTGTCTGGCGCTGTAAGTCTGCGTGTTGAAGTTCCTTTAATAGCTTTTCCATATGACATTGAACCCCCTACAGGGTTCCCTTTGAATGCTAATGATCTGTTCAAACCCTCGGGGCTGCGCCCCGGGTTAATATATAGAAGCCTTTCAGGCTAAAACTCCTAATTTCTTATGCCCCTTACCCTAAGCCCTACTCCTTCGTAACCACATTATCCAGATTCAGCATCACGTTCGCAGAAATAGTCAAAGCAGCCAGTTCCGGAGAACGTTCTGTTCCGTAGACAAGAATGCTGTCTACATCAACCGGCTTATTTTTATAAGTTGAAAGTGCTTGATTATATACTTTCACCAACACATTCAGATTCTTTTTTTCGATAGGCTGGAATGTCAGCATCCGGTATCCTTCTGTCAACTGCTGTTCGGGTGTTTTACCACGTTTTAGCATATTGCTTGCCAACTTTTCCGCAGCTTCCAGATATACAGGGTCATTTAATGTAACAAGCGCTTGTAGAGGCGTATTTGTTAAAATCCTTCTTGATTGACAGAATTCACGGCTTGGCGCATCGAATGTCACCATAGAAGGATACGGAGCAGTTCGTTTCCAATAGGTGTATACTCCTCTTCTGTACCGATCTTCACCTTCGCTAAGCGTCCACTTTTCTCCACTATAGGGGGACTGCCATATCTTATCAGGCTGTGCAGGCATAACGCCAGGACCATACATTTTTTTGGAAATCAGCCCTGCACAGGCGAGCGCCTGATCTCTGACCTGTTCCGCACTTAATCTTACACGTGGTCCCCGGGAAATCCAGATATTATATGGATCTTTCTCCAGTTTGTCCTTGTCAGTTTTGGAACTTTGCCTGTATGTAGCGGACATGACAATTGTTTTCAGAAGCTTTTTAACGCTCCAGTGATCCTCTTCTATGAACTTCACAGCAAGCCAATCCAGCAATTCGCGGTGTGTAGGTTCACTTCCCTGTGATCCAAAGTCTTCCACTGTTTCCACTATTCCTCTACCAAAAAGCTGCTCCCAAAACCGGTTTACAATTACGCGACCCGTTAGCGCATTTTCCCTACTTACGATCCACTTCGCAAGGCTTTGCCGATCCTTTTGCACTCCCTTAGGCATAGGAGCCAATAATCTGGGCACATCCGGCTGTACTTCAGCACCTTTCACCATCCAGTTTCCACGTACGAAAACATTCGTCTTTCGGGCAAAATCACCTTTCCCTTCCCAAACGACCGGCATACTTTCGGCAGGGCGTGTTAATACAGTGGAGTAGTCAGCTACAATCTTATCATACCCGACTTTATCACTGCCCGGCAACTCTTTTTGAAAACTCATCCATGTAATTCTCACCCATTCTTCTGGAGACTTTGGGCTTTTCAGAGACAAATAGATATCATGTTTTCCATTTGTTTTTACAATGGGTGCCACCAATACCGTATCACGAACAGGAATTTTGATTTGAGACAGAACAGGGCCATCCAGCTTATCAAGATGTAAAGTCAATACTGCATTTTCGGCCTTGGTAGAAATATTCATTACCACATTACCTGCTCCGGTCAGGTCAACCGCCGGAATTCTCGCATTGCCTTTGTCTTTTACACCATAGTATGAAATGAGAAGTACCGTTGACTGATCCCCTTTGATAAAATTATGTGCATTGATTTTCGGCTCCATCACCCGCATAAACTGCGTTACTTCTTCCGTTTGCTTAGGATTGTGTTGCGTGATCCATTGTTTCACCCGCTCCACACGAGCCGAATCTTCTCCCTTATAAAACCGAAGTTTAGGCCACTCATCCCACACATCTTCATCACGTGTGTTGTTGAAAAAGGCCATATACTTAAAATAATCCTCGTGAGGGATCGGATCATAAGGATGGCTATGGCATTGAATACAGGCGAAAGTAGTGCCTTGCCAAACTTCCCAGGTTGTATTCACACGATCAATCAAAGCAGCTGTACGAAACTCTTCGTCATCTGTTCCTCCCTCGTTATTGGTCATCGTATTTCTGTGATAACCAGTCGCAATCATATTTTCTTCTTTCGGAAAATGATCTTTCCCTTTTGGAAGTAAATCCCCGGCAAGTTGTTCTATCGTAAACTGATCAAAAGGCTTATCATCGTTAAAAGACTTCACCACATAATCCCTGTAACGCCACATAGACCGACCTCCATCACTTTCGTAGCCTTTCGTATCCGCATACCGCGCCAGATCCATCCACATAGATGTCCACTTCTCCCCATAAGCGGGAGATTTCAGGAGGCGATCTACTACCTTTTCATACGCATTGTCTGAATGATCATTTTTGAAATCTTGCACCTCTTTTTCCGTTGGAGGAAGTCCGGTAAGATCAAGGCTCACTCTTCTTATCAAAGTAGCTTTATCGGCTTCAGGCGAAACCGAAAGCTTGTTTTCCTTTACTTTTTGCAGAACAAAATGATCGATCTCATTTTCAGGCCAGTTGCTTTCTTCCTGATTCAGTAATCCAAACAGGTTCCATATACTTTTTGAAGAAGGAACCTCAGGTTTTTCAATGCGCTTATACGACCAATGTGTTTTCCATTCTGCTCCCTGATTAATCCATTTTTTCAGCGTGGCTACATCCTCGTCGCTGAGAGGAGTTCCATTCTTAGGCATTTTTTCATCAGGGTCATCCGTCAGAATCCTTCTGATCATTTCGCTCGCATCGGCATCACCACGCACCACAGGAATTTTCCCCGATTTACCGGGTTCAAGCATTTCGTGTTCAAACAAAAAACTTACATCACCTGCCTTTTTTACACCTCCATGGCAACCCATACAATGCTTGTTGAGGATCGGTTTGACCTCAGCATTATAGTCTACCTTTCCGCCAAACCAGTTTGCCCCCGTGAAATAGAAAAGCAGTACAGCCAAAGCCACGGAACCAATTATGATTCTATTTATCATTATTCAGAAAATACAGCTCAAACGCAGGTGAAAATTTATTCTTTATAAGTAAAAAGTAGCCAATTCTCCTCTCCTACTTACTGGTGAATATTCTGATAATCTTAAAATTAACTGTTCTAGAGTATAACCGGATTTAATTCCGAACTAACCGTACCGCCTACCGGCATACCGCATATCCATCGCTGCCGGTCTGCTTCCTGATGTTCATTCTGCGGGGCGATAATCTTTGCTCCATCTGCCACAAAAATGATTGTCATAACCTCTCTCATCACATTTTGAGAATAATTACCCGGTGCAGAGTGCAGTGTCCAGCCGTAATGCCAGGTGGCATCTCCCGCCTTCATGGTTTTTGCACGGGTGACTTCAAAGCCTTTCTCTTTGATAAAATCCTCCAAAATCGCCTCTGACTCGTCCGATATAGCGATATTTTTAACGAAACCATTTTTATGGGAGCCGGATGCAAATGTGAGCATACCCATGTCTTCAGTAATATCAATCAGGGGCATCCACATCGTAACAGTGTTATTGGTATCCAATGGCCAGTAATACTGATCCTGGTGCCAGGGAGTAAACCCTCCGCCGGGTTCCTTATACAGTGCCTGGTCGTGATAAATTCTCACGTTTTCCACTCCGAGCAGATCAGCTGCTATTTTTCCGAATCTTTTGGCAAGAGAAAATGTGCGCACCTCTTCATCCACTTCCCACAAATTCATGATTTGAAGGAAAGCTTTTCCATACGTATCCCGGTCTTGCAGCTTTCTTTTTTCTGTGTTGAATCTCAAAGCAGCTTTGTTGATGACATCCCGATAATGCGTGATTTCTTCATCATTGAGAACATTTTCAATCATGACATGCCCATTTTCTCTGAAACGGGACTTGTCATGATCGTTTATGGTAATGTAATTTTTAAGGGTAGGAATAGTCGTATTCATTATATTCAAATTTTACATTGAATTTCAATATTCAAATATCACACCCTTTTATATAACCATATGGGAAAATATTAGCTACTTAGTGGCTTATTCTATCCAAACCAGATCAAACCATAAAATAAAGAGTAATATTAGCAATGGTTAAAGCTCAGTTTGAAAGCATTGATACAAATCCCGACATCTCCTTTCGGGTGAGAAGATTTCTTCTCGAACGCTTCACCGTTCCGTATCATTTCCATCCTGAATACGAACTTACGCTTATCGTTAAGGGTACTGGTAAGCGTTATGTCGGCAATAGCATGGAAGATTTCAAAGCAGGCGATCTCGTTTTCCTGGGTTCGGATCTGCCTCATTGCTGGAAGTCTGATCAATATGATGATGGCTCTGGAGTAGAATCAATCGTCATACAGTTTGAGGGTGATTTTCTGGGAAAAGACTTTTTTGAGCGCCCGGAACTACTTCCAATAGCACATTTGCTTGTAAGGAGTGCACAGGGAATATGTTTTAATGACTCTGTATCTCTTGAAATCGCCCCCTTGATGCAACAGCTGGAGTCCGAGCCGAACCCGTTTCAAAAATTAGCTCAACTCCTTTCGATTCTCAACCGGCTTGCGGTGAAGTCGGAGTATCAACTGCTCCATGAGGGAATTACGCCGGTTATTGCCGGACAAAGTAAAGAAAGGATTAACACTGCGTTAGGCTATATTGTTGATCATTTCCGTCAGGAGATTTTGCTGGAAGATGTGTCCTCAGCCGTAAATATGTCGCCCAATGCGTTTTGCAAATACTTCAAGAAGGCAACGAGTAAGACCTTTATAGAAATGGTGAATGAATACCGCATTAACTTTGCGGCACAACAACTACTCAACACCGATCATGCTGTATCGGAAATCTGCTATGAGAGTGGCTTTGGCGATGTTTCCTATTTTCATAAAGTTTTTAAAAAGAAAATGAAAAGTAGTCCGCTGGATTACCGAAAGCAATTTTTGAAAAGTATTTAACCTCAACAAAATGCGTCTTCAATATGTCTGATGTTTAAATCTCCGTTGGGTAAAATCAGAATAGATACGATATCGAACCGGACATCCCTGTGCCAGTCTTTGTCGAATATATAGTGTATGGCCGCTTTCAGAATTAATCTGGATTTAGTGTAGTTCACAAACTCTTCCGGCATACCAAAACCAGTTCCACTCCGCGTTTTGACTTCGATAAAAATGAGCATGTTCTTATGTTTCGCGATCAAATCCACTTCCATGTGTTTGTGGCGGTAGTTTTTCTCCACAATCTCGTACCCTTTTTCAGTTAAATAGGTAGCGGCTTTTTCTTCGCCCCAGCTCCCGGTGTCGTTATGTGCTGCCATACGAACAATTTTGAGTTAAAAATGTGTTATTCTTGCATAAAGGGAAATCTGTATTGAGACCCTGTTTTAAAAAAAGGTTACGGGCTGTGCGCTCATTCAAATGAGAGATTTCCCGACCGTTCACCATTGACTGATGAATACCCTCATAAACAAACAAGTGCAATTCCGGGATATCGGACTGATTGACTACCAGGAGGCCTGGGATTTACAGGAGAAAATCTTTGCTGAAACAATAGCGGTCAAAACGCAAAACCGCGGATTGGAAGCGGAACAACAGCATATCACGCCAAATCATCTCCTGTTTTGTCAGCACCCGCATGTGTATACCCTAGGAAAAAGCGGTAAAGCAGACCATTTGCTGCTGCATGAGGACGAACTGGAAGCACGCGAAGCGAAATACTACAAAATCAACCGCGGTGGTGACATTACCTACCACGGTCCGGGGCAGCTCGTGGGCTACCCTATTCTGGATCTGGATAATTTTTTCACTGATATCCATAAATACATGCGTTTGCTGGAGGAAGCCATTATCCGGACTATTGCGGATTTTGGTTTGGATGGAGGACGTATTGACGGGCTCACGGGTGTGTGGCTGGATTATCAGGAGCAGAAAAATCCGAGGAAAATATGTGCAATGGGCGTCAAATCCAGCCGTTGGGTAACGATGCACGGTTTCGCATTAAATGTCAATACAGATTTGTCCTATTTCGGAAGTATTGTTCCGTGTGGCATTCAGGACAAAGCGGTTACCTCTATAGCGCAGGAGACCGGAAATCCCGTTGAAATGAACGAGGTTTCAATAAAATTAAAAAATCATCTTGCAGATTTGTTCGAAATGGAAATCCTCGAACAATAACTGTTCTTACCAATTGATATATTCATGAAAAAAGATATTCCATTCTATCCGGTACAAGGCATTCAGGTTGCCATTGTAAGAAAAATAAACGAGGCAAATGTACCGGAATGGAGCGTAGTATTGATCAACAGAAACCCTGAGCCTATTAATACGGTAATGGTGACTTCAAAAGGTTATGCAAGTGCAGAATCCGGAACTGATCCGGCTCAAAAAACATCTACTCTGCGTCATTTTTATCCTGAAATAGCACCAGAAAAGCATCAGGTAGTGGAGAGTATTATGCCGGAGGTTTTCCATCTTTACAACGAATTCTGGATCAGCTACTTCCTTGAAAATCAGGTTTACGATAAAAAGTTTATATTCGTACCTGATAGCATTGTTGAAGACAATATCATTGATATCGCCCCTTTCGGACTACAAGGCGTATTACACGAATAGGTGGCGGAGATTATTCCAACCACACACTATGACAGATGATTTCCGGAAACGCGCTAAAAATTTCCTGCTGCTAGACATCGAAACCGTGGCCTCACATGCCAGTTACGATGCCCTTTCCGAACGAATGCAGAAACTATGGGATAAAAAATCACTTGCTTTGAATAAAGGTGATGAAACTATTTCCAGTTCAGATAGCTTTATTGATAAAGGTGCCATATATAGTGAATTCGGAAAAGTAGTATGCATTGCTTTCGGAGCCTATTACTGGAATGAAAATGACCAGCTTTCCTTCAAGGTTCGCAGCTTCTCCGGCGACGACGAAGTTCAATTGCTTCTCGAATTTAAATCTCTGATAGAAAAATATCCGGCCGATCAATTGGTGTTGTGCGCACATAATGGCAAGGAATTTGACTTCCCGTTTCTATGCCGCCGTATGCTGATACACGGAATCAGTATACCCAAAGCGCTTCAGATTTCCGGCAAAAAACCATGGGAGCTTTTGCATCAGGATACGATGGAATTGTGGAAATTCGGCGATTATAAAAGTTTTACTTCTCTTGACCTGCTTGCAGCAGTGTTTGATATTCCCGGTAGCAAAAATGAAATGAGTGGCGATCAGGTAACGCGGGTTTATTATACTGAGAAAGACCTTGAAAAAATTTGTCGATATTGCAGGGAGGACGTAATTGTGCTGGCACAGATCTATTTGAGATTGAATTGTATGGAAACTGTGGCACCTGAAAATATTCATAGAATAGAGTAAGGGCTAAAGAGCTAAAAATTATAAAACAAGTGCTGAGAGCAATAGCCTTCAGCCAAAAGCCAAATAATGAAAGATAAAAGACCAAGAAAAGGATCAAGAGAAAATGAAGAGGTAAAATCACCTCATCACATTGTATCCTATATAGATAACCTGAAAGCAGATATTGCTGCTTTTTTTGACCTCAACAGCGAACATTCGTTTCGTCCGTTTGATGTGCATGACCACTTCGGAGTACAGGATAAAAAGGTGAGAAGCCTTTTTAATGAAATATTGCACGAGCTGGAAGAATCCGGAAGAATCACTTTTAATAACAATGGTACCTACACAGCTTCGCCATTGAAGAAGCAAAGTCACGGACTTACCGGTCGGGTGGATCGTGTGAATAAAGGTTTTGCCTTTGTCATTATTGAAGGTCGTGAAGATGATATATATGTTGAAGCTGATTTGCTGAGCGGAGCCTGGGATGGAGATACTGTTACAGTACAGCCACTTACTAAAAACTCACGAGGTGGCAGGTCTTCGAAAAATGATTCAGGTAAAAGCAGAACTGAAGGACGTGTTTCCGAAATTGTAGAAAGAGCTTCCCGTGAGATTGTTGGGATTATAGAAATAAACCGCGGTTATGCTGTCGTTCAGCCTGATAACAAAAAATTGTTTGATCCGATCTTTATCGAACCGGAAGGAATTAAGGATGCACAGCACGGCGACAAAGTAATTGTAAAAGTAACTGAATGGCCAACACGCCGCACACAGGCAGAAGGTGAATTGGTAGAGGTACTGGGAAAAGCTGGTAACAATGATGTTGAAATGCATGCCATTCTTGCTGAGTTTGGCTTGCCATATCATTTCCCTGAGCAGGTTGAAGCGGAAGCGCAGAAAATTTCTGAAAAAATACTGAAAAAGGAAATTGCGAAACGGAAGGATATCCGCGATGTACTTACTTTCACCATTGACCCGGTGGATGCCAAAGATTTTGACGATGCACTTTCACTTCGCAATCTGGAAGAAGGTAATGTTGAAATCGGTGTTCATATCGCGGACGTTTCTCATTACGTGCTTCCGGGAACGGAGCTGGATAAAGAGGCATTCCGCCGTGCAACTTCGGTTTATCTGGTAGACCGTACCGTACCGATGCTTCCGGAAAAGCTTTCCAATAATTTATGTTCTTTGCGTCCAAACGAAGACAGACTAGCCTTTTCCGCCATTTTTGAAATATCCCCGAACGGGAAAATTTTGAAAGAATGGTTTGGCAGAACGGTGATTCACTCCGACCGGCGATTCTCTTACGAGGAAGCGCAACAGGTATTGGATACAGGCGAGGGAGATTTTGTTGCAGAGCTGAATACGATGAATACACTCGCTAAAATTTTCAGAAAGGAACGCTTTAAAAACGGAGCCATCAACTTTGAAACTCCTGAGGTAAGATTCCGTCTGGATGAGCATGGGAAACCGCTTGGTGTTTATCAAAAGGAACGTCACGATTCTAATAAACTGATTGAGGAGTTTATGCTTCTTGCCAATAAACGTGTAGCAGAATTCGTCTATTCTCTTTCCGATGGCGATATCAAAAACACAATGGTTTACAGGATTCACGAAGCCCCCGATCCTGACCGCCTCAAAACCTTTGCCAGTTTCGTAGCCAAGCTTGGCCATAAACTGGAAGTTGAGGAAGAGAATAAAATTGCGAAATCCATGAATAAAATGCTTTCTCAGGTAGAAGGCAAACCAGAGCAAAATCTGATTGAATCTCTTGCTGTAAGAACAATGGCCAAAGCGCGCTATAGCGTTGAAGACCTTGGGCACTTCGGACTTGCGTTTAAGCGTTACAGCCACTTTACCTCTCCGATTCGTCGCTATCCTGATGTGATGGCGCACCGTCTGTTGCAGCATTATCTGGATGGCGGGAAGTCTGTAAATAAAGAGCAATATGAAGACGGCTCTAAGCACTCTTCGGACAGAGAACGCCTGGCTGCGGAAGCGGAACGTGCTTCTATCAAATACAAGCAGGTGGAGTTCATGAGTATGATGGACCGCGAGAAGGAATTCGACGGCGTCATTACAGGCGTTACTGAATTCGGAATCTTTGTGGAAATCACCGAAACGGCTTCCGAGGGACTTATTCGCATGACGGATTTGGGAGACGACTATTACGAACTTGAAAAGGAAAATTACCGGATTGTCGGGCAGCGGACAAAGAAAATATATACGTTCGGAGACCAGGTGAAAGTAAAGGTTAAAGAAACCAACCTGGCCAGAAGAAGCATGGATTTGTATCTGGCCGGATCTAAACCTTCCGCTTCCAGATCTTCACGTAGCGATAGACCATCGCGTCAGCGCACAAATGCCCCGAGAGAGGCTGTGAGTGCTCCTAAGAACAGAAAGTCTTCCAATGTAGCGCCAAGAGGTAAGCGGAAAAGAAGATAATTCCTTCATAGATTTTTAAGTAATGAGTATATCCGGAAGCGGGTGTACTCATTTTTGTAGATACATAAGTGGAAGCCGTGTAAGAATGTAGCTGAAAAGCAAACCATTACAAATTAGCCGCTCCTAAGAATAGGTATCTTTTTTCAAAAGAAGTAATTTCCCCGTTCCAATACTCATCTCAAAACCTGTGTGTAATGTTCTCAAAAAAAATCCAGTCTATCTTAAAAAGTAGTGCAGCGATAATAGCCCTGCTAACCATTGTCAATGTTACTACGTTTGGTCAGAAAAAAGCAGAGAAAGAAGAATGGGAATCATTGTTTAATGGAAAAGATCTGACTGGATGGGATATTAAAATCGCCGGATTTGAGTTGAACGACAATCATAAAAACACTTTCCTTGTGGAAGACAATATGATTCGTGTCAACTACAATGAATATGATAAGTTCACTACGGAATACGGTCACATGTATTACAACAAACCCTATTCTCACTATAAAATCCGTTTGCAATACCGCTTTACAGGCAACCAGGTACCGGGCGGTGCTTCTTGGAACGTACGCAATAGCGGCATTATGTTGCATTCTCAGTCTGCTGCAAGCTTAGGGCTCGACCAGGATTTTCCCATTTCATTGGAAATGCAATATCTGGGAGGGTTAAATGCCGGCGAAAGAACAACAGGTAACCTTTGTACGCCAGGTACCATTGTGGATATAAAAGGAAAAACGACCGAAGAACACTGCATCAATTCCACATCCAAAACCTACAATGGCGATCAGTGGGTTTCAGCGGAAGCTATTGTATTGGGAGATTCTATTGTATATCATCTGATTGAAGGAGATACCGTTCTTGTTTTCACCAATCCTAAAATCGGCGGCGGCTATGTTGGAAGCAATCATACCTTTAAAGACGGTAAAGTTGGAAATGAGGAAGATTGGATGAAAAAACAAAACACTGCTTTAGGTAGTGGATATATCGCGCTGCAAGCCGAAAGCCACCCTATCGACTTCCGTAATATTGAATTACTGAATCTGAAGGGTTGTATGAATAAGAAAGCACTGAACTATAAATCATATTATGTAGAGTCAGATCCGTCGTCTTGTAAATTCAAGAAATAGCTCAGCAATCAACTCCTGCATTCTTTTTATATTTTTGCAGTTTAATCAGGCGTTCTTCCTTCATGAATAAAACTATTTTCCGCTTTCTGGCACTTGTGGCCGTACTGGCAGGTATCAACTGGCTGGCTTCTGTTTTCTTTTTCAGACTTGACATGACCAGCGACCAGAGATACACCATATCGGACGCTACCAAACAGATGCTGGAAAATCTGGATAGGAATGTACAGGTTAACGTCTACTTGTCCGGCGACTTTCCCCCGGGCTTCAAGCGACTGGAGACTGCGACCCGGGAAATGCTGGATGAGTTCAAGACTTATTCCAATGGCAAACTCAGCTTTCAGTTTTCTGACCCATCTTCAGCTCCTAATGAGGAAACAAGAAACAAGCAATATCAAAATCTGATTGACAGGGGACTTACTCCGACTAACCTTCATGCAACCGATCCTGATGGAAAACGAACTGAAAAGATCATTTTCCCTGGTGCCATTGTACAGGCTGATACACTTTCTGTTCCTGTTCAATTGCTTAAAGGCAACAAAGGAAGTGGACCCGACGAACAGCTGAACCAGTCCGTAGAAGGTATAGAATTTGAATTATCGTCAGCGATCCGGTTACTGGCTAATGCAGAAAGAAAAAAAGTGGGACTTATCGTTAGTCACACGCAAGTCGCACCGGGCAGACTCAGCGATCTGATCGCCACAATTCAACAGAGTTACGATGTATTTCTGGACATGAATAATCCGGCTTCCTATGATGGTCTGGATGCAATACTTATTCTGAAGCCAGACAGCGCCTTTTCTGATGATGAAAAATATAAAATTGATCAGTATGTAGTGAATGGTGGCAGTGCGATGTTTTTCGTAGATGGCGCCAAAGTGGATAGTGTAAGTTTGGAAGGAACCTATGCGCAACCGCTGGATCTCAACCTGAATGATCTGTTCTTCAAATGGGGTGTGAGGCTCAATACCAATCTGGTGAAGGATATTAACTGTGCTCAAATCCTCCTGAATGTAGGAACTATGGGCGACAAACCGGAAATCAAACCTTTGCCATGGAGATTTTATCCGGTTTTGAATAATCTGGGCAATCATCCGGTTACCCGGAATATCAATGCTGTCTATACACGTTTCCTAAGCTCTGTAGATACAGTAGGAGGAACTGCCGGCATCAAAAAAACACCGTTGCTGATGACTTCTGCTTATACGCAAATTGTCACTACCCCTGCACTTGTAGGCTATAATGAAGCAAGAAAACAACCGGAACCAACGGAATATAACAATGGAATAAAGATGGCAGGGGTGTTATTAGAAGGTTCCTTTTCTTCTTTATTCCAAAACCGCATATTGCCTTCAGACCCCAGAAGTACAACGTTTAAGGCAACGGGCGAGCCGGGCAAAGTTGTCATTTTTTCTGACGGAGATATTGCTGTAAATGATGTCGATTACAAACGCGGAGCTCCACTTCCGCTCGGCTATGACAGGGTTACCGGATTGACTTTTGGTAATAAAGATCTTATCATTAATGCTCTGGATTACCTCACAGATGCCAATGGGCTTATCAATACCCGCAACAAACAGGTAAGTATTCGTGAGCTGGATAAAATTGAGATTCAGGAGAACAGGAAGTTCTGGCAAGGACTTAATTTACTGGCCCCACTGCTGGTAATCCTAATTTTGGGCGCGCTGCAACATTATGCCAGAAAGAGAAAATTCGCATAAACGCCGAGGATGCGTAGTTAATTTTTTATACTTTTGTTCCCTGCAAAACAGTTTTTTGCCGTATATTTCAAATAGAAAATCCTAATACATAAACACTTACGTCAATTATTATGAAGTTTGTCGTTTCGTCATCAGTTCTCCTTAAGCAGCTGTCCGCTATCAACGGTGTCGTTTCTACGAACCCAATTGTGCCCATACTAGAGAATTTTTTACTTGCTCTTGAAGGAAATAAACTTACAGTTACCGCATCTGACCTTCAAACAGTCATGATTACGGAAGTTGAAGTGGAATCTTCTGAAAAAGGAGCAATTGCAATTCCTGCCAAGCTTTTGCTTGATACACTGCGCGGGCTTCCTGAGCAGCCTATTACGCTACAGGTAAATGCTGAAACTTTCGGAACAGAAATCATCTCTGACAATGGCCGCTACAAGCTGTCAGGAGAAAATCCGATTGATTTCCCTAAAACTCCATCTGTAAATCGCGGTCAATCTGTAGATCTTTCATCTTCGGCTTTGTCTGCTGCGATTTCAAATACATTATTTGCTACAAGTACTGATGATCTTCGTCCTGCTATGACGGGGGTATTTGTACAGATGGGTGCTGAAAATGCAACTTTCGTGGCAACCGACGGTCACCGTCTGGTACGCTACCGCCGTTCAGATATCAAATCGGATGTGGATACATCTATGATTGTACAGAGAAAAGCATTGAACCTGCTTAAATCTTGTCTACCTTCAGAAGATGTTCCGGTAAAAGCTGAGTTTACGCAATCCAATGCTTTTTTCAGCTTTGGAAATATCCGTATGATTTGCCGGTTGATTGATGAGCGTTTCCCTGATTACGAAAACGCAATTCCAACCAACAACCAGAACACCCTGACAATTAATAGACAGGAAATTCTGAGCTCATTACGCCGTATCTCAATTTATTCGAATCGTACGACGCATCAGGTTCGTCTGAAAATGTCTCTGAACGATCTTGTGATTTCTGCGGAAGATCTGGACTATTCCAATGAAGCAAACGAGCGCCTGATGTGCGAATACAATGGCGACGATATGGAAATTGGTTTCAATGCGAAGTTTCTGATCGAAGTACTGGGTAACATGTCAAGCAAAACCATCACTTTCGAACTTTCTGCTCCTAACAGAGCTGGTCTCATTATTCCGGTAGATCAGGAGGAAAACGAGGATGTACTGATGCTCGTTATGCCTGTAATGCTCAATACCTACGTGTAGTAGTTAAAGAATTTAAAATAAAGGTCGACTGCAGAGATTTATTCTTTGCAGTCGTTTTAGTTTTTAATCGTTTGAAAATCAGACAACTGCGTTTCAATTACGAAAAGACACGTATTTAACCCTTGCTTCTACGATAAATTTCGTAGAAATTTGGGAAGATTATATTTTCCTGTTGTATGTATATAAAACCAACTGACTCTGAGCTGGAGATTTTGAATTTTTTATGGCTCTCAGGGCCAAGTACGGTGAAAGATGTTCACAAACATTTGGCGGAGCGGAAAGGTGTAGGTTATACTACTGCACTGAAATTGATGCAAATCATGCATGATAAGGGATTGCTATATCGTACGGAAAGAGGTCGGTCACATATATATGTAGCTCTCCTGGGAAAAGAAGAAACGCAGCAGAATCTTACAACACGCCTTATTCAAACTGCATATCAGGATTCCCCTTACCAAATGGTTCTTCAGATTCTGGAAAATCATACACTCTCAAAAGAAGAGCGCGAACAAATCCGGACCATATTAGATGAGTCGGATACAAACGCCTGACACTCCCCTACTCTACCTCTATCACCACATCGTCTGTCATCGGGCGTGTCACACAGGTAAGTATAAAACCTTCATTTCGTTCAGCTTCTGAAAGTCCGTCTTCTTCATCCAAGTGGACTTTACCTGAAACACAGCGCCCAAGACATGCCGTACACATACCTGCCTGACATGAATACGGCAAATCAATATCCATATTCAGAGCCGCTTCCAGTACAGTTTCATGAGGTTTTACAGGAAGCTTATATTCTGTTCCTTCGTAAAATATGGTAATTTCTCTCGTCTTTGACGATTCATCTTCTTCCGCCACAACTTCTCCGGGCTGAGCACTCGTAGCAGTTATAAAGCTTTCTTTTCTTACAAGCTGATCAGGAACGGCAAGAATTGACAATGCACGGTGCGCTTCTTCCATCATATCGTCGGGCCCGCAAAGGAAATATTCTGCCGTCTTTTTATTCAGAGAAGGCATCGATTCCATGATTTTCAAAATATGCGTCTTATTGAGACGCCCTGTTTCTCCATTCCATTCAAATGATGGCTGGCTCAAACTATGAACAACCTGAAGCCGTTCCTTATACTTCTGCTTCAGCGCGTCAATCTTATCTTTGAAGATGATATTTTTCTCATCCCGACTACCATAAAGAAGGAAAACTTCACTTTCAGGCTCAACCATCAGGATTGATTTCAGGATTGAAAATAAAGGTGTAATACCGCTTCCGGCACCAATGAAAACGACTTGTCTGGTCTGGTCATCGGCTTGCTTTGGGAAGAAGTTGCCCATAGGTTCCATCGTCTCAAGTATGTCGCCTGGTTTTACTGAATCAAGCAAATGATTTGATGCAAAGCCTCCTGGCACACGCTTGATTGTAATAGCCAGAGACACATCGGTATAAGGCGAGCTTGACATGGAATAGGAGCGCCTCACCTTTTTATCACCCTGTGGCAATAATATAGTCAGAAACTGTCCTGGCCGATAGGCCACCACTTCATTTAACGGATGCCAGAAATGAATCGTAGCAGATTCTTCCGTCTCTTTCTCTATTTCCTTTACTTTTAAATATAAATACTTGCTCATTTTGACAGTCTGCTTTCAGCAATCGGCTGTCAGCTTATTTTTTAATTCTTTATATCAAAACAAAAGCCCCATGGATTAATTCAACCATGAGGCTTTTAGATAATACTCTTCCGGTAATTACTTCAAAGTAGCCACCGCTCCTTTGATACGATTTACCGCTTCTTCCAGTGCTTCGTCTGCCGCGGCAGTCGAGATACGGATACAGTTTGGTGCTCCAAACCCGGATCCTGCTACTGTAGAAACATAATATTTATTCAGGATCCAGTTTGAGAAATCGTCTGAGTCATTGATGGTAGTTTCTCCGTCCGATTTCCCGAAGTAATAGCTCACATCAGGGAATGCATAAAATGCGCCTTCCGGAATTCTCACTTTAAAACCGGGGATTTCCTGTAAAAGACCGATAACAAGGTCGCGACGACGTTTGTAAGCTGTCGCCATTTCTTTGGAAGCATCCAATGAGCCGTTAAAAGCAGCTGTTGCAGCTTTCTGAGCAATTGAATTGGTTCCGGAAGTAACTTGTCCCTGCAGTTTTTCAACACCGTCTGCGATCCATTTTGCAGCAGCTGTGAATCCGATTCTCCAGCCTGTCATAGCGTATCCTTTGGCCACACCATTTACAGTGATTACCCTTTCTTTCAATGCAGGAATAGAACCGATGCTGAAATTGCCTTCCTCTGTGAAATTGATATATTCGTAGATTTCGTCAGCCAGAACATAAACATCAGGATGCTTTTCAAGTACCGATGCGATATCTCTCAATTCTTTTTCTGAGTAAACTGCTCCTGTCGGGTTGTTAGGAGAAGCATACATCACGATTTTTGTTTTTGGTGTAATAGCAGCTTCAAGCTGAGCAGCCGTCACTTTGAAATCATTTTCAAAAGCACCGTCAATAATCACTGATTTACCTTCAGCCAGCTTCACCATTTCGGAGTAACTTACCCAGTAAGGCGCAAAAATAATCACCTCATCACCCGGATTGATCAAAACCTGAATGACATTAGCCAATGAATGTTTGGCACCCGTAGAAACCACGATATTCTCAGGTTTCCAATCAATATTATTATCACGTTTTAATTTATCTGCAATAGCCTTACGTAGGTCAGGGTATCCCGCTACAGGTGAATAACCATGAAAACCATCATCAATTGCTTTCTTGGCAGCCTCGCAAATGTGTGCGGGCGTCTTAAAATCTGGCTCTCCAACGCTCAGACTAATCACTTTATGACCTTGTGCGGCCAATTCACGCGCCATTTTTGTCATCGCCAGCGTCGAAGATTCTTCGAGGGCGTTAATACGGTCGGCCAACCTGGCTTGCTCTGCTACTGCGGACATTGCAACGAAAAATTAAGTTAAAGAAAGGATATTGCGATCTATATCAACAAATTGCCCGCAAAGGTACGGGATTTTTAGAAGTGGAAACTTAATTTTTGCAGGAACGTTGAAGAAAAACTTTAATTTGCTACTGAAACCAGATCAAACATGTTGTGGAACCTGTTTCACGCAACTGACGTATTCCCAATTAATGAATATACCTAAAACAGTTCTGTCCATAATCATTATTGCCTTTATAGGCTTTTCCTGCAAAAAACCTCAGCCTTTGGTGGAAGAAAATGTGATTCCCTGCGAAATGAGAGAATTTACAGAGTTTGGCAGAACCTATTCATTAGAATACGATGCTAATCGTTTACCGACGAAGACGTTTCTTAAAGGTGGAAGCGTTAATCCTGTTTATCAAACATTTGAATACACAAATGGAGTGCTTACGTCAATTCACAGAGTAGACCTGGAAGGTGTTAGTTATCCAGAGGCAAAATTTGAATATAAAAATGGTGTTCTTAACCTCATCCGAAAATTTGATGGCACCAGATATGACTTTACTGACCTTACATATTACATTAAGGAAATAGAACGTATTGAATTTAAGTATAGCTCACAAAAAAGTCCTTCATCACTGATTCGCTGGTTATCTGATGAAAAAGGTGAATTTTTCAAGAGCCACGAGAGCGAATTCGAATACAGTACAGCAGGAAACCTGGTAACCGAAAAAATGCACACTTTCGCACGACAGAATGTTATCGAAGCCGATTATCTATATGAATATTTTTATGATAATAAGCCTAACACACAAAAGCACCTGAACAGCTTGTTTCTCTCCGCTACTGACTCTCCACCGAAATTATTTTCAAGTAACAACCTCAATAGGATTAAGCTTACTTATGAAAGTAAACTCATTCGTGACGAAAAACTTAAACTGACATATGATACCGAAGGAAACGTCGTTGACGATGGATATCGATACTCCAAAATAATATGGAACTGTAAGTGACTGAGTAATTTGAAAATAGAAGTAATTGCCAAAATTTCGCCTCTCAAAAAATCTCCCCCAAATTCACAAACACTCCTCTCGATCCTTTCGCTCCGAATCCATAGTCAATACCGACATTGGTTCTGGAAGCCTTGTTTACTTTGAGCCTCAGACCAACTCCTGCGCCGGGAGCTATTGTGCTAAAACGTTTGGAAGGCCAGTTAGAGAAACTCTGTGCATTCGCAAAAACGACTCCTCCTAAAAGTCCGTTCTGAGTAAGTGCAAAGCGATATTCTGATTCTACGTAAAGCATTTGAGGGCTACGGAAGCGCCCCTGAATATAACCCCGACCCGTGTTATTGGTAACATCCCAGGCCGTACTCGGCAAATCCAGGTAAGGCGGTTTGCCACTTAACGTAAGCCAATTCAGATTCCATAAAGCGAGTGTATTTTTGCTCCCTGCAGGAAAATTAATATACTTCCGAAACTCCATAACCAGCGATTCCCAGTTGCTGTCACTTCCCAGAAACTTCTGGTTGATCCGGTAACGGATATTTCCATAAAAGCCTCCTTCCGGATTAATGGAATTTTTCCTGTTATCAAACAAGGCACTGAGCAACAGTCCGGATGACATGGACTTATGAGGAAGCCCGTAAGCAGCCACATCTGCATTAAATCCTTCCTCTTTTATTTTCCAGCGCTTATCAAGCATATAGCCGACACCCGCATAAAAAGAACCGGATATTTTTTTGAGGACCAATTGATGCAGCCGGATATGCGAATAGATCAGCTTACTTGCATTTTCCTCTACACTATTTCCGCCAAGACCGTACGTATCCTGTGGATATTTGAAATAACGCCAGTCTGTTACGATATTATAGCGATTGCCTTTTGTCCAGATATTGGTTTGTACCGGAATGGTAAGCTGACCGTATTGCGAGTAATTAAAACTTGCACTAACGCTCGATAAGTTGGCGGTAGACTCTTCTTCACTCAGATGAAAGGCCGCGTTAGCACTGGCCAAACCAACAAAACCTGTCGAAAGTGTGTAGCCAATGGCAGGAACTATAGAGAAATTTACCTTTCTCGGCGGAGATTCAGCTTTATTCTCTTTCCTTAAAATCCGCTTTGCAATGTCTATCAAATCGGTTTCTGCCGGATCTGATGTGGTATCTGTCAATACCACCCTTGTCTCCGGACCAGCTATCTGTGCCGAAACGGACGCTATAGATGTAAACCCGCAGAGCAGGAAAAGTACGATTCTGTGCAAAGTGAGTGATGTCTTAAAAGAACCAAATGTAGCTCAATTTGCAAATTTCATACCGACTCTCAACGGATTTAACAATTTTCTAATTGAAAATAAAAAACCGCTGACTCCATCAGAAGCCAGCGGTTTTTCAATTATTCTAAATCGGACTATGCCAAAGCAGCCTGAAGGTTGGTATTGATCGCTTCAAGGAATTCTTCAGTATACAGATAGTGCTCACCATGATTCACTTTGTTACCATGGATACACACTGCCAGATCTTTCGTCATTTTACCGCTTTCTACCGTCTCGATACAAACTCTTTCAAGAGACTGGCAGAAATCGATCAATTCCTGGTTTCCGTCCAGTTTACCACGGAACTCCAATCCACGTGTCCATGCGAAGATAGATGCGATCGGGTTTGTAGAAGTTGGGCGTCCTTTCTGGTGCTCACGGTAGTGGCGCGTTACAGTTCCGTGTGCAGCTTCAGCTTCCATTGTTTTGCCATCCGGCGTTACCAACACAGAAGTCATCAAACCAAGTGAACCGAATCCTTGTGCAACGGTATCAGACTGTACGTCACCATCGTAGTTTTTACAAGCCCATACAAAGTTACCTTCCCACTTAAGAGCAGAAGCAACCATGTCGTCGATCAGACGGTGCTCGTAATGCACTTTTCCTGCATATTCAGTATCGTATACTTCCTGGAAAATATCTTTGAAACGACCGTCATATTTCTTCAAAATTGTATTTTTTGTAGAAAGGTACAAAGGCCATCCTTTTCCAAGAGCTACATTGAAGCAAGAGCGTGCAAATCCACGAATAGATTCGTCGATGTTATACATTCCCATTGCTACACCAGCACCTTTGAACTCATATACTTCGTGCTCAATAACCTGACCGTCTTCACCTTCAAATTTGATGGTCAATTTACCTTTTCCAGGTACAACGAAATCTGTTGCTTTATATTGATCTCCGAAAGCATGACGACCAACGATGATAGGCGCGCTCCAGTTTGTTACCAAACGAGGCACATTGCTCATCACGATAGGCTCACGGAATACAGTACCATCCAGGATGTTACGGATTGTTCCGTTAGGAGATTTCCACATTTGTTTCAGATTGAATTCCGTTACGCGGTCTTCATCCGGTGTAATGGTTGCACATTTGATACCAACTCCATACTCTCTGATTGCATTGGCAGCATCAATTGTAACCTGGTCATTGGTTTCATCACGGTATTCAACACCTAAATCGTAATACTTAATATCTACGTCCAGATACGGTAAAATAAGTTTCTCCTTGATAAACTTCCAGATGATACGGGTCATCTCGTCTCCGTCAAGCTCTACTACGGGGTTTGCAACTTTAATTTTGCTCATGTCTTATTGCTATACTATAGTTAAAGATT
This sequence comes from Dyadobacter luteus, assembly GCF_003383615.1. GTDB lineage: Bacteria > Bacteroidota > Bacteroidia > Cytophagales > Spirosomataceae > Dyadobacter > Dyadobacter luteus. The sequence goes on from NZ_QNUL01000011.1 coordinate 164,130, forward strand.
TAAATGCGACCGTGAAAGTACAAACAAACATCTAAAAAGGCGAAGAAAAGGAAGAACATTGTTGGTTATCAGCCTGGATTATAACCTAAGAAAAGTGTTCATTCGGGCAAAGCTGTCACCTGATTCTGCCCGAATTTGCGCCCCGCATTACAGGTGTATAATCGAAATTATCCTTCCCGGAAAACAGAGATCAAAATCGAATCTATGCCATCCCAAGTTGGTAGTCTTGACATTATATTCAATATTGCTCCCTGGTATGTGTAGCACAGAGAACTATTACTACAGCATGACGAAAGAGTTATTAAGGAAGGAATTCCTCCTCCGTAGGAGCGTATTGAAGACTGAGGAATTGCATGTTAGAAACCGTGTAATTGCTGAGCGCGCACTGTTGCATATTTCCTCATTTTCTCCAACATCCATCCACACTTTTCTACCACAAGTGGATAAACATGAAATAAATACGATGCTGATTATAGGAGAAATATGGAGATCACTACCAAACATACAGATTATAGCTCCGAGAGTTATTCCGGGTACTCCTACAATGGAGCATTTCGTCATTACTCCTGAAACAATACTCGTTGAAAACAAGTGGGGAATTCCGGAACCGGAACCAATTACCTCGCAAATATCTGATATTCAAGAAATTGACATGATTTTAGTTCCTCTTCTCGCTTTTGATATAAACGGATTCAGAGTTGGCTATGGGGGAGGCTTTTATGATCGCTTTTTTCCACAATGTAAATCATCTGCTATCAAGACAGGTTTGTCCTTTTTTGACCCGGTCCAGGAAATTGAAAACTTGGACAAATTTGATGTAGCTCTGGACTATTGCATTACTCCTTACCAGACTTTCCATTGGCGCCATAGCATTGCTTCACAACTCTCAGGAGATCAGCCTTAATCAGGTATGATTTTTTTGCTATATATCCCGGTTTCCCGCTAATCATCCGCTTAATAGTTGCTATGACCATTCAATAAGAAAGGTTATTTATAAACAAATGGATTGACGAGCTTTGCAAAAGGGTAAACAAAGGTATAAATCTTTGAAAATGACAAGACAAACTAGGTAAAAGCACTTACGTATGTATAGCTGGGTTAAGAAAATGTAAAATTAATTTGATCCCGCTACAACCATTTACAGCTTTTGAAACTCCTTAAATTAAACTGCCCTGAAAAATTGATTATAGCTATGAAGTCATATTTTACATTACTAATTGCAACTATACTGTTTGGACTATGCCTTCTGGAGAAGGACCTCAAACAACGTGCAATGAATGAACAGATTGCAGATAAAGAAGTTAAATACAGCAAGCCATCAAATCAGGCTTCAGAAGAACAGGAAGGTACACCAAATGATCTTTGGGTACACTCCCTGCATGTTTCAGATATTTCAATAGCGGATTCTATCGCTGTCAACGACAACGGTCGTATTCAGGCGTCTTTATAATATTTCAACAGATACACACACAAGGGTTCAGTTAATTGACTAATAGTCAATTAACTGAATAGACCCATTATATCCTCCTGACTCAGTTTCTTAATAAAACCTGACTCACCACCTACAAGGTCTTCTGCCAAATCTTGCTTCCGTTGCTGAAGCAGTATGATTTTTTCCTCAATCGTATCCTTACAAATCATCTTGTAAGCAAATACTTTTCGGGTTTGCCCAATACGGTGCGTACGGTCAATTGCCTGACGCTCTACAGCAGGGTTCCACCATGGATCTACCAGGTATACGTAGTCCGCCTCTGTAAGGTTAAGACCTACCCCACCGGCTTTAAGACTCATCAGGAATACGCGGCAAGTCTGGTCATTCTGAAAACGGCTCACGCGCCCCGCACGATCCACAGTTTGTCCATCCAGATATTCATAAGGAATGTTCATCTTATCAAGATGTTGCCTGATCAAATCCAACATACCAAGGAATTGACTGAATATCAAAATCTTATGATTAGAAGCATTTTCCTCAATCTCTCTTGTGATTTCTTCCAACTTCGCCGATTCGTTTCCATAATCCTCTTCTCCTGACAAAATAGAAGGGGAATCGCAAATCTGACGAAGTTTCAGCAATGCTTCCAGAATCAGGAAGCTGCTTTTGTTAAGACCTTCGGTTGCCAGTTTTTCAGCAATTTCCTGTTTGTATTTTTCCCTGAACAAGTCATAAACCTTTCGCTGCTTTTTACCCATTTCACAGAACAGGATTGTTTCTGTCTTGTCTGGCAAGTCAGTGGCAACCTCTTCTTTGGTTCTTTTAAGCATGAACGGATATACCAGCCTTCTCAGCTCTTCGGATTTTTCCTTGTCCTGGTATTTGTCAATAGGAGTAGCATATTCCGTACGGAAAAAGTCTGCGTGACCAAGCATTCCCGGATTCAGGAATTCAAACTGTGCGTAGAGATCAAAAGTATTGTTTTCTACAGGCGTTCCGGTCATAGTGAGCCTGTTGGTAGCTCTCAACAATCGCGACGCCTTCGAGGTGAGCGAATCCGGATTCTTGATGGCTTGTGCCTCATCCAGTATAATGTAATGAAACCCAAAATCCCTGAAGAGCTCCACATCGCTACGCATGGTACCATATGTCGTCAGAATTACATCGTATTCTTCAAAAAACTGAATGTCCTTACGACGTGTCATTCCTCTGTGTACATACAGATTCAAGTCGGGAGTAAATTTCTCTGCCTCCGCCTGCCAGTTGAAAATCAGGGTAGTAGGAACTACGACAAGATTCGTATAATTTTTTTCTTCATTTTTCTGCTGCTGCAGGAAAGTGAGCATCTGAAGGGTTTTTCCTAAACCCATATCATCAGCGAGACAGCCCCCCCAGCCAAACTCATGCAGGAAGTTAATCCATTTATAACCCTCAGCCTGATAATGCCTTAGCGTGGCATTGATGTTTTCGGGCAAAGGAACATTAGGAATCTGTTTAAAATTCAGCAACTTTTCCTTCTTCTCCTGCAATTCCAAAAACACCTCTTCATTGTCAGCCTGAGATACAAGCTCGTCAATCAATGAAAAATGGATTTTAGAAAGATGTATCTGATCTCCGTCCACTCTTCCGAATTTCAGAAGCGGATCCAGCTTTTTTATCCATTCTTCGGGCAGCATTCCCAAAGACCCGTCTTTAAGCTGAACGTAGTTTTGTTTTTTGAGTAAAGCCTTTTTAGCATCTGCCAGCGAAACTTTCTGGTCGCCAAACATGATCTCGACCTGCATGTCAAACCAGTCAATTCCGGAAGATGCGCGCACGCTGAATTGCCCCCTGTTAGGATTGAAGCGCATTTTCTTCAAATCCTTGAACCCCAGCAGATCATATTTTCTGCTATTTACAGCCTCCACAAATTTGAACAGCCAACCGTCTTTCATCACGTGGTCAAACGGAATAAAGAAAAACGGATTCCCGGTTTGATGTTTAAAATCGGAATGTAAAGTTTCCAGCCATTGCCACACCTCCTGCTCCGTATTGACATCACGCTCCTGCATAGTAATTTTTCCATCCTCGAAACCCGTTTTGGTTTTTCTGAGATCATGAATCATTTCTACTTCAGTGCCTTCTTCCTCACCTTCATACACGTACATAGGTACGATCAGCAGGTTTGCATCATCTTCTTTAAGGTAAACTCTGGTTTTCAGCAATTTCAGAGAAGTTGCTTCAATAGCATGCCTTGTCTGGAAAATTACGTCGAATTGTTCAGTTACCGGCATAATCCAGTCCTTCAGAAACCCTTCCGAAAAGTCCTTTTTGACACGCAGTTTGAAACCATTTTCACGCATATATACGGCCATTTCAGCATCACTGGTGCTGGCCCAACGGAATAATGTATCTTCCTTATACATGCCAAGCCAGAAGCTGTCAAAATCAGCTACTTTCTGCAGGTCAATCGGACTACCCTTATGTATCTCAACATATGGGTTCAATGTAACAAACTCACTGTCTTCAGTAAGCACAAAGAAGAGCTTAACCGGCTCTCTGTGTAAATTTACTTTTGTAAGCTGATTATTGGTCGTAATGTGATCGCTATCAGAAATATAAAGCCATTCTTCTTCCAGATCGTTAAATATCTGTGATATCTGGTTGCCTATATAGTTTCTGGAATCGCGTTGCTGCAGCAAGCTGACATCGCTGAAATGCAGGTAAGAATTATACGACCATCCTTTTTTACGGGTGTGCTTTTGCAATCCATCTTCTAAATGGCGTGCAATACGTACCAAACGTGCTTCGGCCTCTGTCAGAACTGGCACCTCATCCGGAGAGTAGTATTGACTGGCTCCGCCGGCAACGTTTCTGATACTTGTTATCTTTTGTGTCTTGCTATTGTATTTGGCAGAAAATGCGCCGAAACCAAAATCAAGAAAATGGTCTTTGCCTTTTGGCCAGAAAACAAACAGAGATACACGATCTTCGTCGTCTCTTGCCGTTTCCGAAGTAGATACCTGATAGGATATTTGCTGATAGGGCAGAATACGCTCACGTAGTTCGTCCCAATCCTGATGCGTTCCCACCTTCTGAATACCCGGATCAAGCTTCACAAGATGTAAGGCCCCGTCTTCATCCAGTTTGAATTCAAACTTGGCATGAAAGTCCTCTTCCAGTGTATAGCCGTATTGAGCAAGAAGGTTTGTTTTCTCTTCTGTCAGGTCCCGCATCACCTCAAACGCACGCTCTCCCAGCTCCTCACGCAGTTTCAGCAACGCAGCCAGTTTATGCTCACATATAGGCACCCACAACTTCTGTTCGCAGGAACAAGCTGTTCGTAGCTGTTTGGTATTTTTAATCCGGTTGAATTCCACAGTAAATTCTGCCTCCTTATCATGGACAACGCATATCGCGTCTCCATCCTTAGCCGACAGAATATCTATTTCAGTAATCTCATCCTTTCTTCTCCAGGTATCATCAAGTACCAGATTACGCAGTGAAAAATCTCTGATCTCACCCAGATCCACCACAGTCTCCTGCATTTCATAAAGTACCTGCTTAATGCTGGGCATTTTATCAAGAATGTACAAGATACCCGCCACCCTGTGCTTACAGAGTGTACTTTGGCCGGGAGAGCAAGTACATGCGGTGCTGATTTGAGGAGTGAGAAACTCCTTGATCTGGATTATATAAAATTGTGTAGAATAATCACTTTTGACTTTAAATTCTGCATTCCCTGGCCCATTGTATTCCAGCTTTGCCACTTTCAGAGCGCCGCTGCTGTAAATGGAACGTCCACGGGATAATACTTCCTTGTCAGCCCTGTTTATCAAGAAGTTTGATAACTTTTCCTTCTTTTCGTTTTCCATTTACCCTTCTTTTAAAATGCAAAAGTACGGTTTGTTTCTGTTTTTGAGAAACAAACAACGTTACTATTCGCAAATCAAAAGCTGGTTACTACTGAATATATGGTTGATCAATGACTCCAACATGAGCTGGTTCAGGCTTTCCCTGAATATAACTGAGCAGATATTTACCAACATTTGGATATAAAATTGTGTGATTTAGTTCAGAAAATGGGAGCCAAACCATCTCTAAAGCTGTTGTTTCAGCTCCATTAAGCTCGGGGGTACCCGCAGTAATTTCTGACTCAAATATAATATGGAGCGTCTCTTTCTTGATTTCGTCCCATATTACCTCTCCGCAAAATACCATTTTACCCGTTTTGGTGGTAATTTTTAGTTCTTCAGAAAGTTCTCTTACTAAAGCGTCGGTCAGATTTTCACCAGGATCGGGGTTTCCGCCTGGCAGGGCAAAAACATTTATGTTCCCATAATTATAGCGAAGCGTAAGAATGGATTCACCATTCAGAATCATTGCAGATGGACGTACTTTCATGAACCCGGTTATTTATTTACAGTGTGATCTTCAAGTTTAAATCACCGATAATTTAATAATAAATTAACCACCTATTACCATCTGCTCAATTAATAGCATAAAAATATGGATCACTTTGATATGGATTTCCTGAATACGATCGGCATAACCAAAGTGAGGAACACGTATTTCCACATCAGCTGTATCGGCCAGCTTGCCTCCGTCTTTTCCGGAAAGAATAACCACTTTCATTCCCTTTGCTTTTGCCGCTTCCACCGCTCTGATAATGTTACCGGAATTTCCGCTGGTACTTAGCGCCATTAACACATCACCTTGTTGACCAAGGCCTTCAATGTAGCGGGAAAAAACATATTCGTACCCAAAATCGTTGCTTACGCAGCTTAGATGGCTTACATCCGATATTGCAATGGCCGGCAAAGCACGACGATTATCTCTGTACCGACCGGTAAGCTCCTCGGCAAAATGCATGGCATCACAGTGCGATCCACCATTTCCGCAGGAAATAATTTTTTTATCATTCAATATTGCATCCGACATTAAACGTGCGGCTGCCTCAATCTTCTCTATTTGCTTCGGATCGTTCAGAAAACGGTCGAGTACCTGTTGTGCTTCCTGTAATTCGTTGCTGATGATATCTTTATAATTCATGGATTTTCAGATGTTGCCTGGTAAGACAATCGCCTTACAATTTTATAGCTTTTAAAATATGGACTTTTCTTCCGGGCCCCGGATGACGCTCTACACGAAAACCAGCCGCTGCAAGCGCACGCTTTACAATTCCCTTGGATGAATACGTTACGAGAACGGCTTCGGGCTCCGAATAGCGTGCAATTTTAGTAAAAATTTCTTCTGTCCAAAGTTCCGGTTGCGCGCGTGGATCAAAGGCATCGTAGAAAACAACGTGATGTTTGTGCTCCGGTTCAAAATCCTGAAGTAAAACTTTTTCTTTCCGGAAGGTGAAATAAGGAGAAAAATGATGTGTTTCCCCCCAGGCTATCTGATGAATTTTCGACAAATAATTGGTATCCGTCAAGGATCCGTAGTTGAGCAGGGAAGCTTCTTCAGGAAGTACCGGAAACGCCTCTACCGACGTGTAATGAACCTTTTTTTTGAGTTCATCCGCAAGTTTCCATGCCAGAAGTGCATTTAAGCCGGTTCCCAGCCCCATTTCAAAAACCCGGATTTCATTAGTAGCAGATGTAAGAACAGGGCGCAACCCGAGTTCTATGTAAATATGAACCGACTCGGTGAGTGCGCCCTGTAGCGAATGGTATTGCTGGTTAAATAAATGACTGTAGAGAGAATGAGATCCGTCTTCTGTAATAATGAGGCGTTCCAAAATAAACTGTAATTTGTTTGCCCCTAAAATAATTAAATCATTCTTCTCAGAGTCAGTCGTGCAAAGAAAATCTGACCATCTCTTTTAACCAACAGATCGATATTTCTTCCGTCACCGCGTTGCATCATTTTATACACTTCACTCATACTCAATTCATTTGCTGAAAGATCATTAAAAAACAGAAGTTGATCTCCTTCTTTCAGTCCTGCTTTTTCGGCAGGAGAACTTTCGACAACGTGATTGATGAAGTAGCTACGCAGATTTTTAGATTCTGCGCGAATCTCCAACCCGCTCATATCATGCTCAAATTTTTCCCGCATACGGCTCTTTACCGGCTTCAATACCATATAGCCATCGTGGTAATTCATTGTAACCTTAAATCTCCTCAGCAGCTCGCAGCCAATATTTCCCTGCCTGTCTGTTCTTCCCTGCAGTTTGGCACCGAATGCAATACTGTCCGGAAAGGAGGCCACAATGTTGTCCATCTCGTACCGACCAAGTCGCAACCGGTCTATACGCCCCAGATTTCCATTAATTACACCATTAAGACCTCTTCCCAATTGTGCTCTGATCACTTTTTCAGGCAATTGAAAACTTTCTTTTGGACCGCTATTAAGAAGTAAGGCATGTCCTGCGCCTGTGTCAATAAGCACGCGGATGGGTCGCTCCCGACCGTCTGCAAACAATGTAACAGCATCAGTAAAAGGTTTTGTATCCTGAATAATAATAGGATGTTTATCGCCTTTACTTGGTTTGTACTTGTATGAATCCTGACGCATCAATACAATCTCCTTCCTTGAAAAATCGATTGTGACTACGAAATTATTGAATACATCATACCCAAAGATGCCATGAACCGGCACTCCGACATATTCAGACAACCGAAGAAAATCTTCATCCAACACCACCATATTCTGGTGATTTGCCCTGAGCTTACCCATTGCAAAACGATTATCAATTGCAACATGGGCTGATATGGAATTTCCCTCCCCTGCTCCGGTGAGGTTTACTTTTCTGGTAAGTCGTAATTTATCCGGCTTCAGAACCGCCGGATCAGTAATAATAATGGAACTGACACCCGTATCCAGAATGAAGCGGAGCGAATCTGTATCGTTAATGCTTACATACAATAAAATAAGATTTGAATGTAGTTCGAAAGGTATACGTGCTGTTTTGCTGTTTTTATCCAGGAAATAGCCGTATTTCTCCTGAGAAACATCGTGAGTAAGATCTGTAGTTGCTTTTGACGGGGTGATAACTGATAGCATTGCTATCATGAATAACCACATAGACGTTTTCATCGTGGCCTCCTTTCTTTTGTGTGATTTTTAAGTTGTCATTATTTTATTCTGAAACTCTGAAGACGTCATAAAGCACGCTTCGTGAAAATTCGCTATCCACCTCAAAATTAAAATATTATATGTAAAAATAATGCATTTAAACTATAATAAACACAAAAAAATCTTCAAATTCTGAAATTAATTTATGGGCATATATATTGTAAGGTTAGTAAGGAAATTATGGTAATTTTGTTTCGTAAAATGATGGTTTCCCATAATAAATTTAACTCATGCGAAAAAAAATTGTTGCTGGTAACTGGAAGATGAATAAGCTTGCAGATGAAGCGGTTGCGCTTACTTCTGAGCTTGTAAATATGGCTAATGACGAAGTGAAAGGTGATGCAAAAGTTATTCTGTGCCCACCAGCCATTTATCTGACTACCATCAAAAAATACATAGAGAACTCACCAAACTTCTCTCTGGCTGCTCAAAACTGCTCAGATAAAGTTTCTGGTGCATTTACAGGGGAAATTTCTGCGGCAATGCTTCAGTCTATTGGTGTGGAATATGTACTTATCGGACATAGCGAGCGTCGCCAATACTTCAATGAAACCAATGCTTTGCTGGCTGAAAAAGTAAATACTGCTCTTGCAAACGGAGTATCCCCTATTTTCTGCTGCGGAGAATCTCTTGATCAGAGACAAAATGAAGATTTCATTGGTTTCGTGAAAAACCAGCTAACTGAAAGTCTATTCCACCTTTCTACAGAGCAAATTCTTTCTGTTGTAATCGCTTATGAGCCAATCTGGGCAATCGGAACAGGCTTAACTGCTACAGCTGAGCAGGCACAAGATATGCATGCTGCACTTCGCGCGCACCTTGCTGATAAATATGGTGCTGCTGTGGCTGAAGAAATTTCTATTCTTTACGGTGGAAGTGTTACGGCAGCAAGTGCTCCTGAATTGTTCGCTTCTCCTGATATCGACGGAGGCTTGGTAGGAGGTGCTTCTCTGAAATCACGTGAGTTCACTGAGATTATCAAAGCAAGATAAATAGCAAAAGCCCGGCCAGATGTAACACCTGACCGGGCTTTCTTTTACTAACTATACGATACCTACTGCTCAGTAATTACCATTTCTACCCTTCTGTTCTTACGGCGCTCCTGTTCGTCTGACGATTTGGTGAGCAATTTGATAGCCCCCAGCCCCTTTGCTTCAATCCGGGTTTCTGCAATTCCGTTTTGTATAAGATACTCTCTTACCGATTCTGCCCTTTTTCTGGATAGCTCAATGTTTTTGTCAGGATCACCTACATTGTCGGTATGTCCTTCAATTCTGATCCCTACCTGCGGATTATCCTTCATCATCTGAACTATCTGATTAAGCTCTCCGGAAGATTCAGGAAGCAGCTTGAATTCTGAGGTGGCAAAGTATATATTGGATAGCGTAATTGCCTCTCCAACTGCCAAAGGAATCAGGTATAAATCCTTAGAAAAATTCAGCTTACCCGAAGAATCTATTGCGGATACTTCCAAATTCGTTCCATAGTAGCCCGGCGCACTCACTCTGAAATTATATCTCTGTTTACCGCTGATGCCTATGCGATAGTTGCCTGACGAAGATTTAACCTGTAGCGAATCTCCCTCTTCCTGGTAGCTGATCACGGCGGCAATAGGCTCTTTTGTTTTATTGCTGAATATAGTTCCTCTGATTACTCCAAATACCTCTTCAGGTTCTGTTGGTTTTTTCTCAGCTGTTTTTTTGGCAATTTCAGCAGGCTTTGCCGGTTTGGGAGCAACAGCCTTAGATTTTGCTGAGGCTACATTCTTTTTCAATGGATTGGCGATATGAACACCATAAAAATTCCATGTCTGCTGTCCTCTTTCAGCCCTACCCTCATAAAAATCAAAGATTTCAATACCGGGAGGCAGTCTTTCGAAATAAGCAATGAAATCTACCCGTTCTCCTGTTTTAACCTTCTTCGTGCTTTCTGTTGGAATATTTTCAGCTTTGATCAGTTTAAATTTGACGTTTACTTCTCCCGGCTTATATAATCTGGTTTCAGGGTCCAGCCAGATTGTTGAATTATTTTGGCGAGGCATATTCCGCGGTATGATATCTCCCGAAAAGTCATCGGGCAACCGCAAACCACCCGGAGCGCCCTTCTCCTTAAACTGCAGATAAATAACTGTGTATTTGTCTGTCAATTCTACTTTCTGAATAGTAACATATTCTGCAGACTGCTCCTCTACTTTAGGATTTTCTGTAACCTGGCCAAAACTTTTGCTTAGAGAAAGGCCAATGGTAAAAAGGGTTACCAATAGCGACTTAACATTCATGATGATATCTTTTTTATGAAATATCTGCAAGAACGTACTTCCCGGCGGTATAGTTTGTTAAAAAACGTTAAACCTCCGAGAACGGTTATTCATGAATGAATTTTGACCAAAACTCAGGATCGTAACGTTCCCAGGCATGGCAGGCAAATGGTAGCTTATGCCCTATAAGCTCGAAAGTAGCAGCCGGACTCTTCTCAAATGCAAATAACAAAGCTTCCCTCCATCCTGGTAAACGAAGAAATAACTTCATGGGAATAAGCCGGGTAGCTTCCTGAGAAAAGAGCATATCTTCATTTCCAACCCAAGCCGGATAGAAGGTATTATATATTTTGAGATAACGTACGAAGGCTTTCGTTTTCCGGAGCGACAGACCTCCATTCAGTACAAAGCGGTTGCTGGACAGGGCATTAGCATAAACTTGCTTTTCGGAAGCCTGTAAAGAATCATATTCTTCCTGATGCAACGATGGCGCGCCGATGTAGTCATAACCTTTGAAGCACCAGGCAGGAAGTTGGTCAGTGAATACAAAAGCATCCAGCTGATAAAGCAGTATATATTCGAATTCCAGAAACGTTTTGTAAAAATCAGGCGATATCATAAGCCTGTTGTACGAATCCACACCCTTGAAGTAAGCGTCCGGAAACGGTACAAATGTGATCGAAGGATATTCTTTTGTGATGCAAGATAGATCAAGACTTTCAGGCTTGACAATTTTAACGGGATATTTCCCGAGTACCTGCATACATTGGCGCAAAGACAATCTTTCTGCCTCAGAAAGGCTTGACTGATAGACCGGGATAACAATTGCAACAGAAGGGATGCCTGACTGATTTTTCACTTTTTTGTAATTATTCCAAAAGATCACCAACGGCAGGTAACCACCAATCTTTACTGCTGAATGTATAATACCCTTTTACCACATGTTGAAAAATGGGTGAAATTCTCAGTAAGCGATTTTCCGGTAGTGATGCCCGTCTATAGAAGTGATTCTGAGCCAGGTACAATTTGATGAGCTTTTCCCTTGGGACAAAAGGCAATTCCCTCAGTAAAAGATACATGCCGTGAAGTTTATCTGCTTTTTCTTTGATCGGAATTAATTTTTCCTCTCTTGGACGGCTGAAACGGTCGTTGATACGGACATATTCCGTTTTGCTCCCAAAACCTACCTGCTGACTTTCATGTCTGCGATAAGAAATGAGGTTTTCTGCTATGAATCCGATTTTATCTTCCAGGCTCAGCACCATGGCCATCCATGCGTCATGAATCAGATCTTCAACATGTGTCGGGAATGGCATCAAGCGCGCCAGACAGGACTTTCTGACAGCCAGTGTCGCGCCTGTGACCACAAAACCATTGAAAAGAATTTCATGTGCTTTGCCGCCCAGCCACTTCTTTTGCATAGCAGCATTGAACTCAATTTCCTCCCATATGGTACGTCCCACAGGTTTTGAATCGTTATCAATCATCATTGCATCAGAGAAAACAGCGTCTTTCTCGGGATGTGCGTTCAAATAAGCCAATTGCTTTTCTACCTTATCCTCCCGCCATTTATCGTCCTGATCGCAAAGAAAAATAATCTCTCCCTGACAAAGATTAAGACATTTCTCAAAGTTTTTGGTAGATCCCAGGTTTTGAATATTCGAATGAATAGCTACAGAAAATGAGCAGGAAGCCGCGAAAGACTTTATCACTTCAATGGTATTATCTGTCGACCCATCGTCACATACAACCAGCTCATCCACAGGAACCGTCTGATTAGCAATGCTCTCCAACTGCTGGGGTAAGTATTTTGCCCCGTTGTAAGTGCACATAGCCACTGAAATCATAATGTGTATATAGAATTTTAATTTGCCAAAAACACGTGCAAGTTAACAGGTGAGAGGGCGATTGCACAAATATTGAGCATCCTTTTATTAACTGGTTCCACAACTTCCACGGTATACATACGACGATTTGTGCCGAAAAATATAAACCAAGCACAATTTTTATGAAAGATCCACCACAAACAATACACCTGATTAGCCAATCACGAAGGATTTATCAGGATAACTGAATACTTTTACCTGAAACAATATGCTGTACCAGCATCTTCTGAAACAAACCCATTTACCTGATTATGGCTTTACCCGATCAGCTTAAAAAGGCAATTATTCAAATGCCTGCTAAAGAGAAAGACAAACTGTTGATCCGGCTTATTACCAAGGATAAAACACTTACAGACCGGCTTCATTTTGAATTGTTGGAGAATTCGGCGACCATACCTGAGCGAAGAGAAGAAATAACCAACCGGATTACCAGGACTTCAAAATTTAATCAGAATACCCCCGGCTGGGTATTGATGGATATGCGGGAGCTGAGCGGAGAAATCAGTTACCATGTCAAGGTAACAAAGGATAAAGTTGGCGCTATAGAACTGAATCTGTTTTTAATGAATACTTTTTTAGAATCTTATCAGAGTGTTCTGAAAACCTATTCTTCAAAGGCAGATACTTGTGCACTGTATCTGGCAAAAAAAGCACAAACGATCCTCAACGGACTAAATAAACTGGACGAAGATTATAAATTCGACTACATGAAGGACACCAATAAAATGCTGGGTTATATACACCAGCTATGCTCCAAAATGTATGCACGTCAGATGGAAATTCCTGAAACCTGGGAATAAATAAAATTAGACAGCTAAAACCTATACAATGACCGGAACAGCACTATTAATCATTGATGCGCAGTATGACTTCTGTAATCCCGAAGGAGCTTTGTTTGTTCCCGGAGCTGAGAAAGATGTTGAAAATATAGCACGGCTGATCGCCATTGAGGGGGAAAAACTGGATGCTATTTTCGTTACGCTGGACACGCATCATGCGATTGACATTGCACATCCGCTCTTTTGGGAAGATCAGAATGGAAATACAATCGCTCCGTTTACACTCATTTCCGGCAAAGCGGTGGAAGAAGGCCGCTGGATTCCGCGTTATGACAAGGAATACGTTCTTGCTTATCTTAAAACACTGGAAAAAGAAGGCGAATTCCAGCACTTTATATGGCCTGAACATTGCCTGATCGGATCGAAAGGCGCCGCTTTGGATGATACAATTCTGGATGCATTGCTTGCCTGGACGCATCGCACAAGAAGAGATTATACTGCTATATCCAAAGGCATCAATCCGCTTACCGAACATTTTGGTGTTTTTAAAGCACAGGTTCCTATAGAAGCTGCGCCGGAAACACAGGTGAATACCTCTTTTTTATCTGAGCTGGAAAATTTCGATCATGTTCTTGTCGCGGGAGAAGCCCGCTCGCATTGTGTGGCGACCAGTATCCGGCAAATTGTAGACCTCGCTCCGGCTCTGGTTTCAAAAGTAACAGTGCTAACAGACTGTATATCGGATGTCACAAACTGGGGTCACCTGGCAGATCCGATTTTTGAAAATGCGGCACAGAAAGGCATGTCATTTAAAACTTCTGTGGAGGTGATTCGTACGGGAATATAAAAGTAAGACTGTATTTAAAATTTGTATTTTAAAACAAGCTTTCCCTGTAAATAATCGAAGGACTCACCTCCGCCAGCTCCTGGCTGATAGTTCTTTCCCTTTCGTCCTATGTAGTCGTCCTTTCTGTTTACAAATGCTTTTTGAACTCCCCAGTCCAAAATCAAATACTGTGACAAACGATGACTGAATCCGAACGATAACGCAGGAAAAAGCACCACGCCATCTGAACGAACAGGCTCCAGAGGCCTGAGCATAAAGTCATTCGTTAATTCTCTTTTAAGAGCGGTTTGGTTGTATTGAGATAAAACCAGGGACATTCCTGTAAAAAAATTCATATGTCTGTGGCGACCACCCAGAGAAAACGGATATACCCTGCCTCCGGCTTTTGCGAAAAACCCGGAAGTACTCCTTTCCCGAACACCATCATCTACGTCTGTTGTGACAATTCCTATAATGTTAGTCCATAACCGGGATGTGTGGTAAATTCTGATGCTACCTCCACAGATTTGGCAACCAACGGAATTACATTAAGCCCTACCTGTTTTTCCCACTGAGCCGAACAACACACAGGAATCAGTAAGATCATGCTAAAAATGGGAAGAAATCTTTTCATGACAGAGAAGGTTGAGTAAATCCTTTTTTTGCTGGTATTAAATTTTAATCAAAATTAACCTGGCTTTGCGACTGGCAAATTTGACTATTTGAAAGTATAAGCACCTTTGTAAGTGCAATTTACTTATGTAAAAATAGATTTACTAACAGAGATCTTTACGTATAACTCTCAAAAGAAGCCGGTTTGCAAAGCAAAACTAAAAACACGAATTTTAGGTTTAAACTTTGGTCGGGACTATATATTAACACCACCCGCTTATAATAGATTTTTATGATCCAATTACCAGTGCCGCGGATTGAAGCTGCTCAGTTTGATGACCTTGACCCAAGACAATACATTCTTATCAAAGGAGCCAGGGTAAATAATCTTAAAAGTGTTGATGTTGCAATTCCCAGAAACAAGCTGGTAGTAATTACCGGTCTTTCAGGTTCGGGCAAGTCTTCTCTTGCTTTCGATACACTTTTTGCTGAAGGGCAAAGAATGTACGTGGAGAGTTTGAGCAGCTATGCGCGCCAATTTTTGGGACGTATGGAAAAACCCGAGGTAGAATATATCAAAGGTATTTCTCCTGCCATCGCAATTGAGCAGAAAGTAAACACACGCAACCCGCGCTCTACTGTAGGTACTTCAACGGAAATCTATGACTATCTGAAACTTCTTTTTGCACGTATTGGCCATACCTATTCACCTGTATCCGGCGAACTGGTCCGTAAAGATTCCGTTACAGACGTTGTTAATTTTATACTGTCCCATGAGGAAGGGCAACGTGTCCTCATACTGGCTCCGCTTCTGATTCGTGAAGGTCGTACCCAAAAAGAAGAATTATCTATTCTTTTGTCAAAAGGCTATAACCGTATCATGATCAATGAGGAAGTAGCTAATATTGAAGACGTTATTGAGCATGATGAATCGTACAGTCAGGCGGGAAATCAGATCTTTATTGTTATAGACCGTGCAGCTGTAAAACATGAAGATGAGGATACGCAGTACAGACTTTCTGATTCGGTACAAACTTCCTTTTTTGAAGGAGAAGGTGTTTGTATTGTGCAGGTTGTAAATGGCGAAACAAGAACATTTTCTGACAAATTCGAGCTGGATGGTATTACTTTCGAAGAGCCTACAGTCAATTTGTTCAGTTTTAATAATCCTTATGGCGCTTGTAAGCGCTGCGAAGGTTTTGGGAAAATTCTCGGAATTGATCCCGATTTGGTGATTCCTGATAAAAACCTGTCGGTATACGATGGTGCAATTGCCCCATGGCGTACTGAAAAAATGAGTGAATGGCAGGTTCCACTGATCCGGAACGCTTCCAAATTTGACTTTCCGATACACCGTCCTTTTAAAGATCTTTCCAAAGAACAGAAAGAACTGCTCTGGAATGGTAACCAATATTTTGAGGGTATCAACAGCTTCATTCATGAGCTGGAATCTCAAACCCATAAAATTCAATACAGGGTCATGCTGTCCCGTTTCAGAGGACGTACCACCTGCCCCGACTGCCGCGGTTCTCGCCTTCGGAAGGATGCCTCTTTTGTTAAAATAGGTGGGGCTTCCATCACCGATCTTGTACTGATGCCTATTCAGGATGTACTTCAATTTTTTGGAGCATTGGATATCAGCGAGCACGACAGAGTTATTGCACGACGCATTCTTACTGAAATTGAAACCCGTCTGGATTATATGAACAGAGTGGGGCTGGGTTATCTGACACTCAACAGACTTACAAGTACGCTATCCGGTGGAGAATTCCAACGTATTAAATTGGCGACGTCACTTGGAAGCGCACTTGTCGGATCTATGTACATCCTCGACGAACCAAGTATCGGTCTGCATCCGCGCGATACACAAAGACTGGTAGGCGTTTTGGAGTCGCTCAGAGATTTGGGAAATACAGTCATTGTTGTAGAGCATGAGGAAGAGGTCATGCATGCTGCAGATCAGATCATTGATATTGGTCCCGAAGCCGGGACTGGTGGAGGTCATGTGGTGTTCCAGGGCAACTGGGATGATATTCGTAATCTTAAAAACGATTCTTTTTCTGCTAAAGACCAGGAAACACCGTCCCATACACTTCATTTTTTACTGGGAGAAGATATCATTCCTGTACCGACTGTTCGCAGAAAGGCACTTCATTTTCTGGATATCAAAGGGGCACGAGAAAATAATTTGAAAGATGTTGATGCAAGGATTCCGCTAAATACGCTTACAGTGGTGACAGGTGTGAGCGGTTCCGGAAAATCAACACTGATCAGGAAAATTCTCTATCCGGCCCTCATGCGCCTGAAAGGTGAGTTTAGCGAGGATGTGGGACGTTTTGATGAGCTCTCCGGAAGTACAGATCGTATTCTTGCCATTGAGATGATCGATCAGAATCCGATTGGAAAATCTTCAAGATCGAATCCGGTAACTTATATCAAAGCTTACGATCATATCAGACAGATGATGTCCGAACTGCCTCTTTCAAAATCCCGAGGCTACAAACCTTCCCATTTTTCCTTCAATGTCGATGGCGGTCGATGCGAAATTTGTCAGGGAGAGGGGCAGGTGAAGGTAGAAATGCAATTTATGGCAGACATATATCTCACCTGTGAAGGATGTAATGGAAAGCGTTTCAAACAGGAAATTCAGGAAGTTCAGTACAAAGGGAAAGACGTATCTGAAATTCTGGACATGACCGTGGACGAGGCCATTGCCTTTTTCCGTGATTCAGAACCAAAACTGGCGGATAAACTTCTTCCTCTTCAGGAGGTAGGTTTGGGTTATGTAGGGCTGGGACAATCGTCCAATACTTTATCTGGCGGAGAAGCACAAAGGGTGAAACTCGCTTCTTTTCTGGGGAAAGGCTCCGCTAACAAGGGAAAAACACTCTTTATTTTCGATGAACCGACTACAGGTCTGCACTTTCATGATATCAAAAAACTACTTAAGGCGATTAATGCACTGGTAGACCAGGGCGACAGCGTGATCATCATTGAGCACAACATGGAAGTTATCAAATGTGCTGACTGGATTCTTGATCTGGGCCCCGAGGGTGGAGAAGCTGGTGGCTATCTGACTTTTTCAGGAACGCCTGAAGAGATGGCCAAGCTGGAAGGTAATTACACAGCTGATTTCTTAAAAGAAAAATTGTAGGTATATAGCTTTTGCCGGCGATGAGATAGTCTTACTTATGGAATAGCGTGTATTCCATAAGTATAGCACGATATTTTCAGACTTATCTGACAAAACAGAAAGCTTCACTGGCAACCGTAATAAACCTCATTTTCTATGAAATTATTCAAAACCGAGCATGGTATCATATTAGAAAAAGGCGACGTTTTCTATCGTCTGCATCAAACAGACTGGGACGAAGCGGTAAACCGCGATGATTTGTATGAATGGCTTGAACTACAGATAGAAAGTCTTCTCCCCGTTACATTTTCAGAAGATCAGGCATTTCCTACCATCCTGGCACCTATCGGTTCACAGGAAGTGTGGGCATCAGGCGTAACCTATTTCCGGAGCAGAACGGCACGTATGGAAGAATCTGAAAAAGCCGGAGGAGGAAGTTTTTATGACCGGGTATACGATGCTGAGCGCCCGGAGTTATTTTTCAAATCTGCGGCATGGCGTGTAGTTGGTAATCATGGAAATGTACGCATTCGCAAGGACTCGCAATGGGATGTACCCGAGCCCGAACTTACACTGTTTGCTACTTCATCAGGAACGCTCGTAGGTTACACGATCGGAAATGACATGAGCTCCCGCAGTATCGAAGGTGAAAATCCTCTTTACTTACCACAGGCTAAGTCTTACACTGGAAGCGCCGCGCTTGGTCCATGCCTTTATATACCGGAAGAACCACTTCCCGGGGATACAGTGATAGATATTGCCATTGTACGGGAAGGTCTGGAAGTTTTCAATGGAGAAGTTACTCTTTCACAAATGAAACGAACTCCTGATGAACTCCTTGGGTATCTGTACAGAGAAATGGATTTTCCAACGGGAGCCTATCTCATGACAGGAACCGGTATTATACCGCCATCCGAATTTACATTGCAAAAAGGTGATGTGATCCATATCAGCATTGAGCCTATCGGTACACTCACAAATACTGTTGGTTGATAAGATCCGTATTTCAAAATTACAGATGTGGTGGGCGTTTTGCTCACCACATTTTTTATGCCGTTATTAGATGACTGAATGTCAAGCACACATACGTTTAATGCAATCTGAAAAACCACTATCCAGATCCTCCAAAATCCAGAGTATACAGATTCTCAGGGGTGTTGCGGCAATTGTTGTTGCCATTTACCATGTAAAAGAACTCACCAATCCGGAAGAACCTTTCAAAGCAGTTCTGAGCTTTTTGTTCAATAATGGGCCTGCCGGTGTCAGTCTGTTTTTTGTAATCAGTGGTTTTATCATGGTATATATAACCGATAACCGAAAGTATTCCCTCAGGGATATCGGACTTTTCTTTTTTCACCGGTTTATTAGAGTCTGGCCAGCGTACGCAGTTATTACACTTGCCTTTGCCTTTATAGTATTCAGATTCCACATTGGCTGGGAAAGTACCAATATTATAAAAAGTCTTTTGTTTATTCCTCTTACCAATGACGATCCCCCTTACTTCGGCTACTCGACTTTACCTGTAGGCTGGAGCTTAAATTACGAGATATACTTTTACTTCCTGGTAGGTCTGTCATTGTTTTTCAAGAAGTACAAGTGGACTGTATTCTTTCTTCTGATACTGGTTACCCTGGTAATTATTCCGGTATCTACGGGCCATTTTACGCTTGATCCAAACAAAACGTATAACTACGGAAACGGTTATCTCAATATGATGACTAATCCTGTAATCTGGAATTTTGTATACGGCATCCTGATCGGACTAAGTTTCACCCATGACACAACTTACAGCAAACTCACAAAGGTTTTTTCATCCAAATATATTGTGAGTACCATTGTCATTCTTTCGGTGTGGCAATATCTTTCAGGTTTTTTCGGAGGACTTGGACCATTGAAATGGGGATTAAGTATGGCTAGCCTTTTCATTGCATTTATCTATTATACTGATGCAAGAAATAGTCAATTTCCCAAGTGGCTGGAAGCAATTGGCGACATGTCTTTTTCAATTTATTTGCTTCACCTTCCTGTAAGGGTTTTTCTTGAAGAGGTATTCCGGAAATTAGGTTATCCGTTGTATAGCCAGGGAACGGCTATGTTTTTATTAACAATGGCTATGACAATCCTTTTATCGGCTCTTTCCTATAGGTATCTGGAGCTGCGATTATCGCGCTTTCTGAGGGATTTGATACAACCATCAAAGCGTAAGGTTCTGTAGAAAAGCCATTACAACTTCACGTTTTCTTTTGTTGTATAATTTTCGTTCACAATTTGCCTTCTATCGCCTCCCCATAGGCGTTTTACAAATTTGGCGTAGTTATTGGTCATATATTCATCGGAATAGTTAAGCTGATGCCCATCTAATGGTTCATAGTTGACTTCGAACGGTACCCTAAGCTGTCTCAGCTTGTCAGACATATTTTTGGCTCCCTCAGTGTAAAAATATTCCGGACAGGAATATAGCCGTCCCCGCTCATAAGCAAGAATATTGTCACCCGTACGTTGGAAGAAAAGCCCTGGTTTCGCATTAGCTGGTGTAATATAGCTGCTTTGAACTATGGCGTGACCTAAGTTGGTCAGGATCGCTTTAATCCTGAACGGACTACGCTCTTCAAATGGATCCTGTTTCCCCAATATATTCACGATTCCTGATCTTAGTTTGTTAAAATCTGCCTCGGTCATATACTGCCGGGCCGTTATCGCCATTCCGCCGGCACTGGTTCCGCTAAGGATTACATTTCTCGAATCGATTCCCAACCTTTCTGCCTGATCCATGAAGTAATGTAATGCTACATTTACATCCTGCGTACTTCGGTAAAGAGCTTGGTATACCTCCATATTATTTCCGCCACATGGATTGTTTTCTGCTCCTCCGTTAAATCCCAGCCTGTAATCTATCGTAGCTGTCGCATAGCCTTTCTGGCTTAGCAGTATTGCTTTCTCATCTTCATTCTGCCTTTCTCCGTAAATAAATGCACCAGAATGAAGAAGCACGATCAAAGGCCGGTATTTCATTGTATCGTTGGCGGGAGCTCTGAAAGTATACTTTAAATGAATAGCCCTTCCTATGAAATCATTCGCCGTCCAGTAGGTTCCTTCTTCCGATTCCAGCTCAGATCGGGTAAAAATGTTCTTCTCTCCAAATCTATCTGAAGCAAAAAGGGATGAGTCAGAATTTCTGATAGTAGTAGTATCCCTTCTCACATAATTAGTATCAGGAAAAGGATTGACAATGGTAGAATCCTCCGTGATAATTTCTGTTACCTTCGGGCGAACCCCTGGTTTACAGCATATTCCATACACAGAGATGTACAGAAAAAGTATCCGGATAAATAAATTTATTTTTTTCATCAAACACTCACACCTTAAAATCACTCAGGCATTATATACGCAAAAAGCAGAACCTGAGTTCTGCTTTAAAGTTATTATGAAAATATGGGATAACCAGCCTTAGTTAAAAGAGATAGAGCTGAGGAAGGAAAATACTGCTCCTTTAACCAGCCCTATGAGTTTCGAAACAATAGAGCTTTGTGTTTCTTCCTCTTCATCAGATGCGAACAATGCAGAAGGTCCCTGCTCAACCACTCTTTGGTTCAGCGTTACCATACCTGACAGTTTATTTCCTATCTGCTGAGTAAACGATACTTCTTTCTTTGCTTTAACAGCCGCTTTTGTATGCACCACAGCCTTTTCCGGCTTGCTGGCTTGTACCTGATCACAAACAATGTTTTTCTCTTTCCCTGCCTGTAGTTTTTTATGTGCTACAAACATATTGTGTGAAAATCCTGTGGCTCCAGCCTGCAGACTGAACAAAATTAAGAGTGTGAAGAGTTTGATGGTTCTCATGGCTGGTTTTTTTATGTCTTTTAGAAAATTTCCCTATTCGAAGTCGATGTAACTAATTAACAATACAAATATATATGTTTTATCTGGTATCTTGCAATACATAGTACCTTGTTTTTAACAAAATTTATGTTTTTTCTTAAAATACCTGCCTGTATTACGATTTGCTTAACAGATGGAAAATTAGTGGCTTAGGTTGCATCAAAAAAATAATTTATACCAAAAGCTCCATATCGGCGGATGAACAGGACTAAAATCATGACCAAACAAAAAAGCACTGGCTGAAAAACAACCAGTGCATGCACTAAAAATTTTCTATTTTATTTCTCCCTGAAGAAGATTGTAATCGGTACACCCGAAAAATCGAAGTTTTCCCGCATCCTGTTTTCCAGATATCTTAAATAGGGATCCTTCACATTCTTAGGATTACTACTAAAAAACACGAACGTTGGCGAAGGAGTAGGCAGCTGTATCATATACTTGATATTGATATACTTACCGCGATCAGCCGGAGGAGGATATTTTTCAATCTCCTTCTGCATAATATCATTCAATTTCGAAGTAGAAATTTTCTTGGTCTTATTCTTATATACTTCCATTGCCTTTTCCATCACCTGGTGTATCCGCTGTTTCTCAACAACCGAAGCGAAGATGATTGGCATATAGTTCATAGGAGCTAATCTCTCCAGCAGTTGCTTCTTAAAGGTGTCTGCCGTCTTGCTATCCTTTTCTATCAAATCCCACTTATTCACCATGATTACGATACCTTTTTTCGCTTTATCTGCAAGTCCGATAATCGTCAAATCCTGTCCTTCCAGTCCTAATGTTGCATCCAATAATACAATACATACATCCGACTCTTCCATGGCTTTGATAGAACGTAATGTGGAATAATATTCAACATCTTCGTTCACTCTCGATTTTCTGCGCAATCCCGCTGTGTCAGTCAGAATAAATTCCATTCCGAAAGCATTATAATGCGTATGGATAGCATCCCTTGTAGTTCCCGCGATGTTCGTTACGATACTACGGTCTGTACCAGTCAGTACATTCAGAAACGATGACTTGCCAACGTTAGGACGTCCCATAATCGCAATACGGGGTATTCCTGCTTCGGGATCTTCAATACCGGCAGTTTCAAAATGCGTAATGACTGCATCCAATAAATCACCTGTTCCAAAACCAGTCTGAGCTGATATTGCGTATATTTCATCACCCAGTCCCAATTCATAAAATTCGGCAGCTGACTGATATCTGTCTGTTGTCTCTGCTTTGTTAGCTACGAGATAAACAGGCTTGTTAAACCGTCGTAATACATTGGCAAAATCCTTATCCAGGTCGGTCAAACCGGTCATCGTGTCAACCATGAAAAGAACGACTGTAGACTCCTCAATCGCCAATTCTACCTGATCTCTGATAGCTCCTTCAAAAATATCCTCAGAGCCTACTACATAACCACCTGTATCAATCACTGTGAAGTATTGATCCGTCCATTCACCATATCCATAATGACGATCTCTGGTTACACCGCTTTGGTTATCCATGATCGCCTTTCTGCTTTCTGTAAGTCTGTTAAAAAGTGTAGATTTTCCAACATTGGGACGACCTACAATCGAAATAATATTCGCCATTTATATAGCCATTAAATTTGATCCGGAAAAGAAATAGTCTTTTCCTCCATTCCTGTATTTATTTTACTCTTCATATCCGAACTGGCGAAGCTTTCTCTCATTGCTTCTCCATTCGGGTTCAACTTTTACGTATTGCTCCAGGAAAACCTTTTTCCCAAAGAAAGCTTCCATATCCTCACGTGCCTGAGTACCTATTTTTTTAAGCATCTCGCCCTTCTCACCTATAATGATTCCTTTCTGACTTTTCCGCTCTACCAATATCTCCGCCCGAATGACAATCATATCATCACGCTCTTTAAACTCCGAAATTACAACCTCGGTACTGTAAGGAATCTCCTGGCGATAATTCAGGAATATTTTTTCCCTCACGATCTCAGATGCGAAAAAACGTTCCGGTTTGTCTGTAAGTTCGTCTTCATCAAAATACGGAGGATGGAAAGGAAGTCGTGTGATAACTGCGTCAAACAATGTCTGAATGTTCGCGCTATGTAAGGCCGAAATAGGAACGATTGCAGCTGGCTGAATTTCTTTATCCCATTCCTCCATCTTTCTTTTCACTTCTTCGTCAGAAGAAAGATCAATTTTGTTGATTACCAAAATAACCGGAGCGTCGGTTCTGATCAAAAGTGGTAATACTTCATGATTAGCCGCTCTTTCTCCAATTTCAGTAACAAACAGAACTACATCTGCATCTTCCAAAGAACCTTTTACGAAGGTCATCATAGAATCATGCAGCTTATAGGCAGGTTTTACCACACCAGGCGTATCCGAATATACCAGCTGAAATGGGATATCCTCATGTTTCCCATTCAGAATTCCCATAATACGGTGACGGGTAGTTTGTGCCTTCGATGTAATTATGGACATCCTCTCACCTACCAGAACATTCATCAAAGTAGATTTACCAACATTCGGCTTACCTATAATGCTGACAAATCCAGCCCTGTGATTACGGAAAGGAGTTGTATTTTCTTGAATTTCACTCATAATAGTTGTTTACAATTCGTTGACAAATTTTCAATTGCCAGACAACGAAATCTTTCCCGGCTACAGCCAGGCCAATCTTACTATGAAAGCTATGATTGGTTTACATTGTTTTCAAAAGTCTGCTGTATGGATAACAGACTAGTGGAAAAATGCTCTTTTAAAAAGTCTATCTTTCTGATAATGATACAAAAATACAGCTTTATTAGTAGTAAACTGAAAAATATGTGGTTTCAGATGTTACCAAAGTGCTAATGAGAACTATAAATCGTAGTAAGTAATTCCGTTCATTGCTAAAATTTCTTATTTAATAATTAAAAAACTAAAATCTATAAAATAGGACAAGTTACTTATATTCAATATGTTATTATACTTCTCAAATTTTATAAAGACATCAAAGCAAAAAAAAATTAAATAATTTTATCAGAAACAGGCTTAATAAAAAAAATTGTCGTATGTTTGCAGTCCAATTCAGCAACTCCGCGGGATGGAGCAGTTGGTAGCTCGTTGGGCTCATAACCCAAAGGTCGCTGGTTCGAGTCCAGCTCCCGCTACGAAGAAAAAGCCACTTTAACGAGTGGCTTTTTTCATTTTAAAGCTTTCGAATTTTAACTCAGGTCAGTTCGGATCAGTCCGAAGAGTTTGTAGGCAGAAGCAAGTAGGTCCGAAAGTTATAAAATTGCCCTCCTAAAATTCTGCTTTCGCAAGTAGCTTCCAAAAGGCTGGATCTCACGCGTAAATCTTCTTCTCTTTCCAATCAAAACATTTATCAGCGATAAATTGTCTGCTTTCATAACCAACAACACCTGTAAAGCATAATTTCAGGCCTTAACCAAAATAATCTGATGCTATGCCTGAACTCCTGGATCAGTCATACCATCAGGATCGGAAAATCAATCGTATCAAATCAGTCGTAAGCAGAGCAGCTTGACGCAACCTAGTCGGTGTCCACAAACGATGATTCCCATTACAAAGAAAGATCAGGCTTAGTGCTAAAAGTAGATCTGATGTTAACTATATCTATATACGTAAATAAGAATCCCCAGATGTATATGAATACCGCTTACCTTATTTCTGCATAACTCAAATAGAAAATTTATCCTTTGGTAATTATTAATCCGTAGACTATCCAGCTGAATAAGTAAACCTCTAAAATATAATCAGGGATAATTAAGAAACTTTCAGGTTTCAATAATAGGCTTGGGGAAAATCTCAGCTTACTCCAATCTATTATTTCTGAATAGATCTTGATTAATCTAACAGCAACGTTACTTTGGGAATGATTTAATGGCTACCTTATCCCCACGCAGCTTTCAAAACGGAAGAGAGAGAGTTTTTCTCTGTTGTAGTACAATTGCTCGTCTAGTCCCGCGATTCCAGCCGCAATTAACTTCTCTGTTCTGGGGCGCGTAGCCTGGGAAGAGGTGAAGCGAGTGTCGCCCCAGACCGATCCAATAAGCATACCTGGCTATGCCTTAAACGCAAAAAAAGCCTCACATTTCTGCAAGGCTTTCTGTTGTAGTATTGTGGCGACTACCTACTTTACCAGGTTTGATCCAAGTATCATCGGCGGTTCCGGGCTTAACTTCTCTGTTCGGGATGGGAAGAGGTGAACACCGGACCAATAGTCACCAACAAGTTCGTCGTTGGTTTCTGTGACTTCGGGATGGGAACAGGTGAAGGCTGCGCGCCTCGGCGAATCGTCGCACCGTCCGGACCAATAGTCACCAACAAGATCTTTGAGTTAAGAATGATGAGTTAATAATGAAGAGTACTAGTCTTCGATTTA